>NZ_BAAACG010000006.1:0-609730 GCF_039521385.1 Clostridium oceanicum | reverse complement strand
TATTCTTTATAAGTATTATTTTCCCACTCCACATACTTAAAAAGTTTTCTTTTGAAATTTCTGAAATCTTTTGATGCTCTAAATCAAAATAAAGTACCTTCTCTTCACCTACAGCAGTTACTATAGTATATTTTTTGTCCTTAGTTTCTATAAGACAGGCTGAAGAAATATCTTTTAACTCATCATACTGAAACTCTACAGCTTTTGCTTTTAATCCTACTTTTTTAGAAATTAAGAGAATATCTTTTTCTCCTACATCTTTACCTTCAAGAGCAAAATCATGATCTAGTTGATCTTCTGTTAAAGGTACATGATTAATTCTAGCTATAAAAATAAAATTAGTTAGTGATTCTCTTATGTTTTTATCCATTATCTTCTCCTTTGTTTTACTTTTAAAATATTTTGAAAACCAAACCATTTTAGATAAAGTCATTTATTGATTACCAAAGCAATAATAAAATAGCTTTGATTATCAAAGTATTTATTTTAAATTTAAGTTAATATATATGAAATAAAAATTTTCCCTAATATTAACTTAAAACTATGTTTTTTATAGATTATTGATGATTAATTTTTAATTTATAAAAGTTAATCATTCATTAAAATCTTGTTATATTTCAAAAAAACATGGAAACAAATTTTGCAATTATTTTTTTATAATATTTCATTTTTTGTATATTCAGTATATATTATAGAATTATAAGATTCATTATATAACTGTATAAAAGTTTTTATATACCTTTTAAGTTTTTTTCTTGTTAATAATTTTATCATATTTTGTTCACATATAATGTTAACTATATGTTAAATATGAAATTTAAACCATAAATTCCTCTTAGGGTAATCTTACTAACATATTTGAGATTATTTATTCCTATATAAAATATAATTTTAAATATCTGTTAATAAAAAGTTCATATTTAAAATTTTCTGAATTTTAAATGTACTTAAATAAATTTACTTATATTAAATTTATAATTTAATATATTTAAGACTATTTATCATTATTAATTATTATTTTTAAATAATAATTAAGTTTAAAAATAAACTATTTTTTCTGAAATCACTAATCATTCAAAATTTTACATCAATATTTATATTCAATTTCATTTTTTCAAAATTTTAAGTACTCATTTTAATATAAATCCAATATAAAATAACACTAAAAAATATCTACAATATAAAAATAATGTAGCTTGACTTTAAAATAATATATTGTTATATTTAAAATGTAAGGTTAACCTTACAAAGGTGGTTTTATATGAAAAATAAATTAAAAAAATTACGAGAATCTCTTGGTTTAACACAAAAGCAGTTAGGAGAACTTGTTGGTGTATCAAGACAAGCAATAAATTCTATTGAAACTGAAAAATTCGAACCATCAATATGGCTTGCTTATGATATTAGCAAGATTTTCCATAGAACTATTGAAGAAGTTTTTCTTTTTGAAGAAAGCAATAGAAAGTCAAGATCAAAATAAAGTAGAGGTGTTATTCAAATGGCAGTAAGAACAATTAGAATATCTGGCGATGAAGTATTAAGGAAAAAATGTCTACCTGTAGGCGTAGTAGATGATAACATAAGAAAACTTTTAAATGACATGGCAGAAACCTTACATTCCACTGAAAATGGTGCTGCATTAGCTGGTCCTCAAGTTGGTATATTAAGAAGATTAGTTGTAATTGATATGGGAACTGGAATTATGAAACTAGTGAATCCAAAAATAATCAAAAAAGAAGGAACTCAAACTGTTATTGAAGGATGCTTGAGTATACCAGATGTTTGGGGAAAACTAGAAAGGCCCTCTAAAGTTACAATTGAAGCCTTAAATGAAAATGGCGAAAAAATGACTTTAACAGGAACAAAGTCTTTAGCTAAATGCTTCTGTCACGAAATTGATCATTTAGATGGTATTCTTTTTACTGATTTAGTTACTGAATATATAGACTAAAAACCTACATAAAGAATCTTATAAATAACAAACTAATAACTAAAGTTAAATAATAAATAGATTACTTATAAAAGTAGATAGATTTGTTCTAACCTAAATCTATCTACTTATTTTTGTTATAATTTATCGGTAATTACTACCTTATAAATAATAATAGAAATACATATAAGAAATTTACAAGTTACTAACCTATAATACTTAATGTTTATCTATAAAGTTTTGTAATTCATTATGCCAATCATTAGGTTCAAAGGTTCCTATTTCTGTTTTCTCATTAAATAATAGGTCAACTATATAGCGAGGTTTTTTCCCTCCTATATATATTGACTTAATACAAGAAACACAATAAACTACTACATCTTCACAGGGCATTTCATCCGCTCTTTTTTTCATTTTTTCTTTTACTTTATCTATAGGCAAAACTCCATAAAAACTATCACCGCAACATATAGCTTTAGTTCTAGTATTCTTTGGCTCTATTATTTTTATGTTCATTTTTTTTAATAATTTTCTTATAGCAATATGTACTCTTTCTTCACTGCGTGTAGGACATGCATCATGAATTGACATCTCCATTCCCTTATAATCAGGAAAATTAAATGTTTCACTTTCCGCTAAAATCTCCCATAATGATATAGTTGATATTCCTTTATAAAGTTCTCTATATCTTTTGTCACATCCTGGACATGTATTAATTACTTTTACACCCTTTTGTAAGTTAGGGTTATGTCTACAACAAACTAAATGCTTTTTCATTGGTGCATCTTTACTTAAAAAGTCTAATATTTTATTTCCAAGCAATGGTTTATAAATCATAAGTGCACATCCCGGTGCATAAATCTTTTTCATTAAAATCCCCCTTTAACTTTTCAATTTAAAAGTATACAACAACAATTATACATATAAATTTTTCTAAACTCCATTATTTATTTTTTTATTATGGAATATGCTTTCAAAATACGTATTCTATACAAATTATTTATTCTTTTTAAAAGATGACTTTAACATAAATAAAATGTACCTATCAATATAAATTTTTTATATTAATAGGTACATTCTTTTAATTTCTGTTAAAACTTCAAAACTTAATATTATTTATATTACTAAATTGTTATTTCAATTCTGGCCAGTATTCTTTATTAGCTTCTATTAAATCATCTAATATTTGTTTAGCAACTGATGCACTTGGTACTGTTTTTGAAAGTGTTAATGCTTGCCATAATTTTTGATAAGATTTTTCTGCCCAAGCTTCAACAACTAATTTTTCTACTGAAACTTGTTGTTCCATTAATCCTTTTTGGAATTGAGGTATTTTTCCTATAGTTAATTGTTCTGGACCTGCACTTCCAACAATGCATGGTATTTCAACCATTCCTGTAGAATCAAAATTTTCTATTGAACCATTATTTTCTACAATTAAAAGCATTCTTTCATGTGTATTAAATGCTATTGCAGTTGCAAGATCAACTATATATGATGCATGTTCTTCTGTGTGTAATTTGCAACCTTCTATTGAATTATTTTCTATAACTTTTCTGCATTCTCCAAATACAAATTTTTCTCTGCCATCCATTACTTCATTTGCTCTAGTATAGTTTTTATCACTATGTTTAACTACATAATCTTGGTATAGGTAATATTTCAAATAAGTACTTGGAAGCGTGTCTGGATCTAATGCATATACATCTTTAGCTTTTCCAAAAGTTGCATACCAACTTGCTTCTGTCTCACCTTTTTTATCTTCTTCAGTTAAATATCCATTTTTTGAAACATGTTCTTTAAGTTTTGGCATTAAATCATTTCCATTTTTATCATGGATAGATGTCCACCATCCAAAATGATTCAATCCATAATATCTTACACTCATTTCTTTTCTTGATTTTAATCCTAATATTTCTGCCATACGTGTTTCTATTCCAACTGGCATATCACAAATATTTAATATTTTTGAATTAGGTCTTAACTTTCTAGTAGCTTCTGCAACTATAGCTGCTGGATTTGAATAGTTCAGCATCCATGCATTAGGAGAATATTTTTCCATATAATCTAATATCTCTATAACTCCACCAATTGATCTCATGCCATATGCTATTCCACCTGGTCCACAAGTTTCTTGTCCTAATACTCCATATTTTAACGGTATCTTTTCATCTTTTTCACGCATTGCATATTTACCAACTCTTATATGTGCCATTACAAAATCTATATCTGAAAAAGCTTCTTCTGGATCTATTGTTGCTAAAAACTCAATTTCTGGTGCTTTTTCTCTTAATATAATCTTGCATGCTTTAGCAACTATATTTTGTCTATCTTTATCATTATCATAAAATTTTATTTTTCTAATTGGGAATCTATCTTGATTTTCTAAAAGCATTAAAACTATTCCTGGAGTAAATGTACTTCCTCCACCTGCTATTGTTATTGAAAATTTTTTCATATTAATTCCTTCTTTCTTTTGATTTTTTTGTTTATATTTTTTTACTTATTTTCATTTATTTTACTAATAATAGCATACTAACTTATAAACAATACTTCACTCACATTTATATTTTTATCATCATTTTTGTAAATTTAAATTAGCATCTTATAAATTAAAATTTAACCCATAAATCTATGATACAATATTTATTTTTATTATATTTAGCACAATACATTGGTAAAGCGTTATTTAAAAACAAGTTATTAAAAATCCTCAAAGAATCTCTTAAATAAAATTTTACGTTTATATTTTTATTTAAATTTGTTTCTTCCTTTACTAGTACTGTACCACGTTTACAGTAAAATTTTAATACTTTTTTGGCATTAAATAACATGTTAAAAAAAGTGATAACCTGTTACAAATTTATATATTATATTAAATATTTAAAATTATCATTATTTATTCCATGGCAGATGATATTACTCTTCTTGGTCAATTTTATTTAAATATTTATCTACTTTATTTCTTATATTGCTAACTTTAGGTCCATATATAACTTGAATATTTTCTCCATTTTTAATCACACCTGATGAACCTGTATCTTTAAGAGATTCTTCATCTACTTTTTCAGTATCTATAACTTTAACTCTTAATCTGGAAAAACAGTTATTAACAGTTTCTATATTCTTAGGACCTCCAAGACCATCTACAATTAAAGAAGCTATATCCAATGTATTTTTATCCTCTAAATTTTTAGATTTTTTATTTTTATAATCTTTTTTACTATATAATTTAACCTTATCTTCTTCTCTACCTGGAGTTTTAAAATTAAATTTTTTAATTAAGAATTTAAATACAAAATAATAAACTACTAATTGTACTGCACCTACTGCTATAAAAATTGGCCATTTAGTTCTTCCTATTCCTGCAGGAAGATTATAAGCTAAGAAATCTATAAGACCACCTGCTGCATAAGTTCTTCCTCCTAATGCAACTAATATAACCTCAAATATTCCATCTAGGGCTGAATGAACAAACCATAATACTGGTGCTACAAATAAAAATGTAAATTCCAGTGGTTCTGTAATCCCAACTAAAACTGATGTTACTGTTGCTGGAACTAAAAGAGCTTTTACCTTTTCTTTGTTTTTTGGTTTAGCTGTTTTATAAAATGCTAATGCTACACCTACAAGTCCAAACATCTTAACCATACCATATTGAAGATATTTTGCTGATATATCAAATACTTGTATTGATGGATCTGCTAGTTGAGCTAAAAATATATTATATGCTCCAAAATAAGTTTTACCATTCACCATTAATTCTCCACCAATGTTTGAATAAGAAAAAGGAGTCCATATTAAATGATGTAATCCTGTTGGTATTAATACTCTATTTAAAAATCCATATACAAATACTCCAAAATAACCTGCTACATTTATAAAATTAGTTAAAGCTTTAATTCCTATTGCAATAACAGGCCATACATAACTAAATAATATTGAAAGTATTAATAAAACTGGTACTAAAACTATAAAAGCAAATTTTGTATTACCATAAAAAGATAATGCTCCTTTAAACTCTTTATTACAATATTTATTATGAAAGACTGCAACTATTACTCCTAATATTAATCCTAGAAATACTCCCATATCTACTACTTGAAATCCTAATATTACCGTTTGTCCTGTACCATATAAATCAGAAGGTACTTTATATTTTACTAACCTTCCTGTAATATTTAACCATTGATTATTTGCTCCAAGATACACTAAAAAAGAAAACAAACCTAGTAGTGCTGCTTCTGCCTTTTTTTCCTTTGCCATCCCCATAGCAATACCTACACAAAAGATTATTCCTAAGTTATTCATTATTGGCCAAAGACCACTTGAAATAAAATTCCCTAGGTTTATTAAAAACTGATTTCCCCCTACAATAGCAGGATTGCTAAGTATTGAAGATAACGCAATTATTATACCTACAATTGGTAAAAACAGTACTGGAAAAATTATAGCTTTTGCAAAAATTTGCATTCCATTAACTATCTTTTCTTTCATACAACCACCCCTATTAAATTATTAAAAATCTTACTACCCTTTTATGTTTACCTTTACATTATCTTATGTTAATACCTTAACACGTTTACATGGAAAATTTAATAGTTTTTTACCATTAAATAACATGTTAACCAAACTCATAACCTGTTACTAAATATAATAAAATATGATAAAAATAACATAAAAAATAGATACCACAAAATTTTATGTTTTGTGGCACCCTATTTTACTTTTTAGCTAAAATTATTTAATTAAAATTTATACTAGACTATTAAATTTAAATCAAAATAAGCTATACAAACTTATTTAAATTAAATTTTTTATAATAATAACTATCATTTAAATTAATCAATAACTTATTATTCTTGTACCCAAATTGAATAGGAACCTCCATTAACTTTAAATTCTCCCCATCCATCAGAATTTATTTTAACTTTATCACTTCTGTTACCTGTATAATCATAGAATGTTTTACCTTTAAAATGTTTACCAACATACATCCATTTAGAACCACCAGGTCCATCTGTAATTAAAGATGCTAAACCTGATTTTTCATGTTCACGATCTCCTTCTCTTGTCCATCCAACTATATCTTGATTATCAAAATAATCATGTTGAACACCGTAAGCAAATTTTTTTCTTGCTGCTAGTATAGGATCCAACCTATCTTTCATAGCTGGTACTTTTTCACCATCTTCATTAGGATTAGTACCATAATAATCTCCATAAAATACACAAGGATATCCTTGTTCACGAGTTAGTATAAAAGTATAAGCTAACTGTTTAAACCATGGTTTAACATAAGAGTGTAATGATTGTCCCGGAACTGTATCATGGTTATCTACAAAGGTAACTGATTTAGTAGGGTCTTCTGATGTTAAAGTATTATTGTTTAAATTTCTCATGTCATAATTTCCACCACTTTTAGAAGCACTATAAAATTTATAGTGTAGAGGAACATCAAAAAGAGACATTGTTCTATTTGTTTTATTTATATAATTATGAAGTTTACCTAAATCACCACTAAAATATTCTCCTACTGAAAATAATTCTTTTCCAGTTTTATTTCTTTGATAATTTAACCAATCAGTATAAAAATCAAATTTAATATGCTTTACTGCATCTAATCTATATCCATCTAAATCTAAAGTATTTGTAAACCAAAGGCCCCATTTTTTTAATTCATTTACCACTTCAGGATGATCCATATCTAAATCTGCACCCATAAGATAATCATAATTTCCTCTTTCAGTATCTACTTCCCAATCAAAAGCTTTTCCTATACCACGGAATTTATAAATTATTTTACCATCGTTTTTATCTATACCATCAAAATGATACCAATGCCATTTAAAATCTGAATACTTATTTTTTCTTCCTTCAAAATTAAAACCAGTCTCAGCCTCAATTGTTTTATCATCTGAAAATTCTCTATTACGATTATAAGGATCAACTTGTACAGCTTTAACTTTTTCATTAAAATCTGCACCCATTTTGTGATTTAATACTACATCTCCATAAACCTGTAATCCAGCATTATGAGCTGATTTTATAGCTTTTTGTAGTTCTTCTTTAGTTCCATATTTAGTTCTAACTGTCCCCTTTTGATTAAACTCTCCTAAATCATATAAATCGTATACACCATATCCAACATCCTTATAATCTTGTCCTTTATATGAAGGTGGTATCCATAAAGCTGTAATTCCTGCTTTACTTAATTTTTCAGAGTTTTTATTCATTTCGTTCCACAAGGTACCATCATCATCTAAATACCACTCAAAATATTGCATCATAGTTCCATTATCTGATGCAAAAGCTTTACTATTGATACAAACAATATTCATAATTAAAAAAAGTAAAGTTAAAAATATACATATTTTGTTTTTATGCTTTATCATCGATCCTACATCCCCCTTATATTCTTTAGGTCTTAGTTAGCAAAATAACATATTTAATATTAACACAAATCGTTTTATCACCTCCTTAACAGATAGCAAACGTTTGCACTTTTCTATATTATACATTATATTCATATTTTTGTCATTAGTAACCACTTTTTTAGTTAAAATTTTATCAATTCATTCTAAATATATATAGTAATAATAAAAAATCGGTAACTTTAATAAATAGTGGTCTTATTTGTTAAAGTTATCGATTCTTATAAAAATCTAGACATATGGAATAAATAATAAGTTAATCTGTACTAAATTAAATATAACTACTTAATTTTCTTAATAACTCTATCTATTACAATGACCAATCCATACTTTTAGATTGAAGGTTCACCATATGTCTATATAAACTATCTTTTTTTAGTAATTCTTTAGGATTACCTTGTTCTTTTACAAAACCTTCAGCTAAAACAACAACTTTATCTGCATTTTCAACTGTTCTCATACGGTGTGCAACTACAAGAACAGTTTTATTTTTAATTAATTCAGATAAGGCACTTTGAATTTTTGTTTCATTTTCAACATCTAAAGAAGCTGTAGCTTCATCTAATAAAATAATTGGGGAATCTTTTAATAAAGCTCTTGCAATAGAAATTCTTTGACGTTCTCCACCAGAAAGTGTTGATCCGTTTTCTCCTATTAAAGTTTCATATCCCTTTGGCATATTAGAAACAAAATCATCACACATAGCAAGCTTTGCAGCTTCTAAAACTTCTTTATCACTAGCCTCTCTTCTTCCTAGTCTTATATTTTCCATTACAGTTTCATTAAATAAAGTAACATCTTGAAAAACAATAGTATAGTTTTTCAACAATGCTTCTGGTTCTATTTTTGTAATATCTTCTCCTCCAAGGGTTATACTTCCTTTATTTACATCCCAAAACCTAGCAGCAAGCTTTGCAGCAGTACTTTTTCCACTACCAGATGGGCCTATAAGTGCAGTTACTTCTCCTTGCTTTGCTGTAAAAGAAATGTCTTTTAAAACTGTTTCTTCATCATTGTAAGAAAAACCAACATTATTAAAATCAATATTATATCCCTTTAGTTTGTAATCTTTTTTACCACCTTGCACCTTATAATTTTCTATTTCTTTCATTCTTTTAATTGGCATCTCCACGTTAAAAATTTCAGCAATATTAGAAAGATTACCAGAAAGAGGATCATATAGCCTTGATGCTGTAATCAAAAACACAAGATAGGTAAGTAAATCCGTTTGCTGTTTTATTAAAAGTGAACTTCCTACAAGAACAACTGTTGCAAGGCCTAACCTTAATATAGCTTGTGCGCTAGTTACTATTGCTCCCATTGTAAGCTCAGATTTTATTTGTGCTTTTTCTGAATCATCAAGCTTTTTATCTAACCCTTTAATATAAGATTTTTCAATATGATATGCTTTTATATCTTGAATATTTTCAAGGCATTCTTGTATACCATCAGCACAAACATATTTAGATTTATAATGTTTTTCTTTTGACCTTTGTTGTATATGCTTACAAAGAAAAATCATTATAAATGATACTGGAACAACCCAAAGAACTGCAAGTCCCATACGCCAATCCATTATTAATAAGGCAATAACTATAACTGTAGTAGATATAATAGCACCAAATAGCTGTGGAATAGCATGAGAAAAAGCATGCTCCAATGTTGCACAATCACCCATAATTATATTTGTTAAATCTGATAAATCTCTCATACCAAAGAATGACAATGGAAGTTCCCTTAACTTTTCAGCTAAACTAATTCTTCTTGTTGCACTTTCCTTATAGGTTGAAAGATATATATTAGAATATTGAAGATGATGGAAAATACACATTATAACTACAGCTACTACTATAAGACCTATATATTTTATTGTGTTTGGGGTAGTAGCTTCTTTCCCAAGAAGTGGTCTTAATAATTCATCTAACATAAGAATAAAAAGTCCTACAGGAATCATCATGCTAAGATTTACAAGTGCACTATAAATACTACCTTTTATAAGATCTTTTGTTCCTTGATCACTTAATGCAAATTTATTTTTAATATAACTAAACATTAGCTTTCTCCTTTCCAACTTTCCATGAAATAGATGTTTGATATTCTTGCCACATTTTTTTATATACTCCATCTTGCCTTATAAGACTCTCATGGTCTCCGTTTTCTATAATATTTCCATCCTTTATAACAAAAATTGAATCAACATCTTTTATAGAAGAAAGCCTGTGAGCAATCATTAAAACTGTCTTATTTTTAACTAAAGATTCAAAGGCTTTTTGTATTTGGTATTCATTTTCAGGATCTGCAAAAGCTGTTGCCTCATCTAATATAATTATTGGAACATCTTTTAAAATAGCTCTAGCTAAGGATATTCTTTGTTGTTCTCCTCCAGAGAGATAAACCCCTTCTGTACCTATAACTGTATCTATACCTTGAGGCATTTTTTCTATTATGTCATCACACTGTGCTAAATGAGCTGCTTTTAATACTTCTTCTCTTGTAGCCTTTGGATTTGCTATTTTAATGTTTTCTAATAAGCTTGTTTTAAATAATCTACTATTTTGAAATACAAAAGCAATTTTATTCATTAAATCTTTTTCCGTAAAATCTTTCACGTTAACTCCACCAATTTCAATACTACCATCATCTACATCCCAAAATCTTGCTAAAAGACTTGCTAGTGTACTTTTTCCTCCTCCTGAAGGCCCTACTAATGCAAAAGTCTTTCCTTCTGGAATAGTAAAGCTCACATTATCTATTACAGATTTATCAGTCTCAGGATAGGTAAAACTAACATTTTTAAATATAATGTCATTTTTATTTGTTTTATTCTCTTTGCTAGTTTTAACAAGACTCTTTGCTTCTAATATTTCATCAATCCTATTTAAAGATTCTTTTGCGGACATAACATTTTCGCTAGAAAACATAATTTTAGTCATCATAACTACAGCAAGTGGTGAAAATAACATATAAAAAATTAAGTCTAGTAAAAATGCACTATAATTTGATGCATTTGCTATGAAAAGTAGTCCAATTGGTATTAAAAGTAGTGATGGAAGGTTTATTGTGATTGTAAATCCAATCAATGGAACACGGCAATTTATAGCATACTCAGAAGCAAAATCACTATATCCTTTAATGGATTTATAAAAATTTTTAAAAGAATACACTGTTTGTTGAAAAACTTTAACTACAGGAATTCCTCTAACATATTCTACAGCGGATCCATTCATATCTTCTAAGGAATCCATATACTTTTCCATAAATTTAGCATTATTACCGCCCATCATTTGTTTTAAAAAAAGCAAACTTAAAAATAATGGTATTAAACAAACAAATCCTAAACGCCAGTCAAAAACAAATAATATAATAATTATAGCAATTGGCATTACAACAACTCCGGATATATCAGGTAGTTGATGGGCTAAAAAACCATGAGTTAAGCTTGCGTTATCATCAATTACTTTTCTAAGTTTTCCACTAGTATTTTGTGTAAAAAAACCTAAGGGAAGCGTAACAATTTTGTGCATTGCTTCTTTTCTCATGTTTTTTTCAACACGAAAAGCTGCTAAATGAGAACACATTAGACTTCCAAAATAAAGCGCTATACTTAAAACTGAAAATCCAACTGCCATCCAGCCATATTTTATACTTTCTGTAGCCTTAGTAACATCTGGAAGTACATTAAAAATATCTTTTACAATAAACCATATACAAACAAATGGGAATAAAGATAAAACTGCACTTATTCCAGACAATACCGTTGCAAGTATAATTAAAACTTTATACTTACCTGCAAATCTTAGTAACTTTGAAAGAGTTGATTTTTTCTTTGACTCCATTTTATAATTCACCGTCCCTACATACGTGCTTTTATTTTTTCAATATAAAAAATTTATTTAATTTGTTTTTCCCTTCTTCATCTAACAAAGAATAATCATTCAGTAAAGCACCTTCATCAAAATGTAGTGTTCTAGTACAAGTATTACAAATAAATTCATAATCATGAGTCACTAAAAATATAAGCTTTCCTTCACCCCTAAGTTTTTCTATAAGATTTGAAACTCTGATCATATTGTCATAATCTAGTCCACTTGTTGGTTCATCAAATATTAGAATTTCTCTTTTACTTACAATACTAGTTGCAACAGCAAGTCTTTGTTTTTGACCTCCTGATAAAGTATTTGGATGATTATCTTTATACTTATAAAGATCTAAATCTTTTAAAATTTCAAGTACGTCCTCTTTGTTAAAATTTTTTATTCCAAAACCACATTCTTCTTCAACTGTTTCTGCAAAAAGTTGATAACTAACATCTTGCATAACTAGGTAACACTTTTTAAGACGCTCTTTATCTGGTATGTTTTTTCCATCTACCATAATTTTGCCATCATATTCTTTATGTAACCCACATAAAGCTTTTGAAAAAGTTGTTTTTCCGGATCCATTATGACCTATTATGCATATACATTCACCTCTAGATGCAGTTATATCAAAACCTTTTTTTATAATTTCTTTTTTCCCGTATCTTAAAGTCATATCTTTTATCACTAAGTAATCATCTTTTTTAACTTCTTCTTTTTTAATGAGTTGAACTTTATTTAAATCTAAAGATCTTAAACCTTTAGATTTTCTTTCTTCATCAGGAACTTTTAAAAAAGATTCTGGAGAATATATAGACTGTATTTCTCCCTTTTCTACATAACAAATAGCATCTGCCAAATCCTTCAGATAATATAATCTGTGCTCTGCTATAATAATTGTCTTCCCTTTACTTTTTAAAAAAGTTAATATTTCTTTCAAATCATCAATTGCGTAACTGTCTAAATTAGAAGATGGTTCATCTAAGACATAAATCTCTGGATTCATGGCATAAATAGAAGCAAAAGCTATCTTTTGCTTCTCACCTCCAGATAGCTCAAAAAGACTTCTATTCTTTAGTTTTTCTATTTTAAAATCGTGAAAAGTCTTATCTACAATAAATCTTAGTTTTTCTTCTGATACAGAAAGATTTTCAATTCCAAATGCAATCTCGCTATCTGTATCTGTATTAAAAAACTGAGTATTAGGATTTTGAAAAACTGACCCTACTTTTTTTGATATTTTATATATTGGAAGTTCTGAAATAAAATCACCGTCAATTTCTACGCTGCCAGTTAAATCTCCTGGATAAAACTCTGTTATAAGTCCATTTAAAAGTCTTGTATTACTTGTCTTACCACAACCACTTCTTCCACATAAAACTATACATTGTCCCTTTTGTATCTTAAGGTTAAGATTTCGTATAGAAGGCTCTTTTTTCCCTTTATATTTAAAATAAACATTTTTAAAGTCAACCAAAAAATACGCCTCCTCGTATTAAAGCTTCTAAAAGAATAACTATTCCCATTACACTAATACACAAATAATCACAAAACTTCATCTTCATTTTTACCATACATGTCCTTGGACTAGGATTTTCAATAGCTCTTGTTATAGCTGCTGCTGAAAGCTCATCTGCTACTTTAGATGCAGACATAAGCATTGGAACATATATACATTCAATAGTATCAGATGGATTTTTTAAAAATCCTAAAAATGAAGGATTCACATCTCTCATTCTCATCGCGTCTTTTATTTTTCTAAAATCTTGAAATATTACTGGAAAATATCTAATCATAACTGTTAGTGGAATAATAACTTTCTTTGATACATTCATTTTATTTAACCCAGCCATAAATTCATTTGCTTTCGTTGTAGATATCATTATACTTGCTAAAAGAGCACATGGTAAAATCATATTTATAAACTTAGCAAATGTGATTAGCATAAGGGCTAATGCTCCACTTAAATACACCATAGATAAATATTGCAGTAATGAAAATGAAAAATATGCCACCACTATTTTAGTTGGTGATTTATATGCACCACATAAAAAACCAAAGAACAAATAAGAAAGAATAAGAACTATTTCTATTTGAAAACTTGATTCAAGAAATATTGCTACATTACCTAGTATCATTAAAATAATCTTTGTTCTAGGATCAATTCTTAAAATACCATTTTCACCTTTATTTTGTACTGCAAGATAATTCATCATGCCACTATTCCTGCTTTTCTAAACTGCTTTCTTAATAATTTTTTGCCTATTAATCCTCCTATAACAGCACAAATAATTGTACCTAAAATTATAGCTGGAAGCATCCAACTTTGACCTGTTTTAACCATAGTATCAAAATATGCTGGATCTGCTGTACTATTTTTTAACATATAAGCTAAATAATTCTTTTGATCCAAGAAAAACATTATATATGATGTTGTGTTACTTAACATAAGTAACGCATATCCTGTTATTGTAAGTTTAAAATTTTTATATTTTCCAGTTGCTGAAATAACATCTGCAATAATTCCTAAAACTATAAATCCAACAGCCATACTCCAATGCATGCCAGTTATAAACATAAAAATCCCTACTAAAGTTCCTAAAATAGTAATTGCTCCTTTCTTTGGAACTTTTGCAGATAAAAGTAAATATACTGGTCCTGGAAGCAATGCTGATCCTAATGGCATAAGAAATGTAAGCACAGGATTAGTTGCAAAAAATACTCCTCCTATAAGCATAATAACCGTAAAAAGTGCAGTAAAAATACCTGTAGTTACAAGATCTTTTACTGTTAATTTATTTGTGTTGCTTAATTGTTTTGACATATACATCCCCCTTAAAATATTGTTTTAATTAATCTAAGCCATATTTAAACAACTATTAAATTTTATAGTGTTTTTAATTGACATTTAATTCAATAGGTTTTAGACTTAAATTAACTTAATTATGTACAACTTGTATTTTTAGTATATACCATAAAAGTTCTATTGAGAACGCTTATCATTGTCATTCGTCCAATCAAGATACATTAGAGTCTAATCAAGGCAAAGGAGGTTAGAAATGAAAGAAGAAAAAAATGTCCATGAAGAGTTACTTTTAAAAAGTGGTTTTACTAAACTTAAAAATTGTAGCAAATACAATTCTATTGGAACTTGTTATAAATTAGATCCTACTATAGGAGTAGGCTACTTTTGGATTTATTCATATAAAAATCTTTTTTCTATAGTAATTCATGACTTTTATTTTCATGAAGACTTTTATTTTGAAAGTTCACTTTCAAAATATTTTAGTATATCATATTTTGAATCTGTTTCCGGTGAAGAATTAAATCCTTACCATCGATTAAATGCAGGTTGTGTGAAAAGTTACTGGTGCAACGGAAGTAAGTATAATGCACTATTTCATAAAAACATCCCTATAAAATCTATAGGAATAGAATTTATGCCTGAATATTGTAATGAATTTTTAGAAAACAAATTTTCAGATGAGTATATAGATCCTAAACTAGCTTTAATAAGCATTGACGAAACTACAGATTTCCCAGAAATGGTCTTTTTATTACACCAAATATTAAATTACAAAGGTAATGGAATATCTGCTAAACTATTTTATGAAGGTAAAATTTCTGAAGCAATGGCTCTTATATATGAGAAATATAAAGAGCATAAAAAAAATCATTCAACTCTTTGTAATGATGATATAGAGCATTTGAAAAATGTAACTTCATATATTAACGATCACTATGCCCATGAGCTTACTTTATCAAAACTTTCTAAAATAGCTTGCATGGGAACTACTAAATTCAAGAAAACATTTAAAGAACTATACAAATGTACCACTACCCAATACATACAACATCGCCGTATGGGACAAGCTGAACACCTTTTAGCAGATACAGATCTTATAATAGGTCAAGTTTCTCAAATTGTAGGATATAAAAGTGCTAGTAGATTTTCAGAACTTTTTAAAAAAAGCACCGGTCTTTCTCCAGTTCAATACCGAAAGCTATCGAGACGATGTTAGAATTAAAAAATTTATAAATTTACTAAAGATCCATTAATAAAAAAGCTTTAGATAAAGTTTTCACTCTATCTAAAGCTTATCTTTTATATATTTCATATATATTTTAAAAACCTATGGACACTTAACTTATAATTTCAGCAGGCCCTAATACTTCTCCTATATCTTTCCAAACTCTAGAAGCTGTTAATTGATACTGATTTTCTCTTAAATCATAATCATTTGAATCTATTTTGTTTTTAAAACTTAGCAATGCATCTTTTGTAGCTTTAGGCCATATACTCTCATATAAATTTTTATAAGTTTCATTCTTTGTAGAATAATATACAGTAGATAAGCTTGTATGTAGTAACTTATCCGTATTATCTAAAGAAAACTCACCATTATCATTTCTTGGAATATACATCTTAGGCATCCAAACTACTTCCCCATTGGTATCAGTTAAAGACAAACTACCTTTATCCGTTATAAGAGTTATCCTATGCATCAAATGCATAAAATTATCGGGATCTTTAGGATCTATTTGATTTTGAACCTTTAAAGATAGTGGTATATTTCTAATTTTACCAACTATTTCTTTAAATAAATATCCTTCTTCATTTATGTGTATTTTTTTTAAAGACCAAGGCCTAAATCCATCTAATATTTTACCTAATATCTCAATGATAGGATATAACACTTGTACACTACAACTAGCTTCAATTTGAATAAATTTTGAATGTTTTTTTAATAAATTAGCTTGTTTTATAAATTCTATAATTGATGGTACATAAGAATAAAAACAGTTCATATAATAATAGCAATTATTACTTTTAGCAATTTTAAGAGATTCTAAATAATCTTTATAATGAACTGGATGCTCTTGAATAACACTTATTCCTTTTTCTAAAAATCTATTTGCTATCTCAGTTCCGCTACCTCCTACAACTGTAGAAGGTACAACAACGCATGCAAAATCTACATTCTTTAAATCTATCTCTTTAATATCTTTATAAAGAGGAACATTTAAATTTGAAGCTATCTTTACTGATTTATTACTTCCTCTTGAGAGTATACCAACTAGTTCAAAATCTTCTTTAGCTCTTTCTATTCCATCTAAATAAAATTTTCCGAAATTTATTCCACACATTATTATTTTTTTCTTTATATTATTCATATCTCTCCCTCCTGAAACAAATTAGTTTTATCCTTATAATCTAAAGGCAAATCAATAATCTCACAATTTACTTTTTCATTATTAAAAATATATCTCATTGTCTTATCATCTAACAATAGCTGAGATGCATAAAATACTCCTCTTTCTTCTGATTTCAATGCATATTCTACTGTAATTGAAGATACAATACTTGTTAATATATAACTATTTAAGCATCTTAAAATCAATCTTTTTCTTATAGGTTTATCATAAGATGTTCCTGTTATATCTATAATAAAACTGTACCACTGGTCATTTGGATTGTTATTAAAATCTAATTTTGAATCATTGATAATTTCATTAATATCATTTTTTTCACCTGAAATAACATTTCTACATATATAAGATAGCTTTTCCCATTTAGTTTTATCTGTTGATATATTATACCAATGAGCCTTTTCTACTTTTAAGTCACTAGCTATTTTATATAATTCTTCACTAAAAAAACTCTGAAGATATACTGGATATTTTGATCCATACAAATTTATAAGATTATCGTATTTTTTTAAATCTTTAATAATACCTCCATTTAAATAATAACTATCTGCTTTTCCAAATCCATTAATTGAACTTAATACTACATCTTTACATGATGTCTTACTAAAGGATTCATTTCCACCAGAATAAATAGTTATTTCATTTACAGATGAAAAATAACGATTTGAAAACCACATAGTAGCTAAAGAAGACAGTCCAGGAAAACAACCTGCTGAAAGTATAAACAAATTATTCAAATCATAATTTTTACTTTTAATTTTTTCTTTTACAATACGGTCTCCAAAGGCATCAATATATTTTGCTCCTGCTTTCATTGCAAAATATGCTACTCTATCTTTTATCAAATAGGATGGCCCTGAGCAATTTAATATAGCATCACAATCATTACAAAACTCAGTTAGAGAATCATCATCGTATATGTCTAAATACTTCCATTTAAATCTATCATCGCTATAAATAGTAGTACAAGGGGACCTTTGTCCCCCTCTAATTTTATATTTTTCAACTAACATATCTATAACAATAGACCCAACTTTACCTCCACAACCAACAATTCCTATAAGAGGAGATTTGTTCATTATAATACCCCCTCTTTTACAAGTCCATTGTAAAGATCTTTTACAAAAGGATCTTTCATACAAGAAATGTGGTCTCCTTCTATATCAAAGCTATTAAAATCACCTAATGTCATACTTTCCCAATAAGATTTTACATCTCTATCTCCTATTGGTAAAAAGAAACTTGAAATATTTTTGCACCCAAGGGCTAAAACCTTGCCTACATAATAATCCTTTTTGTATAAAGCAACAGCTTCAAAATTTTTGCAAAATACTTTATAAAAATCAAAAAACTTTTCAAATGCCTTATCACTCTTATCATATTCTTTTTCATTTGATTCAAAAAGTGCTCTAATCCTTTCCCTTTGGCTTTGATTTAATAATTCTTTATAATTTTTACTAATTCCAATATCAGTTTCTACGTTTTCTAAAAATGTTGATAAATCTTCATCTTTTTTCTTATTTAATAATGCTCTTTTTAGCCTATCATCATCAATTTCATGACCTGCTTTTTTTATATCAGACCCAACAAGCAATCCATATGCCCTTTCAAATAAAATTTCATTACTAATATTAACTTCACAAGGGATACTATCAATTGTTACAACTAAATTAACTTTTTTACCAGCTTCATTTAAAACCTTAGCCATTTCAATTCCTATTAATCCACCCATACAATAGCCTATTATTTCAAACTCATTACAATCTAAATCTAATAATTTATTAGCATATTCTTCTCCTAAAGTTTTTATTAAATCAGCAGTTGGAATTTTTAAATATTTATCAAAATTACCCACTGCAAACCCAACATTTTTCATAAGAGCTAATGAATTTTCTTCTATAAGCTTTAATAAATTATTATAAGGAGAAACTTTACCCGTACCATCATGAACAAACACTCTAATTTTATCATCACAATCACAATCATTTAACTCACTAAATGACATTATTTCATCCTTGGTTTCTTCTTCTTTTAATTTTATGTTATTTTTAATTTTATAACTTATAGAAGCAATAGTTGGCTCTTTAAGAATCTCAAGCATAACTCTATCCCATTCCCATTTTTTTATTTCTAAAAGCTCTTTTTTCATTTGGGAAACTATTTGTGCTATTAAAAGAGAATCTCCACCTACATCATAAAAGTTATCATTTCTACCAATCTTATTATTGTTTAAAATCTTTTCCCAAATTTTCGTAATCTTTCTCTCTAAATCATTTTTAGGTCCTTCAAATCCTTCTTTTTTGTCTTCATCACAATCTTCAATGTTTTTTAATAATTCTTTCCTATCAATTTTGCCATTATTGTTAACTGGCATCTTTGAAAGAATTTCTATTGAATAGGGAATCATATAATCTGGTAATAAGCTTTTTAAATAATGATTTAATTCTTCCTTTGATACTTTTTCAAATTCTGAATTAAATTCTATTTCAAAAACACTTTGTCCAACATTTTCTAAAGAATCTTTCTTTTGTGGATATTTAAATGACAAATTACCATTTGCTTCTCCTATATAATTTTCCCATTGATCCTTAGTTAAAAAAGGCACCCCATTTTTTTGTCTTACATCAGTATAACCACTTAACCCATCTTTAAATTCCATTGATGATAACATCATAAAACTTTCATAAGTTGCTTCTAAAACTAGTAGTTTCCCACCTTTTGAAAGTAAATTACTTAATCTTTTTAAATTAAAAGGTATATTTTTAGAATTATGAAGTACATTTGCACATAAAACCATATCAAAAGAAAATTCTTCAATACCTTGCTCTCTAAAATCTTTATTTACATCAAAAATTTTATAAGATATCCAATCATAATTTGAAAAATCTTTTCTAGCTTCATTTATAAAAAATGGAGAAACATCAGAAAAACAATATTCAACATTATATTCTTCAAGTTCTGGTAATATATCTTTAGTTGTTCCTCCTACTCCAGCACCTATTTCTAATATTCTAAATGGCTTTTCTTTATTTTTTCCTTTTATATTAAATATTATAGTATCCTTTACTATCTGATTTAATGTATAGTTAATATAATTATCATGATAGGCACTCATAGCAGTATCTACACTACCTTTAGGAAAGAGCAATTCTAAAGGATCTTCTTTTCCTTGTAGTAATTCTATTAAAAAACTACTAGATAACTTTAAATAGTCTAACATTTTTCCACCAATTTTAATTTTATCATCTAACTCTTTTAACTCTTTCCAACTATTTTTAGAATCTTCTAAAGTTATCTTAACTAAATCTTTTTTATAATAGAGATCATCCTTTTTATTTATAAGGCCCTTTGATTCAAATGCATCTAACCACCTTTTTAAAAGTGCTTCATGATTAGGAGCTACATTAACTAAATTTTTAATATGTTCAAAATCATATAAAACTCTACTATCTTTAAAAACTCCCATATTATTTAAGGAATTCCACATATCATACATCATTGTTCTTTCTACAATTTCCATCCATTTATCAACTTTATATTTTTCTATATATTTACTACTGTTTCTTAGCTTATCGTAACAATATTCTTTTAATTTATTATTTCTACTTTCATCTACCATATCTTCTTTACCTTTCTTTGGCTCAACAAAAGCTTTAATTTTAGTTTCTTTCTTTTCTTTATCTAAAGCAAGAACAACTGCTGTAGAAACCGATGGATTCTTTATAAGAGCTGATTCAATTTCACTTAGTTCAATTCTGTGTCCATGTACCTTAACCTGACTATCTTCTCTTCCTAAAAATTCTATAATTCCATCTTCATCATATCTTCCTAAATCACCAGTATAATATAATCTTTCATCAGTTATAGGATGTTTTATAAAATGTCTATTAGTAATCTCTACATCATTCATATATCCAGAAGCTAATCCAACTCCTCCAATATATATATCACCCTCTACTTCATCAGGACATATTTGTAAATTTTTATTTAAAACATACATCTTTTGATTTTTTAAAGCTCTTCCATAGGGAATACTATTTTTGCTTTTATAATGTTTAGGTATTTCAAAATAAATAGACCAAATAGATGCTTCTGTTGCACCACCTAAGCTTATAACTTTAGCATTGCTACAATAATCATATATTTTTTCTGGTAAAGTAACTGGAATCCAATCTCCACTCATAAGCACTAATTTAAGTGGCATATTTTTATATGTTTCATCACTTTTTACACAAGTTATTAGCATTTGCATTTGTGCTGGTACAGAATTCCATATTGTTACTTTAAATTTATTTATTAAAGATAGCCAATGACTAGGATCTTTTAATAATTCTTGCTCTGGTAAAACAATAGTCCCTCCTGCAGTTAAAGAACCAAATATATCATAAACAGATAAATCAAAAGCTAAACTTGCAAGTCCAAGAAAAACATCAGCTTCTTTTACTTTAAACCTATCATTTATATCTAAAATAGTATTTAATGCTGCAGTATGTGAAATAACAACACCTTTGGGTTTTCCAGTACTTCCAGATGTATAAATTATATAAGCAGTATCATACTCACTAATTTCTTTAGTATTAATATAATCCACTTCAGTAATTTCAATATCTTCAACATTTATTATGTTAATATCTTTTAACTTTTCTAAATTGTTTTTATATGAAGATATAATAAATTTAGCTTTTGAATCTTTGGCTATTGACTCTATTCTACTTATAGGCTGAGAAATATCCACAGGAACATACACCGCTCCAGACATTGTTATTCCTAAAACTGATGCAATTTGCCATATTCCCTTTGGAAGTAAAACTATAACTTTATCACCTTTAGAAATATTATTTTTTAAAAGTCTTCTTTGAATTGATGCTACATAATTTCTTAACTTTCTATAGGTAAATTTTTCTTTTAAAGTAACTACAGCTAATTTTTCTGGATTTTTTTCTACATTTTTAATAAAATAATCATATAAATGCCCTCCATGGAATATTCCGTCTGTATCATTTACTCTTATTCTTGTTTCTCTCATTTTTTCTGGAAGTTTTGCGGGAAATTTTTCTTCAAAAATATTATCATTAACCATTCTTTTAATTATAGATATATAAGAATCAAACATATCCTTTATTATTTTATCTTTAAAAACGCCCTCTCTTATATCCCAATTAATTAATAATCCACCATCTTGTTTTGCAACTTGACAATCAATCCAAACTTGTGGTGTTTGACTAATTTTATATGTTAATTTTGCATTTCTCATAAATTCATGACTTTGATTTTCATTCTCAACACCTACAGTACTGGTATAAACAATTGGAATTACAATATTTTCTTGTTTTAATCTACTCATTTCTCTTAAAACTTCTACTCCTGAAAAAGAACTATGAGCTAAATCCTTCCATAATCCCTTTTGCACAACTTTAGTAAAATCTATAAATCTATTATTATTTTTAATATCCACACTTAAAACATTAACAGATGTAAAATCCCCAACAACTTTATCTATCCCACTATAAACTTCTGGCCTATTAAGTAAAGTTACATTAATACAAAATGAAGATTTTTTAGACCATAAACCAATGGTTTGCAAGTATGCTGCCATAAGTGCATTTGAAGGTGTTACCCCTCTTTTCTTTGCATTGTCAATGATTTTTTCCCAATGATTTTTCTCAATAAAACATTTCTTTTGTATAAACCTATTCTTGTAATCTGTATTTTTATTTATTGGAAGCTCTGGTGATCCATTCATATCCAATATTTTGTTTTTCCAATATTCTTTATCTTTTTCTCTTTTAGCTATTCCACTAGGCGCTTCCTTTTTCTTTTCTAAAAAATAAATAACATCCTTATATAAAACATTTAAAGAATTATCTTCATTTAATTCTTCATAATAAAATTTATCTAAATCATTTAATATAACTTTAGCACTTACAAAATCCGCTATAAGCATATCTAGTGAAAAATGAATAACACTCTTTTTAGAAAGTAAGGTAAGAGCTAAATCACATAAGCCCCATTTACCTAATTCATATTGCTTATTAGATAAACTTTCTCTTAACCTTAAAAATTTCTCTTTTGCTTTTTCTTCTGATTCTCCTCTTAAATCTTGATATATAACATTAAAATATGGAACCTTTTCTTGTACTCTTTGATAACCTTCTGGATAAATTATTGCTCTTAACATATCATGCTTTTGTATAACTTTATTCCAAGCAATCTCTAATTTTTTTATTAAAATAGTATCTTCTGTCATTAATTCAACATATCCATGACACCCTATTCCACCTAACTCATACACATTTTTTCTACCAACAACATAAGATTGTTGAATATCTGTTAAAGAAAATGATTTATATCTATCTTCTAAATTGGTAGCAAATTTTATTTCTAATTCCTCTAAATAATTTATTATATCTTCTTTAAAATTTTTCAGTTCTAATATATCATCCCTTGTTAATGCACCTTCTGGAGCACGATATTTTAAAGCTCCCTTTTCAGTCCAAAGTAAAACTCCTTTTTCTTTATATTTGTTTATTAAACTTGAAATCTTCATAGTACCCCCTCCGTAAACGAGTTCTCTGATTTTTTATTTTTTTCTTCTATATATTTTGAAAGTTTTCTTACTGTTGGATAATTAAACAGGTCACTAATTTCTAACTCTAAGCTCTCTAATTTTTTATTAATATATGCTACAATTTTTATTGCTTTTAAACTATCCCCACCTATTTTAAAGAATTCATCATCACGATAAATATCTTCTATATCTAATATTTCTTTCCATACCTTTGAAATAAGAATTTCAATTTCTCCTGAAGCTCTTTCTTTAGATATATTATTTTCTCTACCTTCCATTGATTTCTTTAATTTTTTACGATCAATCTTACCATTACTATTTAAAGGCAACTTCTTAACAGACAAAACCCTTGAGGGTATACAATAATCTGGTAATTTATCTGATATTTCCTCTAATACCTTTTCTTCTATATGATTTAAATTAATATCTTTTGATACAACAAATGTAATAAGTTTTCCTTTATCATCAATCATTGCAACAGAAGTCTCTACATAGGATATGTTATTAAGTGCTGATTCTATTTCTCCTAATTCAACACGGTATCCATTAATCTTAACTTGAGCATCTTCTCTCCCTAAAAATAGTAATGTTCCATCCTCTTCATATTTCCCAATATCTCCGGTTTTATATAATCGCATATCTAACCTTTTTAAAATAGGGAATCTCTCTTTTGTTAGTTTTTCCTCATTTAAATACCCTTTAGCTAGCCCTTCACCTGAAATATATATTTCTCCTGGAACATAATTAGGACAATTAAGCATGTCCTTATTTAATACATGATATTGTTGATTTGCTAGAGGATATCCATAAGGTATACTTATCCAATCATCTTTAATTTCTTTAGGTTCATAATAATTAGACCATATTGAAGCTTCAGTTCCACCACCTAAACAAATTACTCTTGCGTTTTTAAAAACCATCTTTATTCTTTTAGGTAAATCTTTAGCAATCCAATCGCCACTTAAAAGTACAAGCCTTAATGATTGAATTTTTTCTATATACTTTGAATTAGTTTTTAAATACTCTAATAACATCTCCATGAACATTGGTACAGAGTTCCATATTGTTATATTGTTTTTTTCTATCATTTTAATCCATAAATATGGATTTCTAATTTCCTCTGATGAAGGCATAACAATACTACCACCAGCTTGGAACATGCCAAACATATCATATACAGATAAATCAAATGCTAAATTTGATAAAGCTAATATTTTGTCCTTACTACTTACCTCATATTTATAATTAATATCTAAAATAGTATTCGCTGCAGCTTTATGCTGAATCATAACACCCTTAGGCATACCAGTTGAACCTGAAGTATATATAACATAGGCTAAATCCTTTGGAAAAATTTTATTATTCAAATCATTTATTTCACTATTTTCTTTAATAGTTTCATTTTCTAAGTCCATATCAAAGGATATTATATCCACATTAGAAATATTTTTTAATTTTTTAATGTATTTTTCTTTTGTAATTATCCTATTAACTTTTGAACTAGTAATTATCTTTTCAATTCTTTCTACTGGATTTCCTATATCTATTGGTAAATATGCCTTTCCACTTTTCATAACTCCAATAACAGAAATAATTTGCTCTATACTCTTTTCCATAATTATGGCCACACAATCACTGCTATTTTTAATTCTTTGTGATACTATATTAGAAAGTTTATTGCACTTTTTATAAGAAAGAATTTTGTCATCTAATACAATAGCTTCTTTATCCCCATTATTTTTTATATTTTTTTCAAACATATTTAAAAGAGTAGTTTCTTTATAAGATTTTTCAGTTTTATTAACTTTCTCTCTAAGACTAATACTTGGAATATCAACTAATGTATTTCTATTTTCACTCCATAAATAATCATTTTTGACTAATCTAGTTATTAATCTTTTATATGTTCCAAACATTTCATCAATTAAACCTTTAGGAAATAATCCTTCTACTACATCCCAATTAAATATAAGTTCTTCCTTTTCTTCACGAATTTGATGATCAAGCCAAACCTGCGGTGTCTGAGTAATTCCATAATTTAATTTCCCTAATAATTCTGAAGAATTATCTATTACTCCTAATGTACTTGTAAATACAACAGGCATAACTACACTTTTTGATGTCTTATTAAATTTAGCTATTTCTCTTTGAACTTCTACTCCATCAAAATATAAATTCTCATAATTTTTAGTCATTTCTTTCTGTATTACAAGGCACTTATGAACAAAACTATCCCTTTTCCCAGATTTAATTGATAATAACATCAAGGATGTAAAATCTCCTATTACATTTTCAAGTTCTTCATTCATAGGAATCTTATTAAATAACGTAAGATTTATTGTAAATTCTGACTTTTTACTCCAACGATATAAAACTTCTGAAAAAGCTGTTAAAAGAACTACTGATGGTGTAATATCATAATATTTTGCTTTATCTTTTAAAATCTCCCAATCTTCTTTGCTTATTCTTCCTCCATATCTTTTAAATATAGGTTTTTCATTAAATTCAACTGTATTTTTAATTGGTAATTCTGGAGCATTGTATATCTGATCTAATTTATTAATCCAATAATCCTTTGACTTTTTATAATGAATACTTTCTTTAATTTCTTTAAGTCCTAAAACATAATCTCTATAAGATATATTATGTTTTTCTACTTTTAACTTTGGATTATAATATAACTTACTCCATTCATGTAATAAATAAAGGATACTAAATCCATCTAAAATCATATTGTCAAAACTTATATGGATTCTTTTTTTATCAGAATTTATTATGGAATATCTAATATCAAATATTGGCCATTTATATACATCAAGAACTTGGGTTGACATTTCTTCACGTATTTTCATAAGTTTTCTCTGCTTATTTTCACTACTCATATTAGTCAAATTATATGTTTCTATTTCATAATGAAAAACATTTTCTAATATCTTTTGATTAAGATTATCCTTTAAAATTACAATTCTTAAAGCATCATGTTCTTTAATTAACTTATTCCAAGTATCTTCTAATCTATATATATCTATATCTTTACAATCCATTTCATAATAAAAATGAGATGATGTTTTACCAAAATCATAGGCTCCACTTCTACCTACTAAATAAGCATACTGTACATCAGTTAGCGGAAATTGTTTATAATGACTTATTTCATCTTGCTCTATCCTATGAATAAACTCAATTTGATTCTTTGATTTTAAAGCATCTACTTCTTTTGCAATATTTTCTATAGTTAATTTTTCAAATATTACACTAATGTTAATATTTACACCTAAAGATTTATTAATATTTGCACATATTTTTGTTGCTGATAAAGAATCTCCTCCTATTTCAAAAAAGTTTTTATATTTATTTATTGAACTATTTTTAAATGTATCTTTCCACAGTTTCAAAAGAATTTCTTCAGTTTTTGTATTATTATTGTTCATATCCATATCTTCATCATTGTCTTTTTTTACATCTAATGGAAGAGCTTTATAATTTATTTTTCCATTTGAAGTAAGTGGAAATTCCTTAAGAAATATAAAACTTTCAGGAATCATATAAGATGGCAATACCTTCTGCAACTCATATTTTATTTCTTTAATAAAATCATTTTGATCTCTAGATTTTTTAGAAATAATATATGCTAATAAATATTCATGTTTCCCCTTTACTTGTTTTTTTACTAAACTTTTATCTACAGTACTTATTTTATTAATTGCAGTTTCTATTTCTCCCAATTCAATTCTGTGTCCTTTTATCTTAACTTGATAATCTATTCTTCCTAGAAATTCAATAGTTCCATCTTCCCAGAACCTTCCCATATCTCCTGTCTTATACCAAGGGATATTATCCTTTTTGATAAATTTCTTTTCAGTTAATTCTTTATCACCCTTATATCCTTTTACTACTCCTAATCCACCAATCCAGAGCTCTCCTGGAACCCAATTAGGACAATCTCTTTCTTTACTATCTACTACTTTGTATGTTTGATTAGTTAAAGGCCTACCATAAGGTATAGATTTCCAATCCTCTGGGATAGGAACTGTAACATCAAAATAATTTGACCATATTGATGCTTCTGTAGCTCCACCCATAGCTATTAACTTACAATTTAAACAAACATCAAATAAACGCTTAGGTAAGTCTAAACCAATCCAATCACCAGATAACATGGCAACTTTTAATGGTAACTTTTGATCTTCTCCTTCTGCCATTGTAACTAACATGTCTAATAATATAGGTACAGAATTCCATGTTGTTATATTGTATTTTTTTATAATACTTATCCAATGTGTAGCATCTTTTTTGCTCTCTTCTGTATTAAATACTACTGTTCCACCTTTAGAAAGTAATCCAAAAATATCATAAACGGATAAATCAAAATCTATTGAAGAAACAGATAGTATTGAATCTTCTAAAGAAATATTAAACTTTTTATTTATATCATTTATTGTATTTAGAGCACTACAATGACTCACTTCTACCCCTTTAGGTTCTCCTGTTGAACCTGATGTCATAATTATATAAGCACTTTCCTCTTTAGATACCTCAATTGGTTTATTCAGTGGTTTATATTCTTTAGAATCTTCTATTAATAAAACATTGCAACTAGAAGGCCATTTAATTTTTTCATTTAACTTATAACTTGATAAAACATATTTAATCCCAATCTTTTTATGAATCTTTTCTCTACGATTAAAGGGCTGATTTATACCAACTGGAACATAACAAGCTCCTACCATTAAAATTCCTAAAATAGTCTCTACTTGTTTTATTCCTCTAGACAAAGTTATTCCTACATAATCTCCATTTTTTACTCCATGGTTTTTTAACATAGCAGCAATATTAAGAGACTTTACTAATAACTCTTTATAAGAAATTTTTTCTTCAGTAACACTATTTATTAAAGCTACTTTCTTAGGAAATCTCTTTGCATTTTCTAAAAAGTCTGAATATAATAAATTATTATCTTTAGATTCATTTAAAACTAATTTCAAATCATTTTCTCTCATATATTTTTGTTTTTTAGGTAATACATCTGTTACTAATTGCCATTGTTTATTTTCTTTTAACATTTCTAAAGAATTTCTATATGATAAAAACATATCATCTATCATATTTTCAGGAAATAATTCATCTACAGCATCCCATGTAAGTAATACTCCTCCATCTTTCTCGTAAACTTGAAAATCAAGCCAAACTTGAGGAGTTTGAGAAATCATATAGTTTAAATTTCCTAAAATTTGTTCATCCTTACTACTTATAAGAGGAGTACCAAGATTACAAGCAAAAACAACTGGAGCTAAAAAACGTTCCCCTAGATGTAGTTTTGCTAAATCTCTTTGTACCTGAACTCCAGAATAAGCTGAATTATCAACTGAATCGTAAAATTGATTTTGTATTTGATTTAGCATTTCAAAAAAAGTCATGTTTTTATTTGAATGAACTTCTAATAATAATAGATTAGTAAAATCTGCAACTGCATTTTTTATTTTTTCCTCATCTTCTTCTCTATTAAATAGAGGTACATTAATTAAAAAATCATTTTGAAAGCTCCATCTTTCTAGAACCAAAGCATACACAGTTAAAAGCACCATTGCAGGTGTAGTTCTATACTTAGCTGAATTTTTCTTAATTTTTTCCCAAGAAGATTTATCAATAAAATACTTTCTGCGTTTAAAAAATGGTTTTTTTATCATTTCAGGTTTAATTTTTAAAGGTAATGCTGGTGCTCCTGGCATTTTACTTAATCTATTTTGCCAATACGTAGAAGCTTCTTTTTTTTCTAAGTCTAATTGATCTTTCCTTTTAGATAAATAATTCTTAAACTTAAAAACTTCCTCATGAATCTCTTTTCCATTATAAATCCTTGATAAATCTCTAATGATTATGCTTAAACTTTGAACATCAGCAACAAGTAAATCAATATCTAAATGTATTCTAGTTTTACCTTTTGCCATAAGAGTTAGTGTTAATCCCGCTACTTGACCTTCTTCAACTTTTAATTTTCTATGGGATAATTTTTCCCTAATTTGTTTTAATTTATCTTTAGTTAAACTTTCATCTTCCCCTCTTAAATCATTTAAATAAATCTTTTTTGAATAAGGCTCCTCCATTTGCATTTGTGTGCCATCTTCTAAAAATTTCATACGTAACATTGGATGAATCATCTGTAACTTATTCCACGACTTTTCTAATTTGTGTAAATTTATATTTTCTCCATCAAATTCTAAATAAGCATGACAACCAACACCTCCCATAGGTTGATCATCTTGTCGTCCTATCCAATAAGCATATTGAACATCTGTTAAAGAAAAAGCTTCTTTATCCTTACTCTTTGATAAATCCTTTTTATTTTGGCTCTTTATATTTTTAGGTTCTATATCTTTAATCATGGTAGCCCAAGATTTGAAACTAGGATTTGAAATCATTTTAGAAAAAGAAAGCTTAATTCCCATTTTTCTTAACATAGTAGATAACTGCATAATTTGTATAGAACTAAGACCATATTCAATTAAATTACTATCTTCTTTTATAGTTTCTATATCTTTTATATAATTTCTCACCTCATTTACTAACCTATCTTTTATATCTTTATAAATATCAGATTTTATCATTTTCCCTACATCCCCTTATAAATATTCTATTTATAATCTTTTGTAGCTAAATTCTTTAACTTCTCTTTATTAATTTTCCCAACACTTGTTAAAGGCCAAGATTTAATAACTTCCACTTGATCAGGCATTTTAAAAGTTGCAAGCCCTTGTTCTCTTAAAAATTTTCTAATTTCATTTATATTAAGTTTTTTATTATCTGTAATTATAAATGCACAAATTCTTTCTCCTAAACTACTATCTTTAATTCCTACTACTGATGCTTCTTTTATCATTTCATGTTTAGATAATAATTCTTCTAACTCTGAAGGTGTTATTTTTTCTCCTGCTCTATTAATTTGTTCTTTTATTCTCCCAACTATCTGATAATTACCTTCATATGTTATATAAGCTTTATCTCCTGTACAATAATATCCGTCATTTGTAAAACACTTTTTGTTTACTATAGGTAAATTATAATACCCTAAAATAGTATATGGGCCTCTAACAATAAGTTCACCAACTTCTCTTTTTTTAACATCTTCTCCATTTTCATTAACAATACGAACTTCATCACCTAAAGAAATAGGCTTACCTTGGCAATTACAAATTATATCTTTAGTATCATCTATACTTGTACAACAAATTAAACCTTCAGCAATTCCATAAACTTGCTGCAATGTACAATTAAATGAATTCATTACTTTATGAGCTGTAACAGAGTCTAATACAGATCCACCTATTTGTATAAGTTTTAAACTGGATATATCAAAATCATTTTCTAATTCTAAAAATTCCAAACATATACTAGCTAAAGCAGGAACTAAAGCAGTCATTGTAACTTTCTCTTCTTCTATAAGGGGAAGTATCTCATCTGGACTAGCTGCTTTACACATTACAACAGTTCCACCTACTGAAAATGTCCCTATCATTCCAGGACAACCTAATGGAAAATTATGAGCTATAGGAAGTACTGCTAAATATACACTATTTTCATCCATTTCACATTTATGAGCTAAAGTTTCTGCAACATATAAATAATCTGTATGACGTCTTGGAATTAATTTAGGAATACCTGTAGTTCCACCAGACAATAATAAAAATGCTATATCTTTAAAATCTATTCTCTCATCAACATTAGAATTATCATCAATATAATCATTAACAACAATATCATCAATAACAAAAATATCATTACTAATTAATGATTTAAGTGGTATAAATTCTTCTTCTTCTCCATCTACAATTACTTTATCTATCTTAGAATTTTCTCTTTTTAAATTTCTAGCTAAATCTCTATAATCATATCCTAAATGTTTATCTTTAATAATATAAGTTGTTGCTTTTGATGTTTCAAATATTCCTTTAAGTTCAGTTTCTCTATGAGCTGGCAGTGCCATTATTGGAATAACTCCCATTTTAAAAAAAGCAAATGAAATAACCACAAAAGATAAGCTATTTGGTAGTTGTAAAACTACTTTGTCTCCTTTTTTTAATCCTAATTTTTTAAATCCTTTAACAAGCTTGTCTACTTTTTGATTTAACTGTTTATAAGTAATTCTAGTATCACCATCTACAACTGCAATTTTTTCACTATAAATACTACTCCATTTTCTTAACATATTTCCTAAGTTTATATCTTTCCAATATCCTTTATCTATATATTCTTTTTCTAAAATATTATTAGTTTTCATTATATCCTCCTATCATTTTGATTTATCTAAAATACTTATAGCTGCAATATATCCTAATTGTGGTTTAAAAGTTTTTATATAGGTTTCAGTAGAATTTATAATATCCATAACCATTAGCTTATTATTCAAGCTTTTTTTTATAAAAAACGTATCTAAAGAACGACTTAACCCTGTACCTAAAGCTTTAGTATATGCTTCTTTTACAACCCAAATTTTAAAAAAACTTTTTATTTCATCTATTTTAGATTTATTACTATAACAAAGAAGATCATAAGGGTGAAAAAAAGCTTCAGAAATCTCTTTGTAATCTATGTTGTAATAAACTTTTTCCACATCAATTCCTATTTCTTTTTCTTTAGAAAATCCTATTAAAATCAATTCTTTTGAATGAGAAATATTATAATTTATTTTATATTTATTTTTTATTTTAGGTTTCCCCTTATCTCCTAAATAAAATTTAATATTTTTTATTGAAATTCCTAATGCATCTGAAAATATGTAGTTAAGCAATCCATGGGAAAGAATATACCTTTTTCTATCATCTTCAAATACAAATTTTTCTAGTTTATTCTTTTCTTTATTTGTCAAAAATCTTTTCAGATATCCTAAATTTCTAAACTCACATATATTAGCAATAACAATCATATTCATATTTCTATTTAATCTTTTTAAAATATCTAAAGAATGTATATCATTTATTAAGTTAACTCTTGATATTATTAATTTTTCATTACACCTTACTTTTTTCATTTAAACCCTCAAATATTTTGTAATTGACGAAATAACACTTTCTTTATTTGTATTTATAAACAGGTGTCCACCTTCAATCATTTCATATTTGAAAGTTTTTTTAGTTACTTTTTCCCAATCTTTAAGTTCTTTTAAAGTCATTTCTTCATCTTTAGTTCCCATAAATCCAAGTATAGGAACATCTAGTTTTTCTAAATTTTTTTTAATATAAGTTTCATCAATTTGAAAATCTGCTCTAAGCATAGGAATAAAGATCTTCATTAAATCTTTATTAGATAAAATTTCTTTTGGTGTTCCTGAAAATCTTTTTAATTCTTTAACAAATTCATCATCTTTCAAATGATAAATAGGTTTAGATTCTAAATAAAAAGGTGCTCTTCCTGCTGAAACTATTAAAGCTTTTGGTTTTATATTTAATTCTCTTTCAATTTTTAAAGTTAGTTCATAAATTATTTTAGTTCCTAAACTATGTCCAAAAAAAACAAAGGGTACATCTTTTAAATAATCTTTAATTGAATCATATATTTTCTCAATTAAATCTTCCATCTTTTTTATTGGTTTTTCACCAATCCTATTTTCTCTCCCTGGATATTGAATTGGGTAAACCCCTACATCAGAAGGAAACATATTAGTCCATTTACGAAAAACAGAGCTTCCTCCTCCTGCATAAGGAAAACAAAATAATCTCAATTTATCTTTAGATTTTGGATTATTTGATAAATATAAAGAATCTTTTTTTTCTCTCATTTATACCTCCTATTTTTTACAGGTAATTTTTTCTTATTTTCTATTATACTCTTATTGATATTGATTTTCAATATCAATAATGATAATATATATATAAACTTAACATATTTTAACAAAATCCTTTATATTATAAAATTTATTTTTATATTTTTAATATGCACACCATTTTAAGAAATATTAAATTTACACTTTACTATTCAATATATTTTAAAAGGAGGACTATAATGTTTATTATTATAGAAAAATGCAAAGCAAATATTATAGATAATATTGATTTTTATCTAACCAAATTAAATATCCCCTATCACCTATATAAAACTGATAAGGGTTCTTTTATACATGTAAAACGTACTTTGTCTACAGAAATAACTAATTATATAAAAAATAATTTTCATGTTACTTTATCATCTTCAGATTTTGGAATACTAGTAAGTAAAAAAGAAAAAGAGCAAACAATTATTAAATTAGGAGATTTAATGATAGGAGGAAAAAATCCTATATTTATTTCCGGTCCTTGTTCTGTAGAATCAGAAAACCAAATAATTGAAACTGCCAAAGAAGTAAAAAAATATGGAGCAAATATTCTTAGAGGTGGAGCATTTAAACCTAGAACATCTCCTTATGATTTTCAAGGATTAGGAAAAGAGGGTATAAAGCTATTGTACAAAGCCAAAGAAATTACAGGTTTACCTATTGTTAGTGAAATAATGTCTATTAAAGATTTACAAATGTTTATTGATTACATTGATATAATTCAAGTAGGAGCAAGAAATATGCAAAACTATGCACTATTAAAAGAGCTTGGAAAAGTAGACAAGCCTATTTTACTTAAAAGAGGTCCCAGCGCCAGCATAAAAGAATTCTTATTAAGTGCAGAGTATATAATGTTAAATGGAAATCACCAAATTATTCTTTGCGAAAGAGGTATCAAAACATTTGAAAACTATACAAGAAACACTATGGATGTTTCATCTATATCCCTTCTTAAAGAATTAACTCATTTACCAGTTTTTGCAGATCCTAGTCATGCCACTGGAAAAAGAGAACTTATAATGCCTCTAACTTTAGCTTCTACTGCAGCTGGAGCAGATGGTATAATAATCGAATCCCATATATCTCCTAAGGATGCTTTATCTGATGGAGAACAGTCAATTCTTCCAAAAAGATTAAAGAAAATAATTTCAAAATCTAATAAAATAAAATCAATACTTCAAGAATAATTATATTCTTAAAAAAAGCCTTACTTTCAAACTAAATATTTGAAAGTAAGGCTTTTTATAAAATACTATAGATTAACTAGTTGTTTTGAAACACTTCTTAGTTTTTCGCGAGTTTCTTCTAATTCACGCTCTGGTTTTGACAATTCTACAATACCAGCACCTGCACGTAGCCATGTATTTTCCTCATCTTGATATACAGAACGTAAAACCAATGATGCATCCATAGTTCCATCAAAATCATAAGTTAATACACTTCCACTATAAAGATCTCTAGCCTCATTTTCCAATCTAATTATAGCATCTATAGATTGCTTTTTAGGAATTCCAGATGCTGTTACTGCTGGAAACAGTGCATTAAAAGCATGCCATTCATTAAATTCTTCCTTTAATTTACCTTTTAATCTTGAAGCTAAATGTTGAACTGTTCCTCTTTCTAAAACAGACATGAATTTTATTACAGATACACTATTTAATTCACAAACTTTTTCAAGCTCCTCATAAGCTAATTTTACTGATACTGCATGTTCTGCTATTTCTTTTGGATCCGCTAATAATTCTTCTTTTAATTTTTTTGTTTCTTCTCTATTTTTCCCCATAGCTCTAGTACCTGCAAGAGGAAATGTACTAACATATCCATCTCTACTAACTTCTGCAACAGTCTCCGGGCTATATCCTATAACTTTTAATCCTCCTAAATTCAATGCATAGGATCTAGCAGGACTATTTTCTCTTCTCCCTATAATGTAACTATGTAACATATCAATCCTTTGATTTAATAAAATCTTTCTAGAAAGAATTACTTTTTCATATTTTCTAGATTTAATATCTTCTACTCCTTTAGATACAATATCTTTATATGTTTCTGCTTTTTGTTCAAGTATTTCTGGTACCTTTAGTTTAATTTTATTTAATTCATTTTGTAAATCCTCTTTTTTACCCAAGTTATTTTCTAACTTTTCAATAAATTTTTCTACTCTACTTAAATCTTTAGTATCTAATGCTCTAACTAAAATTTTATTTTCTACTAAACGAATATCTATCTTTGGTATAAACATCTTAATAAGTGATTTATTTTCATCTCTTAAAGGTAATTTGTAATTGTGACAAGCTAATCCAAAATTTGCAATACCATAGGCACGCCAATTTTTTAAATCTATTGATTTAAATATTTCCTTTAGTTCTATACTTATATCATTCTTTTTAAAATGCTGAATTTCTCCCATTATTTCAAGATTAATTTCATTAGGAGTAACAATAACTGTAGCAAATCTACCTATTCCTATTGATATTTCCCCTTTATTTTCATACATAACATAATCATCATAAAAATTTTTTTCACATATTTCTGTAGCCATAACAAATACATTTTTATCAAAGCAGAATTTTTTTTCATGATAAATCATTGATTTACAACTTTCTAACAAGTTTTGTGACAATTTAATCATAGTGTATCCCCCCTATTATTTTAATTTTGTTATTTTTACCAATTAAACTAATTTTATCACTAATGATAAAGATTATCAATCTCAATCAATATAATTATTTATTTCCATGTACTTTATTTAAAATTCAGGCAAAACACCAATTATAAAAACCTATCTTAATATTAAGATAGGTTTTTAATTAACCGCATTTACATATATTTAATGAGATTTATGCTGTTTGAAATTGCATATTATAAAGCTTAGCATATACTCCTTTTTTTGATAAAAGTTCACTATGGGTTCCTGTCTCTTTTATTCCTTCTTCTGTTAATACAACTATTTTATCTGCATTTTTTATAGTACTTAGTCTATGAGCTATTACTATAGTCGTTCTGTTTGTAGATAGTTTTTCTAAAGATTTTTGTATATATCTCTCACTTTCGTTGTCCAAAGCAGACGTAGCTTCATCTAATATAAGTATTGGTGGATTCTTAAGAAATACTCTTGCTATAGATATTCTTTGCTTTTGTCCTCCTGAAAGCTTTACTCCTCGCTCTCCTACATAAGTATCATATCCATCTTCAAGTCCCATTATAAACTCGTGAGCATTAGCTTTTTTAGCCGCTTCTATAACTTCTTCTTCTGTAGCATTTGAGTCACCATAAGCTATATTATCTTTTATTGTACCACCAAAAATATACACATCTTGTTGAACTATTCCAATATTTCTTCTTAAAGATTTTAACTTAATATTTTTTATATTCTGTCCATCAATTGTAACTATTCCTTTATTTATTTCGTAAAACCTTGGTATAATATTACAAAATGTAGTCTTACCACTTCCTGATGGACCAACTATAGCGACAGTTTTGCCTGCTTTTACCTTCATATCTATATTATTAAGTATAGAATTTTTTTCATCATAACTAAAAGAAACGTTTTTAAATTGTATTTCTCCCTTAGGATTTTGTATATCTATTGCATCTTTATTATCTTTTATGTCTGGATTTGTATTCATTATTTCTAAAAATCTTTCAAATCCTGATATTCCTTTTTGATACTGCTCTGTAAAATTCACTAGCTTTTCTATAGGTTTTAAAAATATATTTATGTATAGTATATAAACAACTAAATCTGCAGTTTTTATATCTCCTGTACTTATAAATATTCCACCAAACAATACTACTGAAAGATAGAGCATTCCTTGAAAGAATCCATTCATACTAAAAAAGCTTCCCATTAAGTAATAACTTTTTTCTTTTGTACTTAAGAATTCTTTATTTCCTTTACTAAATTTAATATTTTCTACATTCTCATTTGCAAAAGATTTTACAACTCTAATTCCTGATAAACTATCCTGAATCTGAGCATTTACATTTGCAATCTTAGCTCTGTTTTTCTTAAATATATATCTCATTCTTTTATTATAAAAATATGAAAAATACAACATTATTAATGTTACAAAAAGTAATATTAGTGTTATTTTCACATTTATGTTTAAAAGAAGTATGAAAGACCCCACTATTTTTAATATAGAAATAAATACATCCTCTGGTCCATGATGGGCAAGTTCTGATATATCAAACAAATCTGTAACTACTCTTGACATAAGTTTTCCTGTACTGTTGTTGTCATAATAAGAAAAAGATAGCTTTTGAAGATGAGTAAATATGTCTAATCTCATATCAGCTTCCATCCTTGCCCCCATTATATGTCCCCAAGAAGTTATATAATACTGGCAAAAAAATCTTACAACATACATTAAAAACATAAAAATACCTATTATAATAGCATATTTAAGTATTACGTTTGTATCTTTTGTGTATACATCATTTAATAGATATTTAACTATCATAGGAAATGATAGGTCTATAAAAGATAACATAAGAGCACAAAACATATCCATAAAGAACATTCTTTTATAAGGCTTGTAATAACTTATAAAGTCTTTTATTATATTCATTTTTTCTCCCCCTTACAAGAATCATAAAAACTATTATAACTTAAAAAGAGAGAAAATGATAGACTGTATTCCTTTGCAAATTCTATAAAAAATACTATTAAACAATTTTATCATATTAAATTAATCTATAAATATAAAATTAAAAATGTTTTAAAAAGTAATTTTACTAATTACAAATTGGTAACACCATATTTTTTTCAAGTATACTTTCCACTTTTTGAGTATATTCTGGTTGGATTTTTAATTTAGATACCATAGTATTTTTATTTGCTTTAAATTCTAAAAAACCATTTTTTATCTCAAATCCTATAATGTTCTCCCACTTTAAAAAGCCACATAATCCTAAACAAATTCCTTTTTCATATATAGTATAAAACCTATTTGATCCACCAAAACAAATATTCCATATGCTATAACCTACCACCCATAAAATACTAATAAAACTTCTTAAAAACTCTTGTTCTATATAACCTAAATATAAAACAAATAGTATCAATCCTATCATTAATAGGATTAATAACACTCTTAATATTTTATTAGTTATAAGATTTCTTTTAACTATAATTTTTCCTGATGAATTAGCTATTAATTTTCCTTTCCTTATGCTATATATTATAATTGTTAATAAACTTAATAAAATTATAATATAAAAAATACTAATAGCAGTAAACTTCATTATCTATCTCTCCTAGTCATATAATTAAGTACTTTTTTATTCTTACTAAAGAGCCACATTTTTTTCTAACAATTCTTCTACTGTTTTGATATTTTGTTCTTTTATTTTTATTTCCCCAGGAATACCTTTTTTATTAGTTTTAAATATTAAAGTTCCATCCTTTTTAAATTCATATTTTTTTATATCTCTCCACTTAGAAAACCCCAAAAAGCCTAAGCATAGACCTTTTTCATATATTGTATAAAACCTAGATGAAGAAAAAAAGATTATAAAAAGATAGAAAATTATAAAAGCGATGGTATTAGTAAGAATATGTAAATCTCCATCTTTACAAATAATATATATATCTATAAACATATTTACAATTAATGCCGTTATGACGATTAATAAATATTTATTATCCAATCTTTTTCTAATTATAATTTTCCCGGATGACTTATTTATAAGATGTGTTTTTACTATACTAAATATAATAAATACTATAGAAAATATTAAAATTCCAATATCTAATATGCTAATTCTCATAGTAACCTGCCCCTTTTTTCTGTCATTTTATATCCTTCTTAACTTTTTTATTGATTTCATATTAAGTTATTACACTTTTATAACTTAACTCCAATTTATCAATATTTCCTGATTGAATATATTGAATATTTTCTTGAATTTTTTTATCTGGCCAATTCCACCATTTAATTTTCATTAACCTATCTATAACACTATCATTAAATCTTTTTCTTATAACCTTTGCCGGTGTTCCGCCTACTATGGCATAAGGTGGAACATCCTTTGTAACTACAGCTCTAGCTCCAACAATTGCACCATCTCCTATTTTAACACCTGACAAAATCACAGCATCGTATCCTATCCATACATCATTACCAATTACAATATTACCTTTATTGTCCCAGGCATCTTTTGGATTTAATGTTTTATCCCATTCATCTCCAAAAATAGGGAATGTGTAAGTTGATAAAGATTTTAAGGTATGATTAGAACTATTCATAAGAAATTTTGCTTTACATGCTATAGAACAAAATTTTCCTATTATTAATTTATCATTATTTATAGGATACTGATATAATACATTATTTTTTTCAAACTCCTTTGGATCATTATAAAAATCATTGTATATTGTGTAATCACCAATCTGTATATTATCTCTTGTAATTACATTTTTAAGATATATTGTTTGATAATCATTGCTCCTTGGATATACTTTATTTAAATTTGGAATAGTCATGTTTAACTGTCTCCTCTACATTATAATTGTGTTTTATAACTATTCCTCTATTACAATGCAAATTTTCATAAAACCACCTCTTCTAAAATTATGTATAATTCTTTTACTGTAATTCTCTCTTCTTTTTAAATAATATGATTTCAAAAGCACATATTCCTAAAACAATTGGTATTCCTCTAGAAAAATTTTTATATAAATCTAATTTATTTCCTTTAAAAAAATAATCTAAAATACAAAATAAAATACCATATATAAAGAAACTATAAAGTCCTTTATATATTATCTTTTTTATATCAGCCAATTTTAAGTTTTTTAATCTAAAAAGAGTAGTACATATAATTGCTATAATTAATAAAAAAAGTACATATAAATATATAACTACAAATTTTCCTACAAACTTTCCTTTCATATCTTTATTCATCATCCATATTAAAATCACAGTTCCTATTATAAACAATATAGAAAATATTCCTATGATTTTTTCTCCTACTTTTTTTGCCATTATATACTCTCCTATGTAACATATATAATAATCTAACTACTTATAAATAATAAACAAATTAAAACTATCCTAATCTTTATACTTAAAAACTTAAGATAGTTTTAATTCTACTTTTTATGTTATTGGTAAAATTTTGTTTTTTTCTATTATTTCTTGTATTCTTTTAATACTGTTTTCTTCTATTTTCATTTTACGTACAATAATATCTTTTCTAGTTTGAATTTTTAAGAAACTATTTTCTATATCATACCCCTTAATATCTTCCCATTTAGAAAATGCGAAAAACCCTATACTAATTCCATTTTTACTTATTGTATAAAACTTAGTTGAAAAGCTAGAGACTATTTGCAAACTTAATAATGAACACATTAATATATGTAATATATCTAAAATATTAAGCATATATTCATCATAATAATCCAAAGCTCCTATACACAAAGCAGTAACTATTGTAACTAAAATCATAGTCATTGTATTTCTTCTTTTTATTATAGTTTCTCCTGACATTTTAATTATTGAATATTGATTAAAAATAAGTACACCTATAATTACAGTAAGTAGTATAAAAAACATTATTTGAATACCATGAATATTAAACATTAAATGCGACCTCTCTTTATTTTTATAAATATAACTTTATATCAGTACTATCTAATCTAAACATATCTCTATTTCCCCTAACTAAGTTCTAAATATAACTTCTTCTTTTGAGAACATATATCTTGCAAACATTATAGCTAATACTATATAAAAAGCTATCCATCCAAAAGTTATTGCTATATGAGTATAGTTATAAATTCCAGCTAAAAATTCTTTCATAAGACATACTCCATTTGTAAGTGGAATATTAAAATAAACTATTGGGATATTTTTAGCATCTTTAACCATAACCATATAAATCAATATAATTGCTATAAAACTTATAGGACTTAAATAGGTTTGGGCTTCTTTAAATGATCTTGCATAAATGCTTATAGCAAGTTGTATTGCCCCAAAAACCATTGTATATAAAACCGGTAAAATCATTATAAGAACAAAAGTTGCCGGTCCAAAGTTTAAGCCTGCCTCTCCAAACATTCCGTTAGGTTGTTTCATTGTTAATATTATTCCAATTAAATAAGCAAGAGACATAAGCATGCCCATTACTGTTATTGCAAGAAATTTTCCAATAAGTAATGATGATCTACCTGCTTTTGTTGTAAGAAGTGGTTCAAGTGTTCCTCTTTCTTTTTCACCAGCGCCAAGATCTACTGCAGCTCCTATTGTACTTGTTGCACTATAAATCATTAAAAGTAATGGAATCATCATTGAACCCATCATTTTACCAAATCCGTCTTCCTTATCTCCAATGATATTATCTGTAACATTTACTGGTGTTAATATGTCTTGACTTATATTTCTCTTTTGAAGTCTTTTTGAAACTATTTGTTTTGAATATTCTGTTATGTAATTCTTAACTACTGATACAGCAGTCATAGCATCACTACTTGAATTATCATATTTTAATTCTATTTTTTCATTAGATTCTTTAGCTATATTTTTATCAAATCCTTCTGGGATTGTAAGTTTTAAATATATATCTCCTTCTTTTATATCTTTATCAGGATTTTTAGAATCAATGACTTTCACATTTTTATGTGATGTTATAAACTTAGAAAAACTGCTATTTCCTTTATCTTCTATAGCTATCTTTAGATTATCTTGTACACTTTTCTTATCTGAATTAGTCATTTTACCAATAAAAAAAGACATAGTTGGTAAAAGAATTATTGGTATTAATATACTTAATATTATTGTTTTTTTATCTCTAAATAAATCTATAAGTTCTTTTTTTAGAACTACTGATACTATATTTTTCATATTGTCACCTACTTTTTTATATTAGTTATACTTTTTAAATTATCATATGTATTAAATTCAGTTTCATTTCTTAATCCTTTATATACAAGTATAATTTAAACTATATATTTATTTAGCTATCAAATTTATAAATATTTCTTCTATATTATTATCATATTTTTCTTCTAAATCTTTAAGTTTTCCATCTTCAACTATTTTTCCTTTATGAATAACAACAATTCTGTCACATAATTTCTCTACTTCTGGTATTGTATGACTTGAAAATATAATTGTCCTTCCTGCTTTTTTACAGTCTAATATAAAGTCTTGTACAATTTTTGCAGAAGTTACATCTAATCCTATAGTTGGTTCATCAAATAAAACAACAGATGGATTATGAACTATAGATCTTGCAATAGCTACCTTTTGTTTCATACCTCTAGAAAATTTCCCAACTCTTCTATCAAGATATTCTTCCATTTCTAAACTTTTAGCAAGAGATTTTATACTTTTATCAGTTTCTTCTTTATTCATTCCATTAAGCTCTGCAAAATATTTTATATTTTCCCTTGCTGTAAGCCTATCATAAAGCCCTACTTCCCCTCCAAACAAAATTCCTATTTCTCCTCTTACTTTATCTGGATCTTTAGTTACATTATGACCATTTACTATAGCTTTTCCTTCTGTAATTTTAAGCATTGTTGCAAGCATTCTAAGAGTGGTAGTTTTACCTGCTCCATTTTCCCCAAGTAATCCAAGTATTTCTCCATCGTTTGCTTTAAAACTTACATTATCTACTGCTGTTACACCTTTTTTGAATCGCTTAGTTAAATTACTAACTTCTATCATATATTTTAATCCTCCTTATTAATGTTTTTTCTTGTAAAATCAAAAATCTATCTTTTGAAATTCACCTTTATCTATATGTATTTCTAAGGTTATATTTGCTTTTTTATATCCCACTAATTTTATACGATTATTGCCTTTTTTAATTGGTATAGTTAATTTTTTAATTTCACCTTCAGTATTTTTCCCTGTATTTTCTGCAAGTACAGTTACTTTATTATTCGGTGATATTAAAACAATCTTTGCTTTACCACTTTTAACAGAAAAAGTGTATGGAACCTTTAAATTTAAATTTTTATCGCTTTTATATGTCCATATAGTTCCTGTACCACTTAATTTTACTATACCTTTATATATTCCATTTTTGGCAACTTCATGGGTTTCATCTAACCCAAAGGTATCCCCTTCTTTAACTATTTTACTATTATCATTATAAATATTATCCATAGTATTATTGCAACCTATTAACATGCTTATTGAAATAATTAAACTTATAAATATCAGCATTTTCTTTTTAGAAATCATATTTAGTCCCCTTTCATTTAATTTAAATAGACTTAATTATGTTTTTCTATTAGATTGAATTAATTTTTATAATACTAATTATGCTATAGGATAAAATTTTATATTAACATTTACTAATCATAAAATAGATGTTTTAGGATGGGTATATTATATTAAATTTCAATATTCCTTTCATCTTTTCAATATGCTCTGGCAATAGCTTCATCTTATATATAAAGCTTTTCTTATTACTTTTAATTTTTAAAATTTCATTTTCTATTTCATAATTATCAAAATCTTGCCATTTTATAAATCCACCAAATCCTAATTTAATTCCATTTTCACATATTGTATAAGCTTTTTTTGAATATACAGTAACTAAAGTAGGCCAAATGTATATATTATATAAAACCATTAAAAAAGTACTTATTTTCTTTTCTTTATATACAGTATATACCCCATATAAAAGTAGTACTCCCAATAATATCATTATAAAAGATTTTAGTATCACATTATTTACATACTTTCTTCTCATTATAATTTCGCCTGATTTTTTAGCTGTTTTATATTCCGCAAATGAAATACAAAATATAGCAAACATCATAAATATTGCCGTTATACTATCTAAAATCATATCTATTTTCATAGATTCATCTCCTTTGTTACCTCTATTTATAGATTTATATAAATCAAACTATTGTATTCATCTAAATTTATAACATATCTAAAAATCTATCTCTTGAAATTCCCCTATTTCTATATGTATTTCTAAATCTATATCCGCCTTTTCATATCCTACTAATTTTATACGATTGTAACCTTTTTTAATATTCAACTTAAAAACTGATGTTTTTCTTCCTACAGACTCACCACTACTTTCTATCAATGTAGTAATTTTATTATCCGGTGAAATTAAAACAATCTTTGCTTTACCACTTTTCACTAACAAATCATAAGGAGCCTTTAAAGTTATATCTTTATCACTTTCATATTTCCAAATAGTTGCACTTCCACTTAATTTTAATATTGCTGAATAGGTAGCATCCCCTGCTGTTTCTTCAATCATATCTATATTTAAACTATCGTAATCTTTAATTATTTTACTGTTATCATAGTAAATTCTATTTGAGATATCACATCCAGTTAATAAACTTATACTCACAACCAATATAACCCCTAATTTTAACATCTTTTCTAATTTCATATTTGCCACCTCTTGCTATACCTAAGTATATTTAGTTACTTTATATTAGCCCTTTCAAAGTCTAGTCAGAAAAATATTTTTAAAAAAATTATACCATAAATTATACTATAAATGTATAAATAATTATATTTTGGATATATTGTTTATCCAAAATATGTTTCTATCTCTAAATATTAAATCAAAATAATCCTCCTATAATATCAGAACTATTTTATAATATATCAAACAATTAATTAATTTTATATAATATATTTTATTTATATATTTTAATATAACATGTTATATCTCACTCTATAGTAATATATATTTTTTAATATAATGATTAATGTTTTACATAAAATGCTTTTTTATTCACAAAATATACATAACATTTGTTTATATTACATTTTTCTGTTGACTTTTACATTTTAGTAAATTATTATATTAACAATAGTCAGGTTATTAGAAATAATTAGATTATTTTTAATAATTTTCTATTAATAAATTTTTAGGGGGATACTAATGAAAAAAAGGAGAAAATTACTTAAACTACTGATATCAACTTTTTGCTTATCATCAGTTCTTATTTTAGGAACAAAATCAGTATCCGCAGCAGATTCTTTACATCCTAGACAAATGACAACACAGGAAAAAGTAAATACACTACATGATATTTGGAGAAATCCAATACACACTCACCAAAGATACAAAATAGCTCCTGCTAAATTTCCTAGAAGAGGGATAAGCTTTGAATCACACTGGTTTTCTGAACGTGGGAAAATAGCTTGGAACGATCCTAATAACACACTACCCAATCAACCAATGACTGGACTAGATTTAAGTTTACACAAACAACCTTGGAATCCTAATTATGATGATATGATTTCTGTACAAGGTGGCGCTATTCCTTATGAAGCAATTTTACATGGTGGTGATAAAATAACTATTAAAGCACCTAGAAAAGATATTAATCAATACTTTGGTTATAAAGCTTACAATGGTAACGGATGGACTAGCTTTTCAGGAGATGCAAACGCTGCAAATTACCAAAAATTTGAAATTAATATAGCAAATCGTGTTTCCGGCGGTGGCCCAGATAAAAGATTAATATCACTTAAAAATATGGTAAATAACAAATTTTTGTATGTTGATAATGATGGCTTTATTAATTCAGATGGATTAGATACAGAACATTCAAATTCTCAATGGGTTTTCGTTCCTGTAGATTATTTTGGAAATTTACTTGACAAAGATGGTAAGATACTAAAAACTAACTAATAGAATGAAATCTTTATTTATTATAAATAAAAAATTATATATTACTTAATTTTAAAAAGACTTCCTATTAAATTAAGGAAGTCTTTTCTATTTTTTTAAAATAAATATATCTATTTAAATATATTATTTAATTTTATTAAATTTCAAATTAAATTTTTTATTTTTTCTATTTACTAATTATATGTAATCATGTTAATATATAATAAATATTGTATTAATAACTAACATTTCTATAAAAGGGGGATAAACACATGAAGAAAAAAAATTTAGTAAGTAGTTTTTTATTATCTGTTGTTATCGTTTTCAACACTAGCATTACAGCACTAGCTTTTCAACCAGTTAGTCATTGCACCTTAATTGAAGAGATATCAAAAGATCTACCACAAGAAAGTTTAATCGCTAAAGCAATAAAAACATATCCTAATGTAGCAAACTGGGGTGCAAATGGATTAGATCTGCCCTACCTACAACCTGGACAAGTACTAGAAAGAGCACCTTGGGCAGATAGATTTCACTATTATAAAGTAGGTACTTTTGCATCAACCCAATTAAAAAAGGCACTAGCTTCTAAAAATCTAAAAAATATAGCTTTTGCCGCTGGCTGGGTTTCACATATAACTGGTGATTTAGCTTGTCATGGAGTATTTGTCAATCCAGAGTGTGGAGTCTATCTTGATAATGAATCTACAAGAGGACTTCATAAAGATTTAGAAAGTAATGCTGAAATATATGTTTTCAATAAATTAGGTGGAAATAAAATATCAGATTATAACAAAACTAACATATCAGAAAAATTTGCTAACACAAATGATATTCCATTTAAATTTATGAATGAAACTACAAAAGAAGTATATGGACAATCTTCTAGTGAAACAGAAGAAACTATGTGGACTAAAGCTCTTCAACTAGGATTAAAAACGGGAATTGGATATAATTATATTAGTTATGAAGATTCTCAAAAAATGCTATCACAAAATAATAGAATTAAACGTCTTGAAAATGCCTTTGAACAAGGAAAGAAACATGGAATTACTCTTTTAAAGCAAGCAGAATCTGGTGATTATTCTGGATTTACAGATAGATGGAATTTAGATGTTGGACTTAGCAAATCTCCTATGAGTTCTCTTACAGTTACTGTAGAAACAGGAAAAGCTTTCGGAGCTGGAACTGATGACGATATTTATTTTTCTATAGAATTAAAGGATGGTACAGTTAAACAATGGAAATTAGACAAAGTTAATTATAATGATTTTGAATATGGAGACTGTGATGAATACTATCTATATATAAATGATATAGATTTTAATCCTAAAGATGTAGCAAAAACATATTTAACTAAGAAAAATATTTCTAGTATAGGTCCAGATTGGTACTTAAAAAGCTTTAATGTAAACGTAAATGGCATCGATGCTGTAGATAAAGAAGTTAATAAATGGATTGATTCTAAAGAAGATAAAGAAACTGTAGATGTTAACTGGGATCATATTACTAACACATCTGATCCTGATATCAAATAGCTACAGCATTTATATAATAAAAATACTTTAATTGGCTGTGTTTTATTGTATATTTATATTACTTTAATATAGTATCCCTAAAGGTGGAATTTAAATGAGTAAAAATTATTTAAACATTTTAAAATATATATGTATAGTTTTACCACTATCTAGTTTATTTATATTCATAAACTATTTTTCCAAAATAATACCATTTATAAAACTTAATAATATTTCTCTTTTTACTCCTCTTTATATCTCTATTGCAGGAACTATTTTCTGTATAATAACTTTAATTTTAAATAAATCTAAACTAACAAAAATAGCATTAACTCTTAACATTATAATTATTTCTTTATATATTTGTTTTTTACTGTTTGCATTAAAAATGTATCATTAAATATACAAATTGTATAACTAAATTTTACAAAATACTTATTGATTTAATAAAATAAATTAATATATACTCAAATAAAAAGAGAACCTTAAAGGTTCCCTTTTTATTTTCTAATAGCATATTAATAATATTATTTCAATTTTAAAATAAATATTTATATCCTTTAATAAAATATTTATTTTAAAGAAATTTCATAGGTATCGTTTCCTGACATCCATCTATCTATAGTACCTTTAAATATTCTTTTACCTTGCATATATAATTCTATTTCTTTACCTTTCCAATCATCCCCTGCAAATTTCGCTTTTCTTATCCATATCTTATTTAATTTATTAACATCGTAATCTGAATCTTTTATAGTAAATTGGTAAGCTCTATTAGAATTTCTTGTGAAATCATCTCCTGCAACATCACAATTCACTTCTAGTTTTTTACCATCTTCAAATCCCATACCAAAATACATGTAATCATCAGTACCTGCATAACTTACATTATCAGTTTTTATTCTTACAAAAAATCTACCAATTGGATTAGTTAAAGAATTATTTTCATTTTTTGAAACCTCTTGTAAGAATCTATAAACAACGCTAGCAGTACCTATTTGAGCATTTTTCATTGATCCTATAGCAGCATTTTTCCAATCATCCCAACTATTTTTCATAGACACTTTTGATTTAAATCCTTTTGCTTTTTTAGCATATTTTATTGATTGAAGAGATAAAAATTTGTAAAATGGTTCATCAGAATATGAATTATATTCACTTTTATCTTCACCCATTGAACTGATTTTAAAATTATCTTTTTCTTTTTCTACATAATCTTCAAATCCTGCATGGGATGTTCCTGGTCCACCAGTCCAATTTAATGCATGATGAGGCTCATTTAAATCTTCAAAATAGTGAAGCGCTTTCCCAAGTAAATATACAGAATTACTATAATCTCCATCTTTCCAAGAAGCAACAGCTTGTCCCATATAATTCACTGTTTGAGATTCAGCAGTATCTTTTATTGAATATAATGGATATAAAGATGATGTTGTAAAATTACTATTACTATCTGGATCGAAAAAATGATCTTGATATAATCTGTAATCCCTTTCAATATCGACTTCACCAAAATCTGGTGCTACCGATCCTTTTTTATATTGATCCATATTATTTTCAAGTATTTCAATATTTTTTGATACATTACTGTCTAACTTTAAATCATTTTTTATCATATTTAAAGCTTGAACAGATATAGTTTTGTGAGTATCCATAGTGTTAACGTTTTCCTTACTTGACCATGCAAATACTGAAGAATAACATCCTAATGTAATAAATCCAGTTAAAATAATACTTTTTATTGCAATTTTTTTCATTTTAATCCCCCGTTCCCTATTTTTTCTATTATTATATATGCGAAAAATGGATAAGTCAACATAAAATTGTAAAATAAAAGTCAGTAATAAAAATTACTGACTTTTGAGTATAAAATCAATTTTCAACTTATAATATATTTTTAGCCAAAGCTAATGCTCCACAAATACCTGCATTATCTCCAAGATATGGATAAACAATATAATCTTCTATATCTTCCTGTAAATTTTTATGTACAACATATTGATTTAACATGTCTTTTAAATAAGAACGAATTTTAGGGAAAAGTTGTTTTTGCTTCATTACTCCTCCACCTAATATTATTTTTTCTGGTGAAAGTATCAATACAAAGTTTACAAGAGCTTCTGCTATATAATAAGCTTCAATATCCCACGCTTTATGATTTTCACCTAATTCTGTTCCTTTTTTACCCCATCTTTTTTCTATTGACGGTCCACTTGCCATCCCTTCAAAACAACTTTTATGATATGGACAAATGCCTTCAAAGTTATCATCTTTATGTCTATTTAAAATAATATGTCCCATTTCTGGATGAAGCATTCCATGAAGTAACTTTCCTTCTACAACTGCTCCAGCTCCAATTCCAGTTCCTACAGTCATATATACACAACTTTTCAATCCTTTTGCTGCTCCAAAATTCATTTCTCCAAGAGCTGCTCCATTAACATCAGTATCAAAACCTATAGGTATGTTAAAATGCTTTTTTAATTCTCCTAATATATTATAATTTTTCCAACCTGCCTTTGGAGTAGATGTTATATATCCAAATGTATCTGATTTTTCATTTAAGTCTATAGGTCCAAAACTCCCTACACCTAAAGCTTCTATGTTTTTATCTTTGAAAAAACTAATAACCTTTTTCATAGTTTCTTCTGGAGTAGTTGTATCAAACTGTTTTCTTTTTTCTATTAGTCCTTCTTCATTTCCTATAGCACATACAAATTTTGTTCCTCCTGCTTCTATTGCTCCTAACAACATAAGATAACCTCCTTCTATAAATCTTTTAAAACCTATATGTCTAATTATATCAAATTTTTAATAGTTACTTTTTTTAAAATCTTATAATTTAAAATCCTATATTTTATTTTCTTATCCTTCATTAAGCTAATAATCACAAATATATAAAATTAATCTATAAATTATAGTATACATATATATGCTACTATTTATTTACACATATAATGAAATAAAATTTAGCTATAAAAAAAACTAATACTAGCCCTTATTAGTATTAAGAATCATAATAGGTTTAATCATTTTCAAATTTTAGTAAATTTGATATAATTATAGAAAAATATTACATATTATTCAATGATACAAATTATAACAACTATAATTTTAAAAGCAAATACCATTTTACCCTAAGAAAGGTGATTTTGTTGAATAAACTTACTTTTGAAAAACTACTTTTAACCTATGCAATATTAACTATAATAGCAGTATCTGTTAAAAATAAAAATCTTGAAATAATTCTTTTAAATTCTATAATTTTTATATCAATCTATTTTGAAACTAAAAATACTTCCATAAATAAGTTTGATATAAAAGCTTTAAGAAGTTTCATGTATATAGGACTTGCTTACCCTATAATTTGTATTCTAAATTCTTTAACTAAAACTTATAAATTAACTGATATTAGAAATCCAATATCTTATTTGATTTTTTTAGTTATTTCTATTCTTTTAATAAGCATATTTTATTTTAAATTAAAATCTTATAAGTTGAAACATCTAAACCATGAATAAAAATAACACTATAAATTCCAAAGATTAAAATAGCAAAATCTCCTACTGATTAAACAGTAGGAGATTTTGTTTTAAACATTAAATATTTCAACTTTATCTTTCATATCTTTTGTCATAACATTTAATTTTTTAGCTGTTTCTTCAACTTCCATTGATATAGAAGTCATTTCTTCTGATGATGCTGATATTTCCTCACTGGATGCTGAAACTTCCTCTGACACTGCTGATATATTTTCTATTTTTTTGATTATGTCTACTTTATCTTTATCAATTTTTAACGTTGCATCAGTTGTTTTTTTAACTTTAGGCATAATATCATCTACTGCATTTGTTATTTTTTCAAAAGATTTTAATGTTATATCTATCATGCTTTCCTGTTTTTCTAAAGTCTTCTTAACTTCCTTTGTATTGTTGGACATGTTTCCTGTATCAGTTACAACATTTGAAACTATACTTGCTATATTTTCGGAAGAATTTCTAGATTCTTCTGCAAGCTTTCTTATTTCTTCTGCAACTACAGCAAATCCTCTTCCTGATTCTCCAGCTCTAGCTGCTTCTATTGCAGCGTTTAAAGCAAGTAGATTAGTTTGCTGTGCTATAGAATTTATTAAATCTGTTATTTCATTTATCTTATCTACATTAGTTTCAACAGCAACAGTTTTTTCTATTAAATCATTAAAAGTATTCTTAACATTTTTTACTGATATAATAAGTTGATTCATATGTTCATTGCTTTCATCTGCTGTTCCCTTTATACCTTTTGTACCTTCTTCAATATCCTCAACAGATTTAGAAGCTTCTTCTATGCTGTATCCAAACTGATTTAATATATCAGTTATTTGTGATAGCTCCTGTGCTTGATTTTGAGTTCCTTTTGCAACTTCTTGTATACTTAAAGTTACATTTTCACAAGATGTTGTCATTTCATTTGATGCATTATATAATCCATCAGATTGATTTTCAATATTTTTTGATGTATCTTTTATAGAATCTATCATTCCTCCAACGGAACTTTTCATCTCATTTATGGATCTTGCCATTTTGCCTATCTCATCTTTACTTTCTAAATGTTTTTTGCTTATATCAAATCTTAAATCTCCACTTGAAGCTTTCTCTATATATTCTACTCCATTTTCAATTCCTTTTGACATTTTATGAGATATAAATCTTGTAAAAACTACACCTACAATCAAAGCAATTATGCTTGCTATTATTATACTTTTAACTAAAACATTAAGTTGTAATAAAACCTCTTTCTTTGTTATAACCGCTGCAACAACCCATCCTGTACTTTTGATACTTGAAAAAGCCATAACCTTGTCTACGCCTTCATAATTATATTCTGAAGTACCTTCTTTTTTGCTTATCATCTTTTTAACAGCTTTACCAACACTTTTAAATTTAGAATCTTTTTCTGCTTTTTTCATATAACTAATTTGATTATTTACTACAGTCATATCTTTATCAGCAATAGTTACTCCATTTTTATCTACTATAAAAGAACTATTACTATTTCCAATTTTTATTTGCTCCATAAGTTTATTAAATTCTTTCATATCCGTAACAGAAGTTATAGCTCCAATTACTTTTCCATTTGATTTTATTGGAAAAGTGCACATAACTTCAACTTTTCCATCTACTTCACTTTTTAAAGGATCTGTTACATTTTCTTCACCTTTAAGAGCTTTTACTATATTCTCTTTTTCACCAATATTTATTTTGTTTCCGTCAGTATATATAACGTTTCCATTAATGTCTACTATACCTATTCTTAAATCATTATTTATTTTTGCTTCTTCTTTTAATAAATTCATCTTTTCAGTTATACTAGCTTTTTCATTTTTTATCAAAGGTATATTTGCTAAAGTTTCTAAATTTTTAAGTTTAGTTTTTATTTTTTGATCTACAAGCTTAGAAGTTTGATTAGAAAGTTGTGGTAAAATAAGATTCACAGTATTGTTTAATGCTCTACTAGATATAAAATAAGATGTAGCACCAAAAGATATACATCCTATTGCTAATAAAATAGAAAAATAAAATATGATTTTGTATTTTATACTACTTAAATTAATTTTTTTCAATATACTATCCCCCCTAGTAATTTATTGAAGTATACTATCCCATTGTCATCTTGTTTATACATACTTTTACTTACATTGGTTTTATATATAGTTTTCGTTCATTTTATTAGTATATTTAATAATTTATATGAAAATAATACATAATTATGTTTTTATACCTCTATATGTTATATTTATATAAATATAAAAAAAGAAAAAGTATCTATAATTTAAACATTCTAAAATGCCTATCCTATAGATACTTTTTCACCTAAATCCCTTTTGTTTTAATCCGTTTACATTTTATATATATTAATTTGTTAAGTATTTAATACAGTTCATCTAATTATCTATATTTCATAGATTTTAATATTAAATACCTTACTCTTTATTTTTACATATTAATACCAAACATGTCAACATTAATTTTACATTATATTTTTTTCATTATATTGAATTTTTTATATAATTTTATCCTTTTAAAAAATTATATATTAAATATATCAACTTTATCTTTCATGTCTTTTGTCATATTATTTAACTTTTTAGCTGTATCTTCAACTTGATTTGATATAGCAGTCATTTCTTCACTTGAAGCTGATATTTCTTCACTTGAAGCTGAAACTTCCTGAGACACTGCAGATATATTTTCTACTCTTCCTATTATATCATCCTTATCTTCACTTATTTTAAGAGCTGCCTCACTTGTAGTTCTTATTTTAGGCATAAGATTATCAACTGTTTCAGTTATTTTATCAAAAGACTCTGCTGTAATATCTATACTTTTTTCCTGTTTTTCTAAAATATTTTTAACTTCATTTGTATTATTGGACATTTCTCCTGTATCACTTACAACAGTTGAAACAATTGTAGCTATATTTTCTGAAGAATTTTTACATTGCTCTGCAAGTTTTCTTATTTCATCTGCAACTACAGCAAAACCCTTACCAGCTTCACCTACTCTGGCTGCTTCTATTGCTGCGTTTAAAGCAAGAAGATTAGTTTGTTCTGCTATTGAATTTATTAAATTCGTTATTTCATTTATTTTATCTACATTAGTTTCAACATTTCTAGTCTTTTCTTCTAACTGATTAAAAGCATGGCTAACGTTTCTAACTGATATAAGAAGATTATTCATATGTTTATTACTTTCATCTGCTGTTTCTTTTATGTCAAAAGAACTTGTCTCTATATCCTTAACAGATTTTTCTGCTTCTTCTATTTTCGCTCCAAATTCATTTAATATTTGAGTTATCTTAGATAATTCTTCAGCCTGTTCTTGTGTCCCTTTTGCAACTTCTTGTATACTTAAAGATACATTTTCGCAAGAGTTTGTCATTTCATTTGAAGCAGTATAGAGTCCATCTGATTCATTTTCAATACTATTAGAAGTATCTTTTATTGAATTAATCATATCACTAATAGATTTTTTCATTTCATTTATGGATTTTGACATTTTTCCAATTTCATCATTACTTTTTAAATGCTTTTCATTAATTTCAAAGCTAAAATCACCTTGAGATGCTCTCTCTATATATTTTACTCCATTTTCAATTCCTTTTGCTATTTTAGCAGATATAAATCTTGTAAATATTAAACTTAAAGCTATCACCACTAAAGCTGCTATAATTATGCCCTGTATAAGCTTTGAAAGTTGTGATAAAACTTCATGTCTAGTTATTACAACTCCAACAACCCAACCTGTACTTTTGATTGTAGAAAAAGACATAATTTTATCTGTACCATCATAATTATATTCTAAGGTTCCTTCCTTTTTATCTATCATGGTTTTTACAGCTTCACCTACAGCTTTAAAATTAGAATCTTCTTCTCCTTTTTTTATGTAGCTTACTTGATTTCTAACAACTTCTATATCTTTATCTACTATAGTTACTCCTTCTTTATCTACTATAAAAGAACTTTTAGTATCTCCTACACTTATGTCATCCATAAATTTATTAAAGGCTGCCATATCTAAAACAGAAGAAATAGCACCTATAACCTTACCATTTGACTTTATTGGAACAGTATATACTGTTATAATTTTACCATCAATTTTACTTTTGCTTGGATCCATTATACAATTCTCGCCTCTAAGAGCTCTTACTATATTTTCTTTATCTTTAATATTTAATTTACTTCCATTTGTATATATAGCATTACCCTTGGTATCTACTATTCCCATTCTTAAATCACCATTTATTTTAACTTCTTCTTTTAAAAGCTTTAGCTTTTCTTCTATTTTAATTTTTTCATCTTTCATCATAGGAATATTAGCTAAACTTTCTAAATTTTTAAGTTTACTTTCTATTTCTTGATTCACAAGTTTCGAACCTTGTTTTGAAAGTTCTGGAAGCATTAAGTCTACTGTATTATTTAATGATGACTGAGATATTAAATAAGATGTTATTCCAAATGCCACACAACCTAAAACCAACAAAATAGAAAAATAAATCATAATTTTGTGTTTAATACTGCTTAAATTTAATTTTTTCAATATAAAACCCTCCCCTTATGCTTATAACAAATTCTAAGCACACTATATTTCACTTTATTTCTACATAATTTTTAGAACCCTAATATATATTTTCGTACAATATATTAATAAATTTAATATTTTATATGAAATTACCCTATAATTATGTTACTCTAACTATATATGTTTAAAAATTGAATATATTGTAACCCTTAAATCCCCTTTGTCGAATTTTGTCTAAAAACTATATATAAATAAAAAACAGTATACAAATCCCATTAAACAAATGGTATTTTTCTAATAATGTTATAAAGGAAGGTAATAAAAAACATCTAACTAATAGAATATACACTTGCATTCATACTAATAAAAATAAGAACCAGAAAAACTTACTGGTTCTTCAATCTTTTAAATTATAAAATATAATTGATTTTTACACATTAGGATTAATTTATGCTTTAAATTTAACATAAATTAGTATTAAATCAGTTTATATTTTTAATATTTTATGAATCTATACTTTTTATAATATTCACAATTTTTTCAGTAAAAATCTTTAATAATTTTTCTCCCTTTTCCTTTGTAGCTTTAGTTGGGTCTCCATAGACACCACTCTTACTTAAATCCCCTAAAGAAATAGTTGATTTTCCATATAATAAAGGTTTATTTGGATATTCCTTAACTGCTTTTTCCATATGAACAACTTCAGGTTTTATAGCTAACATAAGAGAAGTTTCAAATTCACAAGCATGTATTAATCCATGCCAAGTATCTGATTCCATTATTTTTTCAATTACATCATTCATATCAGGATAAAAAAGATATATAACTTTTATGCCTATTTCATCTTCTAATTCTCTAGCTGCATATTTCATAGAAGCATTGTTAGCATCGTGACCATTTATAACTATAAGAGTTTTAACTCCATATCTATTTAAACTTGTAGCTGTATCTTTAATTATTTCTTCAACATTATGCTGTTTTAAAGATATTGTACCTGGTATATTACGCCAGACCCATGAATATCCAAAAGAAACTGCTGGTAATAGTAACGCTCCTGTTTCTGTACATACTCTTTTTGATAACTCTTCTGCAATAATAACATCTGTTCCTAAAGGCAAGTGATGTCCATGTTGTTCTAAAGCTCCAATGGGAAGAATTGCTATAGATGTCTCTTTAAATCTTTTTTCTATTTCATCTCTTGTCATATAAATCATTTCATATTTATTAGCCATAAACATCATCCTTTTTTTCTATAACCTTTATATATTCTTTAGCCCTTTGTCTTATATTCTCTTTATTTTCTTTTAATGAACCTCTAGGTATAAGATCACTTCCTATTCCTGCAGCATAAAATCCGTTGTTAAAAAAATGATTAATATTATTTAAATTAACTCCTCCAACTGCTACAAATTTCATATTAGGAAAAGGACCTTTTAAATTTTTAATATAATTTATAGGAAAAGTATTCGCTGGAAATAATTTGCTTATTTTTATATTTTCAGCAGTTGCTTGAGCCACATCTCCTGGAGTAAGTACCCCTGGTAATATATCTACTTTTAAATCATTAACATATCTAACTAACTCTCTATCAAACCCAGGAGTAATTATATAATTTACCCCATTTTTAATCCCTTTATCTACTTGACTCTTATTTATAACTGTTCCCATGCCTAAATTAATATTAGAATTTTTAAAATTCTTATAAATTTCTTTTATAGAATTAAGTCCTTTTTCTTCTTCGCTTAAAGAAACTTCTATTAAGTTTATTCCTTCTTCTAATAATACTTCTACAATAAAAGGTGCATCTTTAGGATTTATATCTCTAAATATTGCAATAATATCATTTTTCTTTAATCTATTCATATATTATCCTCCTAAAATTGGGACAACCAATTTGCTGGATTGTTTTTAAATATAATATCTATCTCCTCTTTTGTAATCCCTTCATCTATGAGTCTTGGAATAAACTTAGTTTTTATAAATTTAAATCCTGGACCGCCACCATAAGCATGTAAATATGAAGCTCTTCCCATATCTCCAGAAATAAGTAACTTATCCAAAAATCCATGATTTATTAAATTTTTTATCAAAGAAACCCTTATACTATCAGGATAATATTTAACTTTTCCAGGACCGTCAAACTGGATATATACCCCTCTTTCTGCTAGTTTTAAATGATAGTATGGATCTGCATTTCTATCTAAATGTCCTACTGCAACTTTTGTAAGATCAATTCCTTCTTCTTCTAATATATCAACCATTTCCATACCCATAGTTCCAGCTTCTGTATGAATCCATATTGGAGCTCCTGTTTCTTTATGTGCTCTTGAAATAGCTCTTGTTGTTTTATCTTCTAATGGATGAACCAAATTATACCATGATCCTCCTTTTAAAAATCCAGCTTTTGCATCTGTGCCATCCATTCCTACTTCTATATCTCTTACTAAAACATCTTTTATCTCTTCAATACTTTTTTCTTCCACCCACTTAGGATAGTATATATGCTTATTAAATCCTGTTGTTGCAACTACATTTACTCCTGCTTCTTTAGACATCTTCTTTAATGTACTACCATCTCTTCCATAATCTAATGTAGAAGCTTCAACTAAAGTTTGTCCACCTACTGCTTTAAAATTCAACAACTCTTTTAAAGTTTTATCATAATCACTTATTTCAAGATCTCTATCCTTCTGAGATTGTGGTGGTACTGCATGTAGATGTTCATGGGAATAAGTAAATCCTAAATCTTCCTTTTTTATATCTCCTAAAACAGTTCTAATTTTACTCACTTTATCATCTCCTAACTTGTATTTTATTTCTAAGTTAAGTAAACCTTATTTAAATTCCAAATAATTTACCTACAAGTCTCATTATTATTATGACTATAATAGCATCTGATGAAGCAAACCACAGACCTTTAATTCCATACTTAGTCACATCTACTAAGGGATATGCTAAGGCAATTAGTATAGAAAATGAAAAACCTAAAAACAAACCTGCTATTATAGCTCCTCTTCTACCACCAGCTTTATTTCCAAATACTCCTGCTGCTCCTCCCATAAAAAATAATCCTATAACACTTGGTAATACAACTACTGGAAGGAATTTCGATATAAATGTTACAATTAATCCACCTACCATTGCTGATAAAAATCCTATTGTAACTGCCATTGGTGAATATGAATAAAATATTGGTACATCAAGAGCTGGTTTTGAACCTGGCACTATTTTTTCACCTATACCTTTAAATGCTGGAACAATTTCTCCAAGAAACATTCTAACTCCTTGAAGTAAAACTAATATCCCTGCTACAAATGTAAGAGCTTGAATTATACTAAATAAGAATATATTTTGACCATTACTTAATTTTAATACTATATCTTTTCCTGCTCCTAATGCAGTTACTATATATATACACACCATTACTATTCCCATTAATATGGACATATCTTTTAAAAAATCAAGCTTTTTAGATACTTTTAATTCTTCACAAGATTTAGATTTATCTCCTAATACTCCTCCAACTAATCCAGATAAACTAATTAATGAACTTCCCCAAAATCCAAATGCCACACTATCATTTCCTGTAACTTTTCTAACCATAGGCTGGGATATTGCAGGAAATAAAACCATAGATATACCTTGTATTAGTGAACCTATTAAAATTAACGTAGATCCACTGAACCCCATTTGATCAAGCACTATTGCCATAGTACCTGCAAAACTAAACATCATATGTCCTGTTAAGAAAATATATTTCCAACGTGTTATTCTAGCAAGAATTAAATTTATAAGAAATGAAAATACCATAATAAGAGCTGTCTCTCTACCTAAAAACTTTTGAACTGCTGCAACAAGAGAATTATCTTCAGCTACAATACCACTTAAATGAAATGCACTTGTAAACATTGAACTAAAAGGAATAAGAGCATTTACAATTATGTTTGCACCGGCTTGAAGAATAAGGAACCCAAAAACCGTTTTCAATGTACCTTTTATTATGTCTGATCCACTCTTTTTTAAAGCTATTAAGCCTACCATTGCAATTATTCCTAAAATAAATGCAGGATTACTTAAAATAGCTGTAATGAAATCTAACATATTATCTCCTCCTTATTTATTTTTTAATATAGGGCAGAATTTTTCTTTCTATCTCTTCTTTATCAAGCAAGTTATCAATTGCTATTACTTCAATATTTTCTTCTTTTATTTCTTCTGCAATCTCTGATGAAGCTACTATAAGATCACATTCTCTTCCTTTAGAAGAACCAAGATCTACAGCTTCCCCATCAACCTCCACATCATATTTTTTCCCTATTTCTTGAATACTCATTAATAACATTAAGCTAGTTCCAAATCCCATTCCACATACTGTTAATATCTTCATTTTATACCTCCATCAAGAAATTATTTTCAAAAAATTCTGATAATTATTTACATACGTTAACTTTTCTACTTTTTCAGGATTAGTAAGCAACTCAGCTAGTTCTTTAATCATACCTAAATGACTTTCATCATCTTTACCTGCTAATGCAAATACAATTTTTACAGGATCATTCTTTTTACTATTAAATTTTACAGGAGTTTTTAGTTTAATAAAACTTATAGATTTTTCATTTACATATTGAGAGGGCCTTGCATGAGGCATTGCTATATGAGGTGCTATAACTATATATGATCCTAATTTATGATATGATTCTATCATAGCATCTACATACTCTTGTTTTATTTTTCCTTCATCTAATAATAAATTTCCTGCTAGTCTTATAACTTCTTCTGGTGTTGAAGCTGTAGCGTTAAAAACTACTAAATTTCTAGTTAAATATTTTTCTAGCAATTAATCACCTCCTAAAAATCAAAGTATTTATTATTAATAAACCAAATAAAGTAAAACTTTATTTGATTTTATCACGGCCATATAAACTAACATTATATTTATATTTGTCTCCTCTTATAGTTACATTAGTAAATTCTATAGGAACAGCATCCTTTATATATGACAATCTTTCAAGATAAAGTACTGGAGACCATATATCAATTTCTAAATGTTCAGCTTCAAATTCTGTTGATTCCCTAGCTTCTAATGTTTCATCTGCTCTTTCTAAAATTAATCCATAATCACTTTCAAGAATGTCATATAATGATTCTTTATTTATTCCTTTTTCTTTTATACCTTTTACAAATTTTTCTCTTAAATAATTTATCATTATAATAAAAGGTTGGTTATTTACATATCTTAATCTTTTTATTTGTATTACTTTTTCATAAGGAGATAAATTTAATTTGCTGACAAGTTTTTTTGAGGGGCTAAGTATTTCATTTATTTCAGTAGAAACGGTTTTAAGTATCATGCCTTTTTCTCTCATCTCTTCTGTAAAACTAGTTATTCTTTCAACATTATGAACCATTTTTGGTTCTTGCACAAATGTTCCACTACCTTGTTTTCTTTGTATAATTCCTTCAATTACAAGCTCATGTATTGCTCTTCTTACAGTCATTCTACTTACACCATATTGTTTTTGTATTTCAGCTTCTGTTGGAAGACTGTCACCAGGTTTAAGATCCTTATCTATTTTCATTTGAATTTTATCTTTTAATTGTTGATATAAGGGAGTATTAGATTTTTTATCTAACATTTTCACACTCCTTTTCTATGTGTTTTTGTATTATTTTAATTATATTATAATTCATCATAACAAATAAAGCAATACATATGTACAAAATACTATATTTTTATTGTTTTAGCCGTATTTTGTATTAAAATATCATAATTCATCATAACATTTATATATATTTGTTATAACATATTTTTTTATAATAACTTATTAGTATTTCTAATTTTTAATCCATGAAATGCATTTTACATAATTAAAAGCTAACTAAAATGTAAAGTTTTGTAACTAATTTCCGAAAATTTATTTAACAGGGAGGAAAAACAAATGTCTGAAATAGCTAATCAACTAAAAAATAAAAAAAGGAAAATGAAACTTTTAGAAAACAAAGTTACAAGCGAATGTTACTTTATTATCTTTGTAGTACTTATTATCTTTGATATATACACAAGATATGTACTTAAACAAGATTCTTATTTTTTACCACTTATATTAGGTCTTGAAGTATATAAAACCTTAAGACTCTGCTCAATTGGAGGATACGATTTAATTAAAAAAAATGGTGGATCTTCAAGTTTTTTATTTTTTATTTTCTTATGCTATCTTTACGAAATACCGGCAAAATACGTACCTGTAAAATGGGATGGTACTTTTCTACTGGTTTATTTTACAGCAATGGTTTTATTAACTGCCTTTTATAAAAAATTTCTTAGATATCTAAATAGAAGATGGAAATCTAAATGGAAGTCTAAAAAATTCCATACAATTTCACATAACTAAACTTCTTTTATTTAAATTATAAAATATATTAAAAAAGTTACCTAATAAAGATATTATTTAACCTTTTTAAAAATTTAAGTTTTAAATAATATAATAAAAGAAACTGTCTCAAAATAATTTTTCAACTATTTTGAGACAGCTTTTTTATTGTTAATTATGTATAGAATTATCTATAGCTAATGTTATTGATATGAATAATTCATATCTACCATTTTTATATGTACAAATTTCATAAATATCATTAAGCGAAAAGTCTTTTTTATCAATCCTTCCATAAATTATGCCATCTTTTTTTACATTAAATTTTTTTCCCAAAATATCTCCTTCAATTAAATAAGTTCCATAATCTCCCCATACATTATATCTAGGTTTTATCCATTTTCTATCTCTTTTTATTGTTGCTTTTATACTATTATCAACTATAAGATCATATCTTGGGCAAACCCCTCCTGCTCTCTTTTTAAGTATAAATTCCTCTTTGCCCTCTAAATTATTTATACATAACTTGTGACCTATAGAAAAAACACTTCCAAAAATTCTATCAAAAACTCCAGCAAAAGCATTTTCTGTAATCTGTGATACCTTCTTATTCTCAATATCATACACAAAGTATTTATCCTTTTTAGAAAATACTTTTTCATCTATATAATAAGTACTCATATTTACCCCCATTGTAATATATTTTCCTCTGATCTCCAGTCCTTATTTGGTCATTTACATAAATGTATTTTATTCCCAAAATACATTCTTTTTTATATTATACTATAAAATTCTCCTTTAATCTTCTATATATAAATAATGTTAGTAAATATTCTAATTTTTAACTCAATTCTTAACAATATTTATATTCCACTTATATAACATAGCAAAATATATTAAAATTCCTATTACACTTTTTGCTATAATAAAATCAGCTTAAAACTTAGTTATTAATAACTACAATCTCTTATACATATTTTTATATTTAAGTGTATTAAATTTTAAAAAGGAATTAAACATTTTTAAAAATATAGCAATAAATACTATCTAACCTATCTCAATAAATACTAAATTTAATATTATGGAGGTACTAGTTTGAATAATACTCTAGAAAATATTAATAAAATAATTGATTACATAGAAGATAACCTAACAGAAGAAATTAATTTAGATACTATATCAGAAATAACCCATTATTCTAAATATCATTTTCATAGATTATTTTCAAATACAATTAATTTTACACTTCATAATTATGTTCAAAGACGAAGGCTAAATGAAGCGGCAAAATTACTTGTATTTACTAAAAGGCCTATTATAGATATCGCCTTATTATCTGGTTATAAAAGTCAACAAGCTTTCACTACTGCTTTTAAACTATTATATAAAAAATCACCTTATGCTTTTCGCAAAAGCAAAGAATATTATCCCCTACAATTAAAGTTTGTATTTGATAATTCAAAAAAAACTTTGCTTAATAAACACAATATAATCTTAGCAGACTATAAACACATTAAAGCTTGGATGGATTTAGTATATATTGTAAAAAACGATTTCCCTGGATTGATAGTTAAAGACTACATAAGACTATTAAAAGAACATATTTATAATAAAAGTGCATTAATTATAATAAAAAACTCCATAGCAATTGGTATCATGGGTTTTTCTTATAAAAATAAAAGCATTGATTTTTTAGCTGTTCATCCTGATTATAGACAAAAAGGGATTGCAAAAGCTTTTTTAAAAAAAGTAATTAATGAATTTCTTAAAGGCTCTGATATCACTGTAACTACTTATCGTGAAGGGGATAAGTATGGGAAAACTACACGAGATATGTATAAAAAGTTAGGATTCAAAAATTCAAAGCTTTTGATAGAATTTGGATACCCTACTGAGAAGCTTATAAAAAAATCATCTATCTAAAAGGAGGATAACAAATGTATAAAGATTTTGATACAATATCACAATATTATGATCTAATGTATGTTAAATCTGATAATTATAAAAAAGATGTTAATAAAATTATAGATATATTTAATACATATAATTCTAGTGACAGCAACAAATTATTAGATATAGCCTGTGGTACAGGAGGACATGCAAGTTTTTTGAAAAATACTTTTGATGTTACAGGGATAGATTTAAGCGATGCAATGCTTAAAATTGCCAAAACTAAGTTTTCTGATATCTCTTTTGTAAAAGCAGATATGTTTGACTTCAATCTTCCATTAAACTTTGATATAATTGTAAATCTATATGGATCAATTGGATACGCTAAGGATTATAATCAACTTTTAAAAGGACTCCAATTAATAAATAAACATCTTAAAAAAGGTGGTATCTTTATTCTTACTCCTTGGTCAACAAAAGAAACTTTTAAATCTGGTTTATTCACAGATACCAAAACTCAAGGAAATATAAACTATTCTAGAATGGAATCTATTAATCTTTTAAATGATGGAAAAATCAATATAGATATGCACCATCTTATAGGTAAAAATAATAATATTAATTATTATCATAATACAATGTCTATTTCACTTTTTAGCGAAACTGAATATGTAAAAGCTATTAAAAAAGCTGGATTAAAAATATTAAAAAGACTAGATGAAACTGAATTTTGTATGGGAGCATTTATATGTACTAAATATTAAAATCATAAATTTGAATTCTACAAATTTACATAAGGATTTTATTTATTCAATTTTATTATATTAAGATAATCCACTTATTTAAAATACACTTCTATTAGTTTAAGAAATACCTAGCAGAATTACTCTATTAACTGCTAGGTGTTTTTTAAATTAATTTTGCTATATATCCTATAACTTTAGCTGATGGAACTAATAAAAACTGAGCCAAAATTGTACCTGCTATTAGTCCTCCTACAATAAAAATCACACATCTATTAAACTGAAATTGACTACAATCCCCTCTTATAACATCATCTGTTAGCATTGATATAAAAGGATCTATAAATATAAACATAAGTATTGTTGAAAGACCATTTATTACAGATGATAAAGTACTGCAAGTTGTTCTTAATTCCGGATTTAAACACCCTGCATAAAGTGATGCTAAAATTCCAACGGTTGTTATTGCAAAAGCTACTGTATTAAATAACACAATCTTTTTAGGAATCATTTTGAAACTTTTTAATTGAGCTAAATTTTGCTTTTTAGGTCTTGTAATACTACTTTTAAACTGTTCTATACCAGATTTTGAAAAACCATGTATCAGTAATTTAGGTATAGAACGATATATGCTAAACCCTTCTACCGCTTTTCCAAAAACTTTTATAAATGTTGGCATAAGTAATGCTCCAATAATTGTTGCTAGTGTTGTAGAAAATAGTATCCATCTAAAAATAGGTAATAAACTCTCAGGATTTCCTGTTTTTATAGTACTTTCTATTGTTTTAGCTAATAATGGCGCTTGAACACTATTTGCAGTTCTTGAAATTAATGAAAATATATTAAACACAGCAAATGATATGGCTATTCTTCCCGTTCTTACTCCAACAATTCTTACAGAATAAGCTAAAGTTGAAATTATGTATATAATAAATGTAAGAATTAAAACTATAAGTACTTGTGTAGACATTTGTTTTCCTCCAGTCATATTGTTTTTTAAGTACTTCTTAATATTTTATAGTTGATTATACCATATTTTACATATCATCATACATTAACTCTTTATTACGTTTTTATACTATTTTAAAACAATATAAACTTACTGTTTATTAATTATAAATAATGTTTCTTTTGTAAATTATTCAAAAACAAAAGGCTTAGATTTTCATTAAGCCTTTTATTATAAAATTTATCCTATTAATCATCTTTTGTTATACTCTCTAAATACATCTTTTTAGATAAAAACTGATCAAAATATTCGTATTTTTTCCTTATAGTAACCTTCTTTTCTTTTTCTCCTTTTTCAGTAAAATACTTATATATAACTTCACTTTTTGTATTTTCAATCAAAGATTCTATAAACAACATATATTCATCATCATAATTATTAATTAAATAATCAAAAGCAAATGTAAATACTTTCTCAAATTCTTTTAAATCATCTATTCTTTTATGTTTAAGAATATCCTTTAATTTTCCTATATCCTTTTTACAAATTGCTTTTTCATATTCTTTATCAACATACTTATTAAATTCAATTCTATTAGAAATATTTATTTTTTCTATGAATTTTTTTATTTTTTCATTACACTCTAATTCAATAGAAAAATTCTTGTTAATATAAGACCAGTCATCTTCATTATAAACATTAGGACTTACATTTAATGTAGGTCTATAAAGTAGTTTAGTAATATAAAATAGCTTTTCTTTATAAACTTCTCCTTTATTTAAATGTATAAAAGCATCCATCATAGAAATAACCTGTTTTTGATTAATAAAATACTCTAAATTTTTATATTCTATTTTTTCATTAATTTTTTCTATTAATTTTTCATATGATTCTTCATCCAATTTATATAAATTCCATAATAAGGATATATCCTTTCTTATTTCTAAATCTTTTTTTAAATATTCTTTTATATTACTTATATCATATTCTTTACGATAAAATATCTTTTTTATTTCCCTCATTATAATCTGTTTATCAATGTTATTGTAATAACTACTAGTTATTTTATATTTATCTTCCCAATAATTATAAATAATATCTTTTGAAGCTTCAATTACAACATAATCTAATTTATTATAAGAACCACCTGTTATCATAGAAACTTCATTTTCTAATTTGCATAAAAGATCAATAAATCTTATATATATTCTAATATTTTTTATACTTGTCTTATTATATTTGCAAGGAACATTTTTTATATTACTATAAAAGTCTTCTTTGTAAATATTTATTATAGCATCTTCATACTCTACATCCTTATCTTTTCTTCTACTTCTTAAAATTTCTCTTAAAACATTATCATTTATACTAGTAATACAAAATTCATAATCTAATACTTTTTCTCTATAGGAATTAAATAATTCTCTATCTTCCTCTTTTAGTTTTAATAAATTTGAAATAACAATAACATCAAATTTATGTGAAGAACGTTCTATTAATCCTAATAAATCTTTAAGATGAATTTCATCAGATTTCCTTTCTATATCATCAAAACATAGAACAATCTTTTTTCCATTTAAAAGCTTTTCAGGTATATTATCAATAGAAAAACAATTTATATATTCATTTAAATCTACTCCTATAAATTTTTTAGATATATCACTTATTGCTTTACCTGCTATAGGAATATTGTCTATGGTCTTCATAAATGGTACAAATTGCATTAAAAGCTCATTTTCTATTTCTCTTAAGCTATTGTATCCAAAAAAAGATATATATTTTAACTCATACTTACTGTCCTCTTTTTCAAAAAGCTGATTTTTTATTAAAAAAGTTTTCCCTATTCCCCAATCTCCATCAACAAATATACTAACTCTTTCTTTAGAATTATTAAGTAAATATTTAATATTTTTAAGTACATTATTGCTGTCCATTACACTCTCCCCTTATGTAGTATAATCACATAATTAATCCCCTTATTTCATTTATATTTATACTCATAAAATATAATTCTTTATTCTTTTTAAATTCCTTATTTATTATAAAAATAAAAAACATCTAAACTAATATATAATATGCACTATCATAGTAGACAATTAAAATAATATAGCCATAACTATAAAGTAAACATATCATTTCTTAGTTTTTAGATGTTTTTATTAGAAAATAGTAAATATTACTGATTATTAGTATCTATAGAAGCAAAATAAGTTCCAAATATCATAATTATAAATGCAATAACAAATAAAATAGTAGGTATCTCAAAAAATATAACAAAAGAAAGTAAAGCTCCAATAAAAGGAGCAATAGCATAATAAGCACTTGTCTTAGCAGCTCCAAGTTCTCGTTGAGAATATACATAGAAAAATATACTTAAACCATAAGCAACAAAACCTAATAAAAGTGTGTAAATTATATAAGTTATATCATTACAAGTATCTCCAATAAAAAAAGCAATTAATAAAGAACCTAATCCAGATCCAAAACCTTTAATTACTACAACTTGTAATGGATCTTTTATGGATAACATTCTTGTACAGTTATTTTCAAATCCCCAAGAAACACATGCAAGTAAAACGAAAATAGAACCAAAAGAAAATGAAAAACTACTAATATCTTCAATTGAAAGAACAATACTAGAAATCGTAATCAACACTATAGCAATCCATAACCTTTTGCTTATAGATTCTTTAAATATTAAAAGTGCAATTATTGAAGTAGCTACAATTTCAAAATTATTTAAAAGAGATACATTTTCAGGACTAGTCATAGTTAAACCTATCATAAGAAAAATAGGGGCTAATATATCCAAAACTACCATGCCAATTGTATAGGGCATTTCTTTCTTTGTTAATGACATTTCTTTTTTATACTTTCCTGTTTTATATCTAAACAAAGCTATTATAGACATTCCAATACCTGCACCAAGATATAACAATCCTGCCATCATAGTGGGAGAAATTTTATTTAAAAGTATTTTTGAAAATGGAGAACTAATAGCATATAATGCTGCTGCTAAAATAGCCATAAATACTGCACTATTATGTCTTGATTTCAAAATTATCCCTCCAATCTATTTCATAAATTTATCGATTGCATAAGATAAATCTTCTAAAACTTTTTCATCTCCAGTTAAAGCTGCATCTACAACACAATGTTTAATGTGGTCTTGTAAAATTATTTTCCCTATATTATTAACTGCTGATTTAACAGCAGCAATTTGAATTAGAACTTCACTACATTCTCGTCCATCTTCCACCATTTTTTTTACAGATTGCAAATGTCCTATTGCTCTTGAAAGTCGGTTGATAACCGCTTGTGTATTTTCATGTTCATGTTTTTTGTCTTTATTATCCATAATATCACTCCTTTCATATCCCCCTATAGGGGATATAAAAATCATACCACATTATGGTTTTATATACAATAAATCCTATCAAAATAACTGATTAATAAAAGTTTCCAAGAATATTTTATAAAATACAATAACTTAGTTTTGCTATCAATAGGTTTAAAAGAGTAAACAACCTACAAATCAAACTAGAATACTAACTAGTTGCTTATTTGAATTTAGTACCTAAAACAAAATTAAAGGAGTTATATTTCTATAACTCCCTTAATTAATCTAAACTTGATCTAAGTTTTTTCTCTGTTTCTTTTCTTAACCTAATAGTTTTTCTTAGCTTTATTCCAGCTTTTTTCACTTGATCTAAAGCATCTTGATTTTTAAGTGCCTCACCTTTTTTAAACAATTTTAAAATTTTAACAGTTTCTATTACTCTATACCCTAATCCTTCAAGAGGTTGACTCATAGCTTCAGCAGTAAATCCCATGTCTTTTTCATCACTTTGCTCACATATAGATATAACTACAGCATATTTACCTCCTAATACTTCATTAATACTTGACCATACTGAACGGTCATCTTCTGCAAATATTTGAAAACAATATAATCTTTCAATAAAAGCTTTCATATCTGAAGTTATATTATAGAAATATGTAGGTGAACCCATAATGATAGCATCTGCTTCTAATATACGTGGATATAATTTTTGCATATCATCCTTTATTACACATTTATATGTATCTTTGCATCCTTCACATCCAATGCACCCTCTAATATTATAATCTCCAAGAAAAATCATCTCAGTTTCAATTTCTTCACATTGAACTTCATTTAAAGCTTCTTGTACTAAACAGGCTGTATTTCCATTTTTTCTTCTACTTCCTACAATACCTAATACTTTCATTATATTACCTCCACATATATATAATATATAACAGTTAACTTTATATAATACATTTAGTTTATTTTGTTAATAATCTTATAAACTTATCACCTAACTAATATCTTGAAAATTTTATTATAACTAGTATTCTTATTACAAATTAAAATATAATAATATTATCATGTAAATAGCAAAAAATTATAGGATTAAATCCTATAACTTTTATAATACAACTTTACAAATGTAATAAAAACATTATTTTTTATAATTAAAAAAATATTTACTATTATATATAAGTAAATATCAATTTGTCTTTCTTCTTAAAAATGAAGTTCTTGATATTAAACGTCCAATAAAAATAAACATAAAAACTGAAAAAAGTATTACGTTCAAAGGAAGGTTAAACCCTAATATAGAAATCACATTAGTATTTATTCCAACATAAGAACCTATTATAGCTAATACTACAAATAAAATCTCCTTATGCCAATTCAACTTTTTATTATTTTTTATTCCTATACACAAACCTAACATTGAAAAAATTATAAAAGTAATTATATTACTAAGTATATTCATATATCCTCCTTTAAAACCTAAAATTTTTATTTATATTTAATGTTTACTTTTCACCACCTTGCAGTATTTATACTATAATTTTAACATATTAACCACTTATTTACTAACAACATTCATATATTCTAATTACTTTTTTTGTTCTCAAATCTATAATGAGCTGTAATAGGTGATTTTTTAGAATACTTAATTAATGCATCCTCTTCTCTCTTAGACTGGGCTGCATTATGAATAATATATGCCACTCCCTCACTATTCCTTTTATCTGATACAATTGCAATATGAGAATACTTTTTACCGAATATAACAATATCACCTGGCTGCCACTGACTTATTTTATGTGGATCTAAAGTATATGAAATTGCATTTCTATCAAAATAAACTTTTAAATTAGGTACTCTTCTAAAATCAATATTTTTATCTGGTTTACCATTAACCCATGGATACATTGATAAATTATTACTTATATCCTTGTCCACCATATCTTTAAGAGAATATCCAGCATTTTCAAAGGCTCTCCATATAACATCTGTACAAACACCTTCATTTTTAGGAGGATATCCACCTTCATAGTAAACACTCTTATACTTAGGTTTATTTTGAGCATCTTTTCTAGCTCCTAATAAAATATCCCTATAATCATCTATTCCATTTTTATTATAATCATTTTTACTTTTTATAGTTTTAATATTAAATTTCTTTGCCTTATAGGATTTTTTAGGAATCAAGTTCCAATAAGATAGAACATTATACGCTACTATAAAAATAACAGCTATAATAGAAAAAAATATTATTTTCTTTGGTTTTATTTTCATTACTCCATCTCCTATTATACAAATAATGGTTTTTACATAAATTCCTAACTATTATATCATAACCATTATATTTTGTAATTTTAATTATTAATCTAACTGTTTATAACTTCCTTAACTTCTGGTAAAAATAAAACATAAATAATAAAAATCAAAAATACAATATAATCTCCTGAAACAATAAAATTTATTCTTAATTTTTCTGCTAACAGTCCTGCAATTAACATGCCTACTGGCATTAAAGCTGAGGATATAGTATTTTTAAATGCAAATATTTTTCCTCTTATCTTTGATGGAACATTGTTTTGTAAACTTATTTGAATCAATGAATTAATAACTGCTAAACTTATTCCATTAATAAAGAACATACTGTAAATTATAATTCTATTCATTGTAAAAGAATAAACAATCATTGTACTAGAAATTAATACCCCACTTAAAATAAACATCATAAATTTTTTATCAGATTTTATATTAATTACAGATAAAAAACTAAAACCCACAAACATACCTAATGTATTAATACCCATTGCTACACCATAAGCTACTATTCCCAATTGTTTATTAAGTTGAAACCAAGGCAATGTTAAAGTCATTGACATAACTGCACATAAGTTTAAAAAAGATATTACCATATAAAGATATTTCAATCCTTTAAAATTTTTAATAAATCTTATGCCAAACCTTAAATCCTCTAAAAAAGTTAATTCTTCTGAATGTTTTTCAACCTTATGTATTTTGATAAAATATTCACTAAAAGCAGAAATCAAGAAACTTATTCCATTAAATAAAAAGACTATAGGTATACCTAATAATTTAATTAAAAATCCTCCAAATGCATACCCAATCATATTATTTGCTGTACTCATAGAAGAAAATACTGAATTTGCTTTAATTAGTTTTGACTTAGGAACAAGCTCTGGAATAATTGAATCTATTGATGGATTGAAAAAACAAGTACATAATCCTACAATACTACCTATTAAAACTACCATCCATATTTTTAAAATTCCTAATATAGATGCTAATCCAACAAAAATAATACCTATTCCGCTAATAGTATCAGTAATTATCAATATTATCTTTTTATCATACCTATCAATAAATGTACCTGCAAAAGGCGAAACAATAATTTCAGGTATTATTGTAATGGCAGTAAATACTGCCATAAGAGATACTGAACCAGTCTTTGTAAGAATCCAAAGTTTTAATGCTGTATCATATATTATATTACCAAACACTGATACTAGTTGTCCTTGAAATAACAAAGAAAAATTATGTGTCCATAACCTTTCTTTTTTTATATTATTATCACTTTTTTTACACTCCATCTTTTCTCCCTTCTAAAAATCGACCTAAATCTAAAATGTAAAGAAATTAATTCCATATATTAGTTTTCACTTTAAAACTATCTATTCTTAGTTAATTGTTGTAAAACATATATAATTATACTAGTATACTTAATATTTTTCCATAATTTATATAAAATGTTATAAGGATACTTTTTAATAATAAGAAATTATTATTTATTATTTGATCTATTTATAATTGAATATCTAATTTTTAAAATATATAATGTAAATATATTGAAATTAATATATTTTAATATTAGTCGCATAAAATTATATATGTAAGGGGGACTATGTAAATGTCATTACTTTTAAAAAATATCTCAAAAATAATAACATTTGATGATAAAAAACAAATTTTAGATAGCGAGGACATTCTAATAAAAGATAATCAAATACATTCTATAGGTAAAAATATCATTGTAGACCAAAATGTTGAAGTAATTGATTGTTCTAATCTATTAGCAATGCCTGGCTTTGTAAATACCCATCATCATTTTTATCAATCTTTATTTAGAGGAATAGATGAAGTTCAAGAAAAACCTCTTTTTCCTTGGTTAGTTGGACTATATGAATTTTGGAAACATCTAAATCCAGAAGCTGTATATTATGGTGCTTTAGTAGCATTTACTGAACTTCTTAGAACTGGATGTACAACATCTATGGATCACCATTATCTTTTTCCAAATAATACATCTGGTAAATTAATTGATGAACAAATAAAAGCTGCATCTAAAATAGGTATGCGCTTTCATGCTACTCGCGGTTCTATGTCTCTTGGAAAAAGCAAAGGAGGTTTACCTCCAGATAACGTAGTTCAAACTGAAGATGTAATTTTAGAGGACTCAGAAAGACTTATAAATAAATATCATGACAATAGTAGATTTTCCATGCAAAAAATAGCACTAGCTCCTTGTTCTCCTTTTTCAGTAAGTAAAAATTTAATGATTGAATCACAAAAATTAGCTAGAAAAAAAGGGGTTATGCTTCATACACATCTTGCTGAAACAAAAGATGAAGAAGATTTTTGTTTAAATATGTATGGTAAAAAACCTGTTGATTTAATGGAAGAAGTTAAATGGATAGGCAGTGACGTATGGTTTGCCCATGTTATTCATGTGAATGCTGATGAAATAAAAAGATTAAAAGGATGTGGAGTATCTCATTGTCCTTCATCTAATATGAAATTATCTAGTGGAATATGTCCTACTACTGACCTTTTAAATGCTGGAGTTAAATTAAGTATAGCTGTAGACGGAAGCGCTTCCAATGATGCTTCAAATATGTGGGAAGAAGTTAGACGAGCTTATCTATTAAATCATTTAAAATATGGAACAAAAGGATTAAATGCCTATGAAGTATTAAAATGTGCTACTAGGGGTGGAGCTGAAGTACTTGGAAGAGACGATATTGGGATTTTATCTAAAGGTAAAGCTGCTGATATAGTTCTTTACGATTTGAATGATGTTGCATATGCAGGATGTCATAACCCACTTGTAGGTCTAGTAACTTGTGGTAACAGTAGTCTTGTAAAAATGACTATTGTTAACGGTAAAGTTGTAGTTAAAGATGGTAAACTTGCCACTTTGGATGAAAATTCAATATTTAAAAAAGCCAATAAAATAGCAAATGATTTAGTTAAATATGAAAGAGAAAATAGAATGTAGCATTTTAAAAATCACAAAATATCTCTTAGTAATTATAAATAAAAACAACTAAAACTGAATACATAAACACTGCTTATTTATACTACTATTGTGTTATAATATTCCTTAGTATTATAAATCAATTAATGGTACTTATATATTTGGTTTTAATGTGAAAATCTTATGAATATAGAAAAACTTATTGAAGGAGTTGGAAGAGCCTTGGGTAAATTGGTTTCTAACAAAGATAAAAAAACTAGTGAAAAAATCGTTATTAATAAAGTAGGTTCTCAAGATATATTTAAAATTATTTTCAATAAATTATATCATGAGGGAAGCTATGATAAAGCAGAAGATTTAATTTTTGATGAATTAGAAAAAAATAACTCTCCTGAAGTATATGAAATAGCTATTGACTTTTATAATTGCCTACTTGAAAAAAGTGATGAAGAACTAACTAAAAATAATTTGCCTCGAAAAGAAATATATCAAGGTTTAGAAGATTTAAAAGAATTTAAAATTAATTCTTAATCCATATGTTATTTTTTAAAGTTATGCTAATATCTAAGATTAAATACTATAAAATTATATACATTAATAACTTATGTAAATTATGCTATCATAAAAAGAAAGGCCTAAAATTAAAGCCTTTCTTTTTTATTAATTTAAAATTTATTATGAATCATTCTTTATATTATTTACTATACCCAACTATTTCTCTAAAATATCTTTTCACATTCACTGTATTTAATAAATGTCCATTATTTTGAGGACTTATTCTTATTATATTTACACCAGGATTTAGTTTCATATTTCTACTTGGAATTTCTTTTCTTACAGCCCAATTTAATCTATCTATTACATTATTTATATGACTAGGTCCATATATAGTAGCTCCACTATATTGATTTGTTAATACAAACTCACCTTTTCCTTGCACATCTATAGTTACATCTTTATAATTTCCTGTTTTATTATTTATTTTCAAATCAACATAAGAATCTAATCCGTTAAATGTTACTTTTGATCCTTCCACCTTAATATTTTTCCCACCATTTTTTAATAGTTCTGCTTCATATTTATCAGAAGATTGTTTTACTCCATTTTCATTTATTGAAACAGTATCTACATAACTACTTTCAAATGGTTTTACTAAAACTTTAAGTTTATTTTCTCCTTTTACAAGCTCTATTTTATCTTCTTTATTATATTTATTATTATTTAAATTTAATACTCTCAAATTAGAAATTAAATTTAAACCTTTAGCTGTAGAAGTTACAGAATCCCCTAAGTTAATTTTATATTCCCCTTTTTCTGGTGCATTAAATTTATATGTTATATATTGTCTTGTGTTTCCTAAATATACTACATTTTGATCTGGTGAATAGTAAGCTGCACTTTGATTAATAGCATCTCTGACATTAAAAGTTTTATCAAGATCAAGTTCTTTTTTTATTGGATTAAGATTTGTAACATCAGAATCATTTAAAGGAATAAACTCTACATGTGATATTTTAACGTTTCCTCCATTTACATTTTCTACTTCTACAGTATTCTCACCTTTAGATAAAACAACAACTGGTCCATCTACAGTAGTATATTTATCTGCTGTTGTTTTAGAAATGTTTGTCTCAGCTATTTTTTTATCTCTAAAAGACAAACTAAGATTAGTATCACTGTTAGCAATAACATGATATTTCACTCTATATTTAGTACCATTTTCAACAAAAGGTCCATTTTTAGATGAAGTCTTGTTTTCAAAATCATCATTATTATAATAATTAAATTTAAGAACATCTCCTTGTTTTGAAGAAATTTTAGGTACTGGTTTTAATGCATAGTTATTTGTCATATTAAGAGATGATGGAGATATTTCTACCCACATGTCATCGTAGCTTAAATGTCCTAAAGGGCCTACTTTAGAAGCATTTAAATATACCGATTCATTGCTTACATTTGTATGATCAAATAAACCTGTTGATGGTCGTCCAAAGTTATCATAGCTTACTTTTGCAGTTCCAGCTAAAAGTTTCATTTGATTTTTAGTTCCTTGTTGAAGAAATTGAAATGAACCTTTTTTTTCGTCTTCTAACTCAACATAACAGAATTGTTTTGTTGCAAAGTTTAAATATTTACCATTCATTTTAAAATATCCAATATCTTTATCTTTAATTAATTGACCAGCTACTCCTGGTTTTTCTTCTTTATAAATTTGAATTGGAGTTGCTTTCTCTTCTGACGGATCAACATATAAATAATCACCTGTAAGCTTATCTTTATGTGAAACTCCACCCTTTTCATAAGAATCATAATCTCTTCCTTTAGAAATTAGATAATAATTTTCACCTGACAATACTGGATTACCATTGATGTCCCTTAATTTTGCATTTACATTTTCCTGGGCTTTTGCTGTTATATTACTGTAACCAGTTACAGATATAGCCGCTAAAGCCACTATTAAACCAATCCTCTTTAACATTTTCCTTACGTTTTTTTTCATAATTTTCCCCCTATTGTTTATTTTCAGTTAATAGATAGTATAAAACTACTTGTTTTTATATTTTAATCTACTAGAGTATATATGATTTACAAATAATAAAGAATTTCTATTTTTGGCATCAGTGCTGCTCTGTCTAAAATTTCAAATTCTTCATAAAAAATATATAATATCTCTCTCTAAAAAAGATGACAGTATTATTTTTTTAAATCTATAAGTAAATGTAAAATACCCTAATAAGATTTAAATATCATTTGTATAAAATTTAACAAACCTATGTGTACAAATAAATAATTAAAAATAATAATTATCACATAAAACTTTATTTTACAATTAATAACATAAAAACCATGTTAATAAATTCATTTTTTAACAATTAATATTATATTGGTTATATTATAATATAAATTTTAATTATTTTAAATACTATATTTAATATTTTTTGTAAATATTATATTATTTTTGTAATATTATATTAAATTTCTACATTTTACTTTTATTTTATGTATAAAATGTAATTTATTGTATTAATTATTATACAAAACCATAAAAAAAGAATATGCTATAAATTCAGCATATTCCTTCTCCATTTAAATATTTTTAATTTATATAACTTTAAAATATTTCAAAGCATTCATAATCCCATCGTTATCAACATCTGTTGTAGTATAATCTGCAATATTTTTAACTTCATCTTTAGCATTTCCCATAGCTACACCTATTCCTGCTAATTCTAACATTGGAATATCATTTCCTCCATCTCCGAATGCCATAATTTCATCTGAAGATATTTTATAATGATTTAACAATTTATTTATTCCTACTTTTTTACTTCCGCCTTTAGGAACCACATCCATAAAAGCATCATGCCATCTAGTTCCATCTAATTCTTTAGTTGCATCAAATAATATATTTTCATTTTCTTTTTTTAAAAAAACAACTAATTGGTAAATATCTTTATCAAGTGCAATTGAAGAATCACAAACTTTTGGTATATTAACATTAACTAAATCACATATACTCTTAACTTCATCATTAATGTGACTTACAAATAATTCATTTTCATCTACAAAATAACAAGAATATAATTTTTTCTTTGTTTGCTCAACTACTTTTTCAATATCTTTTTTATTAATGCTTTTTTTATAAATAATTTTTTCACTATCAAAACAATATTGTCCATTTAAAGTAACATATCCATCAAATGAAAAATATTTATCTAGTATTGTTGCTTCTGACTTATGTCTACCTGTTGCAACAAAGAGTTTAATTCCTTTATCCCTTAAAGTATTTAAAGCTTCAATAGTTGATTTAGCCATCTTATGAGTTCTAAAACTTAATAAAGTTCCATCTATATCAAAAAATATTGCTCGTACCATTTATAGTCATCCTCTCTCTTTTAGATATATTAAATAGAAACTATAAACCTATTGTTTATAGTAATTGATTTCAATATTTTCTAAATTATCATGAATAGTTTATGTAGATATATAATAAAAGAAGGGTATGTCCCTTCTTTTACTATATTATAATTTCAAAATTGTATTTATTCAATACTATTTATACATTTCTTTAATCTGCTTTTGTAAATCTTTATCATCTAAATATTCATCGTAAGGCATTTTTTTATCTACTAATCCTTTCGGTGTTACTTCTATGATTCTATTTGCAATAGTTTGTACAAATTCATGGTCATGGGAAGTAAATAAAATTGTTCCCTTAAAATCTATCAATCCATCATTTACAGATGTTATGGATTCAAGATCTAAATGATTTGTAGGTTCATCTAATACTAATACATTAGCACCACTTAACATCATTTTAGAAAGCATGCAACGAACTTTTTCTCCTCCTGAAAGAACGCTAGCTTTTTTTAATGCTTCTTCTCCTGAAAATAACATTCTACCTAAAAATCCTCTTATAAATGTTTCAGCTTTTTCATCTGAATATTGACGAAGCCAATCAACTAAACTTAAATCTATGCCTTCAAAATATTTTGTATTATCTTTTGGAAAATATGAATGTGTAATAGTTATCCCCCACTTATACTCTCCTTCATCCGGTTCTAATTCTCCATTTAATATTTGAAACAAGGTAGTCTTTGCAAATTCATTCATTCCAACAAAAGCTATTTTATCATCTTTGTTTACTGTAAAACTAACATTATCTAAAACTTTTACTCCATCTATAGTTTTTGTAATACCATCAACTTTTAAAATATCATTTCCAGCTTCTCTATCAGCTTTAAATCCAACAAAAGGATATTGACGAGAAGAAGGAATTATATCTTCTAATTGTATCTTATCTAATTGTTTTTTACGAGAAGTTGCTTGCTTTGATTTAGATGCGTTAGCACTAAATCTAGCAATAAATTCTTCTAGTTCTTTTATTTTTTCTTCCTTCTTTTTGTTCTTATCCTTAGCCATTTTAAGTGCTAACTGACTTGATTTATACCAAAAATCATAGTTACCAACACAAATTTCAATTTTTCCAAAATCTAAATTAGCTATACGAGTACACACTTTATTTAAAAAATATCTATCATGAGATACAACTATTACAGTATTTTCAAAATCCATAAGAAAATTCTCAAGCCATCTAATAGATTTTATATCTAAATGGTTTGTAGGTTCGTCTAGTAACAATACATCTGGCTTTCCAAATACTGCTTGTGCTAAAAGTACTCTTACCTTTTGTGCCCCATCTAAATCTTTCATAAGTTTATCATGAAATTCTGTTTCTATTCCAAGTCCAATAAGCAAACTAATAGCTTCTGTTTCAGCTTCCCATCCATCAAGTTCTGCAAATTCACCTTCAAGTTTTGAAGCTAAAATTCCATCTTCATCTGTAAAATCTGGTTTTGCATAAAGGGCATCTTTTTCTTTCATTATAGAATATAATCTTTTATGACCCATAATAACAGTTTCTAAAACAGGATGATCATCAAATTCAAAATGATTCTGTTTTAAAACAGCCATTCTTTCTCCTTTAGGTATTATTACTTCTCCTGTATTAGCCTCAATTTCTCCAGAAAGTATTTTTAAAAAAGTAGATTTGCCAGCACCATTTGCTCCTATTAACCCATAACAATTTCCTGGAGTAAATTTTATATTAACATCTTCAAATAATTTACGTCCACCATATCTTAAACTTATATTGCTTGTACTTATCATATTTTTGTAATTCCTCCATTTATAACTTTTAATCATAATATACTTTAAATTAAAATGTTTTTTTGTCTAATATGCTCGAATTATTATAACATAATAAGTACAATTTGCTAAGTATGTTTTTATTAGTTTTTTATACAAAGTAAAAATAATAATATTTTTATTTTAAATAACTACGTTAAAAAGTTCATTAAATAGCTTTATAAATAATATCTTGTTATTTATTATATTTTAACTATTTCACTATATAGCAATACTAATTTGACCACTTAAACAAACTATCTTTTAACTATTACTAAATAGAATCTAACTTATACAATTCCCTTATATTAATTAAAAATTAAAACTATATGCTTGTCCAGTTAAAATCTCTATTTAATATTATAGATTTTAAAATCAGCTCCTATAAGTTTTAACACTTATAGGAGCTGATGTGAATTTTATATTGCAATAATGCTCATTAATTACAATAAACAATATTATTTTAAATCTACATTAATTATTTTGAATAATTATTAAAAGCAATATAATATTACACACTAACATAAATTGAAACTATATATGTTTTTCATCTATTAGTTAAATTTTATTATTTAAATTATTTTATTTTATATTTAAATATTGCTATTTGTATTCTAAAACTATTACTTAAGCTTCTATCTTCTAATTATAGTTTAATCATTTTTTAGTTCTTTTAAACATTTTTCACAAACATTTTTTCCTTTATAGTTAATAATATTATCTCCTTCACCGCAAAATATACAAGCTGGTTGATATTTAGCTAAAACTATTTTTTCACCTTCAGTATAAATTTCTAAACTTGTCTCGTCACCTTTTATATCAAAAACTCTTCTTAATTCTTTTGGTAGAACTATTCTTCCTAATTTATCTACCTTTCTTACTACTCCTGTTGATTTCATTTTAATAGCCTCCTATTATTTTTAATTTTTTAATCATTCTGAAATAATCTATATCTAAAATCTCACAATACATTTTGCAGTCATCACTTCTTAACCACTTTTTAGCATCTTTTTTATCTTTTTCATTAACCATTTTGTTTTTGGCATCGGATACTGCTGTTTTAATTACTCTAGCTGCTATATTTCTAGCTACTTCATCAAATATATTATCATCTGATATCTTAAACATTTGTGTTGAACCTCCAACTTTACTTTTAAGTATTTCAGATTGTTTTATTGCTTCTTTTAATAATTCTTACCATTAATTTACTTAATATTAAGTTTTTACTATATGTTTACAATTTGTTCATATTTATAATTATATATAACCATCTTTTTTTCATAACACTTTTAAAAACCTCTTATAAGTCTCCTATATAAATTTTCAATATGTTTACATAGTATATATTGAATTAGTACTATCTCCTTTGTATAATGTTCATAGGAGTTTTTTGAGCTCCTGTCCATATTTCAAACCTAGTCTATTAACTTAAAAATACCCTTTATTGAACTGGACCTTTTATAATAGCAAGGTACAATTCACATAAAGGGTACTTTTAACTTTGGTATTTTCAAATATATTTTTCTGCTTTTTTTAAATTTTCTTTAGCCTTTCCTATTCTATCTTTTATACGAATCATATCTTGTATACTTTTATTTGCACTAACATATTCAGTAAGATCATCTAAATCTTTAATATCTGTTTTTTTATAGCCTAAACCAATGAATTTAGAATCTTTTTTCATTATTCTACCTCCTAACTATTACCCTATGAAAGCTTCTATTAACGTTAATAGAAATAATATTTAGATTTTTTTTATATCCCTTTTTAAAAATTCTCTTATTTGTCCAAAATCCCTTAAAATAATACATATACTCTGGTAGAGTTACCAATTTCTACTTTTAAGTATGTTTTAGATAAAAATTGTCTTTTTAAGTTTATAAAAATCACTAAATAGTATATAATTATATACTGTTACAATAACAATCAATAAGGAGTGTACCCAATGGAAAACGAACTTTATAATCTACTAAAAAAAATACATACTGATTTTGATAAACGTTTTGAGAGTTTAGAAGAATCTAATTCTATAATCAAAACTCAAGTAGATAAAAATTCTTTAATGCTTGAAGAACTCCAAGCAAATATTAAAATAATAGAAAAACTTCAAACATCTTTTTCAAAACAATTGGATATATTCCAAAACAAAGATGGTCAAACTTTAGGTGAAAGATTAGGTGTTATAGAACTTGCTATTACAAACACTTCTAAGTCACTAAATGATCTTACAGAAGCCATTTATTTAGTTAAAAATGCTGCAAATTCTAATGAATTAGATATTAAAGCTCTTAAAGAAATTGCAAATAATCACTACTCCTTATAAAGTCTAAAATAACTCTTTCTATTTACTAACCTTTTATTTATAATATGTTTTAAATTCTTAAGTTATCTTATTTAAATTATTCTTATGATAACTTTATTCTTAAAAAGTTGTCATAAGTATATATAATCTTCTGAAATTCTTCATACCTATGAAAAGTATTCATCATTTCCAAAATTATAAACAAATAACAGTATTATTGTATAGTATTTTTATCAATACATATACTTAAGCATTTCCCCATGTAATACAAATTCCATACCTTATCAATACTTAATAATTAATATTTAATAAAAACACCTTACTTTAAACTACTTAATAATTTAAAAGTAAGGTGTTAATAATCCTTTTATTTCTTATTAGGATCTACAAAGGCTTTATAAGTAATTTTAGGAAGTACTATCATAGCTATTAAGAACAATGCTGCATTTATTAAAGTAACTATAAATGGCATCCCATTTCTAATCTGTTCGCTATAATACATAACATTAAGAGGGAAAAATCCACCTATATGAGCAATAGTTTTTGAAGGAATCCCCATTGTAACAAGGATAATATTAAGAAAAGTTGGTAATCCCATTATAACTCCCCCCAATATAAATGGAAGAACTGCTGATTTTGATATTGATGAAAGGGTTAATCCTATTTGAGCAAAAAAGAATGAACCTAGTATTATAGTTAAACAAACTATTAATATCAATTGTAATACTGTTAATGTAGAACCACTGTTTCCAAAATACCAAAGTTTGGTTAATTGTAAATCCAAACCTTTTCCATTTGCAGCAGAATATGCTTTATGAAATACTACAAAGAACACAGAAATATTTATTATAGATGCCATTATTCCATGAGCAATCCATTTAGCCATAATAGTTTTCTTTTTACCAAGCTTAGTTGAATTTATTAATGAATTCATTTTAGATTCATATTCTTGAATATATGCTCCTGAAAACATAGTAAAAATTACAATTCCTATAAAAGGAGCCATACCTGTAAACTTCAAAAATACATCAGCATACATATCAGAAATATTAGAACTCGCTCTTACAAGTTGAGTTGATAACAATAAAATCATACCCCATGGAATTAATACAGATAATTTAAAACAACGTTTTTGAAATTCTGCTTTTATAAGTGATAACATTTCTACACCTCCTTTGCATCTTCAATATCAAAGTAAAACATATAAACATCTTCAAATCTAGCTTGAGCAGAAGTTACATTTTGAGCCTTTGGAATAGTATCTGATATTACTCTAAGCTCAATACTATGGACTCCACGTTGTATATTAACTACTTTATATTTTCTTTGAATTTCATAGGCTTCATTTTCATCAACTGTATTTACCAAAAAAACTTTACCATCCATTTCTTCTAATATATCTCTATGAGTACCTTTTAACATTAAAGTTCCATCTTTCATAATTAAGGTTTCTTTTGCTATAGCCTCTATATCAGATATTATATGAGTAGATAAAACAACTATTTTGTCCTTAGATATTTCTGATAAAAGATTTCTAAACCTAGTTCTTTCTTGAGGATCAAGTCCTGCTGTTGGCTCGTCCAATATTAATATATCTGGATCATTTAAAAGTGCTTGAGCAATACCTACCCTACGTCTCATTCCTCCTGAAAATTTACCTACAGGTTTTTTTCTAACATCATATAATCCAACAAGCTTTAAAAGATAGTCAACTTTTTCATTTGCTTCTTTAGAACTCAATCCTTTCAAGGCAGCAATATATTTTAAAAATTGTTTTGCTTTAAAACTTTTATAAACTCCAAAATCTTGAGGTAAATAACCTATTTTAGCTCTATATGCTTCTTCATCTTCAAAAATGCTTTTTCCATTTAAAACAATATCCCCGCTATCAGGTTTTAATAAAGTTGTCATCTGTCTCATTATAGTAGTTTTCCCAGCACCATTAGGTCCTAAAAGTCCATAAACTCCATTTTCTAAAGTTACTGAAAAATTATTTGTTGCTTTTTTATGACCAAAATTTTTACATAAATTCTTAAGTTCTAATTTCATATTATAATCCTCCTCATATTTCAAAATTTATTTTGCTGTTAATCTCTTAGCTGATGCCTTTATTGCAATAATTGTTATTAAAAAAAGTATTGTTAAAATTGCTAAAATCATGTTAAATGTACTAGTAGATATTCCTAAAAAACTTACATAAAATGAATTCTGATATATATATGGTGGTTTAGCAGAAAATTCAGGTAAAAATAAATCTGGGAAATTAAAACTGCCAAACATATAAATAATTTTTTTAGGTAAGAAGCTCATATAAGGTATAACTTTAAATGATACAAATACAGCTGCAATTAAAGATATAGCTTTCAATGATGTTTTAGATAAGAATGAACACAAAACACATATTAATGAAAATGTTATTAATAAAAATAATATAAATCCTACTTTAATTAAAATAAAGTTTTTAATAGAAATACTTCCATCCAATAGTGTTTGAGGCTGTAATATTCTAAAAGCTTGTAAATTTCCATTTTGTGGTGTACCATATTTAAAAGTTAACTGTACAAATTGAGATATTAAATAAATTATATATATAATACTTGGAATCAATACCCCTAATAATAATTTTGAATTTAATACTTTAAATTTATTTTTGCTAGAGAGAATTAAGTTATCTACTCCACTTACTACTTCATCTGTATAAATTGTACAAAACATCATTATTATAAAAGCTAAAAAATATACCATCATTAAAGGGTTATTTATTCTACTATTGAAAACTTGCCAAAACAATATATCTTTATATCCATTTGATTTTTTATCTTTTAATTGTTCTTTTGCGGACTTAGCCATACTTTCTACATTAGAATCGGCAATTTTTTTTAGTGAATCAATCTTTTTTTGAAATTTTTGATTAGCAATAACTCCTGTACTTCTAGTATCTATTACTTTTTTATATTGCTTATCAATATGAAAATTTTCAGTTTCTAATGTAGGTTTAAAAAACATACAACCAACGGTCATAAATATAAAAAATACCATTAATATTTTATTAGATTTGATTTTAATTTTTTTTGTAAATTCTGTTTTTAAAATACCCATATATCTCCTCCTGCTTGATAATTTTACTTTAACTATTTGAAGCAAAAATATTTTAACAAATATCTTTATTATAGTTAATATTGTAATGTTTATCATAATTTGCAGCCATAGAAGCAACTTACAAAAGCAATGTTTTAACTTACAATATCGTAAGTTTTTATACAATTTGTAATAAAAACTTACGAATTACTTATAATCCACTCCAAACATTTCCATTTTTATTAGTTTTATGCTATAATTTTCATATATTATTTAAGAATATATAATTAACAGGGAAACGTAGATATGCATACTCAATTTGGGCATCTTGTATGCATGGAGTTAGTGATGCAACCTACCCTATGTTCATAATTTTGTGAACATAGGTTTTTTTATTATTAAAAAAACTATAATTTTTTAGTTAATTAACATATCTTTAAAAATCAAATTTAGTAAATAAGAAAATTTATACAGATAAGCTATTTAAAAGAATTTTATACCTTAAGGGAAACGTAGATATACATACTTAAATTGGGCATCTTGTATGTATGGAGTTAGTGATGCAACCTACCCTATGTTCATAATTTAATGAACATAGGTTTTTTTATCTGATTTTTTTAAATAAATTTATAACTAAAAAACAACTTTTATTAAGTATACAAATTATAGGAATTAAATAAGGAGGCACCCTTTAATGAGAATTAACCTTAATACTAATGCAATAACTACACATACAAATATGATGAAAAGTATTCTTCAATCAAATAAATCCACCCAAAAATTATCTTCTGGACTTAGAATTAATAGCGCTAGTGACGACTGTGCAGGGCTTTCAATATCAGAAAAAATGCGTGGACAAATAAGAGGTTTAAAACAAGCTAAAAACAATGTACAAAATGGTATTTCCTTACTACAAACTGCAGAAGGTGCTTTAAAAGAGACTGAATCACTCATTCAAAGAATGAGACAACTTGCAGTACAAGCATCTAATGATATAAATTCAAAGGAAGATAGAGAGCATATACAAAATGAACTAAATCAATTAACATCAGAAGTTAACAAGATAAGTAATCACACTGAATTTAATAATCAAAAATTATTTAAAGGAAGTACTGTTAAAAATAAAATTACTATAATAAAAAGAGAAAACAAACCAGATTTCACCACAGCTAAGACAACAATTCAAGGGTTGAATTTGGAATATACTACTCCTGGATCATTAGGAAATTGCGTAAAATTAGAGTTCATAAAACCTAAATATTATAACCAATATTTAGATATACGTAATTCATTTGTTAAAGCTAAAATTTCTAATAAAAACACAATTGAAAGTCTACCATACTATAACATTAAAATAATACTTTCTACTAATAAGTCAGGAAATATTACATCTACAATAGAAGACGTAAAAAATGAACTTAATAAAAATTATGATGCAACAAATTTATTTAAAAAAATAACCTGTTCAGCTTCATCCCTTTCTAATATAGCCAAGCCACAAAAAGCTACTCCTTTAGAAGGTGGAAGTGATTTAAATACTGAAGAAATGCTATTTAAAATAAATAAAAACTTTCAAAATGGTGATGTATTAATACTAGATGGGAAAAGATATATAGCGATACGAAACACTAAAAATAATAAACTACTAAAAGAAAATGAATTCAACATAGGAAAAAATAAAGATATTACAGCTTTAAATTTATTTAATACAATAAAAAGAAATGATAATTACACTTCAATAGATTTTGATTTATCAAAAGTAGAAAAAAACAACTTAAAATTAGTCCGAATGATAGGTATATATCAAGATAGTCCATTTGATATTAAATTTGAATCTAATAAATTAAACCTAAAGTTACAAACAGGAGCGAATAAAAATCAATCATTTAATATAGAGCTATGTGATATGGGGGCAAATTCTCTTGGAATTTCTAATTTATCTATAAAAGATACTAACTCTATTAAATTCACACAAACACATACAAAGAACTTAAATAAGAGAATAATTAATAACACTAATAGGAAAATTAAAGAATATGCTTTAGATGTTTCAAGTCATGAAAAATGCACAGCAGCTATAGAAGACCTTGATAAAGCAATAGAAAAAGTTTCTTCTTTTAGAGCTAAACTTGGAGCTTATCAAAATAGATTAGAACACACAATAAATAATTTATCTACTTCCTCTGAAAATCTAATATCATCAGAAAGTAGAATCAGGGATACTGATATGGCAAAAGAAATGATGAATTTATCTAAAAACAATATATTGGTACAAGCAACTCAGGCAATGCTTTATCAATCAAACCAAAAACCACAAGGAATTCTTCAATTATTAAGATAATTATATCTATAGCAACATAGAATCTTTTGTAAACTTCAAATTCATTAAATAAAAATAAGCACTAAAATTTTAGTGCTTATTTTTCACTATACTTTTTTATATCATACCACTCTGATTTTATATTTTCTTCCATCCTATAAATAAGTTCAAGAACCTTTTTCTTTTTTTTATTAAATCCCTTAAAGCATGTATCTATAATTCTGTTTTTCTCTCTTATAATTTCACAATATACCTGCTTAGGCTTATCCTTAGGATAGAATTTATAAGAACCCTTATAAATTTCATCTTTCTTTTTAATTACAAGTTCTTGTTTCATAAATTTAAAAATACTCTTAGTAATTGTAGTTTTATCACTTTTTAGAATACTTGATAGCTTTATTAAATCAATTCCAGGATATTCACAAACTCTAGATAAATATATAAATTGCTCATATCAATTAACTCTTTCTAAATTTTGAAGATCCAAATTTACTATAAAAATTATGAGAATCTTTTTATAAATAATTTATATTTAATTATTTAATTTTTTAATTTCTTCAATTAATTTCAAAACTTCTTCTTTTTTAGTAGCCCATGAAGTAACTAATCTAATTGAAGAATAATTTTCATCTACTTTTTCCCAAATATAAAATCCAAACTTTTTTTCTAATTTTTCGATTACTTCATTTTTTAAAATAGGAAATATTTGATTGCTTAAAGATTCAGTTAAAAATTTAATTCCAGCCTCTTTTAGTCCTTTAGTTATTAGTTTTGCCATTTCATTTGCATGATTTGCAAGATCAAAATAAAGATTATCCTTAAACAAAGTTTCAAACTGTATTCCTAAAACTTGCCCTTTTGCAAGTAATCCTCCTTTTTGCTTTACATTATATTTAAATCCATCTCTTAAAGCTTCATTTCTTATAACTATAGCCTCTCCTAAAAGTGCTCCATTTTTAGTTCCACCAATATAAAAAGCATCTGTAAAATCATACATATCCTTCAAAGTCAAATTAGCTTCTTTAACAGAAAGTGCAGATCCAAGTCTTGCACCATCAGCAAATAGTATAAGTCCTTTAGATTTACAATATTCATTTAAGTTTTTTAGTTCTTCTTTTGTATATACTGTACCAATTTCTGTAGCATTAGAAATATAAACAAGTTTTGGTTTTACAAAATGCTCACAATTATAAGGAGTTATAGCTTTTTCAATCTGCTCTGGAGTTAATTTGCCGTTTTTTGAAGTAACTGTTATTATTTTATGTCCAGTATATTCAATTGCACCAGTTTCGTGAGTAGCTATATGACCAGTATTTGCACATACACAAGCTTCATGTGGTTTTAAAAAAGCTGAAATAACTATCAAATTAGCCTGAGTTCCTCCTGATATAAAATGAATATAAGCATTCTTATCTCCAAGCAACTTTCTTATCTTAGAAATTGCATTTATTGTATGAGAATCATACCCATACCCTTCTTCTTGCTGCATATTTATTTTGGCTAATGATTTCAAAATATCTGGATGACAACTTTCACTATAATCATTTTTAAAACTATATATTGACATTCTTTATTCCTCCTTTAACTATTTTTTACCAACTAAAAAATTCAATTTGTTTATTACGTTAAATACTTAGTTTAAAATTCAATTAAATATATGATATTTTATAATAGTTGAAATGTCAACTATTATAAAATGTTTACATTAAAAAATATTTTTCTAAATTTATCCATATTAATACTGTTCTAAAATTTAACAATAAATATTTTTTAATAAATCTACTACTTTCTGTATATGTAATCTATTTCTCTTAAATTTATTTAATTAATATTAATCTTTTGTTAATTTATTCTTGTAACTTTATGGTAATTTTAAAATTATTTTGGTATAATTATATTTAGTTTTTAATTTAATAATATTAATTTAGGTGAAAAACTTATATATAAATTTATAACCAAATTTTTCAGGAGGACTTAAACGTTGGATACGGAACACTTTAATAAAATACTTAACTATCTAATAACACTATTATTACTTACTTTATGGATAAGTATTTACATAATACAAGGATTAATAGGAACTGTGGCCTGGGAACTATCAGAATTATTCTTTCCTCCACTTGGAATAATACTTTTAATAATTAACGGATCTTTGATTATTAATTCATTTATACAAAAAAAGAAATTTATTCAAAAAACAATTACATTATTGTTATCTTTTTTTCTTGCATTTCCTATGGTTACATTATTAGATTCCTGCAATTTTATAAAAGATATTAGAAATAAGCTTAGTCCACATTTTTCAATTACAACAGAATATAAGGAGGAAAATAGGAAATCACCTATAACATCCTCTACCAATAAATAATTTATTAGTAACTAAAATATAAGATTTCTCTAAATTGATACCTTATAATACATATTGTTAAATGTATTATAAAAAATACCAATAAATAAAGCCAATAAAATACATATAAAAATTGAAAAACACTAAAATTTGTAATGAGACATAGAAAAATAAATATTACAGATATTTTATGAAATACAATTACTTCTGTTCTACTAATCATTTTTCTATTAGTAGTTTCAAAAGAAAAAATAGTTTGTAAAATATATTATCCTAATAACCAGTTATTTATTTGAATGTGCCTAAGTATTTTATTGTATAAATACTTAAGAAGGTGATACATATGAAAAATACAACAGAAATAAACAATCAACCTTATAAAGGTGATGTTGATATTGCTTTTGTAATTGTAATGATTGGAATAATATTAACACCTCTTATACCTAAAGCTTGGATTGTTTCTTTAATAGCCTGCCCTTTCATTAAAGATGAAGATGATAAACATCTTTTTATATAAATAAATATTTTTTAAAATAAATTAAAATTATTTATTAAAAATAATAGCAACCAACCGAAATAATATTTGTTAAAGTAATTATTTAAAATATTTAAGGATGTGGCAATATGAATTACGTAAAAAATACTAATCATTATAACTTTAATAATGATATTGATTTCGCTGTTGTTATTATAATACTAGGACTCATATTATCTTATATTTTAAACAACTCATGGATTGGATTTATAAGTATAGTGGCTTGTTTGTTTGTTAAAGATGATAAAGATGTATAATAAAAATGATTATTATAAAAATATAAACTAAATAGTATTTTTTAACACATAAAGACTAAGAAATTAACTAAAGATGATTTCTTAGTCTTTATTAAAATTGATAAAACTATTTTAACTCTTATAGAATTATTTTATATTATGTTATATTTTATTTGTCCTTTATTTTAACTTCAAAATCCCTCATAGTTTTAAGTTTACCTTTATATTCAACCTTATCTAATTCTATTAAATTTCTTAATCTATAATCTATAAATGTATCACTAACTATTTGGTGAGAAGTACCAAGAACATTGCCTATTACTCTAGGAGCATTTTTAAATTTCTTTGAAAGAAATCTTAATATTTCATTGTCATAATAATCTTCTCCTACACTAACAATTTTTCCATTTTGTAAAATTCTTAATGTAGCTTTACTCTCTTGAAGGTTATTCCACTGACTTATAAGCTCACTTTTCTTATCATCATCTATAGGAGAAATTTTTTCTAGCACTAATTCTAATTCTTGTGGTCTACATTCTGCCACACATCTTACTTTATATTCTTGATTGTCATATACATGAGTTATATATTTTGAAACATCCGCCTCATAAAGTTCATACTCTTTAAATGTATTCATTATATATCTTAAAGAAATTTGCTCCATAACATTATTTCCATGCCAGATAACAACTTTAAAATCTTTAGGTATTTTTAATGTACCATTATAAATATTCTTTATTTCATTATAAATAAATTCTGCATCTAACTTTTTATTAGGTGCTATATAGTATTTAACTCCTGTTTTACCATATAACTGTTCTAACCATAAATCTCTTTGTTTAATATTTTCATCAAGTTTATATATACTTCCAGTTGAAAGATCATCTGTAAATTTCATTACTTTACCAAAGTATATATTATCTTTGTTTTCTTTCAAACAATATTTTAAACATCCTGCCGCCGAATCTCCTAAAGCAATGTGCACATAACTATTCATTATACCTCTCTCCTTTTTCTTTAGTACTTACCCTTTATTCCATTTCTTCTTATTTATTATTATATAATATTTACACTTTATATACACATAGTTATATATAATAGCTTTATCTTTTAAGATATTTAGATTATAAAAATTAAACTATATATGTTAAACTAATTAATTTATTCAAGAAATTTATAATTGTTTAACCAATAAAAAACCATGTATTTATAAAAGTTATTTAAAAACATTTTATAAATACATGATTTAATTTCATATAACTACATTAGTTTCCTTATTTAATCCAAAGAAACTGATATGGATTTAATTTAATTGTTCCATCAATATCTTTTCCTGTTATAATATCTTTTCCTTTAATATCACACCCAAATTCTATAGGTTTATAATCTATATTAACTATAAAAGTTATCTTTTCATTTGTATTTTCATTTATTCTCTCAAGAGCAAATACTTTATTATTTAAATCTATAACTTTTTGCTTAGCATAAGGTGAAAAGGAACTTTCCTTCTTTCTTAATTTTATTATCTCTTTAAGAGAACTAAATATCTTACTTCTTCTATTATCTTTATTTACATCTTTTAAAATAAAATCATAAGAAAGTTTCTCTCTATTTATTCTTCTATTAATACCTGAATCCTTCATTCCCTTTTCATCATTTCTTGACCCTAACAATGAGTGATAATATATAGCTGGAACTCCTACACATGAAAGAAGTATAGAGTTTGCCGCTAATATCTTTTTAATTTCTAACTCTTCTGTTACATCTTCATTTTTATTAAGAAGTGCATCATGGTAATTTATATTTAATTCATATACAGACTTAGTTTTATCAGCATTAGTCTTATAAGACACTTTACCTCCATTTTCTAAGGTTTTATCTACTAGAATTTGTTTTTCATTCTCCGTTAAAATTCCTTCTGTAGGTCTCATTCCAATTCCATCATGACTTGATAAAAAGTTAAAGTAAGTAGCCTTATCTGATACAACATCTATTGTTTTTGCCCAGTTACTTAGCTTTGTTGAATTATGCATTGTGAAAGTATATAAAACAAGTGGTGGAAGAGAAAATTGATATACCATGTTTGCTTCATCATTTTTATTTCCAAAATAGCTTATATTTTCTTTATGAGGAACATTAGTTTCTGTTATTATTTGAGTATTAGGTTTAAAATAATCTAGTACAGTTCTCCAAAGTTTTATTATTTCATGAGTTCTTTTTAAATGCATACAACTAGTTCCAGATTCTTTCCATAAAAATCCTATAGCATCTAATCTTATACTTGTAGCTCCTTTGTTTGCATACATAAGTATTATATCTGTCATTTCTAACAATATGGGAAAATAAGCTATATTTATATCTACTTGATCTTCACTAAATGTAGTCCATGCTGTTTTTTCTCCACTTTTTCCTATATATTTATGAAATAAAGGTGATGTCCTTGGTCTTACAACCTTTGAAGTATCAAAATTTTCATCATAAGGAATAAAAAAATTCTTATACTTTTCTTCCCCGTTTATATATCTTTTGAACCAGTCACTACTTTTAGAAATATGATTAGCAACAAAATCAAACATTAATCTATAATTTTTAGAAAGTATATTAATATCTTCCCAATCACCTAAATTTTCATCAATCCTTTTATAATCTACAACTGAAAACCCATCATCTGATGTATATTCAAACATAGGTAAGAGGTGAACATCCGTTATAACATCTTTAACTTCTTTTCTTAAAAATTTATTTAAAGTAGCTAAAGTATTTTCTCCTTTTTCATATATACTATCACCATAAGTTATAAGATATACATTTTTTTCTGTTATTTCATTTGCTTTTTCCCAGTGTTTATTTTCCCATTTATTAAAAAGCTCTTCCATTTTCAAAATAAATTCTTCATTATACTTATCTTTATATATATACTTAAGTTTTTCTTTCACATCTTGAAATAATTCTTCTTTATTCATCTTTTTACCACCTCTATTTTAACTTCAATATTATATTTCAGTCCTAAATCCATATTTTAAAGCTCATTTTACATGTCATTTTCAAAACTATTCTAATTATGAATATATAATTTAAATTTAAAACTTAAATTAACTCTTTTTAATAATTAATTTTTATATAGAATTTACTTCTTTTAACCATATAGAATTTTCAAATACATAAGTATTAATAGAAGTCTCTTAAAAATATAAAAAATCAACTAGCTTAATAGATTAACTTATATTTGTACAATTATTTTCTAGATAACAATCTATCATACTAATTAATCTAATATTTAAGTTTTAAAGTTACGTATCCTTTAGCCCCTATACTCACATTTCCTTTTGATACTTCTTTTTCATCTTCATATAAATTGCATAAAACTATATCTTTAAATTTTTCTGATTTTATAGAAAAACTTTCTTCTTTATCTTGTGGATTAAACACTCTAACTATAACACCATCTTTTTGCCAGCTATCTTTTATTGAGCTTACAAAAACACTTTCATTATCTATAGAAAACATTGAATAATTTTCTTCTATACACTTACAATCTAAAGGTATTTCAAATCTTTCTAATCTTTCTTCAAAGGTGTTAAGTTTTTGTCTTTGATAAGTTTCATAATGCTCTAAATAATTTTCTGTAACTTTAAACAAATTACAAGGAGATAAATTTTCTTGTTTAAAATATATAGCATACTCAAAAGTTAAATCTTTAATCATCTCAGCGTCAGGAGTATATACAACTTTATTGTTTATTCCTGAAGCTCTTCCTGGTCTCCACTGTAAATTATCCTTTCCTAAAACTCCAACTCCCCTAAATAAGGTTAAAGCTAAAGTTTTTTCACTTAAAACTTCATATTCTTTAATTCCTTTAGTCATAACTGAAAAAGTAGTTTTTTCATCAGTTAAAGCTACAAAATTTTCAAGAGGATATATAGAAACTGGTGCTTCTTTAAACCCTTTTTCTCTCCATTTTTTCATATGAATGTTTAAATTATCTCTTTTTATAACTGAAAATCCTTCATCACTATAAGAATGCTTTAATTCATTCATAGAAGTATTAAATAAAACTCTAACCCTATGATCTTTAATATTATTACATATATCATGTTTAACTCTCACAAAATTTTCATTTTCTCTTAATTCTATATAAGTTATTATTTCAAAAATATCTGTTTTTTTGTTAATTTCTCGATCTTTTAAATCACTTGGAAGATTAATCTCATTTTTTACTATCATTTTCTGAACTTTATTACCTTTTTCAATTGATATAACTAAAGATTCTTTAGATAAAATAGGAATATCCCCTTTTAGTGGTGAAAAATCATAAGAGTCTCCTGCATCTCCTGCATCCTCAAAGGCTATTAAATCATTAATTATTCTATTATCTTCTTTATTATGGAGCTTTATTTTTCCATTTTCAAAACTAATTTTATACTTTTTATTATCAATAAATTTGTCTTCACACACTTTTAAACTATTTATTTCTGTTTCTTTTTCCTTAATTTCTAAAGTTGTATATCCAAAGGATGGAATGCTATCTAAATCAAAATTAATTTTAGTTCTATAATATCCTTCAAGTTCTATTTCTTTCTCTCCTTCTGATGTTACAACAACTTTTTTACCACCACTTAAATACTTTTGATCTATCACATCAAATTGTACTTTATCACCTTTTAATGTAGCAATTTGAAATATATTCTTTTTAGTAAATATAACACTTTCAAAATTTTGTCCTTTATTATTAGGTTTTAAATTAAATACTACAAGTATATTTTCTTTTCCTAATTTTTCTTCTACTGCACAAGTTATTTTCTTTTTAATTAGATTAATAAGTCCATCTAAAATTCTTTCCACCTTAGTTAATCTATTTATTATATCTTTATTTGTATCATCTGAATTACATCCACCAATACTGTCATGTGCATGTACATCAAACATCAACTTCCACATAATATCAATCCATTTTTGTGGATATTTTAACCCATTAACTTTTCCTATAACAGCTAAAGGTTCTAGAATATACAAAATCTTGTTTTCAACTAAGGTATTTAACCTTTTTATATCATATCTTTGAGAACGAATAGTACTGTGTATTCTAGATTTTTCACAGGCTATAAGATCCCCTGAGATTTTATTTTCAAAATTATTATCTTTCCAAGTTTCTTCTATAAAACTTTCATAATCAGAAAGTACAAATTCATAATCATCTATTTTCTCATTTAATTCTTTAACTATCTTAGGTAATTTTTTGTTTACAAGAACTTGATCTCCCCCACTTGGAAGCAAGATATTGTTAGTTGATTTGTTTAAACCAGATAACTTTTTAAGCATTGGAATTAACTTATCTTTAATATATTCATCATCTGATGCAAGAAATTTTCCTGGTCCATAACCTAAAAACATATTATTAGCTTTAGTAATACTTCCATCAGGAGATTCCCATATGAAATTCAAATCATTCTTTAAAGAATCTGTATATACTCCCCTTTGAAATATTGTATAATCTATTTTAAATTCTTTAAATATAGATGGAAGATACATATTTTGACCAAATATATCTGGAAGATATCCAACCTTCATAGTATTTCCTATCTCTTCCCCTATTCTAGTTCCATATAAAAGATTTCTAATTATAGATTCTTTATTTACAAGAAGAGAATCTGTCTGAGTGTACCAAGGACCAACAATTATTCTTCCTTCTTTTATATGATTTTTTAATCTTTCTTTTTCTTCTGGACAAACTTTTAAAAATTCTTCTACAACAGATAATTGACCATCGAAAACATAACTTTTAAATTCATTATCTTTTTCTAAAACATCCATTAAATATGGAATATTTTCAGATAATAACACATTAGAATCTTCTATTGTAAAATACCATTCCCTATCCCAATGAGAATGAGGAACTATATAAACTTTCTTTTTAACCATTTTAAACCTCCATTAAGCTAATTAAATTTAACATTTTAATCAGTTTACTTTATCTATAGAAATAGCCTAACTATAGATTTATTTTTCATATTAGTTTTTTAAATTACCTAGCTCTAACAGAGCTACCTTAAAATTTATAATTAACATCCTAGAATTTTTCTACTTATTAACTGGATCTATTAAAACTAAATTCTATAACAAAATTAATTAATTTTATACTAAAGGAGATAAAAACATGTATCTTTAAAATATAGTAATCTATTTATAAATACATGTTTTCTATCTCCATTAAAAAACAATCAATTTAACTTTCTTTCTTTTTAAGTAGTGCGGATCTTACAAATATATTTGCAATTGCTATAAATAAAACACCAGCTACAAGTCCTACTAAATAAGCCCATAAATTTTCTACAAGTGGCCATCCCCATATGGCTGGTAGTGGATTCCATTGAACAGCTCCAAGAGCTACTGCTACAACGGATCCAATCATTGCACCAATTATATTTATTGGAATTGTTATTAGTGGATTTTTTAGCATAAAAGGTATTGCTCCTTCACTTATAGCTAAAAATCCTAATAACAATGAAGTCTTACCTGTAAATCTCAAATTTTCATCAAATACACGTCTTTTAACAATATATTTATCAAGAATAGTTGCAAGACCAAGTCCCATAGGAGGTATTACAATTGCTAATACTCTAGCTGTTAATGGGAATATATGATCTGCTGCAAGTCCTATTGCTATTGCTCCTGCCGCTTTATTTATAGGTCCACCTAAATCAAAAGCTGTTGCTGCTGCAATTATCATACATAAAGAATAAGTTCCCGCTCCTGATGCTGATTGAATCGTATTTTTAAGCCATAAGTTTAATGATCCAAATACTGGGTCTACTATATAAAAGTTTATAAAAAATACTGTTAATACACTTATTGCTGGAATCAAAAACATAGGTTTCATTGCTGAAAAATTCTTAGAAAGTTTTATCTTATCATTAGCTAATTTTGATACATAACCTGCTAACAAACCTAAAACTAATGCTCCAAAGAATCCTGAAGGAATGCCACCTTCTATATTCCAAAAAGTATAGTGAAGTCCAGTTGCAAAAGCACCACCTATAAATCCTGATATTAATCCACTTCTATCTGCAATTGAATATGCAACAAAAGCTGAGAAAATAGGATACATAAATTTAAATATCATTCCACCATAAGCATCTAAATAATGAAGTATCTTTATAACTTGATTACCATCTACCGCATATTTTGCATTACCTATTTCATTTACTATTCCAAATCCCATTGCTCCAAGTTTAGCAATTCCCATCATAAGGCCTGCTGCAACAATTACCGGAATCATATATGAAATACCAGTCATTATAGCTTGAGTTATTTGAGATAAAATACCTTCTTTACCTTTTGAATCATCATTAGCTCTTCCATCATCTTCTTGATTTATTATTCCATCTGGATTATTTAATACCTTTTCAATTAATCCCTTAGAATTTTTCAAAGGATCTGCAACTTTTGTTTTAATATAAGGTTTACCATTAAATCTTCCAATATCTTTAGCTGCAATATCTGTAGCTAGTATAAGCCCATCTGCTTTTTTAATTAACTCTTTTGTATGTCTATCTTCAATACCATTTGCTCCTTGCTTTTCAACAAGAACTCTTATACCCATTTCTTTACCTGCATTTTCAAGTGCTTCAGCTGACATGTAAGTATGAGCGATTCCCGTTGGGCATGCTGTTATAGCAATTACTGTCTTTTCATAATTGTTGCTTACCTTTTCACTTTCATCTTTACAACTTAAAGCATTAATAAACTCTTTTGTAGTATTAGCTCCTTTAATTTTTTCAACAAAACTTTCATTCATTAAAGACCTTGAAAGTTCTGCTAAAAGTTTCAAATGAGTTGAACCTGCTTCTTCTTCAGGTATTGCAAGTAAAAACACCAAATCAACTTCATTTGATTTATCTATACTTTCCCAATCTTTTATTTTGTTTTTCAATCTAGCTACTGCAAACACTGGTTTTTTAACTACTTTTGATTTTCCATGAGGTATTGCTAGCCCCTTTTCTAAACCAGTTTCAGAAAGCTCTTCTCTTTTCATAACAGCATTTAAAAAATCTTGTTTTGAACTTAAATAACCGTTTTCATGTAGTTTTCCTACTAAAGCATCTATAACGTCTTTTTTTGATCTACCATCAAAATCTAATAATATTAAATTTTCATTTGTCATTTGCTTTAAATTCATAAACTTCATCTCCTTGCGTATTATTTGTTTAATTACAAAAATAAGTCCTCTTTAATATAAATGGAATAGTAACTTTGAATAATTACTTTTTCCATCATTTAATTTCATTATTAATAATTGAATTTTTTTAAATTTATTAGTATTCGAATTCGAATGTTAATGTCTATATTCTATTTATAACATACTTTTAAATGTTTTCATTGTACAAAAGATGTACATTTGTACTTAATGAGTATAATCTACATTTTATGTATAATACAAATTTAAAACCTTTTCTTTTCTATAACAAATTCATGTAAAATCATTCATACATAAGCTTAATAGTCTTATAATAACCAAAATATAACTTGATTAAAGTTATATTTATATTTAGAATAATATTAGATATTTTAATCTAACCTAGTAATATAGTTCAGTATTGTAAGGAGAATTATTCATGGGTAAATTATTAACTAAATTTCAAAATAAGCTATCTTCCCTTAGCTACTCTGAAAAACACGTTTTTTATTACATAGATAACAATTTAGATATTGCTAAAACTCAAAGTTTAACCAAAATGTCAGAAGTAAATAGTGTAAGCACAACAACCATTGTTAGAATGTGTCATAAGCTTGATCTTGCAGGGTTTTCTGAATTAAAATACATAATCAAAAATATAGAACAGGACAATTTATCAAGAAATGAGAATGTGATTGAATCTATAGTAAACGATATAAATTCAACTGCTGATAATATAAATAAAAATGATTTAAATGAACTTATTAGAATGATAGATAAATCTGAAAAAATAATAATAGTTTCTGTTGGACTTACTAAAGCTATAGGCGAGTACTTTTCAAAACTTTTAATGCAACTTAATAAAAACTCCATATATGTGTATGAATCACACATAATAGATTTACTGCCTAATACTCTCCATTACAAAGACTTAGTTATATTTATTTCAAATAGTGGTAAAACTAGAACCTTAATTTCAATAGCTGAAAAACTATCTTTTGGACATTTTAAAACAGCTTGCGTAGTAAATTCGCCAAACTCACCTTTAGCAAACCTTTCAAATTTATCACTAAGTAGTGAAGTTGAAAAACATGAATTTAAAGGATACGATATAACCCCTAGAAGTTCCTTAGTATTCTTAATCGATATAATATACAACTCATATATAATGTTTAAAAATAATAAATAATAAAATAAAGGAAAGTCATTTTAACTTTCCTTTATTTTATAAGTTAAGCAGCTAAGCTTTTCTTTGTATTTTGTTTTAATTTACAATCTAAAATTTTATATTTTCCTGCATTTTTTCATAAAGTATTTCTTCCATATATTTAACTTTAATAACATCTCCTAATTTATTAGAATATAAATCTATATTGTAAGTACATATTCCTGATTTCTTTTGAAATATAGTTTGTTTTTTAGTTATAGACTGAATATCATCTTCTCTTATTGTTGTTGTGATTTTTTTTAATCCACCATTACTTGCAATTAAACTATTTTCACTCATTCCTAAAGATGTATTTTTAAAATCAAGGAAGCTACTTACAAAAGAAAATATAAATATAATTATAATAACAGATAATTTTATATTACTAGGAACAATTTTTAATAATATATAGGTAGGTAAAAGTATTACAGACCAGATTATACATGGTTTTAAAATAAACCTTACCTTACTACTTTTAGGTGGAGTCTTCCTTTCTCCTTTAAAAACTAGATCCTTTAATATATCTTTTATAAAACTATCTTTCAAATTTTCGTTTACTATAGGATACAATATGGCTTTCTCATCTTTTTCATCACCATACCCTACAGTTATAAGTTCAAGTTCTCCTATTTTCATAAACTGTTGTAACAGGCTTTGTTTATACCTTATACCATATATCTTATCAAGCTTAAAAGAATACTGTTTTTTAGTAAAAAATCCATAAGATATACTAATCTTATCTTTATAAGTTTTTACTGTAAAATTATTAAGTCTTACCATCTCAAAGACAATAGATATTAAAACTATAATCATATATAGAAATACTATAAAAGCTATAAATCCTAGTATTATAACTAAAACTGACTTTGATTGTATAGCATTTAAATCTAAATATTTTTTAATAATTTGTGCAAATTTAAAATTAGTATTTTTAAATATATCATCAAGAAAATTATTTGCAGCAAAAAATAATCCTATTGCCCAGAAAATTTTACTTTTAGTTAAAGCATATTTAAATATTTCTTTTGCAGTTATTACTCTTTTATTTACTAAATCTCTATCTTTATTAAATGTTGAATTTTTAAAAATTTTATCCTTTTCATTTGAATTTTTCAAATCATTATAGGATACTTGTCCCTCTTCTTTTTTATCTTCAATATATAAATCTTTATGTACATATTCTTTTTCTATTTCATTAGATTTACTATTTTGTATATATTCTTTTTTAACTTTATCTTCACCTAGAATAGTATTCCTAAGATTTTCTAAGACTTCATACTTTACAATAACCTTAAACTCCGATTTTTCAGCAATAACACTGCCTGTATCTATCTTTAATGTATATACTTTAAAAATTCTATCTAAAATGCTTTGAGTAGAATCTATAGTATTTATTTTATCAAAAGGTATATCTTGTTTAGATTTTGAAATAACCCCTCTTTCTAAAACTAACATTCCATCTTTCACATAAAATCTAAATTTTCTCCAATCTAGTATTACAAAAAAAACACCAAGTACTATCCCTAACAAAACCCATAAAACTGTTTTTACATTTAATCCCTTTGTTATAAATAAAATTACTAAAAACCATGATGCTTTAATAAAAGTAAGTATTTCTTTTATAATATACAAATAATGATTTCTCATTGGCTTATCTATCATTTTCATCAACCTTTTCTTTTATCTTATCTTTTAAGTATTCACTAATCTCATTAGCTTTTTCTATACTTAAATTAGGAATTTGATGCTCTCCACCTGCAGTATACATATGAACATCTGCTAAATTTAATATTTTATTTATAGGTCCTTGATTTATCTTTATATGTTGAATTCTCACTATTGGGATTATTGTTGTTTTTATATAGTATATTCCTTCTGAAAACTCCACTTTGTCATTTGTTATTATATATTTCCATTGAGCATATTCTATAAATGGATATAAAATAAAATCTACTACTGAAAATAAAATTATTATTCCTATAATTACATTAATATAAAAACTACCATTTATAAAAAACTTTACATGAATTTTATCTGTAAAAAACCACTTAACACCTAAAAGTATTGCTGTAATAATAACTGCAGCTATACCTCTCGATATAACCCATGATTTTTTAGCATTTTTATCTAACTTATTATAGTTCATTTGTTGCCTCCTTCATTAGTATTAAAATTTATTACTATAAATAATATATTAGCTACACATTTTTGTATCTGCTTAAAAAATCAACATACTCCTTAGCTTACTTTAAGCTAACTTTAACAATCATTCTATATTTTTTTATTCCTTCAACTTTTTTACCTTCTAAAACAAGACTTTTTAATTCATTATATATAATAACAAAAATATCCATTATAATCTACTTTAGTCAAGTATAAAAGTACTATTATAATGGATTAATCTATTTTCTAATAAGATATATATTTTTATTTTTTAAATCTATTTCCTGTATTCGTATAAATAATAGCTCCTATTGTAACTATCGGTATCAAACAAGTAGCAATGGGTTTTAAAGATTCAAGTTCTAATACTAAACAAATACCCATGAAAATTATAATTGCAGAAATAACTAACATTAAATTACCCATAAAATTGCATAAAGCTTTTTCATCATACTTAGCTTTTTCCTCCTCTGAAGCCATGTTATATCCTGCAATTAAAAAACTTCCCTTTCCACATTTTAAAACAATTCCAAGTATAACAAATAATAAAGTAACTGCTACAAGTATTATAATTCCTACATCCATAAAAATACCTCCTTTTAAATATATTTTAAAGCTTGTGTTAATTATAAACTATACTACAATGTTTTATTTAAAATATATAAAAGTAATTCTCATACTTTCTAACTAACTTTCGTTAATCCTATACCTATTGCTATTCCTTCAAAAAATATAAAACATATTAAAGTTATTATAATAGCCTTCCTTTTAGAAATTTTAGAAACACTACATATGCCTATTCCTAGTAAAATATATTGCCATATTGAAAAAATATTTATACTGTCATATATTACTGCAGCAACAGTAGTATGTATTGCACTATTAGGATGTATTATAGGTTTTTGTGATATAAACATATACACTGCTTGTACTATATTATGTATAGCTATTGGTAAAGATGCTAGGCAATATATAGAAACTACCTTATTATACTTTAAAGAACATTTACTAGCCTTTAAAATCAAAAATATTATAAAGGAAACAGAAAATATTGTTACAACTACTGCAGCAACTGATAAAAAAATTTGAATACTAGGTTGATTAATAATATAAATAAATTTTTTAACTATTTCTGCAGATTGTGGATATATCCCTCTAGTTTGACTTTCAATAGTCTTTTTTATTACATTTTTCGGAAGACTAACTGAAACTATAGTATTAATAATTTTAGTTAAAATTAATATTAATAAAATTATTCCATAACTAAATGATTTACTAAGTTTTTTAAAAATGATTTTTGGATTTAAAAAGAAAAACTTAATATTATCTCTTAAAAGTAATTTCTCATTAATAGTATCTTCGCTCATTTTGTATTCCCCCTAATTGATGTCATATAAACTTTAATTTTTATATGATTTTCATTATAACACAATAAATACATATTTTGTATTAAAAATAAAATTAAGGAAACTTGTATATAATTTACGATAAAATAATACTCTTATCTAAATATTTATTATTAAACATATAAAATTACTTTACTTTAACTTTTTAAAAACATAAGATATTTTATCTAAAACAAAATTTAAATCTTCCTTTATATGAGTAGCCATTAATGTTATCCTAAGTCTACTTGTGTCTTTAGGAACACTAGGTGGTCGTATTGCAGGTATAAATATTCCTTCTTCAAATAACATCTTACTAAATTTCATAGCTTTATCCTCATCCCCTACAAGTAAAGGTATTATAGGAGTTTCACTTTCTAATATACAAAACCCCCTTTCTTTTAATTCTTCTTGAAACCATTTAGAATTATTTAAAAGATTCTTCCTTAAATTATTATCTTTTTTTATTATATAAAGAGCCTTTAAAGCTGCTGATACAACAATTGGTGAAAGTGCTGTTGAATATATAAAACTTCTAGCTTTATTTTTTAAATACTCTATTAATTCATAACTTCCTGCCACATATCCTCCTTCACTTGCTAAAGCTTTACTAAAAGTTCCTACTTGAATATCCACTTGACCCTTTAACCCAAAATACTCTTCTGTTCCAGAACCTTTTTCTCCTAAAATTCCAGTAGCATGAGCATCGTCTACCATAACCCAGATGTCATTATCTTTTGAAATTTTTATTATATCAGGAAGTTTTGCAATATCACCATCCATACTGAAAACTCCATCAGTTATAATAATTCTTTTAGCACCTTTATAAAGCTTCACCTTTTGTTTTAAATCTTTCATATCAGAATGTTTATAAACAACTATTTTAGCACCGCTTAGTCTACATCCATCAATAATACTTGCATGGTTAAATTCATCACTAAAAATAATCCACTCTTTATTGCAAATGGAAGTTATAACTCCTATATTGGCCATATAACCTGTATTAAATAAAAGGGCTGCCTCTCTATTTTTTAATATTGCAATTTCTTCTTCTAATTTTTTATGTATATCGTAACTTCCCGTTGTAAGACGAGATCCTCCAGAACCTACTCCATAATTATCAATAGCATCTTTAGAAACTTTTTTTATTCTTTCATCATCGCAAAGCCCTAAATAATTATTAGATGCCATAAGTAATACTTTCTTATCTTCAAAAGAGCAATATTTATTTTGAGAACCTTTTAAATATGTAAGTTCTCTATATTGACCTTTGTTTTTTATATTTTCTAGCTCTTTTTTTAAAAAATTCACTCTACCACCTCTATCTATTAATTTCTATTTGCTTTCTACATAAAAAGGATTCTTAAGTTATAGATAATTTTCACTCTACCTAAAACTTAGAATCCTTTATTTATCCACATATTTTTTTAAATAAAGTATTATATCACTTCACTAAGAAATATTTACTGACTAGTTATTTATCTAAATGTGACTTAATAAAATCCTTATAAGATATTATTCCCTTTATTTTAGGTAATTCATTTAAAATAACAACCTGCTTCTCTAAATATTCTATGCATTCGTCAATAGATACCTTTGAAGAATCAAAAACAAAAATTCTTCCACCATATAAAGAATTTTCATCTTTCATATGAGTAATTCTAACATACCCAAGTTCTTTTGAAGCTACATACCCTGCTACATATCCTTTGTCATCAGACATACAAATTTCTGCTATAATACCACTAAAACTAGAAACCTTTGTGGAAAGAGCAATGGCTTCCTTAATATGATTGTTATTTAAAAAATTATTAGTTAGTAGATGGTTAAGACTTTCTTTTATATTTTCTTCCCAATCTATAGATGTTGCTCTAATACCTCTTTCAAAATCTGGCTCTAACCTTTCTAATAAATTAATATCTAAAATCATAGCGCCACGCATATCATTAATATTTTTAAAAATACTAATGATTTCCTTTGACTTTTCTTTGGATATTCCTACTTTTTCTAAAATTTTCATAGAACATTCAAGACCTTCATTATAAGTTTTTACATCTATAGTAGTAACATCTAATGCTTTAACATATTTTATATCTTTTTGATTTATCTTATTTATAGATATATTTATAAAATCTGCTTCCCCCCTTGAATGATTCAAAGCTCTCTTTATTAAACTATTTGTAGCCTCTTTTATATTACCTTTAGAAATAATTCTTTCTGCTCCAGATATATGAATGGTATCATCTATTTTAAATTTCTCATTTAAAATCTCTTTACTATTTTCATTAAAAACTTTTTTAGAAGCTCTCATTTTAACATTATAAAGAATTTTTTCCATAACTTAATTCACTCCAAGGAATAACTTTTCTAACTCTATTTAATAATTTAGTTAAAGGATAAGATAAAATAGCTGTATACAACATTCCCGGGAATCCAGCTATAAGCATAACCATAATAGCTTTCTTAAAAAATATCCATAAAACTACTCTAGCTGCTATACTCCCTGTAGGACCACTTAAAATAATAGCTACTATATTTCCTTTAAATAAATGTATAATACCTCCAGCTACAACTCTAAATGTCATAGCAACTATAACATTTATAATATTTTGTGTACCTAAAAGCATACAAACAGCACTTGCAATTATTCCTGCTAAAAAATATCTTTTAAATCCAAAGCAGGCTGCAATAGCTACAGCTATTGGTGCTGAAAGCTGAAATTCTGATCCCATAAAAGGACTTGGTACTTTAAAAGATCCTGATAAAGCTATAATTACTGCAAGTAAACTTATAAGAACTAACTCTCTTGTTTTGTTCATTTTTCCTCCTATTAAGATTTCTTTTGTTTATTAAAAACATTATATTTTCTTATGTATTGCTTATAATTAAATAAATTATATATATTAAAAATATACTTATCTTTAAGAATCATCAATTTATTTTTTCTTTTAAAAATGTTATAAATCTAAAAACTTTTTTATTTTTTAATAATTTATATTATGAAAATATTCTTCTATACTTTCAAAACATTTATCTACCATAAATTTGATTTCTTCTTCATTTATAACATAAGGAGGAATAAAATAAAGTACATCTCCTAAGGGTCTTAAAATCACACCTTTAGTTAATCCTATTTTATAAATCTCATAACCTACTCTCATATTTAAAGGAAATCTCTCTTTAGTTTTAGTATCTTTAACTAGTTCTATAGCTGTTATCATTCCTATATTTCTTACTTCTCCTATATGCTCTACCCCTTCTGCTCTTTTTAATGTAAGGTTCTTTATTAATTTTCCTTTTTCTTTATTCCTTTTTATAATTTTATCATCTTCAAATATCTTTAAATTTTCCACTGCAATTGCACAAGCCATAGCATTTCCTGAATATGTGTGACTATGAACAAAGGACTTTCCTTCCCTATAGTCTCCATTAAAACAACTCCATATCTCATTTGTAGTCATAACTACAGACATAGGCATATATCCTGCAGAAATCCCCTTTGAAAGACACATGAAATCTGGACTTATTTTAGCATGATTACAAGCAAACATTTCACCTGTTCTACCAAATCCCATAGCAATCTCATCTGCAATTATGTGTATATCATATTTATCACAAATCTCTCTAAGCTTTTTTAAATATACTGGTGAATAAATTTTCATACCTGCTGCACCTTGAACCATAGGCTCAACTATAACAGCACTAATTTCTTCATGATTTTGTATTATTGTTTTTTTCATATTTTCAAAACACTTAGCTGCACAATTTTCTCTATTTAAATTATACTTACATCTATAACAATCCGGTCCTTCAACTCTTATTGTATCCATAAGTAAAGGCTTGTATATTTTATTAAATTCATCTAAATCACATACAGCTAAAGCTCCTAGAGTTTCTCCATGATATGCATCTTTTAATGCAACAAATCTTTTCTTTTTAGTTTTTCCTTTTTGCATATGATACTGAAAACTCATTTTTAATGCTATCTCTACTGATGAAGATCCATTATCTGAAAAAAACACTTTTTGTAACGGCTCTGGCGTTATATTTACAAGTCTTTCAGAAAGTTCAATAGCTGGTTTATTAGAAAAATTAGCAAATATAACATGTTCAATATTATCTATTTGTTTTTTCAAAGCTTCATTAATTCTCTTATTACTGTGTCCAAAAGTACTTGTCCACCAAGATGATATGCAATCCAAATATTTATTCCCTTTTATATCATAAAGCCAAACACCTTCACCTTTTTCAATAACTATAGGCTCAACTTTCACTTGAGAACGAGGATGCCATACATATTTTAAATCTTTCTCTATATAACTATTCATGAAAAATTCCCCTCTCTTATCTTTTAGTACCTTTAATCTCTATTTTTTTTAGGCACATTAAAATAAATAATTAGTCAGTATATTAATCTATTTTATTAATATTTAAATATTATTTTTGTTACTCTAACTATAATTCTTTAAAAAACTTAATTAACTCACAAACATTAAGAGATTCTATACTCTTTTCTCTTATCTTTTCTACCATATCTTCTTCTAAATCCTTTATCTTTGGAAATTTAGCTATAATAGGGATTTTAGTTATTTTCTCTATCATTTTTATATTGTCATTACACAAAAGGTTGTTTTCATAGTTATTTGCTATTATCCCTCTTATATTAACCCCTATATTATGAAGATATTTCACCGTTAATACTGTATGATTAATTGTTCCAAGGCCTGATCTTGTAACAATAATTACATCCATATTCAAATCTTTAATAAGATTTTCAAGTGAATATATCCTTTCATTTTCATATATTAATGGACATACAATTCCACCACTACCTTCTGCAATTATATAATCATACTTTTCTTTTAAATAATTATATTTTTCTTTTATTACTTTAATATCAATTTTTTTATTTTCAATTTGTGCTGCAAGATGAGGTGACACAGCAGTTTTATATACATAAGGATTTATATTTTTATAACATTCTTTAAGCCCTGAAACTTCACTAACTATCTTTGTATCTCCTGGAACAACTTCTTCATTAATTTCTAAAGCTCCACTTAAGGCTGCCTTAAAATAAGTTGCATTATATCCATTACTTCTTAAAACATTAATAATACCAGCAGTTACAATAGTTTTTCCTACATCAGTGTCTGTTCCAATTATAAATATACCTTTAGTCATTTTTAACCTCCAAGATAACTTTAAAATTAAGAATTTTTTCTAACTTTTAACTTTAAATCATTTATCATTTTTTTATCATCACATATTTTATTACCAGATGTTGTTAGATAATTCCCAGTTATAGTAGCATTAGCTCCTGCTATAAAACATCCTTCTCCAAAGTTTTCTATTTGATTTCTTCCTCCTGCAAGTCTTATAAATGCCTTTGGATTAATAAATCTAAATATTGCAACTGTTTTTAATATATCTTCTTGACTTAAGCTATCTGCATTTTCAAGTGGTGTTCCCTTAATTGGATTTAATATATTTATAGGAATAGACTTTATATTTAAACTTCTCAACTCAAAAGCTAGTTCTAATCTATCCTCTATACTTTCTCCAAGTCCAATAATTCCTCCTGAACAAACCTCTAACCCTGCATCTTTAGCTGCATTTATAGTATGTATTCTTTCATCATAACCATGGGTTGTACATATATTTTCATAATAACTTCTACTAGTTTCTAAATTATGATGATACATTTTTACTCCTTCTTCTTTAAGCCTAATTAAATCTTTATAATCTAATATTCCTAAAGAAGCACATAAATCTATTTTTGTATTATCTTTAACTTCTTTATATATATCAATTATTTGTTCTAATTCATTTTTACATGCTCCTCTACCACTTGTAACTAAAGAAAATCTATTAACCCCTTCATTTTGATTCTCTCTAGCCAATTTTAAAGCATCTTCTTTTGAAACAATTCCATGAACTTTTATATTAGTTTTATAATGAGAAGATTGAGAACAAAACTTACAATCTTCACTACACTGTCCAGATTTAGCATTCATTATTGTACATAAATCCACTTCATTACCACAAAAATATTCTCTTATTTTATTAGCACTTTTACATAACTTTCCTATATCATTTTTCTCTACATTTGTTAATTTCATAGCCTCTTTGAAATTTATAAGTTCCCCTTTTAAAACTTTATCTTCAAGCATTTTAATAAATTGTTTCACTAATATCCCCTCCACCCTAGTTTGTTTTCTCCATTTGTACTACATTATATCTTAATGCCAAAGGATTGTAAACCAATATTATTTTTATAGTTTACAATACTTACAGATTATATCAAACTACCTTAGCATTATATAATATATTTAACATTATTGATTCAAAATATATAATCTTAAATATATTAGACACTTATAAAAAACAATAAAATAAATAACCATATAAAATATGGTTAAAGAAGTAACATATTTTGTATGGTTATTTTAATTATATATATCTAATTTAATTCTTTTTGTATAGCTGGATGAATATATTCTGAGTCAGCTATATTAATTATATTTTTATAGTTAAGAACTGCTGTTTCTTTTAAATTTTTAATATTCATTTTCTTATAGGTTTCCCTTGAAAATCCTAGTTGCATAGCATTTTCAACTTTTTCATTCCCATATTCATCTTGGAATTTACTTTCTATCCAATAATGTACAATATCAATCTTACTATTAACAAATAGTTTTTCAATTACATCTAATGTAATTTTACAACATCCTTTTGCTAAAGATTCTCCACTCCAATAATCTGCTGGTGGCTTTATTACATCAATTATTTTTTTGCCTTTTTCTTCACTTATAGTAACTTTACATGATTTAAAATCTGAACCTAAAGCTTTTTTTACATTTTCCTCTGTAATTTCACTATTAGAAAAATCAAATTCTTCTTTCTTCTTTTCTTTTTCTACCTTATGTTTTTTTGTTTCTACTTTGTGTTTTTGAGCTTGTACTTTAGGAGTATTCTTAGTTGATGTATCTGTAGTTTTATTTTTATTAATAACATTACTTGCTACCCCCATTATTAATATAATAACTATCCAAAACCAAATTTTTTTATAAAGTGGTTTATTAGTCTTTCGTTCCATCTTATTCCCTTCTTTCCATATATTATAACTAAAATATTATACTATATTTTTATAATTTTTACCACAACTTCCACATTTCATTTTGTAATTAAAACACCATAAAAATAAAATTAAAAGTTGTATACCTTTAACTATATCTGACATTCAAAGTAAGGGAATAAAATTTCTACTTCCATCATATGTAGCTATATAATAAACTATATTACTAAAAAAAACTAAATATTTTACTTATAATTAACTTTTAAAACTTATATTTTTCAAAAACCTTTAGCCCTTCTTTATTAAGTACCTTTTCAACAACAACTGGTTTATTGGTGCTTTTTTGAAATAATTCTTTAGAAAATATTTTTATATTATCACCAAACATTTTTGTAAGTTCATCATTAGACACACTATAAACAAGTTTACCTAAGTTAGCCCATGACATAGCTGCACAACACATAGCACATGGTTCACAACTACTATATAAAATATATTCATGTAAATCAGTAATTCTATTTTGTTGACAAAAATTTCTTATAAGGCTCATCTCTGCATGACTTGTAGGATCAGATAAAGTATTAACTTCATTTTCTTCTATCATTACAATATTATCATCTTTTACTAGAACAGCTCCAAAAGGTGCATTACCTTTTTCTTTTGACTTAATTGCAAATTCAATAGCTTTTCTCATAAAATAATCATCTTTTTTGTTCACTATTTTGCCTCCTAAATATTTTATATTACCTCTTTTCTTATTTTAACTATACACACAAATATTTATACTAATAAGCAATTTATAAACTCAATCATTCATACAAGGATCCTTTTACCTTAAAATGAATTTTTTTACTCTATATAATTTTTAGAAATTTTTATTTAAAAACTTAAAAGTTTCCTTATATAATATAAAAGTATCATAATAATTAATAATCTAAAAAGAACCAGTATATAAACAATACTGATTCTTTTATTTTTTAATAAAATTCTTATTTTAAAAATAATAGTTATTTTTCTATTTTACTTATATATTAATTTAATCTCTAAATTTTAATTATTTTAAATTTATCTCATCTGGATATTTCCATTTACTTAATTCTTCTAATGGAATAGTTTCAGGTTCAGCTCCTTTATTTATCATTAATGCTGAATAATATATCTCTGCTACCTCTTCAATATAACATGCTTTTAGAAAAGCATCCTCAATATTGTTTGAAACAGCTAAAGCACCATGATTTGCCATAAGACATCCGTCTGATTTTTTAATAGGATTTATTATGCTTTTAGAAAGCTTAACTGTTCCCGGTCTTGCATAAGGAGCTACTGGTATTGTACCATTACTTCCTGCAACATTTATAACTTCATACACTATAGGTGGTATTTCTTTATTAAGTACTGAAAAAGCTGTAGCCATCTTTGAATGAGTATGAACAATCCCCATTACATCATCTCTACATTTGTAAACTTCTAAATGCATTAAAAGTTCACTTGTAGGTTTAACCTTAGCTTTTGCTTCTATTAAATTTGCATTTATGTCAACAACACAAATATCTTCATAAGTTAAATCTTCTCTGGAAACTCCTGAAGGGGTTACTACAATATTACCGGTCTTAGAATCCCTAATGCTAAAATTCCCAGATTTATGTTTACATAACCCTTCTTTATCGGCTTTTTTAGCAATATCAACTAATCTCTTTTTTAAATCTTCTAACATTTAACCTCACCATTTTTCACCCTAATATTTTTTATTTTAAAAAGATTTTTCCTTATTTAAATCTTCTCCAATAATTTTTGTAAGTTTTCTTTAAAAGGTGGATAAACTATACCTTTTTCTGTAACTATAGCAGTTATATTATCATGTGGTGTTACATCAAAAGATGGATTATAAACATTAACCCCTTTAGGAACTGTTCTAACTCCAAATCTATTAGTAACTTCTTTTTCATCTCTCTCTTCAATAGGAATATCTTTACCTGTAGCAGCACTCAAATCGATACTTGGGGTTGGAGCTGCTATATAAACTGGGATATTAAAATATTTAGCTAAAATTGAAACTCCAAAAGTTCCTATTTTATTTGCAGTATCACCATTTTTAGCTATTCTATCACAGCCTACTATTACAGCATCAATTTTCTTTTGAGACATAACAACTGCTGCCATATTATCAGTAATTGTTGTTACATCAATTCCTGCCATATAAAGTTCTAGTGCTGTTAATGTAGAACCTTGAAGTCTAGGTCTTGTCTCATCAGAATATACTTTAAACTTCCATCCTTTTTCTTTGGCAAGATACATAGGTGATGTAGCTGTACCATACTTAGAAGTTGCCAATTGACCTGCATTACAATGAGTTAAAATACCCATTTTATCCTTTAATAAGGTTATTAGATTTTCACCAATTTTTCTACAAATTGTTATGTCTTCTTCATTAATTAATTTAGCTTCATCTCTAAGTATCTTTTTAATTTCTCTAACTTTTAAATTTTTCACTTCTTTAGCTTTTCTTATCATTCTTTTTATTGCCCAGGAAAGATTAACTGCTGTTGGTCTACTTGAATTTAAATATTGTCCATCTTCTACTAATTTTTCATAAAATTTTCCAAAGGAATCTTCTGGTGCATTTTTAGCACTAAAGTACATTCCATAAGCTGCAGTAACTCCAATAGCTGGCGCCCCTCTAACTACCATAGTTTTTATAGCATCATAAATACCTTCTACACTTTTATAGGCAATATACTCTATTGAATTTGGTAATTTAGTCTGGTCTAATAATACAATTTCATCTCTTTCATCTTCCCAAGTAATTGCTAATAATTCTGCCATACTCTCCCCATCTTCTTTCCATCTAAATTTTATATTATTTAAAATTTTTCTAACTAGTTTTTATAATCTAATGCTTTTTTATTTAAATTCATTTATATAATACCCTATAGATTACATCTAGCTTTATATTTATTTTAACAACCCTAAAATCCAATTTCATAGCATTTTTTAAGTATAATTCAAGCCCTTATATTTCCATACATATCCTTTTATTTATATCAGTAAAACTACTATTTAGTTTTACCTTCTATTAAATCTATAACAGATTGAAAACCATTTATTTTATTTCTCTTTAAAAGCATATCTTTAGCTATTTCAAGTCCCATAATTTGAGCTTTTCCTCTATCTTCTAAATTCTCTATTAAATCTAGATCTGGCACATGTGCCATTCCTATAATTCTTCTCATAATTTCACAGGCACAAAATCCTAAAGTTTCATGTAATAAATTTTCTACATAATATTTTTCATATCCATCTACTTTAGTTATTATATCTTTTGATTCATTATTCCATAGATAATGAAATTCTTTATAAAATTCTTTCCAAATATCTAAGCTCAATCTTAATAAATATTTTCTATATTCTTTTATTTTCTCTTTATCTTCTTCTATTTTTCCTTCCCATGAAATATAATTCAAAATAATATTTGCAAATAATAGTCCTATATCATATCCATAAGGACCATAAAAAGCAAATTCTGTATCGAAAACAATACATTTATTTGTATCTATAAAAATTGATCCTGTATGCAAATCTCCATGAAGTAATGCTTCCCCTTTAGTCATAAATATATTTTTCAATTTTGCTGTTTCAAGTCTAATTTCTTTATTTTCCCACATGTTTTTAACATAATCTTTTATATATTCATTTATATCATTAGATTCAGCATCCATATAAGGATCATTTAAAACTAACCTTTCTGTTATATCACAAAGCTCTGGACTTATAAACTTACTTATATTTTCTTTTTTTTGTAAAGGACCCATACCCATATCTGATGATAAAAACAAATTTCTAGCCATAAACTTTCCTATTTGTTTTGAAAAATTAGGATAGTTCTTCATATTTATAAAACCTTTTCTTAAAATTTCCATATCCTTTAAATCTTCCATAACAGTTAGTGCCATTTCATCATTATGATAATATATTTGTGGTACAAAGCCAGGACATATTTGATTTTGAAGTTTCATAGCTTCTGATTCAATTCTATTTCTATCTAATGTTAGTTTCCATCCACTACCTGCCACTCTTAAATAAGGTAAGGCTTGTTTTATTATAAATGATTGGTCAGTTTCTAAATCTTTCACCCTAAATACATAGTTTAAATTACCATCTCCAATTTCTTCACTTATAATATTATGATTTTCTGGAAAAAGTTTAATTTTTTTAGCATAACTTACTATAGACTCATTTGTCATTTCTCTATAATTACCCATACCAAACTCCCCATTTCCAAATCAATTACCATTAAATTTTAACACTTAATTGATTTATTGTAAAAATATAACATATACAATTAAAGATTAAATGATAACGTTTAATGTTGCAAGTTTTATTTATTTAAAAATCGTTTAGTTAATATTATATATATACCAATATATATGTATACCTCTTTTTTTCTTTAAAATAACTATTTTGTTTATAATACAACACTTTTTCTAAGGACATATTATTTGAAATTCCATATTTTATTATGTAACAAATAGATAGTATTAAAATCAAGATAGTTTCTAATCTAGAATTTAACCTATAAACATATAAATAATATATAAGAATATCAAATACGGCTCTTTTACAATTAATTTATAATTATGTAATTATTTGATAAAATTTGTCTATTTTGTTATAATCATAACTATTCCAAACAATACAAATTTATAAATAATTTATCATTAGGAGGAAGATGACAATGAAATCAAAAGGATCACCAGTAGGAGCAATATTAGTAATAATATCAACCGCTATAGCTATTTTATCTCTATTTTTACCTTGGGTTGACCTTGGAATACTTTCCGCAAGTGGATTTCAACAACAAGGATTTATATTTTTAGTTCTTTTTATTTACCCATTTTGTGTTTCACTTATAAGATGCCGCATGATTAAGCCTATAGCAATCATTTGTTCAATACTTTCCATAATAGCAGGGGTAGCTTTTTGTCTAAGTAAATCTGCTAATTTATTAGATACAAATATAAACGCCTCTGGTTCAGGATTATATGTATTTATAGGTGCATCTATTTTACTACTTATAGGATGTATAGCATACTCTAATCCTATAAATAAAAATGTTAAAAAAACTGTTAAAAGGAAAAAAAGGCCTACTAATAACCATAAGCGTAAACGTCCTAGTAACACCAAAGGTACTGTTAACACAAAGAAAAATCATAACCATACTGTATAATATATATTTTAAGGGAAGCCATCTCTGACTTCCCTACTTATTAACAATATATTATTAAACAGATGCAAATTATAATTTATATATTTTTTTTAAAAAACTCTTACTTATTTTATTCTTCAAAATTCAATTCTACCTTAAATCTATCATATCCTATAATAGTATTTTCAAATACTTTTCTAGCATTATATTCATATTCTATAGGATCATCTATAGCTGTACTAAAATGTGTTAAGAGTAATTTTTTAACCCTTCCTTCTTTAGCGAGGGTTGCTGCTTCTTTAAATGTCATATGTTTATTTTTTATGGCTTTAGGCAAATCTTCATTAAGTCCGTAGGTACCTTCACATATAAAAAAATCACTTTCTTTTATAAAATCTATCATTTCCTTTGTTGGTCTACTATCCGTTATTATTGTAAGTTTTATTCCTTTTCTCTCTTTACCTTTTACAAGCTCTGGTTTATATAATCTATTTTCAAAATATATATCTTTTCCATTTTGGAGTTTACTCCAAAGAATTTTAGGTACATTATTTTCCTTAGCTTTTTCTATATCAAACTTTGCTTTTCTTTTTAAATAAAAACTATAACCTAAACAAGGCGCTGAATGGTCTACTTCTAATGAAGATAACACTATATCTTCATTTATAATTATATCTTCCTTTGGATTTTCAACAATTTTTATTTCATAAGGAAGCCACGCCGCAATTTTTCTAAGCCCATTTACAGCTTCTGTTATTCCTTCCGGTCCAATTATTGTTAAAGGATCCACTCTTCCACTATTTCCTATTGTTCCTAAAAGTCCTGGTAATCCTACAATATGATCTCCATGTATATGAGTTATACAAATTACATCTATACTTTTAAAACCGCTATTACACATTCTCATAGATACTTGAGTTCCTTCACCACAATCTACAAGAATTTTTCTTCCTTTATAACTTATAAGTGATGCTGATAAAAATCTATTTGGCATTGGCATTCCACCACCTGTGCCTAGTAAAGTTAAATCTAACATAATAAAATTAGTCCCCTCTTATATATTAAATTTTCTTATTTTAAACAAGTTCACTACTATATATTCCCATAATTCAATATTATTATAGCATAGCTTTCTAAAAGTAAAAGACCCTAAGTACACTTATACTTAAAGTCTTTTTATGATTTAAGAAAACAATTTAGTATTTTTTAACAAAACAAAAAATATTTATGGTGTTATTCTCCTTCATTTAGTTATATATTATTTATCATTAATTTAAATATTTTTACCCTCCACTACTATTTTAATAATTAGCCTCTGGCTGAACTTCAAGTTTCACTTCTTGTTTTTTTAGTAATATTTTAAAATAAGAAAGTCCTGCTATAGCTGCTGCAATATGACTTACTAAAACACCTATCCATATTCCGTTAAGTCCCAATGAAGTTATAGATAAAATCTTAGAAAGTGGCATACGAACAATTATATAATAGAAAATCATCAAAAACATAGCCGCCGCTGGCTTTCCAAATCCATTAACTGTTCCAAGTACACAGTTAGTAACAGTATTACAAACATAGCCAATTGATATAATAGAAAAATATACTTTAATTATATTTTTAACATCTACCCCAGCTCCAAACATTGATCCTAAATTTTTTGAAAACATTACTGTAAATATTGTAATAATAGTTAAAAACAAACTACCAAATAATATTCCTGATTTAAGATATTCTTTTGCTTTTTTAGTATCTTTAGCACCGAAACATTGTCCGCTGCAAGTAGTTATTGTCATATTAAGTGCCATTGATGGATAAAGTAGTATAGTTTCTAATTTTCCTGCTATTCCAAAAGCCGCTATAGATACTACTCCAAATTCACTTACTAAAGAAGTAATAAAACTAGTACTAATTGCAGGTAGACTTTGTTGAACTATAGAAGGCACAGACTTTTTTGTAAGTTCTTTTAAATCTTCCATATTAAACAATCTAAAATTAATTTTAATTAACTTTTTCTTAATAATATATCCAATCATTATAAAAACCATAATTCCTTGTGATAATAAAGTTGCAACAGCAGCTCCTTTTATTCCCATCTTATTTATAAATATAGGATCTATAAATCCATTAACTATTGTACAAAAGATAATAGAAATCATCTGCATTGTTGTGTTTCCAAAACTTCGAAGTACAGAAGTAAAATATAAATACATAAACATAAGAATATATCCTAATATATACAAAGTAAAATAACCTTTGGCCATAGAATAAATTTCATTTGGAGTATTTAAAAGATTTAAAATTCCATTTGTAGAAAATTCACAAATTAAAGTTATAACTATACTAAAAATAATTGATACTACAAAAGATGTAGCCACAACTTTATTGGTACTTTTTTCATCTTTTGCTCCTATACTTTTTGAAAGTAAAATTGATACACCATTAGTAGCTCCCATTGCAACAGAATTAATTAAAAGTATTGGTGGCATTGATACTGTAAGAGCTGCCATTGCTTTTTCCCCAAGTAAATTTCCAATCCAAATACTATCCACAACATTGTATGCCATGGTAAACAAAAAGGCTATAAAAAGTGGTATAGTAACACTAATTAAATTTTTAGTTGTATCTCCTTTTGTAAAATCTCTTTCTAACTTCTTTTTCATTTAAAACATCTTCTTTCTATATATCTTCTAATAAAAAAGCCTCACATATTTTGAATGAATTAAAATCAATGAATATAATTCACTCGTTTTGCAATTTTTTACCCTAATAAAATATTAATAATACTTTACTAGGGACTATAACTATAATTTAGATAACAATAATAAATCTATATATTTACGAATTTCTTTTACTTTTTCCTTCATGGAAATTCCTACACAAGATAGGATTCCTATTTGTCCATACATTATAAAATTAACAACCATTTCAATATTTTCAACTTGGACTTCTCCTTTTAAAGAAATCTTTTTTAATTCTTCAGAAACTATAGGAGTTAAATACTTTGCAATCTTTATCATAAGCTGCTGATGTAAATCTTCATTACCATTTTTGTGATAAAAATTATGATATCTACTATTTTCTTCTTGAGTTTCCATTAAGTTTGCCATATAATCTATACGCTGTTCTAATGTTTTCTTATCATCACGTATTACCTCTAAAAATTTTTGTGAACATTCTTCTACATACTGATTCATAGAAGTATCAAATAAATCTTGTTTAGATTTAAAATAACGATAACAGAGTCCTGGCACTACATCCATTTCTTTTGCTATGTCAGCCATTGATGTTTTCTCATATCCCTTAATATAAAATAACTTCATTGCCGTCTCTAATATTTCTTGTTTTCGAACTTCAGGCGCCTTTGAAATTCGTACCATATTACCAAACTCCTTTCTTAATTTTAAATATAGTATATCATTCCAATAAATCAAAGTCAATGAATATAATTCATTCGATTTACATATGCTTCATATTTTAAAACTAATATCTATTTAATGTTAACTATAAAAATAGCCTTACAAATACATTTAATAACAGCATTTTCCTCTGGGTATACTTAACAAGCCTTGGCTAACTTATACAATTTTAATATATAAATTCACACTAAAATAAAAAAATAACTACTATAACAATTGTGAAAATAAAATAAAAAACAGCAAATCTAATCACTGTTTTTTCATTATATATATTTATCCAATTAATTAGATAATTAAAAACTTCTAATATTATTGCTTAGGCACATTCAACTAAATTTCATATAAGCAATTTAGTTATTATTAGGATACAATTTTAAAAATTCAGTAAGAACATTAGATGCAACTTCTATATCTTCTGGAGTTATACTTTCTTTAGGATTGTGACTTATTCCTTCTTTGCAACGAACAAATAACATTCCTATATTAGTTATTTTCTTTAATTCCTGAGCATCATGTCCTGCTCCACTGTAAAGATAAAAGGGATTAATATCTATATTTTTAACACTTAAAATACTTTTCTCTAAAATTTTTGTAATACTTTCATCACAATTGCAGGAAGAAGCTTTATTTATATTTTGTATATCTAGTTTTAGTCCTCTTCTAGTTGCAATATTTTGAGCTATTTTTTTTATTTTCTGGATAGAATCAATTATAATTTCATCATTAGATGATCTTATATCTAATGTAAAAGTTGCCTTACCAGGTATTACATTTATTGAGTAAGGACTAAAATCTATTTTACCAATTGTTGCAACAAGATCATCAACAGTACTTACATATTTCTCTATTTCAACAACAGTGCTACAAACTCCTACCCCAGCATCTTTTCTTAAATCCATAGGTACAGTTCCAGCATGTCCTGCCATTCCTTCAAAAGTAAAATTATATATGTGACAACCAACTATACCTTTCACAATTCCTACTGGAATATTAGCATCTTCTAATACAGGTCCTTGTTCTATATGAACTTCTAAATATCCATCAACTTTTTCTTTAATCTTTGATTCTTCAATTTTATTACCTTCAACTCCAAAATTTTCTAAAGCTTCTTTTAATCTTACTCCATCATCATCAATTTCATTTAATAATTCATAATCAAAAGTTCCTACTACTGCTTTGCTCCCAAGATATATAGTTCCAAACCTTCCACCTTCTTCGTCACCAAATCCTATTATTTTAAAATTATAAGGTAAAGTTTTAACTTTTTTTATAAAATCTTTGAAAACTACAATAGGCAAAACTATCCCTAAAGCTCCATCATATTTGCCACCATTTTTAACAGTATCTTGATGAGATCCCATTACAAGAGTTGGAGCATTTTCAAAAGCAGATCTATATTCTCCTACTATATTCCCTACATTGTCTACTTTAACTTTTAATCCTGCATCTTCCATCCAAGTTTTCAGAAGTTTATTTGCTTTTTTATGTTCTTTAGTTAAAAAAAATCTAGTTACACCTTCTTCACTTGATGTTATTTTCCCTAGTTCTTGTAATTTATTAAATACAATTTCACCTAAGTTCACAAAAACACCTCTTATCTTATGCTTTATTATAATAAATATAGCTTAAACTATACTTTATTTATAAATCTCAGTCAAATGAAATAAATCCCCTTTAAAACATAAGATTACAAAACTACCAATGGAGTTTCTTTTTTAATTCTAATATAAATTTACTACCAATAGTTCCACTTATAATAAATAAAACAATAGACAAAGGAATTAATTCAATAATTACATTTATAGACCAAGAAAAACTAAATTTTTCATCAAAATTTTTATGTATAGAAGCATCAAGTATTAAACAATATATTGATATAACTAAAAAGCTATAAGCAGTAATATTTATCCCATTTTTCTTAGCTCTTTTTAAGAAATAATAGCTTATCAAAATCAAAAAATAGGCACCTAAAACCGCTCCTAATCCAATCCAATAAAACCATTCTACTTTTCCATTAAAAGAGTCAATATAATACAAAAGTATAATAGTTGTAATACTAATCCCTGATAGTTTTTTTCTAAAACTAGGTATATATCCAAATAAAAAAAATGAATATGACCAAACCGCTATAAGTGCTGCTATACTATATCTTGCCCATGTTAATTTACCATAAAAATGAATATTGTTATACCCTAACAAAAAAACTGAAGAAACTAATATAATAGACAAAATAGCAAAAATGGTGTTTCTAGTTTTTTTAGTTTTATTAGGATAAACATTTTCCATTTTGGGAAATCTAGAATCTTTATCTTCTTTTACCTCTCCTACATCTGGAATAGGAAAATCGCATAAAGGACATTTTTTTATATCTTTATCTACCTCTACTCCACATTTAGCACAATAAGGCATCCTATCACTTCCTAATATTGTAATTATTTTTTTCTACTTTAACCTTTATTCCCATCTTCCTTACATTCCTAAAAAATATCATTTCTATATCTTTATTCTCTGTTAACTTACCAAAACTTATATGCATTTTATTATTATAACTTATTGCAGTAACTTTAATAATATTTCCTATACTTGGAGGAGGATAAACTTCAATTCTTTCAATATAGTTATCTATCTCTTTTGGCATAGTTACTTTTCCAAAATTAGAAAAACCAGTAGTATAGTTCTTTTCACCAAAAAAATTATATATATATGGCATTCCAAAATCCTTTAATATTAAAGGAAAAACTCTTAAAAATATACTTCTTTCATTTTTAACATTTCGAGATATTATTTTGTTTATATACTTTTTATCTATATAAAACCTCATATAATTTTTAGTATACTTTATTATTTCTTCAAAAGTATACTCCCCAAGCCTTGGGTCTATAGTTGGTGTTAAACTTATAAAAAAATTTTTCATAGTTTTAGAAGAATACATCTTTCTTAAATTCACCGGCACATTCATAACTATAGGCTTTTTCTTACAATTAATACTTTTTATAAATTCTAAAATACTTTTAAAATATATTGCTGTAAGAAATTGAGTAATAGTAGAATCATACTTTTTAGCTTTTTTTATTAATACATCTACATCTACAATACCAATAACAACATAGTACTCCCCTTTTTCACACAATTTAAAAGGAAAATGAAAAGCACTTTTTCCATTTGGTATACTTGGTATTTTTTTATCATAGTACTTTTTAAAAGAATCTTCTATTTCATCTATTTTGGGGATATAACTAGTCCTATAAATATTTTCAATATTTTCACAATAAATCCCCTTTAACCTAAAGTATTCAATAATAAGGACTTTCAAAAAAAATGTTGCTCCAGTTCCATCTGTAATTATATGTGAAAACTCTACAGAAATTTTTTTATTATAATAAAGAACTCTAAAGAGAAAAATATTCTTTTTTTTAACTTCTAAATACATACAAGGATAATACTTTTCTTTCTCTACCTTTGGCATTATAGAGTTTCTATCAAAATAATACCAAAACAATCCTCTTTTTAAATTTACATTTAGATAAGGAAATCTATCCATACAATTATCTAAAGCTTTCTGCAATATGCTTTTATCAACTTTTTCTTTTAAATCCACAGATATTCTAAATAATGTAGTACTTCTTGCTGAAGTTATTGATGAATACATTTTACCAGCGTTATCTAGTTTAAACCAATTTTTCTCTTTAACCACTTAAATCCACCTATTTCTCTTTTTAAAAGCTGTAGTATCAATCGAATTTAACTATATTATACTTTACTATATTTGTCCAATAGTATAAAACTCGTATCTTCGCTTATAGTTATTACTTCCCTTATAAATTCTACTATATTCATACTACTAATATTTTATCCCTTGTATAAAATAAGAATTACATTATATATTAAATTTATAATTAATATATATAATCATTTAATATACTAATTAATTGATCTTTTATTATATATAAATACTGTATTAAAAATAAAACCCCTTATACTAGATAGTTTAAATAATATAACTCTCTAATTTAAGAGGAAACTATTAAAATCTTTAAATTTTTATAATATACTTATTTCAAGCTTCTTATATATTTTATTCTTTATATCTAAATTTCTAATACAGTTCCTGTACAGTTAACAAAGAAATCATCACATTTTTCTTTAAACATACTAACAGCTTTATCTCCAGTACAATGAGATACTCCTATAAGTTTTATGTTCATTTTATTTAGATGTTCTATAGTCTTATTTATACGATCTTCATCTGCTTCTACAAGATGAGTCCCCCCTAAAACTGCATATATACTTTTACCTGTTCTTTTTGCTATTGTATCAATTATATTTAGGATACCTGGATGAGAACAACCAAGTAAAACTACTAATCCTTTTTTTGTATCAAAGGCCATCACTATTTCATCATTAAATGAATCTACTTTATAAGAATCTCCTTCTTTAACCTTCATATTAGGATTTGCTTTTTCTATATCATTAGTTCTTTCAAAATTAGTAAAAACATATACCTTATCATTAAGTTTAGTCATACCATTATTGATGAAGTTTATTTTCATACCTTTTTCTTTCAAATATTCTTCGTCAAAATTTGTTCCTATATATCTGTAGCCTGGTTCTGATGCAAAATCTAAATTTTGATTTCCATCTGAATAATGATATTTATCACCATTTGAAAAGAAATTTTCACTTACATAAAATTCAGGACGAACATTAAAGCTCTCTAAAAATTTTCTAACTCCTCCACAATGATCATAATGTGCATGGCTTAAAAGAAGATAGTCTGTGCTATTTAAATCAACACCTAATCTTTCAGCATTAAAAACAAAATCCCCACTTTTACCTGTATCAAATAAAATATTACAATTCTCTGTTTCTATAAAAAAAGAAAGTCCATGCTCATTATTCAGATTTTTATTTTTTCCTAAAGAATTCTCTATTACTGTTGTTATTTTCATACCTAAAAACCTCCTAATATAATTATAATATTTGGTAGAAAACATATTAATTTTCTAAGAAACATTATTATGTACAACTAATTTTATAATCATATAAAAAATATTTTTTAAAATTAGTAAAACAATCTTAATATTTCAATTTATTTAAAATTCTCTTTAAAATTTCAAATAATAGTTAACTACATATCTTGTGCAGCTTTTTTTAAAGAAAGTGCAGATTGATTTAAATTTTCTATTGTTGCTGTTATCTCTTCAATAGAAGAAACTTGCTCTTCAAATACATCTTGTGAATTATTAATTCTCTTTGATATTTCCGTTACTGAATCTTGAATATTTTTTAATGTTTCATTTATTTCTTTAATAGATTCACTACTTGATAAAGAAAGTTTTCTAATTTCTTTGGCAACTACATTAAATCCTTTTCCAGCTTCCCCTGCTCTAGCTGATTCAATTGCTGCATTTAATCCTAAAAGATTAGTTTTCTTTGCAATATTTTCTATGAATTTTAATATCTCATCAGTATTTTTAGATTCATCATATGTCTTTGAAACCTCTTCCTGTATATAAGAATTGGTTTCTGAGGCATTTTGTGCTCCTGTATTAATTTCTCCTATAGCTTTTGTTATTTGATTTAAAGATTCTGATAAATTATTAGCCAATTTACCAAAACCATTTCTTCTCTTTAAACTTTTTGCTATAACTATGGTACCAACAACTTCACCATTTTCCTTTACTGGAACCCCTATGGCTTTTACAGAAACTCCAAACACTTCTTTAGGTACAATTATAGATACCTGATCCTTAGCCTTTAAGCACTCATATGCGGCACATCCTACTGGTAACTTGTCCCCCGCTTTAGCACCTAAATCAATTGTTTTACCATTGACAACATTTAAGAAATACTCAGTATTTGAAATAGTAAAAGCTACTTCATCCTCAAAGTAACATTGAAAATATGGTATTAAATTATTAAAAGATTTTATAATTTCATTTTGCTCTAGAGTTTCTATCATAAACTTCTATCCTTTCCTACAATATTACATAATTGTATTGTATCCCTTTTCTTTCGCACCTTAATTGTAACATTTATTGAAATTATAACCAATACATATAAAAAATTTATTTTCAACTTAAACTGAGTTCGTTAATATTAAAATCTTAAAAAAATCTTATACTTTCTCATATAAAAGGTACAATAATTACTCTCCTAGAATTCGAATTAATAGTAAAAGCAAAAATAATTTAATACAAAATAAAAAAGAACAACCTTTTAAAGCTGTTCATATTCATATTCCTTTTTCTCTTTAATTATTAATATAATTATTAAAACATATCAAAAATAAATAGTATCAGATCTTCTGTTATTTATGTATATACCTAGGTAAATTCTTAGAATCAAACTATTTTATATATTAAAATTTCTTATTTAAATTAAGTTATTTTAAATTCTTATGTATTTTCCATTTTATTATTATACTAAGATTTCCTTCTGATAACTCTGCTGAAATTGTATGTCCCATTTGTTCTATTAACCTTTTTGTTATAGCAAGACCTATCCCTGTACTTTCTCCTGTTCTTGCCCTATCAACCATAAAGAATCTTTTAAACAAACATTTAACATTTTCATCATTTAGATTAGGTGCATCATTTGTAAAAGTAGTAACAACATAATCTTCAGTATTTTTTAAAGATATGGCCACAAAGCTTTTCCCATATTTCAATATGTTATGTATCAAATTAGATATTATCCTCTTTGTTGCCTTTTCATCACTACTTATTAGCGATACTTTTTCATCTATATCAATAAATGGTTCTATTCCTTTATTTATAAAATCATTATAAAAAGAAACTATGGATTCACTCATTATATTTTTAAAATCTAAAGGTTCAATATCAAATTTATATTCCCTTGCTTCTAACCGTGATAAATCATAAAAACTGGTTATAAGCATTTTCAATGACTCAGTTCTATTTCTTATAATTCTTATATATTGTTCTCTTTCTTGTATAGACAGATTTTTATCTTCCATAAGTTGAATATATCCCATTATTGAAGTAAGTGGGGTACGCAAATCATGGGATATATTAGCAATAGACTGTCTCAGCTGTAAATCCATACGTTTATAGTCAATTTCATTTTTTTTATTTTTTTCTAAAATACTATCTATCTCTAATACTAAATTTAGTAATCTCTTTTTGCTTGAACCTAATAATATTTTAGAGTTAGTATCTCTATTATTAATATCATGGAGCTGATTACTTATGCTTTTAATCTCATTACTTAATAAAAAATAAAGAGTGGAGATTATTATTAACAAAATCAAGAGCAAAACAATAATTAATTTAACCACTTACCCCACTCCTTTCTTTTCTAACTTTTAAAAAATAATATATTAAATGTTTAAAAAATAGTTCCTTCTAGTTTTTTTAATATCTTAAATAATAAATTTATTTAACCTCTTTTTGTTTAAAATATACTATTCCTATCATTGAAAAAGCTACAATATGACCTAATGCTACTAAACTTGCTACTATAAGAGTATGATTTGTAGCTGAAGCTGATAGTATATTGGTAATTTGATCATTAAGAACTATATCTCCCAAAAAGTTCAATTTATCAGTTATCAAGCCAGTTAAGAAATTTACTAATCTTTTAGATAAAACAGTTAAAACCATAAGATATGAAATGACAAAGGTTATTTTACTTTTAAAAAACATTGATAAAAATGTAGCTATAGAAGCTGATGCAACAAATATTACTATCCATACTCCTAATTTAGGTATAAATACTGTAATAATACTTGATAAAAAAGTTTGAGGTATTTTACATACAACTGCCATGGTTACTAAAAATAAAACTAACAAATAAAAAATAAAAATTATACCTAATATACTACAAATTACAATTTTGGATATAACTATTGTACTCCTTGGAATACCATAAGATACAACGTTTTTAAGGGTATGACTTTTATCATCTTCAACTATACATATATCATATATTGGTAAAACAAAAAACATACTCATACTAATAAAATCATTTATACATACAATAAGAAAGTCATAAACTATTTTTTCAGATGGTACCTGAAATTTTTTTAAATACATAAATATGATACTTAATATTGCCAAAACAAGTGGTATTATGAAATATAAACAAAAACCCTTTTTATTTAATATTCTATAGAACTCTGATTTTATATACTTAAGCATTAATTAACACCTCCAACTAAATCTATAAAGTAATCTTCTAAATTTACACTTACTTGATTAATTGAAGATACCATTACTCCGTTCTCTACTAAAGTTTTATTTACTATATCAGGAATATCAATTTTTTCATACAATTTAATTTCATTATTAGGTAAAATTTCGTATTTATTGCATTTAAGTTGATTTTCAATTATAGTAGAAGCTTTCTTAGCATCATCTACTTTTATAGATATAGATTTCTTAAACTTTTCTTTTAATTCTTCTACAGATATTTGCTCTATCAATTTTCCATTATTTATAAATCCATAAGTAGTAGCAAGTTGTGAAAGTTCTTCTAAAATATGACTAGATATAATAATTGTAATATTTCTTTCTCTGTTTAACTTTAATAATATTTCTCTAAATTCAATAATACCTGTAGGATCTAATCCATTAATTGGTTCATCTAAAATTAATAGGTCAGGACTTGAAAGTAATGTAAGTGCTAACCCTAAACGTTGTTTCATTCCAAGAGAAAAATCTCTGAATTTTTTATTTCCAACACTTTGGAGTCCTACAAATTGAAGAACTTCATCAACAAATTTTTTTTCAGCAACTCCTCTTTGTATTCTATAGTGCTCAAGATTTTTTTTAGCAGATAAATAAGGAAAAAAACTTGGACTTTCGATTATTGCACCGGTTCTCATTCTCGAATTATTTAAGCCACTAACTGATGTTTCTCCAAATAATTCAATCTCACCACTAGATGGTACTGTAAGTCCTGTTATCATTTTAAGCAATGTTGTTTTCCCTGCTCCGTTCTTCCCTATAAGGCCATATATCTCTCCTCGTTTAATCTCAATATTAATATTATTTGCAGCTAAATATTTACCATATCTTTTACTTAAATTGTTGGTTTTAAGAACAATTTTCTTCATTAGCTTTCCTCCTAACACTCTTACTGCTTATATAATACTAAGAAATTTATAATTAGCACTTAAAAAAAAATTAAAAAAGACTTAATTTTAGTCAGCAAGTTTAAATCCTATTCCCCATATAGTCTTAATATATTCTGTGTTAGGGTCAATTTTAGATATCTTTGAACGTAAGTTACTCATATGTACATTTATTGTATTGTCATCTCCCATAAACCCTTCATTCCATATACTTTCAAATAATCTAGACTTTGTAAAGACCTTATTTGGATGGGACAACAAAAGCTCTAATATAGAAAATTGCCTTGATGTAAGAGGTACAATTTGTCCGTTAATAGTAACCTCTACTTTATCTCTATCTAACAATAAATTTTTATATTTTAAAACATTTTCTTTTTCACTAGAATTTGAAAACATTGTATATCTTCTTATCTGAGCTTCTACCCTTGCTAAAACTTCATTAACATCAAAAGGCTTTGATATAAAATCATCTGCTCCTGTTTTTAAAACTTCTACTTTTATATTTTGTCCTGTTTTAGCTGAAATAACTATTATAGGCATAGTTTTAATTTTTCTTATATATGAAATAATTTCTTCTCCATCTATTCCAGGTAACATCAAATCTAATAATATAAGGTGAAAATCAGAATGATCAATACACATCTTAGCTTCTGATCCTGAATAAGCTCTAGTTACATTATAATTTTCTTTTGTAAGAATTTTATACAAAAGATTATTTATATCCACATCGTCTTCTACAATTAATATATTTATATTACTATTCATACTTTTAATAAAAAGGCATAAAAGAAAGTATAATTATTTAAAAATATTATTTATATTGTAAAGCACTTAATAAATTATTTAACATATACAATATAAATTTAAAAATAAAACCTTATATACCTTTTTATATTCACCTCTTTTCTTTAACTTATCTCCTATAAATTGCCTTTATAGAAAATAAGATTTATTTTTTTATAAAATTACTATTATCTATATATTATGCTATTATTAAAAATCTATTTAACTTCTCTTTTATGGAAATAAATTAACCCTATAGCAATGAAAATTGCAATGTAGCCTACTGATACTAGACTTACAAAAATCAAAGTATCAATTGATTCTGAAAGTAGTGATATTTGATCGAATAATCTTAAGATGGTTATTTTTTCTATAGATTCAGTTGAAATAACTGTACTGATAAGATTCATTATAACTTGCTTTATAATTAAAAATAAAGAGATATAAAAAAATATAAACTTTTTAGTATTTTTAAAAAACATAGTTAACGCAGTTATTAAGGAAACTACTGCAATCCATAACAACATTCATACTAATAACCTAAGACCATACCCCATTAACATAGTTGTGGATATATTTTCTCCCTTAGAAAACATAATCCATCCACTTAATATAAATAAAGTTAATGATGAAAACATTGTTATAAATATAAGCATACTGCAAACTATAATTTTTGATAAAAATATCTTATTTCTTGACAGTCCAAAAGCTAAAACATTTTTTAAGGTTCCTGTTTTATTCTCCTCTAATATAATCATGTAAACTATTGGAATAATTAAGAATATTACTAATTTTGAAATAAGTATTGAACCTTCAATTACTAACCTTAAATTCATTTCGTTCCTTGGATAAAGTTTTATTATTTGATTTACAATAAACATTAACATACTTACCATAACTACATATAATTTAAAATAAGATCTATTAAAAATTCTATAAAACTCAGATTTTATATAATTAATCATTTTCCCCCTCTATTCTATAAACATACTAAAAATCTAATTATTTCATTTTAAGAAATATTTAAAAAACTTTATATTCTTTTCTAATAGCACTATCCGCTCCCTCTGAATATTTAATTTATATATCTTCTAATCATCTGTTGTATAAATTATAAATTAAGCTAACTTTACAATTATGTTATAAAAAACCTTAGTATACCTAAACAAATAATTAGCTATACTAGAAATTATATTAATTTAACATTTTATAATTATGAATTATTATACTATATTTTATAAAAAAAACAAATTTATTTATAATTTTCGTTTAAATTTTAGTATTTTATTGTATTATTTGGAATTTATTTAAAATGAAATCCTAATCATTTTATTATTTTTTATAATAAACTAAAAAAGAGCCACCATTTTTGGCTACTCTTTTTCATATCTTACTATATAATATAACTATGCTTTTTGTTTAAGCATATATATTTGTTTGTTTTTTCTCATTTCTATTGATACTTTTCCTTCTTTATACAGCTTATCCATTAAAACTTTAGAAAAATTAAGTGGATTTTGAACTTGAACTTTTTTTCTAGTCCAAAATATAGACGTAGTTACTCCTCTTATTACATTTTGTATGTCATTTAAACTAGCACATTCATTTTTATTTAAATACTTAATAACTTTCTCAGCACATTTTGTATAAAGTTTATTTGTAAGATTTGCTCCAACATTTCTCTCTTTTATCGTTCCTATGTAAACCATAACCATTGTTATCAATATAACACATATTAAATATATAAAATATCTCAAAACTCTCCCCCTTATTACAACTATTAATAATTTATATAGTAATATTAAATCTCTCTTTTATAAAACTTCTAATAGCTTACCTAATAAATTCAATACTACTGTATTTCTATAAATTTATTGTTTTTCAAGGTTCTAATATAGGTAACAAGTCTTTCAATCACTGGATCTACTTTATTTCCGAAATGACTTTTCATAGTTTTAGATATATCGTTTACGTTCTTTTCACCATCACAATTTTCCCAAACAAAACTTCCTATATTATCTAATTCTATTCTTATTGTTTTAGGTGTCTTAAACATTTTATTCATTATAGTATCTATTACTTTCTCTCTTTTTATAATTAAAGTTATTATTTCATCATTCTTTTCCCATTCAATATTCTTTCTTCGTTTTGGTGTCATTAGCAGTACATTTTTCTTTCTATTAGCTCTTTTCATATAACTACCTCACTTAAAATTTAATATTTTATATACTGTAGAAAAACAAACACATAATTTTTTATTGAACAAGATTCTATTCCCATAAGTAAAATTGAATTTATACATTTTATTTAAAAAGAATTAAGGGAAAATAATCCCTCAATTCTTTTTTATTTAATTTTATATTAATCTTAAAAATTACTATTTTTTATGCTTTATTTGAAGCATTAGAAGTCTTTTTAATAAATACCTGATAAACCAATAACGCAACAACTATAATAAAGAAAATTACACTTGCAACTTGACCTAAAGGTGGCTCTTTAAATCCTATTCCACTACTATTTGCTGCAACTATACCTGCTATAATAACACCCATTAAGCCTTCACCTGCTATAAGTCCTGAAGAATAAAGTATTCCTCTTTCACTCTTCTCTGCCAATACTTTTTCATCCTTAACTTTCTTAGTAAGTATGCCTTTAATAACTCCGCCTACCATTATTGGAGTTGAAAGATGTATTGGAAGATATAATCCTATAGCAACTGGAAGTGATGGTATTCCAAATAATTCAAGCATAACAGCAGATCCAATTCCTACAAATACTAAATTCCAAGGAAGATTTCCAGACATTATTCCTTCTACAACTAATTTCATAAGAGTAGCTTGTGGTGCACCAAGCTCTTTTGAACCAAATCCATAAGCTTGATTAAGCATAATCATTATAAAACCAATTACAACTGATGTAGCAAGTACACCAATAAGTTCACCTGTTTGTTGTCTTCTAGGTGTAGATCCTACTAAATAACCTGTTTTTAAATCTTGAGAAGTATCTCCTGCAATTGATGCAGCAGTACAAATTATAGCACCAACACTTATAGCAGCTACAACTCCAGCTTTTCCAGTAACTCCTGCAGCTTTCATTATAATAGCTGTGAATAAAAGTGTTGCTATAGTCATCCCAGATACTGGGTTTGAAGAACTACCAACTATACCAACTATTCTTGAAGATACAGTTACAAAGAAAAATCCAAATATAACTACTAATATAGCTCCAAGAAGTCCAACTTGAATTTGCTTAACTGCAACCATTAATATGACAGCAATTATTATAATAGCTATTATATATTTACTATCAAGGTCACGTTCTGTTCTCTTTACTGAAGCAGTATTATTTTTGTTTTTATAAGCTTTCATAGCTTCTTTAAAAGAAGATACCATAGCTGGTAATGATTTTATCAAACTTATGATACCACCAGCTGCAACTGCTCCTGCACCAATATATTTAATATAGTTAGTCCATATAGCCCAATAATCCATTTCAGCTATAGCTTGAGTTGCTGGTGCAACAATAGTTGTTCCTCCAGAACCTATCAAAGCTATAAGTGGCATAAAACAGAACCACCCTAATATAGCTCCACCTAACATATAAGCAGCTATTTTAGGTCCAATTATGAATCCTACACCAAGTAATGCTGGGTATACATCCATTCCTATACCTGCACCATTTAATGCACCTTTAAATCCATAACTAATTTCTGTTGGGAATAATTTTATTCCATCACCTAAAAACTTATATAAAAGTCCTACTCCACCACCTGTAAATACTAAACCTGCACTAGCACCACCAACTTCACCAGCTACTAATACTTCTGCACAGGCTGTACCTTCTGGATAAGGAAGTCTTCCATGTTCTTGTACTATTAAATATCTTCTTATTGGAATCATAAATATAACTCCTAGTGTACCACCTATCAAGGATATAATTCCCATTGTAAATACACTTGGGCTAGTTCCTAGTAAAAATAATGCTGGAATTGTAAATATAGCTCCTGCTGCTACAGATTCACCTGCAGATGCTATAGTTTGAACCATATTATTTTCTAGAATTGATTTTCTTTTTAAAATAACTCTAACTATTGCCATTGAAATAACCGCCGCTGGTATTGAAGCTGAAACTGTCATACCAACTTTAAGACCTAAATATGCATTGGCTGCACCAAATACAACAGCAAGTATAATACCAATAATTACTGATAACAAAGTAAATTCTGGCATAATCTTTTCGCTTGGCACATAAGGTATATACTCTTTTTGACCTTCCTTAAGACCATATGCTCCTTTAGGCAATCCTCTTTGTGACATACTTATTAGTCCCCCTTTTTTATTTTTATAACCTTGGCTCAAATAAAAACTTAATATCTTAGCAAAAGGATACTATCTATAACTATTTTAATGTTTAATATTAAAATAGTTATACCCCTAGATATATCCTTTCATTTTTTACAGCTTATACTATATTAACTAAAGTTTATACATTACAACTAATATAAATCTGTTCATTATTATATTATTCAATGTAGCTTGTTAATAGTATAAACTTTAATGATATTTTTGTAAATATTGGTATTTATTTATAAAATCTGTAAAACAGCCAATTTAAGACATTATCAAAACTATATACTATATTGTGATTTATTATTAACTTTTCAACCCTTTTCATATATAATTCACTATAATTTCTACAAATCACTTAACTATTCTTCATTTATTTCTTTTGCATTTTTATTTAAAAATCATTTTAATAGAATTTTTTATAATTTAAGAATATATTTTTTCTTTTAAAAACTTATATAAAATCAACATTTCTAAATCACTCATAAATTTTTATATTAATCAATATATATTAATGTATTTATCTTTTAAGGAGGATTAATTTGGATTTTAAATATGTACCTATAATAAGGAATCGTTCTGCTGAAAGAACATCAATAATAAAACAATCTTATTCAAATAAGATATTACCACTTTTAGAAATGGTTGTAGACAAACCTACCGTCAAATCTAAATATAACTATTTTGATGATCATACAAAGTTTTTTGATGATATTAAGTCTAAAATTTTAGTTGATATACCTATGAATATAAAAACGTCTTTAAAAACCATTAAAAACATAAGAACATTTTTAAAACCTATTTATGATAATCCATCTACTAGAGTAGATTATCTTAAAAAGTTAAGCAGTAATCCCTCTAAGTTTATACCAGTAATTTCCTATAATCCTAATAAAGAATATAATAGTGGCTTCTTAAGAAATCAAGAAAAAACACTTAGAGGTGACTTTAAAAATTTAGCATTCAGATTATTCTCAAAGCATTCAATAAATGCAGCAAATGAAATAATACCACTTCTTAAAGATGATGATATTATACTAATTGATATAGAAAAGCCTTATAGTAAAAATGACAAAAAACTGATTGAATTATACAAATCAATCAACAATTTAAAAACTACTAAAAAAATTAAAACAGTTATAATTCATACTGCTATACCTAAAACATTCAAAAAATCTTCAATGGTTAATCAAAGTATACTCAATGAAATTAGCACAGATCTTTTAAAAGATTTTAAAACTCTTAACTTTGATGCTTTTGGGGATTACTGTGGTATAAAAAATCTTCCTCTTGAAAACACCAAAGCAGTTTACCCTTCTTATATACATTATAATGGACAAAAAAATGTATATGTTGGATTTAAAGGAAACTTTAATAAACCAATAACTTTTACAACTAAAGTACTTCCTATATATACAACTTCATCCTGTTGGAATTCAATCTCTTCTGATCATATAGACAAATGTTGTGGTTGTAAAAAAATATTAGCTATGCAATCTGGAAAATCAAAAATCAATTCACCTAGAACCTGGAAATCAATAACCATATCACACCATATAAGAGAAATGGATGAAATACTATAAAAGAACAGTCATTTGACTGTTCTTTCTTTTTAAACTTCTAATCCATCATTTACTAAATTTAATTCCTCATAAGTAGTTTTTCCATTTTCTATAGCCTTTTGTCTAAGAACTACATATAATTCTGCTTCTGTAGCATTAAAATAGGGATTTACAAACATTACCCCTAACCCAAATGCTATTACCCCTAACAAATACCATCCTATAAATGATAGATCGAATACAAATATATTCCACTTCTCACCCTTTGTCATCTCATTACTCAATTCTATTGCTCTATTACATCCTATAGAAGGATTCTCTGCTAATATATAAGGAACCATACGATATGCATAAGATTTTATTATTCCTGGTATTATAAGTAATAATGTCCATAAAATAATAAAAACATCTCTAAGCAACATACTTTTTAATACTCCAAAGTATCTTCCTTCTTTAAAATATTCTCCTAAGTATCCCATATAAGTATTATTTTCTCTTGATTCAAGGAAAAATTTTCTTCCACCTATTTCAAGTGTATATCCTATAAATATTCTTAAAATCAATAATATTAGGGTTATAGATGCAAAAAATACTGCCATTTTTAAAATCCAGTTTAACGCAGTCCCAGGTATTGAAAATTCATAAATACCTAGGTTTTCCTCCACTCTTCTAATATTTTTCTCTACACTATTCATATTACTTAAATTTGCTATACTAATAACTAAACTAATTAAAAATGCTTTCCAATAATTATTTTTTAGAACCAATTTAGCCTTCTTTTTTATTAACTCTCTTGTCCACATTAAAATACGCTCCTTATAATTATTTATACAATTTAAAAATATTAACCTTTTGTATAACTAGATATTAATATAAAAATCCTACATTAAGCATACAAAAATAAATAACAAGTCAAATATGAAAAGCTTATTTTATAAAATATAATACCTTAGATATACTAATATTTTTTATTAGTAGATTACAATAAAAAATATAGGAAAAAACACCTATTTACACTAACTAATTATTTATTTGAGTACACCTTATACATTCTATGCTATTTAATTTATATATTGACTTATCTATATAATTTTTTTATATATTAAAAGAATGAAATCATATATTAGTAAAAATATTTATAAATTCCTTAACAATAAAAAACACTTCCAAAGTAGACAGTTTAATTAAACTGTCTACTTTGGAAGCGTCATATAAATATAGTTCAATGTTTATATTTTTTATAATATTTTTGCTTTTAAATTTAATATAGATAAATTTTATTATGCTATAGAATTCATGTATTCATCAACATTTAGCTCACTACAAGATACTGTGGCTTTTTCTATTGCTCTTTTTCTAAGTACCAAATAAAGTTCAGCCTCAGCAGCCTCTCTATATGGATTTACAAATATAGTACCTATTCCTAAGGCTAATAACCCCAAAATATACCATCCTAAAAAAGATAAATCAAATACAAATATATTAAACTTTTCTCCTTTTGTCATCTTACTACTTAGTTTTATCGCTCTATTACATCCTATATGAGGATTATCTGCTAATATATAAGGAACCATACGATATGCATAGGATTTTATTATTCCTGGTACTATTAATAATAAAGTCCATAATACTATATAAATTCTTCTAAGTACCATTGTTATAAGCACCTTAAAATATCTTCCTTCTTTAAAACAATATGCCAAATATTCTGTATTATTTTCCCCTTCAGCAGCTCTAATAAAAAATTTTCTTCCTCCTATTTCAATTGCTAGTCCTAATACTAATCTTAAAATAGCAGTAATCAACACAATTAATGATATTAAAAACATAATTTTCACAAAAAATAGAGGAGCAAAATCTATTGCGCCATAAACAGATTTGCTATAGTCATCAATAATATTATTTGAGACTTTTAATATGCTAGAAGAATTATTTCCTCCTGTAATTAATATAACTAAACTTACGATAAAAGCTTTCCAGTAGTTAACTTGTAATACTTTCTTAGCTTTTTCCTTAACTGAAGCTCTTGTCCACATTTTATGTTTCTCTCCCTCTTAATAAAATAGATTATTCTTTTGTTAAAATCTTAATAGTAAATACCCTATGCTAAACAATAATATATGTATAATTTATGAAATATACATATATTATACATATTTTAATACCACTTGTATACTATTTTCCCTGTATTTTCGCTATTTTTTTTATATTTAAAAAATATATATCTAAAAAAAGACTGAAGTTATATGACTTCAGTCTCTTCTACTTTATTTATAAAATATTAAAACTAAAAACTAATAATGGATTTATTTTAATTATTTGAAAGATTATATTTCTGTTTTATCATATTCAAGATTTAATTCTTCATAGGATGTTATTCCTTCTTCTATAAGCTCTTCTCTAAAATTTAAATATAATTCAGCTTTTGTAGCATTAGCATATGGATATACAAATATTGTTCCTATTCCACAAGCCATGACCCCCAATATATACCATCCTAAAAATGATAAATCAAGAACAAACATATCCCATTTTTCACCTCGTGTCATTTCATTACTCAGCTCTATTGCTCTTTCAGCACCTATAAAAGGGTTATCTGCCAATATATAAGGTACCATGCTATAAGCATAAGTTTTTATTATGCCTGGTATTACTAATAATAAGTACCACAAAAAGTTAAAAACAGCCTTTAAAAGCATTGTCATAATTACTCCTAAATATCTTCTTTCTTTAAAACAATATCCAAGATAAGACATATTACTTTCTCCTTGGGCAGCTTTTATAAAAAACTTTCTACCAGAAACTTCAAGATTATATCCTATTACAATTCTTAATATTAATAAAATCACTGTTATTGATGCTAAAAAAAACATTAAACCTGAAGTCCAGTATATTATTTCACTAGGTACAAAATCATGAACAACAGGATGATTTTCAATAATTCTATCTATTCTTCTTTCTATATTACCCCACTTTCCAGCTGTAGTTGAAATAAGTATAACCAAACTAACAAGAAAAGCTTGCCAATAGTTATTCCTTAATACTTTTTTTGCTCTCTCTTTAAGTTGTCTACGTGTCCACATTAAAATTGTCTCCCCCCATAATTAATAATTTATTATTTATTATTATTTAATGTACAACCACCTATAGATAAAATTTATTTTGAAAAAATATAAACTAATTTGTTAAAATTAAGAATCTCAGCTTTTATATTGAAGATTTAATTCTTCATAAGATGTTAATTCCCTTTCTATTGCATTTTCTCTTAAACTTAAATACAACTCAGCTAAAGTAGAATTAGCATATGGATTTACAAATAAAGTACCTACTCCAAAGGCTAACGCTCCCAATATATACCATCCTATAAATGATAAATCAAGAACAAACATATCCCATTTTTGCCCTCTAGTCATTTCATTACTTAGTTCTATGGCTCTATTATATCCTATATAAGGATTATCTGCTAATATATACGGAACCATTCTATAGGAATATGTTTTTATTATACCTGGTATTACTAATAGTAAATACCATAAATATAAATAAACTGATCTTAAAAGCATTGTTATAACTACAGGAAAATATCTTCTTTCTTTAAAACAATATCCTAAATAATTCATATTACTTTCTCCATCTGTTGCTTTAATAAAAAATTTAGTTCCACCTACCTGAAGAGAATACCCCACTACAATTCTTAATATTATTAAAACTATTGCTATTGATCCAAGAAAAAGAATAAATTTATTAGACAAATTAATAATTGTTTGACTAGTTCCAGTATTAAAAGGAACATAGTTATACCTAAATCTATTTGTAACTCTACCTGTTGCTGTTCTTAAGTTAGAAAATTCACCTACAGCTATTATAGTCATAACTAAACTAACAAGAAATGCTTTCCAATAATTAACTCTTAGTACTTCTTTAGCTCTTTGTTTTATTACCTCTCGTTTCCACACTATACTTTCCCTCCTTAGTAATTTATAAATTTTAATCCTAGTTTTATTCTTTAATAAAAGTATACCTTAGTTATATTAAATTTCACTTTAAAACATCTTAACCATTCCTTAATATGTTATGTATATTTTAAATCTTTAATTCAAATTACAATTTTCATATAAAAAAAAATTAATCACGAACCATATATATAAGTATTTCATACTATAGTATTGAAATGTTCTTTATATATTTAAATATATATTTAAAAAAACTAAACTACATCGGTAAAAAGCCCATACTCTTAATTAACTAAGAAATTTCTCCTAAACTAAAAAAACCAGTGTAAAAACAACACTGGTTTTTTTATTATTTAGAAAATTATAAATTCTTCGGTAAACTAATTAAATTAAAGGTAATTACTTAAATAAATAAGTCATTGAATCAAATTATACTATAATAATTTATACATTTATTGGAAAACACCTTGACTTATTAAATTTATAGAGTTATACTTATACTTAAGACAAAGTAAACAAAACTTTCTGTTATAATATCGCGGGATGGAGCAGCTGGTAGCTCGTCGGGCTCATAACCCGAAGGTCGTAGGTTCAAGTCCTTCTCCCGCAACCAAAAAACTCTTATACAAAAGTATAAGAGTTTTATTATATAAACTTTCAAATAAAATAATAATTATATTACTTTAATCTAATATAAATTATCAGCAATATAATTATTCATATCTAATTATAATATTAAATTCTATAATACTTGGCTTTTACTTTATATTCAAATTATATTAACCAATAGTAGAAAGCATTGCTATTGTTAATATAGATAATGTACTTGCTATTGTAAATCCTATTAATTTTTTCATTTCTATTACCTCCTAATAAACTTAATACTAAAATCTTCTTTATTTTTTATAATTTAAATATGCTATTTTTATTACAACTACTTATGTTAATAATAAAACTTACCACAACTTAGTTTGCATTTTTATATTCCTTAAGGAGTTTCTCATAATATAATAAGAAAGATGATTTAATTCTCTCACAACAAACTATTATTTGTTAAAAATAACATTAACCTATTTTCTTTTTTTAATAATACTTTGTTTCTTTATACTAACTATTATAAACTTTCTATATTAATAAAACTTAAATTAAATCTTTAGAAATCCTTAAAATTTTTTTCATATTTCTTAAGTTTTGAAAAATAATAAGTTAACTTAACCTAAAAACAAATCCTATGTAAAAAAATCTTTTATAACTTCTTAAAACACTATATAAAATATAATTAATCACATAAAAAACTTCTAAATATTAAACATAGTTTCTGCTCTATCTAATATTTAGAAGTTTTAATTTATATATATTTTTTTCATTTACAAAAACAAAAAAGTTTCAATATCTAATAAAATAATAATTTTAACATTAATTATAAAAAATATATTAAATAAATTTATATTATTTTATAAATTCTTCAAATTCTTTTTTAGTTGGGTATGATGTTTGAGTTCCATATCTTGTAACACTTAATGCAGCATAAGCTGATGCTTTTTGAAGAGCCAACATTATATCTTTAGTCTTTACATAAAAATGTGCAAAACATCCTATAAATCCATCTCCAGCACCAGTTGTATCCACTGCATAAACTTTATGTGCTTTTATAATATGTTCTTCCTTGTTATTAATCCATAGTAACCCTTTGCTACCCATTGTAACAATTACATTTTTTACTCCTTTATCACTAATTGAATGAGCAGCTTTCTTTATATCCTCTACTGTTTTTACAGGCTTATTTGTTAAAATTTCTAATTCTGTTTCATTTGGAACAAAGAAATCACATTTATAAACGTACTCTAAATCAAGATCTTTTGTAGCTGGAGCTGGATTTAATAAAACCGGTATATTGTTTTTATTAGCAAAATCTATAGCATAATAAACCGTTTCTAATTCAATTTCTAATTGTAAAATTATTAAAGAACATTTTTTCAATTCTTCACTTGCATCATCTATATCTTTAGGAGATAAATCTTTATTTGCACCCTTTATAATTAATATGCTATTTTTAGAATTCTTATCAACAAATATAGGGGCAACTCCACTTGCTCTATTTTCTTTAACTGTTACAAATTTTGTATTTATCCCATTTTTCTTAAAGTTTTCAATAGTATTTTTACCAAATAGATCATCTCCAACTTTACTTACCATCATAACGTCTGATTCTAATCTTGAAGCTGCAACAGCTTGGTTTGCACCTTTACCACCACAACCCATTTTAAAATCAGGTGCTTCTAAAGTTTCCCCTTCTTTTGGCATTCTATCTATATAACTTATTAAATCTACCATGTTTGAACCTATAACTGCGATATCCATTTTAAGCACTTCCTTCATTTTAAAATTTATATATCCTATCTTTTCCCTGTTACAACTTTAAAAGTTCTTCTCTCTTGTGGTTTTAAATATATTAAACTACCCTTTGCCTTTGCTGCATTAAATCCTTCCGGCCTACAAGTTCCAGGTAACGCAAAGGCTGCAACCTTTTGATCTCCATTGTATAATAACCATCTAGTTGCAAAATTAAAATCTTTTGATGAAAATTCAGTAAAGAACTTAAATCCTTTTGGAGATTCCATTTCAAAATTTAAGTTTTCTCCATAGTTTTCAAGATGATCTGCGAAAAATACTATTTCAGGATCATACATTTCTGGTTGATTTAATATATTAGATCCTCCACCATTTTCTTTTAATTCTTTATTATAAGAAAGCCATTTTTCAGTAGGTTTAACATGGGCTGGTATTGATTCTCTAATTTTAAAAGTTCCCTTTGGCAAAGATTCAGTTAATTTAGCATTTTCAACATATGCATAATTCATATGACACATATATTGTAGGGGCATATCCTGACATTTAGATAAATTAGTAACATCCATTTCTATAATTATATTTGATTCTTCTTTTCTTAAAGTTACACTAGGTTTAGCTAAGTAATGATCTCCAAATCCTTTAGCATATTCTTTGCTGCCTTTTATTTTAATAAAATCGTTGTCAATTTCAAGCCAAGCTTCATCCATATCTGAACAAGCCATCTCTCCATGTAATGGATGAGTGTCCTCTGGTGCTGGGCATCCATTTGCAAGTAATCCTGAATGGAAAGCAAAACATCCATAAGTTTCTACAATTTCATTAGCTTTATGTGGAACTTTAAACATATTTTCCATTCTAAGATCATGACCTTCAAATTCTAATTCCCATATAATTTGTCCCATATAAGGAAGAACAGTTACTTTACCTTTACTATTTTTTATTTCTAATCCTTCTATATCTGATGGATACTTAAATAAAGTAACTTGAAATTCATCTGATTTATAAATAGTATAAGGATTTTCATTAAATAGTCTCTTTTGCAAAAATATTTTTTTCATCTTTATTCATCTCCCTATTAAATTTAAATGTTTTCATTTCCATATAAAAATATATAGCTACTATAACAAAACAAATCATTGGTACTATAAAAGATAACTGCATTGATCCAAGTGAATCTGAAACTAATCCTTGTATAGCTGGAATAACTGCTCCCCCTATAATTGACATTACAATAATTGCCCCTGCAGGTTCTGTATACTTTTTCTCTTCAACAGAATCTAATGTTTTTGCATAAATTGTAGGCCAACAAGGACCAAATAATAAACTTACTAAAATAGCTCCATATACTGAAGTTATATTAGGAGTAATTGAAACATATCCTAAAAGACAACATCCTATTATTGAATATATAAACAATACTTTTGTTTCATTAAATTTATTAATCAATAAATTAGCAACAAACTTACCTATAAAAAAGGCTATAAAACTATATATCATAAATGTAGAAGCAGATCTTTCATTTATACTTTTATCTAAGGTTAATGCAAGTCTTATGGTAAAAGACCAAACTGTAGTTTGCATACCTACATAGAAAAATTGAGCAACAATACCTTTTTTGAAATTAGAATTGTGAGATAAATATTTTAAGGTTTCTAACATACTTACTTTTCCTTGTAATCCACCTTCAGCTTTTTTAGGTTTACATTTAGGAAATTTAGTTATTGCAAACAATACAAGCATTATAAGTAAAATCATTATAAGATATTTATAGGGTTCTAATGTATGCTGAAGTACTGATTCTCCAAATTTTTTAGCTTCTACATTCGACATTTTTGACATTTGTGATTGCAAGGATTCACCATCTTGAAAGATCAAATATTTACCAAGTAAAACTCCTGTAATTGCACCTATTGGATGAAATGTTTGACTTATATTCAAACGAAGTGTTGCCTTCTCTTTAGGTCCAATCATAGAACTATATGTATTAGCGGATGTTTCTAAGAAACTAAGCCCTATTGCAAGGACAAAAATTGCAAATAAAAACATTGAATAAGTTGCCATATGGGATGAAGGATAAAATAAAAAACATCCTACACTATAAAAAGTAAGTCCTATTAATATAGCCACTTTATAGCTTGTCTTTTTAATTACCATAGCTGCTGGAATTGCAATTAAAAAATACCCTCCATAAAATGCACTTTGAATAAAAGAACTAGCAAAATCACTTAAATTAAATACACTCTTAAATTGAGTGATTAATATATCATTTAAACTAGCAGCTGCTGCCCATAGAGAAAATAATAAAGATAATAATATATACTGAAAAATTGGCATTTTATTTAAATAACCATCTTCATATTGTTTAATATTTTTCATACTCATTTTTGCATCTCCTTTAGATGTATAGAAACTTTTAAATAGATCTATGTTTACCTTTACATTTTGTATAAAATATTAATCTGCCTTTATAACAGATCAATATTTTATATATTTAAATTATTTTACAAGATTAACTCCACAACTTGCTCCAATTCTTGTAGCTCCATTATCTATCATAGCTTGCATTTCTTCTTTAGTGTGAATTCCACCAGATGCTTTAACTCCCATATCAGATCCAACAGTTTCTCTCATTAATTTTATATCTTCTGGTTTTGCGCCACCAGTTGAAAATCCAGTTGAAGTTTTTACAAAATCAGCTCCTGCTTCTTTAGATAGGCTGCATGCTTTTACTTTTTCTTTATCTGTTAAAAGACAAGTTTCTATAATTACTTTAACTAATTTACCTTTTGATGCTTCAACAACTTTTTTAATTTCTTCTTTTACATAATCAAAGTTTCCTTCTTTAAGCATACCAACAGCTATAACCATGTCTATTTCATCAGCACCATCTTCAATAGCTACCTTTGTTTCATATACCTTTGAAGCTGTAGAAGTTGCTCCAAGTGGAAAACCTATAACAGTACAAACTTTAACATCTGTATCTTTTAATTTTTCATGGGAAAGTTTAACCCAAGAAGGATTAATACAAACTGATGCAAAATCATAAGTTTTCGCTTCCTCAAGAATTTTTAGTATATCTTTTTCTGTTGATTGTGGTTTTAAAAGTGTGTGATCAATGTACTTAGATAATTTCATAAATTGTAACTCCCCTCATTTTCCTTATATGTTGATTTTATTTATTTACTACCTCTAGAATACTTATAAATTTTAACTACATCTTATAAAGATTTCAATTTTAAAATGTAATTTAAATTAATATAATTACATCCAAATTATCTTTTTATTAATGCTATTACTTATCATTACATGTTTATAATATCACCTAAGAGAACAAAAGTAAATATGTTATTTTACTTTTGTTCCATTTTCTCTATCTATAGAATATAAAAATAAATAATAATTTTACAAATCAAATATAGGCGAATATTTTGTGAAAAAATTTCCTTCTTTTTAATAAATAAAATAAAGCCATGGATTTTTAAAAAATTTTATAATTTAGAAAAAAAGAGTATTCCTATAACCCTTGTTATAGGAATACTCTTTATATAAAACTATAATTTAAATCTAAGTTTATTCTTTAAAATTAGTTCAATATTATTATTTACTTAATAATAATTTAGCTGTAAATTGATCTGTTACTAAAGTATTAGCTATTTTTGAAGTTAAAGCCACATGCAAAGAATTAAGTTTTCTTTCTCCACCTGCAACTAAAATACTTATATCTTTTTTTCTAAGCTCATCTAGTGCTATACCAACAGTTCTACTATTTATTTTTTCATCACATATATTTCCGTATTTATCAAAAAATCTTGAACAAACATCACCTACTGCATGATTTTGTATACGTTTTTTTTCTTCCTTACTAAAATATCCAAGTCTAAATAATAAAGCATCATCCTCTACTGTTCCTGTAGAAAAAATAGCTATATTTGCTTTCTCTCCCATCTTTATTATACCATTTATATGACTATCCTTTTCTGTAATTTTTTTCAATTCTGGAGAATCAAATATTACAGGCAATGGAAGAGCTCTTCCTTCTGCATTAAATGCTCTTGTAAATAAATCATTTACCTCTGAAGCATAAGTATCAATATGTGTATGGCTTAATCCACCTTTTAACTGTACTACTTGAACATTTTTCAATTTCTTAATATTTAATTGTTTGGCTACAGAATACATAGTTGTTCCCCAGCTTATACCAATTACATCTCCATCTTTAACTATATCATTCAAATAATTAGCCGCAACATAACCTATTTGCTTTTTTATCTCATAATCATCATTTAATGGAGAAATTGCAATAATAACATCTTTTAAATTGTATTTATTTTTCAAAGCTAAAGACAAATCATCTAATCCATCCATAGGGTCATTAATTTGAATTGTAACATAGCTTTTTTCTTTAGCATATTTTAAAAGTTTTGATACTGTAGGTCTAGAAATATTAAGTAATTTTGCAATCTCATTTTGGCTATATTCAGATTTATAATATAACTTTGCAACATTTATACTTTGTCTATCTTTATCTTTTACCATTATTTCAATCTCCTGCTATAATCAATAATTATTTTCATTAATTTACCATTTTAAAAATTCCATATTAAATACATAAATTAAAATAGTAACTCTTATATTTATACTAACTTATATTTTCTATCTAATAAAAACTTATACTCTAAATTAAGAAGCATCTTTATATAACTGTATTTTAATATTACAGCATAAAGCAAATAATCACAATAGATTTAAAGATTTATAATTAAATCCACCGGTTTTAAAGCTAATGAATTTTAGAAATTTTTCTTTTTTAAATAAAAAACAAAAGAGCTTTAAGATATAATTATTATTACCTCTTAAAGCTCTTTTATATTTAAAACACTCTTTATCCCCCGTATAAATTAATTAATGCTTTAAATTTTATCTTTAAATCTTAGTAAATACATTTACCAAAATTCCATATTTAAATCTATTTTAATATTATTCATAGGATTAGTATTTTTTTTATCAATATTACTACTTATTATGTATAAATAATATTCTTTATCTCTTTCATAATATTCTAGTGGAGTAATTTTTATTTTTTTATTATTTTTTTCTATAGATAGTTTAGTGTTTATTTTCTTTCCTGAACTATCTAATATAAATATATTTTTTCCATTAACAAAAGATTCTTTTACCCTTATATTAAAAGTTACTATAAAGCTAAACTTTTTATTAATGTCATCATTATATAAAGATGAACTATATTGTTTTTCTTTATAATCTCTTTTTATATTATTCAAATTATATTTATTGTCTCTAGTAGAACAATAAATCCAATCATCTTGTGCTCCTTTATCCTGTACTACATCATCATAATCTTTTTTCTCATTAGATTTATACTTATTATTTATTCCTAAAACCCTTGAATCTTGCACTCTATCAATAGATAAAACTCTTAAGTTATCTGATATTTCATTTATATTTAAAAACGCCGAAATAGAAATAGTACATACTATCACTGCTGCTATAATTGCTAAAATAATTTTAATAGCATTATTATTCATAAAAAACATCCCTTTAATAAATTTTTAATATTGTATATGAAAAACATTAAATCAATATGTTAAACTACAATCTTTTAATCTTATATTAATTATTTTAATCTTTAGTTATCTCACATTGTTACAAATTAATTATATTTTATTAATATATATGAATAATATTTTAATTGTAAAATTGTTGTATACAAATGTTACAAAAATACTTAACATATGATAAATAGCTGGTATACATACCACTTTTATACATAATATTTTAAAAGTTTAATATAAATGATTTGTAATTTAAAAATAAATATTGTAATTTAAAAACAATAATATATACTAATTTCTAAAGTAGAAACTCTATTATTTATATACATCTAATGCAAGTTTTTTTAAAATCTTCTCATCTATAACTTCGAAATAATTTTCTTTCTTTTTTATAGCACCATAGTCACAAAAATCTTTTAATGTTCTTAGTAAATGCCTATAACTTGTTCCTAAAAGTTCTGATACTTCAGTTAAATTTCCATCAAATTTGATTATTCTCTCTCCATTATTAGTTACTTCTTCATCAGTAACTAATATATATCTTGCCAATCTATTTTTAAGTGGATAAAGCAAATTTATAGAACTATTTTTTGAACATGCTCCTAATTTTTCTCCTAAAGAAGTACAAGCAAATCTTAAAAATTTAGGATCTTTAAGTAAATGAGCTTTTACATCTTTTAAAGATATTCCAATACAATATGAATCTTCTACTACTTGAATGTTTGAAGATGCCTCCCTTAAATCTATCATTTCTACATCTCCAAAAACCTTAAAGTTTTCATAAAAGCAAAGAAGCAAAGATTTACCATTAGGTAATGTTATATATACCTTCACTTTTCCCTCTACAAAGAAAAATAGATATCTCATGTCAACAGATTCTTTGCATATATGTTCATTTTTTCTAAAGAAAAATAAATTCATGTACTCTGTCATATCCTCTGTGAAAATTTCATTTATTTTATATTTTAAAATATATTTTTTCATTTTTTTAATATCATTTAATTTTTTCATGCTATTCCTCTTTAATCTAATAAATTTTATTTTATATTAAACTATAATATTTAAAAATAATTTAAATTCCTTTCAACAGTATGACATATGTCATAACTGCTAGCAAGTCTTTCATGTTAAATTAGATTTGAACTTTAAATAGGAGGACAAATTATGAATAATTTTATTTCAACTTTTATCGGTGCTTTAATAGCTATAATGATTCTTTTTAATGGAACCTTGACAAAAACTTTAGGAAATTATAATTCCAGTATAATAATTCATATTGTTGGACTTTTCTCTATAATATTTGTTCTTATAATAACAAAATCAAAAATGAAAATTCAAAAAGGAATACCATTATATTTATACAGTGCCGGTGCAATTGGAGTTTTTTCTGTTGTTTTTACTAACCTAGGATTTTTACATCTTGGAGCATCTTTAACTATCTCCTTAGGACTACTTGGACAATCTATTACATCAATTTTAATAGATCATTTTGGATTACTTAAAATGAAAGTTATCAAATTTGAAAAGAAAAAATATATTGGATTATCATTTATTATTTTAGGAATATTTATAATGACTATTCTTTAAAGGAGGCATACAATGTTTTTTTATATAATTTTAGCAATACTTGCTGGATCTTCTATTGTAGTTGCTAGAATAATAAACTCTAATTTAGCAGAAGAAATAGGTATATTTCAAGGAACCTTTCTTAATTATGTTTTTGGACTAATATTTTCATTTATATTTTTATTTTTAACAAATGAAAAATTAAATTTATCTACTATAAAACTAAGTTCTATACCTTTGTGGGCTTATTTAGGAGGACTTACTGGAGTTATTGTAATTGTTTTATCAAGTTATATAACCCCTAAAATGTCTTCTTTTTACTTAACACTTCTTATGTTTATAGGACAATTGTTTGTTGGAATTATAATTGATTACTTTACTTTAAATAAAATATCTATAGGTAAAATTATTGGAGGAATTTTAGTTGTAATAGGGTTAATGTACAATTTAAATATAGACAAAAAACACTTAGCTTCAAAAGACTAAGTGCTTTTTTATTTGGAATATTTTACTTTAGATTATTTTATTTATTTCCTTTTATTTTACTAACTTCATCCCCCATATTTTCTGCCATTTTCAAAAGAAATTCAAAAGCAAGATTTTTTTCTTCTTCTTTAAATCCTTTAGTCAAAATTTCCGATGTTTTTTTTAAAATTTCTATGACTCCACTTTTTATTTCATTTCCTAACTCTGTTATATAAAGCCTATTCTTTCTTTTATCTATCTCATCTTTTTCTTTATAAACGTATCCTTTTTTAATTAAAGATTTTACACCTTTTGCCACTTCATACTTATCAACTTTTAATATATTAACTATATCATCTTGACAGATACCTTCATTTTCATATATTTGAATTAAATATTTATACTCAGTTCTATTTAAATTATATTTTTCTATATATTTCCCTATATAATAATTTTGATTTTTATATATAACACTTATATATTTACCAAAAGATTTTCTTGTAGTAATAAACTTTTCATCTTTCCTATCCATTAAAAATCCTCTTTTCTAGCTTAATATTTTATCCAATTGTATCTTTATAAAAAATATACTATAAAAACATTTTACTTTCAATATATCCTTTTACACTATTATTATTCAGTTTTTTTATAACAATTTAAAAAACAGATTATTTTACTAATAAAATAAATCTAATAGAACCACTATTAATAAATATAGATATATATCCATATTTATTTATCCTATAAAACACATTCATATAATATATTTTATATAAAAATAGTTGCAAATTACAACTATTTATTTTATAATAGTTGCATAACACAACTAAAAGGAGATTTTATATGAACCGAGATTATATACTAGGAAAAGAAAAAATATCTAAAGCTTTGATGAAATTAAGTATTCCAGCTACCATTGCAATGCTAGTAAATGCTATATATAACATTGTAGATACAATGTTTATAGGAAGAGGAGTAGGGTCTTTAGGAATCGCAGGATTAACAATTTATCTTCCAATCCAAATAATAATATTATCTTTTGGATTATTAATAGGTGTTGGTACTGGTTCTATTGTTTCTAGAAAACTTGGAAGTAAAGACTTAGAATCTGCTAGTATTGCTAGTGGAAATTTATTTTTAACTATTGGATTATTTGGAATCATAACTTCTATATTAGGATTGATATTTGCAGAAAATATCGTTAAATTATTTGGAGCTACTGGTGAAGTTATTCCATATGCAACAAATTACGCTAGAGCTATGTTTCCTGGTGTACTAGTTTTTCCACTTTGTGTTGCTTCAAATAATCTAATTAGAGCAGAAGGAAATGCTAAAGATGCTATGAACTCAATGATAATAGGAATGATTGCAAATATATTTTTAGATTATTTATTTATATATGTATTTAAAATAGGAATAAGTGGTGCAGGTATTGCAACTTCTATATCTAAAGGATTAAGTTTTTTATATGTTTTTTATTATTTTCTAAAAAAGTCTTCTATAAAGATCAAACCTAAATACCTAAAATTAAATAAAGATATATTAAAAGAAATGTTATCAATAGGTTCATCTGCATTTACAGTCCAAATATCTATGAGTATAGTTACACTTATATTAAACTATTCTTTATATAGATATGGTGGTAATGAAGCTATTTCAGTATATGGAATAGTTTATAAACTTACTTTATTTATACAAATGCCGCTATCTGGACTAATTCAAGGTATGCAACCTCTTGTAGGTTTTAATTTAGGATGCAAAAATATATCTAGGATAAAAGAAACAATCAAAATAAACTTAATAATATCCACACTTATTTCGGCCATACTAACAGCATTAATACTATTAACACCAGAACTAGTTGTTAAATTATTTACTACAGATAAAGTATTAATCAAAGAAAGTAGTAAAGTTTTAAAAATAATAATTATGATGTATCCTATACTAGGCATATATATGACAGCTGTTGGATTTTATCAATCTATTGGTAAAGGAAAAGAATCTTTAGTATTATCTTTACTTAGACAAATAATATTCTTTATACCCCTTTCTTTAGTATTACCTTCAACTTTTAATTTAGGAATATTAGGTATTTGGATAGCTTTTCCTATATCAGATTTTCTATCTTCTTTATGTTCCCTTCTATTTGCAAAATGGCAATATAAAAAAATGTTTATTCCTTATGTTAACAAAACTCAAGCATCATAAAGATAAAATTAAATACACTTAATAAAAATATATACCAATAAATATCTATGTAAAACATATGTGTTTATTGGTATATATTATAATTGTATATGAATAAACTTTATACATAATTAAATTAAGACTCTTAGAAAAAACATTTTAATTCTACTCCATTAATAAATGGAGCATCTTTTCAGTATTATTAAGAAAATCTCTTGTTATTAAATAATGTTCTGTTTTTTCATATTTTATTTCTTTCATCTTATCATCTAGATTAATTATTTTAGAATTGGGATAACTCATAATTATTGGAGAATGAGTTGCTATTATAAATTGGGCATCCTCTTCTACTAAATGATGCATTCTAGATAAAAAAGCTAATTGTCTATTAGGAGAAAGGGCTGCCTCTGGTTCATCAAATATATAAATACCTTTTCCATTTAATCTATTTAAAAAAACTGACATAAAAGATTCTCCATGGGATTGTTTATGTAATGATACCCCTCCATAAGAATCTATTACTCTAGCTCCAATCCCCTCACTATCTAATTGTTCTATATTACTTGCAACATTATAAAAACTTTCAGCTCTTAAAAAAAATCCATCTTTAGGATGTTTAAGTCCTTTTATAATTTTTAAATATCTATACAAATCAGAGTGACTTTCATAAGTTGAAAAGTTAAAATTTTTTGTCCCTCCTTCAGGATTAAATCCAAAAGATACTGCAATAGCTTCTAATAATGTAGATTTACCACTTCCATTTTCACCAACAAAAAAAGTTACATTAGGATGCATACTTATTTCATTTAAATACTTAACCGCATTAAGATTATAAGGATAACATTCAAAATCATCTATTTCTTTTCTTTTAAGCTCAATAGTTCTAATATATTGAGAATACTTATCTTTTATCATATGTATCTCTCCTCTAATCTAATTATTATAAATATTATACCAAAATAAATTTATAATAAAAAACCTTAAGAAATTTTATCTTAAGGTTTTTTTGTAAATATACATTCAAATAAATAACTCTAGTTAGTATGCTAGTTATTGATTTTCATATGGCTAAATTATGCTAAAGCATTATCTGCTACATGATATTTAGGATCTTCAATTATATTTAATTCTAATATATCATCTGCATCTTTTATTAATTTTTTACACTCATAGCTTAAATGTCTTAAATGAAGTTTTTTGTCTAAATTCTTATATTTAGCTGTTAAATTGTTTATAGCTTCTATACCTGAATGATCAAAAACTCTTGCATATTTAAAATCTATAATAATCTCTTTAGGATCATCTTTTATATTAAAAGCTTCTATAAAATTACGAGCTGAACCAAAAAATACAGCCCCTCTTACATAATATTCTTTGATTCCATTCTTATTAAGTTTAGGATCAACATCTATTTTCTTTCCCTTTTTCCATGCAAAAACAAGGGCTGATACAATAACTCCAACTGCTACAGCAATAGCTAAATCAGTAAATACCGTAACTACTGAAACCAAAACTATAACAAATGCATCACTTTTAGGTATATTCTTTATAATTCTAAAACTTGCCCATTCAAAAGTTCCTATTACAACCATAAACATTACACCAGTTAATGCTGCCAATGGGATTCTTTCTATAAGACTTGATCCAAATAATATAAATATTAGTAAAGATATAGATGCTGTTAATCCAGATAATCTTTTTCGGCCACCGGAATTAATATTAATCATACTTTGACCTATCATAGCACAACCACCCATTCCACCAAAGAAACCTGTAACTATATTAGCAACTCCTTGTCCTATGCACTCCTTATTGCCTCTTCCTCTTGTTTCAGTAATTTCATCTATAAGAGTTAATGTCATTAGAGACTCTATTAATCCAACTGCTGCAAAAATAAGGGCATATGGAAATACTATTTTAAAACTCTCTAAATTTAATGGAACATTTGGTATACTAAACTTTGGAAATCCTCCGCCAACTTTAGCTACATCCCCTACAATTCTTGTATCTATTCCTAAATAATTTACTAACAAAGACACAATTACAATAGCAGCTAGTGCTGCAGGTACTACCTTTGTAATCTTAGGTAAGATATACATTATACCCATAGTTAATAAAACAAGTCCAAGCATTGCAAAAAACTCAGTTCCAACCATCCATTGTAATTGTCCATTACTTCCCTTTACTTTAAATTGATTTAATTGAGCCATAAAAATAACAATGGCAAGTCCATTTACAAATCCAAGCATTACAGGTTGGGGAATAAACCTTACAAATTTACCTAATTTTAATAATCCAATTATAATCTGAATAATTCCCATAACAATTACTGCTAAAAATAAATATTCTACTCCCCTTTTAGCTACAAGTTCCACCATTACAACAGCAAGTCCTCCTGTTGCTCCTGAAATCATCCCTGGTCTTCCACCTAAAATTGATGTTATAAATCCAACTAAAAATGCTGCATATAACCCAACCAAAGGTTTTACTCCTGCTACAATAGCAAAAGCTACAGCCTCTGGAACTAAAGCTAATGCAACGGTAAGTCCAGATAACATTTCATCTCTTATGCTCTTTTTGTCACTTATCATTTGTTTAAACGTCATACATTTCCTCCTAATACTTAATATCACAAGGCACTATAATAACATAAAAACTCAATTTAATCCATCTATAAATAAACAAATACATACATTCCTAGAAAAACTAATAGATTTATAATTTCCTTAATACTAAAAAAAGGACTAAAGTTAGTCCCCTACTCCAAAATCTGTATTATTATATAAAACTTCTATCTTAGGATTTTCATCTAAAAACTTATATTTTTCTTTAAACCATTTTACTAGTTTTTCATCTCTTTTTATTTTAGTACTATTTTCAACAAATACATTTACTGTTGAGTGATTAAAATTATTCAAAATTATATCCATATCCTTATCTATTTGTTCTCTAGTTTGGCCTTTTATTCCTACCATAATACAAGGAGAATCAAAATACTCTTTTAACTCTTTTACAGTTTTAAATTTTGCATTTTTATTTAAAAATTCATTTCTAAATTTAAAATCAAAAGTTTCTACTCCTATTTTAAATATTATAGGAATTTCAAAGTATTCTCTCATTTCTTTTACTTTATTTTTATAACACCAGTGACTTTCCAAAAATAATTTTTCTATGCCTTTTTCTTTTATTATTTCTTTAATCTTATGTAGAGTTTTTTTAGGAAGTTCAAAAGAGCTACCGGAATTAATAACCTCTAAAACTTTATACTTACCAGTTACTTTTTCTAAAATTTCAAAATTAATTTTATTTATTTCTTCTTCTGAAATGGAGTTATCTAATATATAATCACAAAAGGTACATTTTCCCCAAACACATGGAAATCCTTTTAAAAGCAGTATTTCTCTTGGAAATTTATTTTCTATAACACTATATCTATTCATTTTAATACCTCGCTAAATTATATTCTAATTTTAAAAATTGTTTTTAACATTATGTATTTTAAACTTAACTATATTTGTTCTATCTTATACTTTTTTTATAAATATTGCTATAAATTTTAAACTAATTTTTGTTTTAAATCTATTGGAAGTTTCTTTAATACTGGTATTACTAGAGAAACTGCCAAATATCTATCTATATAATCCATTAAAAATTGAACTAAAAACACGCTTAAAACTTTATTAAACCCTAAATTAAATAATATAACTACTATATATGAAGAACTTGAAGAAGTAATTCCTCCAAATAAAAAAGCTGAAATTATAGCTCCTGTAAAAGAGGAAACAGAAGAAATTAAAAGCACAGCTAAAAATCTTTTTTTACCTTCCATATACCCTTTGTTAAACATAATTCCTGCCAATAACCCTACAAAAATTTGAACTGGTGCAAAATATAAAGAATATATATCAAAAGTTATTCCACTAACTAGAGAACTTAATATTCCAGTAATAACAGCATATATAGGCCCAATTAAAGCTGAAATCATTACTGTTCCTAAAGAATCCATAAGTATAGGAATTTTAAAACTAAAAGCTATAAGTGTTCCTATAATATTTAAAGCTACTCCTAATCCTAAAGCGCTTATTTTATAAGAAGAAATTTTATTCATACTCCTTTTCCTCCTTATAATAAAATACATTATTTAAAATAGTAGGTTTAATATTAAATAATAATCTCCTTTTTTCCATAATCCTTATCTCCTTTGTTATTATATTGGAGAACAATATGTACAGCTTATTTATAAAAGTAATAAATTTATTTATTTTTTATAGATTAAAATTTCTAATTTCTAAAATAATAATCTTAATAAAAAATCTATATTTTTAATACAATCAAAAAAAGCCGTACCAAAGGATACAGCTATAGTAAGCCAATAAATCTTTGGTTTTTTATACTGGGAGTTCTCGAACCAGTCCTATTAAATATTAAATTCTATAATAGCATTTAAAAATCTAACAGATTTATAGATTTAATTATTTTTTTGTCATTTTTAATTATACCATAATATATGAAATTATAAATAATAATTGTAATACTAACTTAATATGGTATTAATTTAAAATCTAATTGTATAACAATGATATTTTTCATATCTTAAAATATAAAAATAAATAATAAGTAAAAAATTTATAAATTCCTAAATAAAAATAAATCCACGATATAAAAATATCGTGGATTTTCTTTACTGTGATATACCTTTTGATTTACTTTCATTATCCTTTTTAGCAAGATAAGGCATAATAACACCTAAAAGAATTAAAACAAAAGGTGTTACAATATTAAGTGCTAATTTAAATATATCTGTAGAATACATTCCAGCAATACATGCAAATGCAGTAAATGCAAAGCACCATACTCCTACAATCATTCCTATTTTATCACTCTTTATAAAATAATATTCTCTCTTAAATTTACTTCCTGCTTTTTTAAGTGCAACATATGCAACAAATACCCATAAATAACGAAGTGGCATACATACAGCATTTAATTTTACTAACCATTTAACTAACTCGTCTACGTTACCAATGCCTAAAGCTGGTACAATAATCAATATTGATACAATAACTAATATAAGCTTATGTCCATTTTTATATGTTCCATATTTATTTTTTTCAAACATTTTTTTAGGAATAAAGCGTTCATCTGCACTATCAAGTAATATACGAAGTGGTGCATCAATAGATATTATTAACACAGCAAACTGTCCAATCATATTTGTAATTGCATATATAATTACAAATATATTTCCTAAATGATAATATTCTCCTAATTTTTGAAATGCATAATATGCACCATTAGTCATTAAGTCTTTAGGTACATTATTTGAATCAAACATCATTCCAAGTGAAACTGTACCTAAAATTGCACATACAGCAACCATTATTGCTAAAGCAATCATTCCTTTTGAAAATCCTGTTTCTGGGTTTTTCATTTCATTAACATAAGGTGATATTTTTTCACATCCACCAACTGCAAATACTAAAATAGCTAAATTAGTAAAAAATTTAGTATCAAAAGTTGGCATAAAAGTTTTAAGTGACCAATCAATAGGATTTAAATGAGCATTTGTAATAGCTGGTGCTGCCACCATTAAAATAATAAATAAAATAGACATTACAAACATAGATGTCCCTGCAATTGTTGCCAATTTTTTAAGTGGATTTAATCCTTTTGAAGCAATATACATTCCTATTAAAAATATTATAAGACAACATAGCTGCATAATCTTTGTATCCATTGAACTAATTCTTTTATCTTGGAAAACAGCCCAACTTGTTGCTATCATAAAACCTGATGGTTTTTGTGAAATATAAGGCATGTGAACTATCCAGTATGTCCACCCAGCATAATATGCAAGCCTTGGACCTATAGTTTCATGTATCCATGAACTTACTCCTCCACCACAATCTTTAAATGCTGATCCAAGTTCCCCTACCATTAAAGCATATGGTGCAAAGTAAAGTGCAAAAATTATAACCCAAGAAACAATTGCTTTTAATCCATTATATTCTGAAAACCCATTGATAACGTTTCCAAAACCCCACACAGTAGAGAACGCCATAAACGCAAGCGTATACCAAACAATCTTTTTATCTTTATTCTTTGACATAGTATTCCCCCTTATAATATAACCTTTCTGCTGAAATAACTTACTTTGTTTCTGTTTTATTTAAGTTCTTCAAGATAAATTTGTAAGAATTAAAATATGCTAAGAGTTCATTCAATTTAAGATATGTTTTCAAAGAAGCCATAATCCTTCTTTAGAATGATGTTATATTTAATTTTTTCCATAAATTTTTAGAAATATTAAATATAATTACTCTCAAAATGTATTCTGAAAATTATATTAAATAGTCTTTTATGGTAAAAAAGTATATATTTATATAACAATCCAGCATATATATATTATCATAAAATATTGAAAATTGCTAGAAAATATTGCAAATCAACTAGCTCTTAAATAAAAAAATTCATTTAATTGTTAATAATAGATTTTTATAATACTATAAAATTCACTTAATAACTTTAAAGTATATGCATTACAATTACAACATTGTAATATATGTGTAATAAAAATCGATAGTTAATTTAAAAGCTCCTAATATATAATCAGTTTATAACCATAAAACATTATATATTTAGGAGGCATTTTTCATGAAATTAAATAGTTTTCAATTAAAAATTTTCGCAATGATATTAATGGTGCTTGATCATATAAGTACTTATATTCCAAACCTACCTTTTAATTTAATCATTTCCTTTAACCTTGTAGGTAGGATTGTAGCCCCTATATTCTTTTTCTTTATAGTAGAAGGATTCTTTCATACAAGAAGCAAAACCAAATATGCTATTAGACTCTTTACTTGGGCATTAATTATGTTTTGTGGAAGTAAATTAGTTGTTATGATATTCAATAGAGATACAGGTCTTCATAATAATATATTTTTATCATTAGGAATGTCTATTTTATTAATGAGTATAATTGAATGGATTAAAAATAATAAAAAAAATATAAAATTCATATTTATAGGAATTATTGGAGCTTTAGCAGTAATAACATTATCAGTATTTACAGAAGCTAGTATCCATGGAATTATTGCAACTTTAATTTTTTATTTCTTAAGAGGTAAAAAAAGAAAAATGACATTAACTTATATTTCTATATCATTACTTATGAATATAATTTCCCCATTTATAAATTTTATGAATACTCCAGATTTTTCTTTTATACGTTTACTACAAGATGATCTTCAATGGGCGGAAATATTATCCATTCCATTTATAATGATGTATAATGGCAAAAGAGGACTAAACACTAAATTTACTAAATATCTATTTTATATTTTTTATCCTATACATTTATGGATAATATATATATTAGGGTATTTTATTTCAATAAAATAATTAATAATATTTAATATATTAAACTATAAGTATTCAAAATAAATAATAAATTCAAATAAAATGCCCCTTTATAGTAGACAGTTTTATTATTTTAACTGTCTACTATAAAGGGAGCATATCAAACAATTCTAGAAGGTGTTTTATAATTATTTCCAGTAAATTTTATATAATTTAAAATAAATAACTAGTAAATCCCTAGTCTATTTTATAATATCTTTTCAATCCAACCTTTTGGACCTTCTACATCTCCATTTTGGATTCCAATTAATGTATCATAAAGTTTCTTTGTAACTTCTCCAACTTCTGTTTCACTATAAAAAGTATGTTTTTTACCTTTATGTGTTATTGATCCTATTGGAGATATTACAGCCGCTGTTCCACAAGCTCCAGCCTCTTTAAATTCAGATAAGTTATCTATGTAAACATCTCTTTCTTCAACTTTCATATCTAAATAATTTTCTGCAATATATACAAGAGATCTTCTTGTTATACTTGGTAAAATAGATGGCGATTTAGGAGTAACAAACTTATTATCCTCTGTTATTCCAAAGAAATTAGCAGCTCCAACTTCTTCTATTTTTGTATGTGTTGCAGGATCTAAATAAATACAATCTGCAAAACCTTCTTTAGCAGCTAATTCATGAGGAAGCATACTTCCAGCGTAGTTTCCACCAACTTTAACAGCTCCAGTTCCATTTGGTGCAGCTCTATCATAATCAGAAGTTATAAAATTAACCGGTGACATTCCACCTTTAAAATAAGGACCTACTGGCATAACAAATATACCAAAAATGTATTCTTTAGCTGGACAAACCCCAATATTGTCACCTACGCCTATAACATACGGTCTTAAATATAAAGTAGCACCACTACCATAGGGTGGAACAAATCTCTTATTTGCTCTAACTACTTTTTTGCAAGATTCTACAAAGAATTCTTCAGAAACTTCTGGCATCATAACTCTTTTGCAACTTTGATTTAATCTTTTAGCATTTTGGTCTGGTCTAAACATACAAACAGTACCATCTTTATGGCTGTATGCTTTTAAACCTTCAAAACATTGTTGTCCATAATGAAGACAAGTAGAACCTTGGCTAATTGTTATTTTGTCATCCTCAGTTAAACTTCCTTCATCCCAAACTCCATTTTTAAAATGAGCAATAAAGTTATAATCTGCCTTAACATATGAAAAACCTAAGTTTTTCCAATCAATTGTTTTATTTTCCATTTTAATGCCCCCTCTTAACTTTATTAATTTATAAATTTATCTTAATAAGTTTTATATAATTATATAACTGAGTATAAATAATATCAATATATTCTTTATATTAAGTAAACTGAAAAAATCGTATTCATACAATTCTTACTACTATATATTCCAAATTTTAATAAGACTCATAATTACAATAATGATACAATTATCTAAATATTAAAAATTTTAGAAAATATCTATAATTTATAAGTTTATAAAATTAAATCCACAGCATATGCTGTGGATTTAATAAATAGCAAAATTTAAAATGCTCTTCAAAATTTATAAATTTTATTAATAATAAACCTTACTCTCTATAAGCTTTTAATACTTCTTGTATTGATATACTATATATTTTTCTTTTAGCAGCTATAGTTGAAATATAAAATACTAAAGCTACAACAGCTGCTCCAATAAATCCTTGAAGTACTGTAAAATGTATAGGTATTACCATATTAAACTGCTTTGCTAAAAACTTCATAGCCAATCTCATAGAAAATACTGTCATAGGAATACTTATAAGATAACACAATATTGAATATACAAAATAACTACTTAAAATCATTTTATTTACTTCTTTTTTGCTGTATCCCATAACTTTTAATAAAGATATATTATAATAGTTATCTTCAACAGTTAAACTTGTTAAAATATAAAGTATTATAACAGCTATAAATACTGCTGAAATCAGCATTGAATAAATAGCTATTTTGGTAAAAGCTTGCATGTTTTTCCCTTGCTCTAATATATCGTTTTTATTTATTATTAAAGAATACTCATCTTTATCTAAAGCATTTTCTGAATATACTCCATTAAAAAAATCTTTTTTATCTGTTAATAAATTACTAAGTTCTTCTCTATCAAAGTATACAATCTTATCACCATAATTTGATGACACATCTACTACTTCTTTTTTTACTTTTTTATCACCTAATTTTATATCTATCTTGTCGCCTTTTTTTACTCCATATACACTTTTAAAGCTTTCATTTACTATAACTCCATCTTTAAGCTTTTCTGTTATATCCTCTTTTTTATTGTTAAAAAGCTTATGAAGATTACTATCATTTTCTATTCCCAGTGCAGAAATCTTCTCATCTTCATATAAACCTTCAGGGAAAGTTATAAATTTCTCCATACCTTTATCAATCTTTGGAAGTGTTTTTTGAAGATCTACATAAGCTTCATAATTATAATTAACACTTTTATAGTAATCTGTAGTCATTTTATCAAAGAATCCAGAAAACATTAAGCTCATTATTATAAGAAAAGATGTAAATAACACTCCAAAGAAAAATACAGCAAACTTCCCAGTGTTATTAAATATAAATGAATATTTAAACTTAGTTTGAGCCTTTGAGTTTTTAAATATTTTTGATACTAATTTATTTGCTTTAGTTACTCCACTTTTTTCACCAGTATTTAAAAGATTTATTGCTTTTTTAGATATCATTTTCATTATTACAAACATTGAAAGTCCAACAAAGAAAACTAAAGGCACAAATACTGCTGTTAAAAACACAATTGGTTTTTGCTTTATAGGTAAACTTGGAAGCAAATAAAATTCTAAGTATAAATTTTTAAGAGGTTCTGCTGCATATATTCCTAAAAAATATCCTAAAACAAGCATAGGAAGCGCCATTATAGTTATTATAAACAAATAAGGCATTAGCATTTCTTTTCTTGAATATCCAAGAGCTTTTAAAAGTCCTATTTGTCCTCTTTCTTTCTTTAAAACTTTATAAATTATTATGGCAGTTATCATTATTGCAATTAAAGCTATTATAAGACTTAAGCCTAAGCTCATTGCTTTACCACCTTTTATTTCATCATATATAACTCCGCTTCTCATTTGATTTTTAGTCATAACTATATTTGATATAAAATCTAAATCTTTATAGTCTTTATATTTTCCCACTACATTATTATTAAAATTTTTTTCGTCAAAGTTATGTTTACTTATTCCTGAAAAATAAGATATATATTTACCATTTAAATTTTCAAACTCTTTATCTGTAGTAAGCCCTATACTAATTTTACCGTTGTCTATTATAAACTCCTTACCTAAAATAGGCATATTATAATCTGGAAACAATACATGACCTACAACTTTATAATTTTTGTCATTAAATTTTAGTGTATCATTTAAATCTATTTTATTTTTCTCTGCATATATTTTTGTAATTGCTATTTCATTATTTTCTTTTGGATACCTACCCTCTTCTACAAGTGGTATATTCATATCATCAGTTTTCTTTAAAAATCTTATTTTATTAGATTTTCCATCTATTTTAAAGTTTACATCTTTAGCTTCTCTCACATTCAATTTATAATCAGGAAATTTTTCATTAAATTTACTTATTCTTTTTTCCAATACATCATAGTAAATATTTTTATCCTGAATCTTAAGATTACTTAAAACCATACTTTTAGGCATTACTTTATATTTATTATTAATAAATATAACTTCATCTTTATTTAAAACATCTAAATAATCTATAGAAAAATTTTCTTGTTTGTTTTCTTTAAAAAAAGCTTCTGTAGGTGATTTCAATCCATCTATTGCATAATACATGGCAGAATATATAAATGAACTTACAGCTATAATAACTCCTAAAGCTATTAACTCAAATTTTTTCTTTAAAAATATCTTTAAAGTATTTTTAAATAACATCAATTTATCCCCACTTTATTTCTTGAGCTTTTTTTCTATGCTCATTTTTAGTTATTTCTTCTATTTTTCCAGAATTCATCTTAATCACTCTATCTGCCATAAGAGCAATATTAGGGTTATGAGTTATTATAACTAATGTAGTTTTATAATCTTCATTCATTTTTTCAAGTATTTCTAAAACCTGTTTCCCTGTTTCTTCATCTAAAGCTCCTGTAGGTTCATCACAAAATAATATATCTGGATTTTTCCCTACACTTCTTGCAATAGAAACTCTTTGTTGCTGTCCACCGGATAGTTGATAAGGATACTTATCCTTTTGATCATCAATTCCTACTTTTTCTAAAATCTCATCTACATTTAAAGGATTTTTACCTATAGAAGATCCTATTTCAACATTTTCTCTTACAGTAAGATTTTGTATAAGATTATATTGTTGAAATATAAATCCTAGATATTTTCTTCTAAACTTTGTAAGTGCCTCTTCCTTATAACTACTTATAATTTCATCTTTGTACTTTATCTCTCCAGAACTTGGAGTATCAAGGCCACTTATAACATTTAAAAGTGTACTCTTTCCACTTCCACTAGGACCTAATATAACTATAATTTCGCCTTCTTTAATATCAAAAGTAACCCCTCTTAGTGCATATGTTTTTACCTCACCGGTTTTATAAACTTTTTCTACGTTTTTTAGATTAATAGACATATTGACCCTCCTTTGTTTATAATTTAAATTTAATTGTATATCTCATTTTTATATTTTACTATGTTAAAAAGCTTATATATATTAGAAATATTTATAGTATTTTTATCTCTTACCTATAAAACAATTTTAAAGATAACTAAGAATCCTATAAATATAAAATTTATAAAAGTTCTATTTATAAAGTGCTTTTTTAAGTACACTCATATAGTTATAAAATTCTTTCCATACAATATTATAATCAAATGAATCCTTTGAATTTTTAACCTTATCCACATATTCTTCTCCAAATTTTTCAATAGACCATCTTATAATATCAACTTGCTCTTTAATATTTTCTTGATCTTTAAATTTAGAAAAATCTATATTATACTCATATACTTTTTTACTTAATTCAAGTGGTTGCTTTTTTAAAAGCTTCTCTATATCCTTTGGAGTTTTATTTTTTAAGCTTTGTGTAAAAAACTTATAAATATATGGGTATCTATGGAGTAGTTTAAACTTAATTTGAGCAATTTGTTTTATACGAATAAAAATATCCTCCTCCTTCCAATCTATATTATTTTTTATTGCATCTAAAGTTATCCTAAAAGAAAAATCTTCTAAATAATTATAAAGTTCTTCCTTACCATTTAAATGATGATAAAGAAAACCTTTAGATATAGAAGCATTTTTCACAATACTATTTATAGAAGCTTTTTCAAATCCATATTCCCCAAATTCCTCTAAAGCACTATTAATAATTTTATCTCTCTTTTCTATATCTATACTTTTAAAAACTGTCTCCAAAATATATCCTCCCTAAAAGTAATCCTTAAAATATATTATCTACACGAAACTCTAATTTGTTTCTTAATAAAAACAAAGTCTAAGTTTCAGACCAGACCAGTCTGGTCTAATCTAATTAAATTATATTTTACTTAATTAAAATTTGTCAACTATAAAAATATTCTTATAATGTAATTTAAATGTATATTTTACATATAATCTTATACAAACTTTATACTTTTCATTATAATTTAAATATTTTTTTCACAGTAATCTTTTACTAACTACAGGTTCTAGAATGTATCTACTGTATTTTTCATATTACATACTTATACTTCCACAATAAACTACAATTAATATAATATATTTATTATAAAATTTTTCTATAGCTTTCACTTATTTCTATAATTTTTTCAAATTGTAATATTATGCAGAAAAATGGTATACTTATGTCGATTTAAAGGATTACTTGAATAATAATACATAATAAAAGGAGGATATTTTTATGAAAAGAGCAAAAAAAATTATACTAGTTCCTCATTGTCTATTAAATGTAAACTCTAAAGTAGAAGGACTTGCTACTTCACCGGGTACTGTTAGAAATGTACTAGATGCACTGCTTGATAGAAATTATGGAATAATTCAAATGCCTTGTCCTGAACACCTTATTATGGGAATAAAAAGATGGGGACAAAGCATAAGCCAATATGATAATCCTTTCTATGAAGATCATTGTAGAAAAATAGCTAGAACTATAATAATGGAAGTAAAGGATTACCAGAAAAATGGATATAGTGTAAGCTATGTTTTAGGCATGAATGGTAGCCCATCTTGTGGTGTAAGTAAAACCTTCCTAGGCGATGGCGGCGGTGTAAGCAATGAAAAGATAACCTTTGATGATTTCAAAGTTGGTCCTGGACAAGGTGTTTTTATGAGATGTCTAAAAGAAGAAGCTATAAAAAACAAAACTCCTTTAGAATTTATAGGATTAGACGAAGCAAACCCTGAAGGTTCTTTAAAAGAAATACTATCTGTATTAGATAAAAATAACTAAGTACAAATTATTTGAATTTTATTAAGAAAGGAAGCTAAAGATGAAAAAATTTAAAAAGTATATTTTACTAATGGTATCTATATTAACTATCTTAAGTCTAATTGGATGTACAAGCAAAACAAATGAGAAAGATAAGAAAAAAGATACTGCTAAAAGTACTTCTTTCAAAACAAAAGAAAATGGTAAACTAACAGTTGGATTTTGCGCTACATGGGCACCTTTTGAATCTAAAAAGACAGATGGCAGCTTTGAAGGATTCGATGTAGACATGGCTAAAGAAATAGGTAAAGACTTAAGCTTAGATATACAATTTGCTGATGCAGATTGGCAAGGATTAATTCCTTCCCTTCAAAAAGGTGATTATGATGTAGTTATTTCTTGTGTTTCTAAAAGTGGTGCTAGAAACGAAACTGTAGATTTTTCAGATGTATACTATGAATTACCTTCTTGTATAGTAGTAAAAAAAGGTAATACAACAATAAAAAGCAAAGAAGATTTAAAAGGAAAAGTTGTAGGTGTTCAATTAGGTACTGCTGATGAAATGGCTGCAGAAAAATTAAATAAAGAACTTAAATTCAAAAATCTTAGAAAATTCAAACTTCCACCAGATGAAATGCTTGATTTAAACCAAGGTAGATTAGATGCAGTAATTGTAGGTTATCCTTATGCTATTAGCACTATTAATAAAACAAAACAATATGAAATTATAGGAAAACCTTTTGATGAAACTGATATAGTTATGCTTACAAAGAAAGGAAACTCTGAACTTACAAAAGCAATTAATAAATCTTTAAAGAGAATAAAAGAAGATGGAACTTATGATAAACTTATAAAAAAATGGATCTCACTTAATAAAAAATAGAGGTAACTTAAATGTATTCGATAGATTTTAAAATAATTATAGACTGGATTCCACAATTATTATCAGGATGCTTTCTTACAATATGGGTATCATTTTTAACCTTTATCTTTGGAAGTATAATTGGAATAATAGTAGGTACATTAAGAACATCTAAAATAGCAAAATTATTGAATTACATATGCGTGTTTTATGTTGAAATTTTTAGGGGGACACCACTGCTTATACAATTATTTTTTATATACTTTGGTCTTGGACAACTTGGTTTAAAACTTGAGCCTATACAAGCTGGATTAATAACCTTTTCTTTAAATACAGGGGCTTATGTTTCAGAAATAGTACGCTCATCTATTTCATCAATTGATAAGGGGCAGTATGAAGCAGCAATCTCGGTTGGAATGACTCATATACAAGCTTTAAGATATGTTATTCTTCCTCAGGCACTAAAAATATCAATACCACCACTTGTTAATACTGTTTCTGCAATATTAAAAGATTCATCTTTAATATCAGTAATTGCTGTAGTAGATTTAACTAGAGTTGGTCAGCAAATTTATACAACAACTTTTAGACCCTTTGAGGTTTTTGCAACTATAGGATTTTTATACTTAGTTATGAATTGTATTATAGCTTATTTCTCTAGATTCCTTGAAAAAAAAGTTATCTTATAGTGTTCTTAGATAGGAAAACTAATTCAATTATCATATACATATATTAAAGATAATATTTGACTAATAAAAAAAGATTCTTGCTAAAGACAAGAATCTTTTTTATATTTCATACTTTTTATATCCAAACTACATATTTTATTATATATAATTAATAATAATACTATATTTATTTTTTTACTGCTTTTGCTGCGTTTTCTCCAGCAATTCTTCCATACACTGTGATATCTGCTACAGCATTTCCACCAAGTCTATTTGCTCCGTGAACTCCCCCAGTAACTTCTCCAGCAGCATATAATCCTTCTATTACTTTTCCAGATTTATTCATAACTTCAGCATTTGTATTAATTTTTACTCCACCCATTGTATGATGTACAGCTGGTCCAACTTCAATTGCATAATATTTAGCTTTATTAAGTTCAAATTTCATATCTGCTCTTTTAAAATCAGCATCTTTTTTAGCTTTTGCATAGGAATTATATTTATTTACTGTCTTTTCTAATTCAGCTACGTTAATATCAATTTTTCCACCTAATTCCTTAATTGATTCAGCTTCTTTCATTACTCCTGCTTTAGCATATCCTTCTATTGCTTTTAAGCTTTCTCTTACATTTTGATCAAAAATTAAAAAGGCTGTTTTACCCTTTTGTTGCAATTCTGCTTTAGAAACAACATCTCTTGTTTCTAATTCATTAATAAATCTTTTACCATCTCTATTTACTAATATAGCTCCATTACCTCTAACAGCTTCTGTTATAAGTTTACTTTTACCTGGTACTACAGTAGGATGTGATTGAATTTCTTTCATATCAACTAATTCAACATTTAATTTTTCTACAAGCTTTACTACATCTCCAGTAGCTCCTGGTCCATTTGTAGTTCCAAATCCTTCTAATTCAGATCTGTATTTTACAACCATATCTGAGTTTGCTCCAAAACCACCCATAGCAAGTATTACTGATTTAGCTTTTATGTCATATGTTTTATCACCTTTTTTAACTTTAACTCCAACAACTTTATTATCTTCAACAATTAATTCTGTAGCTTTTGTTTCTGTTCTCATATCAATCTTTAAATCTTTAGCTTTTTTCTCTAAAACTTTTACTAAATGGTTTCCTACTGGTGCTCCACCTTCTGGTCTATGAGTTCTTTTAACACTTGCACCACCCATTATACCAACATCACTTAAATCAGCACCTCTTTCAGTTAACCAATCAACTGTTTCAGAAGATTTTTCAGCTAATTTTTTTACTAATTCAGGATTATTTTTGTTCTTTCCACCTTTCATCGTATCATCAATGAATAACTTAACACTATCTTTAATACCTTTTTCTTTTTGATATTTTGTTTCAGTAGCATTTAATCCACCGGTAGCAAAATTAGTATTTCCACCAATTACAGCTGTTTTTTCCACAAGTATTACTTTAGCACCCTTTTCTTTTGCTTCAATAGATGCGGTAAGCCCAGCTCCACCTGCTCCTATAACTACTATATCTGTTGTTGTATTTTCTAGTTTAGAAGAAGAATCAGAACCTTTTTTAGATTTCAATTCAATTCCTGATTTTTTTACTGCATCCTTAACTGCAGCAATTATTGCTGAACTTGTTACAGTTGCACCAGAAACAGCATCTATTTCTGTACTGTTTTCTTCAATAATATTTTCAATAACCTTTTTAAATGTATCCTTTGTAAAATCTGATTCATGGTTTTCAACTACATCAATTTTTGTAATTTTCTGATCTTTAATAGAAACCTTTACTTTAATAATACCATTTTTACCTTTTGCCTCTCCTTCAAATGTCTTTGCTGAACTACCACATGCTGCTAATGAGAAAGTCATAACTCCAATTAATAAACATAAAATAATTTTTCTTGCATAACGCATAGTAACCCCCCTCAATTCATTTGTTTAAAAGTTTGTAAAAAATTTAACTATATTTAAGTAAATTATATTTAATTTATTAATGAAATTCAATTTTAATTAATTATGTATATTTTTTGTTCATATTGTAAATGACTAGTTTTCAATATTTATTGATATTTTTATACTATAATTAAACTTAATTACTATATAAAACATTTTGACAAAATTTTGACAAAATGTTTTTGAGATACTATTAATAAAAAAAATCCCTATTAGGGATTTTAGAAAGTATTTTTTTCTTTAATTCTATATTTATTAAGAGGTCTACCAACTTTTCCATACTCCATAATAAGAACCAATTCTCCTTGTTTTTCTAACAAATCCAAATACCGTCTTGCTGTAATTCTAGAAACCCCTGTAATTAATGCCAATTCTTGAGCTGTAATAGTTCCTTCTTTTCTTTCTTTAATAAGCTGCAAAATCTTATCATAAGTATGAGTACTAACACCTTTTATATTGTCAATATAATCACACCGAACATTTTTCTCTTTATCTCTTAAAACCATTTTATCTATCAGTTCTTGTTCAATATTTTCACAATTTTCAAAGTTACATCTTCTATCCATATATTGTAATAAAGCTTCTTTAAATCTATTAAATGTAAATGGTTTTATTATATAATCTACAACTCCATACCTAAATGATTCTTCAACGGTTTCCATACTCTTATCTGCTGTAATTAAAATCACATCACATTTAATATTGTTAATCCTAATCCATTTTAAAAGTTCAGTTCCAAGTCCTTTTGGAAAAAACAAATCTAATAAGACTAAATCTGGTTTCTCTTCTTTTATAACCTCTTTACCTTCTTCTATACTGCTTACACTCTTTAACAACAAATATCCTTCAACTTTTCTTAAAAATCCCTCATTAATCTCTCTAACCATAGGATCATCTTCAATAATAACCACTTTAATCATAATTACAACCCCTCTCTAATGGTATATTAATGTCCCATGTTGTACCTCTATCATTGTATAATATTATAGTTCCATCAGCCTTGTCTATAATTTTCTTTATAATCCAAAGTCCAAATCCTCTTTTTCCCTCTTTAGTCGTTATACCTCTTTCAAATATTTTTTCTTTTATTTTTTCATCTATTCCATTTCCATTATCTTTTATTAAAATTCTCAAATTATTATCATAGGAATTAATTTTAAATAATATTTTCCCCTCTTTTATTTTAACTAGTTCATCTATTGCATTTTCTATTAAGTTTCCTATTATTGAACAAAGTTCTGCATCAGTTATACTTTTTGGTATTCTACTTAAATTTGATTTGTTATGAATCTCTAAAGAAACTTTAGATTCTGCCGCCTTATAATATTTTGCTAATAGAATACCTGCTACATGAAAGTTTTTAATGTTTCTATTAATAACTGCAATAATCTCTTGATTTTTATAAGATATATCTTCTATATATTTTACTACTTTATCATATTTTTCTAACTGAATTAACCCTGATATAGTATGAAGTTTATTCATAAATTCATGATTTTGAGCTCTTAATTCATTAGTCATCTTTCTTGTACCTGTAAGTTCTTCCGCCATTTGTTTTACTTTAGTTAAATCTTGCAAACTTGAAACAACCCCTATAATTTCATCTTTATGGTCTTTTAACAAAGTATGACTACATAACAAGACCATATTGTCAGCAATTTTTATCTCCTCATTATAAATAGCTTCTTTAGTTTCTAAAACTTTTGTGATTTGATGTGAAAAAGTTATATTAAAATCAGCAATATTTTTAAATCTATCTTCATTTTTAAAACTGAATATTAATTTAGCACTTTTGTTAAAAAACATTATTTTGCCATCTTTATCAACAGCTAATATAGCATACTTTAAATTTTGTAAAACTAATTCCCTTTGACCAAGTAATAATGCTATCTCCTTAGGTTCTAATCCAAATATAGATTTTCTAATATTATAAGATAAAAGTACAGCACCTATAATTCCTAATAAAAGTCCAACTATAAAAATCCATTTAAAATTAGATATATGTGGTGAAATTTCTTTGTTTACAGTATCATTTAATAACCCTACTAATACTACTCCTACTTGCTCTCTTTTATAATATACTGGTACAACTGCTCTTATTGCTGAAATTAAAACATTTCTATCAGCAGATATATATGTTTCTCCATATTTTAAGCCTCTTTCTGCACCTCCATTTCTATAAATTTTTCCTAAAGCATCCTCATATGGATAAGAATAAATTATTCCTTCTAAATCCATAACTATAATATATTGAAATCTTGTTTTTTCTCTAAAATTTTCTATTATATCTTGAATAATATTATAATCCTTAGTTGTAGCTAATGTTTTTTTTATTGTGTCTATAGATGCTACAGTTTGTGCTAAATCCATTGCATTATTCCCCATTTGAGTTTCAACAGTTTTTTCAACTTGCTTAAAAGTTAAAACTCCAACACTACCTACAACAATACTTAACATAACGGATATAAATAAAATCATCTTGTATTTTAATTTCAAAATATCACACCTTTTTAGACAATATACTAATCTAATAACCTTTTTTTAATTTAGCTTTATTTACTGCATCTTTTATTGCATTTATTAATCCTTGACTTGTATATGATGCTCCAGAAACAACATTCACATCTACATTATTATTTTTTAAAACACTTTCTGGAATTTCATCATATACTATGTCACAAAGTCCCGGTGTCTCTTCCTGTTCTAAAATTTTTATTTCTTTAATCCTATATTTTCCTGTAATAACTTTAACTTTTATCTGACTATGATTGCCTTGCCCTACCCCTTCATAACATCCTTCCTTATACAATAGTTTTTTTGGTTTAAATAAAGTAACTACCACAAATGCTAATATTATAATTGATATAAATGTTCCATATTTTTTTATCATCATTTACTTAAAACTCCTTTAATTAACTATTTTAAGCATTCTCCTTCCAGGGACATAAAAACCCTTCTAAAACATCTATAAAAATAAAAAACATCAATCCAATAAAACTTAAAATTAATATGGCTGAATACATTTCTATATAACTTACTCTCATCCAACAATCCATTATATAATATCCCATACCATATTCCGTTCCAAAAGTTTCTGTAAAAAATAATATTGATATAGAAGTACCTATTCCTATCCTAATTGAGGTAAGCATAACTGGTAATACATAGGGAAAAACTATTTCATATATAATTTTTTTATCACTTGCACCTAATGAATACATTGGATAGTATACTTCTTCTGGTATGCTTTTAACGCTATCACGAATATTTACAATGACAGGAAACATAATTATAAAGACTATCATAATAATTTTAGATATTTCTCCTAATCCAAAAATCAACATTATAATAGGAAGCAATGAAATTTTAGGAATTGGATAAGTTAAGTAAAGAATAGGAGATAAAACCAAATCTATTTTTTTATAATATCCCATTAATATTCCTATAGGTATTCCTATAACTAATGTTATTAATACACCTACTAGTATTCTAGTAAAACTATGTGAAATATGTAACAATATTACTTTTGACAAATTATTGTTAAATATAAATTTAATAATCTTTAAAGGAGATGGTAAAATATCGTTATTAATGCATATAGAAATAACTTGCCATGTAATAAAAAAAAGTAAAAAGGCATATAGAAAACTCTTTTTCTTACATTCATTTAATCTCATATATTTTTTCCTCTTTTAATAAATTTCTAATTTTAAACTCCATGTTTTTATATAACTCCCTATTAAGTTCTGGATTCTTTCCAAATAAATCATTTTCTATATTTTTTTTAATTTTACCTTTTGAAGATGACATAATAATAATGTTTTGTCCTAAATAAATAGCTTCACATATATCATGAGTTACTAATAAAGTTGTAACTTTATGTTGCTTCCATATATTAATAAACAATCTTTGAACTTCTTCTCTTGTAAAGTAATCTAATGCTGAAAATGGTTCATCCATTAATAATAAATTAGGTTTTAAAAGGAGCGCTCTTGCTATAGCAACTCTTTGCTTCTCTCCACCGCTTAAATTTCTAGGATACTTTTTTAAATGTTTTTCTAAATCTAATTTCTTAAGAATTTTTTCATAAAATTCTGAATTTATAGCCTTTTTCCCATACTTTGTATTAAATAATAATAAAATATTTTGTTTAATAGTTTTCCAATCAACTAAACCATAATTTTGTGGTATATATCCTATACAATATTTTTTAGTATCTAACTCATTATCATTAAAATAAACTTTACCTTTATAATTTTTATTTATTCCTGCCAGCACTTTAAGAACAGTTGATTTTCCTGCACCAGATTGACCAATTACTGTATAAATAAGACCATTTTTTATATTTAAATTTATATTTTCTAATATCCTTTTGTTATTATAACTTACTGTTAAATTCTCAACTTTTATCATTTTATCCACACCACTTTACTCATTTTCTTTCCACCTAGAATATATATGATTTTTAATTTCCAATGCATCTAGACATCTTCCAATTGTTCCATTTACTATATCATTAATATTTTTAGGTTTCATGTAAAAAGCAGGCATAGGAGGGATTATAGTAACATTTAAATTACTAAGTGAAAGTAAATTTTTTAAATGAATTGAGTTTAAAGGTGTTTCTCTTGGAACTACTATGAGTTTTCTTTTTTCCTTTATCATTACATCTGAAGCTCTTAAAAGCAAATTATCGGATATACCATGAGATAACTTAGCTACTGTTGACATAGAACAGGGAACAATAATCATACCATCTGTTTTAAATGAACCACTAGCTACAGAAGAAAACATATCATCAATATTACAAATTTTTATTTTGTTACTACCATTATTTAACTTCTGAACCAAATCCATTAGTTTATATCCTATTTCATGTTCAAATACTTTTTTTCCATTGTCAGTTGAAATCAAGTATATTTGGCAGTTTAGTTTACAAAGTTCTTCAAGTAGTCGTAAAAGATAAATGCTTCCACTAGCACCTGTTATTCCAACTATATATCTTGGCAAAAAAACCCTCCTCAATTAAAATTTATTTTTCGACATAACTTTATACAAAACTTCATTCTTATTACTTAAAATTTTAATAAAAATTTAACTATTTTGCAATTGTATATTATGGAATTATAGGATTTAAAAAAATATCTGAAACTGTAAATACTAATATTATAAGACTTATAATTTGGTTTATATTATATGATGCCAATTTCATCTTTTTTTCATTTGATGGAGATACAATATAATGTTCTATAATTAAAAGTCCGCCGCTAATAATAATTCCTATTAAATAAATCCAAGTTAAATTTAAAATATAGTATAAAGCTATAAGTAACACTATCATCACAAAATGAAAAATTGCTGCAATAATAAGTGCATTTTTTAATCCAAAAGCTACTGGAATTGAAAACAACCCATTTTCTCTATCAAATTTTATATCTTGAGTTCCATAAATTATATCAAATCCTGCAACCCATAAAGCTACAACTGCACCTAAAACAAAGGGAATATAGTTAAATTCACCTGTAACAGCAAACCATGCACCAACAGGTGCTCCAGCACATGCAATCCCAAGTACAACATGACATATCCAAGTAAATCTTTTAGTATAGGAATAAATAAAAAATAAAAATAATGCTATAGGAGTTAATTTAAAACATAAGGGATTTAATTTATAAGATGCAAATAGAAAAATTGAAAAACAAAATATAACTATTAACCATACTTCATAACTATTTACTAATCCTCTTGGCATATGACGATTAGCTGTTCTAGGATTTTTCTTATCTATATCCTTGTCCACCCATCTATTTAATGCATTGGCTCCATTTCTAGCACCAGCTAACGCAATTAAAATCCAAAAGATAGTGTCAAACTTCGGCAAACCATTAGCTGCCCATATCATTGCAATTATTGCAAAGGGTAATGAGAAGAGGGTATGTGAAAACATTACCAATTCACCATAAAGCTTAATTTTATTCAATACCATATTCATGCCACCTACTATCTACTAATTTCTTAATTTCTTCTGTCATTTCTATGTCATCAGGCCATGGTCTAGTATGTCCTTCACTTTCCCACTTTTTAGTTGCATCAATTCCTAATCTATGACCATAAAAAGCTGTGTTTGAAGCATGATCTAAAGCATCTAAAGGTCCTTCTGATATTACTAAATCTCTTTTTGCATCTATATTATTAAATACCTTCCATGAAACAGTTGATATATCATGAGGATTAACATTTTCATCTACAACTATTATCATTTTTGTGTACATCATTTGTCCCATTCCCCAAAGTGAATTCATAACTTTATGAGCATGTTTAGGATATGATTTTTTAATTGACACTATAACACAATTATGAAATACCCCCTCTAGTGGAAAGTTCATATCTATAATTTCAGGACATTGAATTTTTAAAAGTGGTAGGAAAATTCTTTCTGTAGCTTTTCCCATATAACAATCTTCCATAGGAGGTTTACCAACAATAGTAGTAGGATATACCGGTTTATTTTTTCTAGTTATTTTTTCAATGTGAAACACTGGATACATATCTTTTAAAGAATAGTAACCTGTATGATCCCCAAAAGGACCTTCTGACCTCATTTCATCTAGCTCTACATACCCTTCTAATATAAATTCTGCATTAGAAGGTACATATATATCATTTGTAATACACTTAACTAATTGAACTGGTGATTTTCTTAAAAAACCTGCAAAAATCATTTCATCAATCATTTTAGGAAGGGGTGCTGTAGCTGAATAAATTATTGCGGGATCACAGCCTATAGCCACTGATACAGGCATTCTTTTACCTAGTTTTCTATATTTTTCATATATTTCTCTTCCATCTTTGTGCAAATGCCAATGCATCCCTGTAGTTTTATTATCATATACTTGTAATCTATACATTCCCATATTTTGCTGACCTGTTTCTGGATCTTTAGTTATAACTAATGGAAGAGTTATATATCTTCCACCATCTTTAGGCCAACATTTTAAAATTGGTATTTTATCTAAATTAGGTTCTTCTATAACTTCTTGACAAGGAGCATTCTTTATTTTTTTAGGAAAAACTCTAGCTAATCTAGCAAGTTTTGGAACAGACTTAATTTTATTTATAAGAGTGGCATAACTAGCTACATCCATAAACTCCATAATATCTTTAGCTATTTCATCTAAATTCTCAACTTCAAGGGCTAAATTCATTCTTTCATAAGTTCCTAGAGAATTTATTAACAGAGGATATGGAGAATTTTTTACTTTTTTAAACAAAAGTGCTTTTCCATATTTTTTTGAAACTCTATCAGTAATCTCTGTTATTTCTAAATCACTATCTACTTCTACTTCTATTTCAGTTAAAAGATTTTTCCCCTTAAGCATCTTTATAAAATCTTGCAAATCTTTATAAGCCATTAACCCCACTCCTTAAAATATTTCTTAATATTTTCTATAAATTAAAGTTTCTAAAACCTCTAAAAGTATTATTTTACTTTCACAATCTGGTAATTTTTTAATACTATTAAAGGCTCTTGTAGAATATCTTTCTACTAATTTTTTAGATTTTTCTACTCCATTAAGTTTTATAACTAATTTAAATATTTTCTTAACATCATCTTCTTTAAATGTAGAGTTATCTAAAATTTTAGAAAGTGTGCCCTCTTTGTCTTCTTGAAGTGCAAATATTATTGGAAGTGTATAATATCCTTGTTTTAAATCATTTTGAGTACCTTTACCCATCTTTTCCACATCACCTACATAATCAAGTAAATCATCAATAATTTGAAATGCCATGCCAATATTATATCCAATCCTCCCTAAGGTCTTTACCAATTTCCTATCACATTTTGATTCATTTGAACCTAAGATAAAACTTAAAGAAAATAGTGCTGCTGTTTTTCCAGAAATTATTCTTATATATTTATTTAAATTAATTTTCTTAGTATATCTAAAATAATTTTGTTTTATTTCTCCCATACATATTCTTGTAATTGTTTTAGAAACATCTTTTAAATTTTCTACTGCATAATCATCTTTAGAAAGTACATTAAAACATTGACAAAACAAATAATCCCCTGCATAAACTGCAAAATCTTTTCCATACTTAGATTGAATACTCTCACAGCCCCTTCTAAGTTTAGAGTTATCTATTATATCGTCATGAATTAATGTTGCCAAATGAAGCATTTCTACTACAGCAGCAAGTTTACTTATTTTTTCACAATTATATTCCCCAAATTTTGCTGATAGCAAAACAAAGGCCGGTCTTAACATTTTTCCACCCTGTTCAACTGAAGGTATAATTGAATCTTTTAAATACACATCTGAACCTTTTAAATTTTCTTTTATAATACTTTTAACATAGCTAAGCTCTTTATAAACTTTAGGATAACCTTGCCAGAATTCACTCATTTTAATCCCCTTTACCATTTAACTAAAATATTTTAATTTCCTTAAATATAAAAGTAAATACTTCACACATAAACCTACAAATATACCAGTTGCTACACCTGTCATCATCAAAAATGGTAAATAATAAAATATTTTCATATTTTCTATAATAAAGGTAGCTACAATTAACTGTCCTATATTATGAGAAACTCCACCTAATATACTTATACCTATAGTGCTTATTTTTTCTTCGCTTATATAAATTAACATATACATAATAAAAAAACTTACTAATGCTCCTGAAAAACTATATAAAAAACTTGATGGAGATCCTGCAATAAAAGAAGTAAGTATTGTTCTAAGAACTACAACAAGCAAAGCTTCTTTAAAGGAAAAAAAATATATACATGTTAATGTAATAATATTTGCTAAACCAAGCTTTGCGCCTGGTATAGTAAAATTTAAAGGCAACATTCTCTCTATTATGTTAAGAACTATACCTTGAGACACTAACATAGAGAAAAAAATCATTTTTTGTATCTTACTCATATTTAAAATTCTCTTATTTTGAGACTTCATCAACATCAGCCTCCTGATTTCCTTTTATCTCTATAAAAACTTGATTTGGAAGACAAACTATAATTTCGCCAGGCTCCCTTTTAAATCCCATTTTTTCACATATATGATCATCACAATTTGCTTCAACTACTTCAATTCCATTATCATGGATATAAATAATATTTTTTCCAAGATCAGTTTCAACTACAATTTTTTCTGAATGATTATCTGAAATATTAATAACTTTATATAATTTTTCTTCTACATATACATGAGCATATAAAGTATTACTATTTTTTTTCATATTATTTTCTCTATATTTAATTACTCCAAAGAAAATTACTGCTATTAATAAGATAGATATTATTATAACTTTGTCTAATTTTTTCATATAACCACCCTTATATAATTAATCAAATTATAAATACTAATCATTATAGATATTGCTTAATATTTACTTCTTGGTATATATAATCAAATGTCCTTTTAAAGACTGCTTTAAAAGGACATTTATATTAGTTAAAAATTAACATTTATCAAGTAACAATAGAACATATATATCACACTAAAAAATTCCATTTTAATTCTTTTAGCCTAAGTTTACTTAAGTATATATTTTTACTACTTTTCATTATAAAAATTATTTTTCTTTTTATTAATCTGTGTATACATAATGTTTTTTTACAAAAGGTATCTTTTTCCAATACTTCTTAATTATTGGAAGTATATAATAATCTAATCCAAAAACACTTCCTGATCCACCAATTAAAGCTATACCAGCACCTATATACCATATCATTTCATAGGGTGCCATTCCTGAAGTCCAAACCATAGTTCCCATAACAATAGAAGCTAAAGATGCAAGAGCTGTAAATAACCCTGATATTAACATTAATCCAACTAATACTTCTCCAATTACCATGCCTGCTTGAAAAATTTCTGCTAAAACTGTAAATCCTCCGTCACCATTATAAAAAAATGTATTCATAGACCAATCAACCATATTTTGCAAAAATTCTGGTACTGGTAAAGTTTCTACAACTTCTTTTGCAGCTTCTGCAGTACTTGCAGCAGCTGATGCTGCAGTATTACCATCTACTGAAGGAGGTTTTGGTATTAAGAAAATATTTGAAGGATCTTCTAAAATTTTAGGAAGCTTATGTAATCCTTGTTCTAACCATTTATATCCTACAAAAAGCCTTAATGGTACTAACGAAAAATTAGGTGATGATTTAGCAAAATGCCCTCCAACAAAACTTCTTTTATCCTTAACATGAAAAAATTCATGTATCAAATAAGTCCAACACTTGTTAAATCCAGCAACCTGGAAAAAATACATAAGATTAACAAAGTGTTTAACAAACATTGCTAAAAACCCAGATAATCCTATAAACTTGCCTGGCTTACCAATATGAGCCACACCATAGCGACCACCTATACATACCATAGCTCCATGAAACCCTGGTTTATATGATTTTTTCTCTCCCCCTTTTATATCTGCATAAATATTATTAGCAATTAACGGTGCTGACTGTTCTGCATTTTCTACCATTTGAGGAACTGGTCTTTTTTCTCCTTCTGGAATATAAAATATATTATCTCCAACAACATATACATTTTCATAATCTATAGATTGTAATTTATCATTAGTAACTATTCTTTTTCTTCCTTCTTGCTTTAATTTTATATCTTTAATAATATCTGCACCTTCAACTCCAGCTGCCCATATTACAGTATTTGCATTTATACTTCCTTTATCTTTCATAATTACAGAATCCTTTGTAACTTCTGTAATACCTGCTCCTGTTACAATTTCAATATCTAATTTTTTAAGTCTTTTTTCAGCTTTTTTTATTAAATTATCAGGGAAAATAGGTAAAATCTTAGGCATTGCATCAACTACATAAAGTTTCACTTCTTCTTTGTCAATATAAAATTCTTTACATAATTTATCTTTCCATTCACCTAATTCACCTATCATTTCAATACCAGTAAAGCCACCACCAACTACAACAAAAGTTAATAACTTCTCTCTTTTTTCTTTGTTAGTTTCTCTTACCGCTTTTCTAAACATATTTAAAATATGTTCTTTTAAATTCACTGCATCTTCATAAGACCATAATTTTTTTGTATATTCTTCTGCTCCAGGTATATTAAAGTAAGTAGGCTTGGACCCAGTTCCTATTACTAAATAGTCATAATCATAAGAATCATTTTTAGATTTTACAATCTTTTGGTCAAAATCAATATTAATTACTTCATCTAACACAACATTAACATTTCTTTTAGCAAATATTTTTTTCAAATCTATTCTAATAGAATCTTCCGGCGCTCTATTAGCTGCAACCTCATGAAGTTCTGTAAGTAATGTGTGATATGGTTTTTTGTCAATCAATGTTATTTCAAGATTTTCATCTTTTTTAAATTTTTTGGATAGTTTCTTAGCTGTGAGAATTCCACCATATCCGCCCCCAACTATAACTATCTTATTTTTCGTCCCCATTAATTTACCTCCTAAATTAAAAAATAAGTAATAATTCCACATTGATAATAATGCCACAATATTGTTAAATTTAATTCAAAAATAGTTTAAATATAATTAATTTTTATACAAAAATTTTATCATATTAATTTTAAAATACTACTTTTTTATCAATTTTGTTCATAAAATAAATTAAAAACCTTTTGTTTTTAACAACCTTCACTTACTATATTTACTTAATTATCATAATTTAATTAAATATTTACCCTTATAAATTTTAATGATATAATTTACAAAATCACAAGTGACATTTTGTCATTATAAGCTGATAAATTTATAACAATTGTTTAAGTTTGATAAATTTATAACTTTTATAAAAAATAAATTATACTTTCAGGAGGTATACCATTGAAATTAAATAATAAAAAAACTATCTCTGCTTGTTTAATTTTATTAATACTTATAATATCTGGTATCTTTTTTTATAACTATAACCTACATAATACTTTAAAAGAAAAAAAACAATTAACTAAAAAGGATAGTATAAACATCTCTGAAAGTAAATCTGGTTTTTTTTTAGGAACATATATAAATATAAAAATATATGGTAACAAAGATGATAAGATATTTGATAATTGCTTTTCAATATTAAAAAATATAGAAAACAAAATGAGCGTAAATATTTCAAGCAGCGAAATATCTAAAATTAATAAAAAATCTAATAATTTAGAAATAAAAGTTTCTCCTGAAACTTTCTATGTTATAAAAAAAGGTAAAGATTACTCCAAATTATCAAAGGGTAATTTTGACATTAGTATAGGGCCTTTAGTTAATCTTTGGGCAATAAACTCAGACAACCCAAAAGTACCTTCAAAACAAGAAATACAAGAAGCATTAAGTACTATTTCTTATAATGACATTCTACTTAATGAAAGCAAAAATACTGTTAAATTAAAAAAACAAAATATGAAAATAGACCTAGGTGGAATAGCTAAAGGCTACGCTGCTGATAAACTAACTAAATATTTAGAAAAAGAAGGAATAAAATCAGCTATTCTAGATTTAGGTGGAAACATATATGCTCTTGGTAATAATTCAAAGGATAAACCTTGGAAAATAGGAGTCCAAGCTCCTTTAGAAAAACGAGGAGAATATTTAGGAATACTTAATATTAGTAATAAATCCATTGTAACTTCTGGAATATATGAACGTAACTTTATAAAAAATAATAAAACCTATCACCATATACTAAGTCCTTTTACTGGGTATCCAGTAGAAAATTCATTAATTAGCACTACCATAGTTTCAAACAAATCCATTGATGGTGATGCTCTTTCAACAGCTATTTTTTCACTAGGTATAGAAGATGGTTTAAAGCTAGTTGAATCCATAGAAAATATAGATGCTATTTTAGTTAATGATAAAAAAGAAGTCTTTACAACTTCTGGGTTTAAAGAAAATTTTAAAGTCACAAATACAGACTATAAAATAAAAAATTAAATTTTAAAAATGGAGGAAATAAAAATGAAAAAGAAGCTTTTTTTACCATTATTAATATTAATATTTAGTATTGCTTTAATAGGATGTTCAACCACAAAAAAAGAATTAAAAGAAAGCACTTCTAAAGAATCACAAAATTTAACTATAGGTGTTATGCCAGATCTTGATTCTATTCCCTTTGTTATAGCAAAAAATAATGGTTATTTTGATGATGAGGGTATTAAAGTAAATATTAAACATTTTAAAAGTGCTGTTGACCGTGATTCTGCTCTTCAAACTAATAATTTAGATGGTGCCATATCTGATATGATTTCTGTGGCTTTATTAAATGAAAAAAAATTCAATATTAAAATGACATCTAAAACTGACGGAAGCTTTAAATTGATTAGTAGTAAAAATTCTAATATAGAAAACACAAATAACATTAACAATAAAACTATAGGAATTTCTAAAAATACAATAATTGAATATTTGACAGATAAAATGACTAAATCTCCTAATACAAATTCTAATAACATAAAAAAAATAGCAGTTTCTAAAATACCTACAAGATTAGAAATGCTTAAAAATAATAAATTAGATATGGCTACCCTTCCTGAACCTTTAGCTACTGTTGCAGTTTTAGATGGGGGCAATGCATTAAAAGATTCAAATAAGTCAGAGATTAATGCAGGAGTTTTAATATTTACAGAAAAATCTATAAATTCAAAAGAAGATTCAATAAAAAAATTATACAAAGCCTACAATAAAGCAGTAGATTATATAAATACTGAAAAAAAAGAAAAATACATTGATTTAGTAATAAAAGAATGTGGGTTTCCTCCTACAATAAAAGATTCTCTAGCATTACCAAAATATACAAAAGCAACCCTTCCTTCTAAATCTGAATTTGAAGAAGTTTTAAAATGGTCAAAATCCAAAAAACTCATCAAAACAGATTTAAACTTTGATGATGTAACAAATAACAATCTAATTAAATAACTATTATCTTAATTGGTATAAAAGATACTCTAAATCTAGTTGAATCTATAAAAAATATAGATGCTATTTTAGTTAATGATAAAAAAGAAGTCTTTACAACTTCTGATTTTTAAAAAATTTTAAAGTCACAAATACAGACTATAAAATAAAAATTCAAATTTTAAAAATGGAGGAAACAAAAATGAAAAAGAAATTTTTTTTACCATTATTAATATTATTATTTAGTATTTCTTTAATAGGATGTACAACTTCAAAAAAAGAAAGTGCTTCTAAAGAATCTAAGGAATTAACTATAGGACTTCTCCCTGCCCTTAATGCTATTCCTTTTGTCATAGCAAACAATAATGGCTATTTTGACGAAGAAGGTATTAAAGTAAATCTAAAACATTTTAAAAGTGCTGTTGACCGTAATTCTGCTCTTCAAACAAATAATTTAGATGGTGCTATATCTGATATGCTTTCTGTTCCTTTATTAAACAATAAAAAATTAAATGTTAAAATGACATCTAAAACTGATGGAAGTTTTAAATTAATCAGTAGTAAAAAATCTAATATTGAAAATATAAACCAAATAAAAAATAAAAGTATAGGTATTTCTAAAAATACAATAATTGAATATTCAACAGATAAAATGATTGAATCTCCTAACGTAAGTTCTAATGATGTAAAAAAAATAGAAATTTCTAAAATACCTACAAGATTAGAAATGCTTAAAAATAATAAATTAGATATGGCTACTCTTCCTGAACCCTTAGCTAGTGTTGCAGTATTAGACGGTGGAAAAATACTAAAAGATTCAAACAAAGAAAATATTAACGCAGGAGTTTTAATATTTACACAAAAATCTATAGATTCAAAGGAAAATGAAATAAGAAAATTTTATAAAGCTTACAATAAAGCTGTAGATTATATTAATACTGAAAAAAAAGAAAAATATATTGATTTAGTAATCAAAGAATGTGGTTTTCCTCCTAGAATAAAAGATTCTTTAGTATTACCAAAATACACAAAAGCAACTCTTCCTTCTAAATCTGAATTTAAAGAAGTTTTAAAATGGTTAAAATCCAAAGATCTTATAAAAAAAGATTTTAAATTTAATGATGTAACAAATAGCAATCTAATTAAATAAATATTATTTTAATGAAAGAAGTGAAAATTATGCCTAGATATTTTAATGGCAAAGAAGTAGAATTATTGGCTCCTGCTGGTACATTTGAAATATTTAAAAAAGTTATCTATAGTGGTGCAGACGCTGTTTATTTAGGTGGTAAAATACTAAATATGCGTATGCACAAAAAAGATCATAATCTTACAAAGGAAGAATTAGCTACTGCAGTTACTATTGCACATTCATTAAATAAAAAAGTTTATGTAGTAGTAAATAATCTTTTTAGTAAAAAAGATTTAAAAGAGGCTACTGATTATTTAAAATTTTTAGAAAGCATTAAACCAGATGCTTTAATTATCCAAGACTTAAGTATATTAGAATTAACAAAGAAATTAAATTTAAATCTTAATTTACATTCATCAGTAATGATGAATATTCACAACATAGAAAGCATTAAAGCATTAAAAGATTTAGGGATAACTAGAATTGTTGCTTCTCGTGAAATGGATTTAAAAACAGTTAGTTCTTTATCTATTAAAACAAATATGGAGTTTGAATATTTTATTCATGGTGACATGTGTATTTCCCATGGTGGTCAATGTTTATACAGCGGTATGCTTTTTGGCAAAAGTAGTAATCGTGGGCTTTGTATGAAACCCTGTCGCTGGAATTTTAAGATAAAAAAAGATGGTCTTCTTTATAACACCGAATATCCTATGGCAGTAAAGGATATGTGTATGTATGAACACATCCCTGAATTAATAAGTTCAGGTATTGTATCTTTTAAAATAGAGGGTAGAATGAGAGATTCTGATTATTTAATTCGTTTAATTAATTATTATAGTGATGCTATTGATAGATATATTGATGATCCTATTTGTTTTGATAATAAAAAAAATTCTACAGAAATATTTAAAAACAGAAAAAGAGACATATCTACTGCATATGCTTTTGGAAAGCCAGGTCTTAACAATATTAACAGAAGATATGAAGGTACTGGTGTTTTTTATAGTCATGGTAAAGTTTTTAGTAATCCAATTGAAGAAATTGAAACAAGTAAAAATAGAATAGATGAAATAAAAAAAGCTTTATCAAAGGATATTAATAAAAAGAATAAGCCTCTTCTTACTGTAAAAGTTAATTCTCTTAAACAAGCTAAAATTGCATTAAAACAAAATGCTGATGCTATTTATCTTTCTGGTGAAGTTTTCAAACCTAACAAACCCTTTAGTAAAAAAGAAATTATTGAAATAACAGAAAATAAAAATAATACAAAAGTATATCTTGGCTTACCAAGAATGATGTTTAAAGATGACTTTTTAAAATATACTCACTTACTTAACCAAAATGACCTTAAATTAGATGGTTTATTAGTAACTAACCTAGGAGCAATACATAAATTCAAAAGTTTAAAACTAAAGCTTATTGGTGATTATTCTTTAAATATTTATAATGAAATGTCTGCCAAATTTTATAAAGACCAAGGTTTATCTAGAGCTACTCTTTCTGTGGAAGCTCCATTAAATGATTTAATTGAAACCACTAAAAATAGCCCTATACCTTTAGAATTAATTGTTCATGGTTCACCAGTAGTATTATATTTAGAACATGATTTATATGAAAATATAAAAGAAAATAAACCTTTCTCTAAAGAGGATAACAACTATTTTAATAATGACCTATTAGTTTTAGTAGATGATAAAGGCTATGAACATCCTGTATACAAAGATAACAATGGGAAAAACCATATACTACTATACAAAGATTTATGTTATCTTCCATTTTTAAAAGAACTTAATAATATTGGATTAAACCATTTTAGAATTGAAGCTTGTGACTATAACCTAGAAATTTTAGAGGAAATTATTCATACCTATAAAATAGCTATTGCTAATTTAGACAAATGTAATGAATTATATTCTTCCTTAAAACCTATAAAAAAGGGTTTTACTTTAGGTGCTTTACAATTTAACTAAGGAGGCGTAATATTTGAATAAATTTATAGGCCCTGAAAAAATAATCAAAAAGAAAAAAAATTTTTTATTCCCCTGTAGCAATCATTTTTATAAAAACCCTCCTCAAATAGTTAGAGGAGAAATGCAATATTTATTTGATTCTACAGGAAAAAAATATATAGATTTTTTTGCAGGAGTTTCAGTAATGAATTGTGGACACTGCAACAGTGAAATACTTAATGCTGCAATTAAACAAATGCAAAAGCTTCAACATACTACAACAATATATCTAACTGAACCAATAGTTAACTTAGCAGAAAAACTATCTATTTTACTTCCTGGAAACATAAAACACTCTTTCTTTTGCTGCTCCGGATCTGAAGCAAATGAAGGTGCTCTTTTATTAGCTCGCTTGTATACAGGAAAAAATAATTTTATTTCACTAAAAAATAGTCTTCATGGTCGTACATATTTAACAATGAGTACAACTGGAATTCCTATGTGGAGAACAGATCCAAATCTAGATAACTCTATTACTTTTGTTCAAAATGCTTATAACAAAGATAAACCTCTTGATGTATCTGCTGCTGAATCATTAAATGAAATAGAAAAAACTATTAAACATATAGGTTCAAAAAATATTGCTGCATTAATAGCTGAACCTATACAAGGTAACGGTGGAATAATAACTCCACCTAGCTGGTATTTTAAAGATTTAAAAAAATTATTAGAAAAACATAATATACTTTTAATCATAGATGAAGTTCAAACAGGCTTTGGAAGAACAGGAAAAATGTTTGCAATAGAGCACTATGATGTAGTTCCAGATATCATAACTATTGCCAAAGCTCTAGGTAACGGATTTCCTATTGGGGCTTTTTGCACAAATGACGCTATAGCTGCATCCTTTACAAAGCCTTCAGCTTCAACTTTAGGTGGCAATCCCGTTTCAGCTGAAGCTGCAATTTCCGTACTCAATTATATAGAAAATAATAATCTATGTGAAAGAGCAGCCCTTTTAGGTGAAAAACTTAAAAACGAATTAATAAAACTAAAGGAGAAACATTTAATTATTAAAAATGTTAGAGGACTAGGCCTTATGCTTGGAGCTGAATTAGTAAAAACAGATGGAACCCCTGCTACAGAAGAAACAGATTTAATTCTTGAACTTTTAAAAGACAAAGGAATTCTTATTGGGAAAAATGGTATAGATAGAAATGTTTTAGCTTTTCAGCCCCCTCTTGTTATAAATGAAGATAATATAAACAATCTAATAAACAAACTAGATATTGTATTAACTAATCTTAAACTATAAAACTATATCTATTTCTTATAACTTAATAAATTAACAAAATGTAGGTAGCTTATTTTTTAATAAACTACCTACATTAATATATTTTTTTAATATAAAAATATTATTATTTTATATTTATTATTCAATCTTTGTATTTATATTTATTATTCAATCTTTGTATTTATATTACATATACAAAAACGCATAAATAGTGGCTAAGACTTCCTAAAAGTATTAATATATGAAATATCTCATGAAATCCTATAGTTTTTAAATTTAATTTTGGCCATTTAAGACCATATATTATACCACCTACAGTATAAAAAATACCTCCTAAAACAAGTAATATAATTCCTCCAAGTTTTATATTTTGAGATAAAGGATTTATAAATAAAACTACAAACCATCCCATTAATATATAAAACATTGTAGATAACCATCTTGGCATATTAAACCATATCATTTTAAATAAAACACCTAAAATAGCCATTGACCATACAGCAATAAATATTCCCCAGCGTAATTTACCTTGAAGAATAACTAAACATATTGGTGTATAACTTCCTGCAATAAGTACAAATATCATAGAATGATCTAATCTTCTAAGCATTTTTATTACTTTTTCTGTAGAATTAACTAAATGGTATACAGAACTTGCAGTATATAAAAATATAAGACTCAATCCAAATATAATAGCAGAAGTTATCTTTAAATTGCTTGTAGGATATGAAATTGCAGCCTTAACTACAAGAACTAATAACCCAATAAAAGAAACTATAGCTCCAAATAAATGAGTAAATCCATTAACAGGTTCTCTAAATATCTTATTTTTGTCCATTTCTACTCCTCCTTGTATTTAACTGGCTCTAATTTAATCATTAAATTATCGAAAACTTTTATTAAATCTTTTATATGTATACAAAAGTATATACTAGACAAAATTTTATTTAATATACACTTTAAATTATAAAAACACAAAATATATCTACATAGTATCACGTAGTTTTAAAAACTATGTTATGTTATATATATATTATATACCATTTCTACTATATTTCAATTACTTTTTTAGTAAAAATATAAATTTTTTTATAAAGGGCTATTGAATTTTTCTTAATATACCCCTAAAATTATAATTGTATACTGTATCATATAGTTTTAATAACTATGTGTTGTGTCTATAATGGCTAAATACTCTAAAACTTATATATTGTTTCAATAATAAGAGTATTCTTCCATAAGAAAATAATAGCTTCTCACCTTAAAACTAGTGTTTAAAATAGAAAGGAGTATTAGAGGAAACTTTATTTATTTCCCTCTAAATATAATATATATGGATGATTATAAAAATAAAATAGAAAAAGCTATTGGTACTTTAAATTTAAAAGAAGATATTAACCTTAGCGATATACCTAAATTAGATTTATACATGGACCAAGTAATTACTTTATTTGAAGTTGGTTTAAATAAAACTAAGCGTAATGAAGATGATAAACTTCTTACAAAAACTATGATTAACAACTACACAAAAGGTAAAATATTAATGCCTGCTAAAAATAAAAAATATTCAAGAGATCACATAATAATGATGATACTTATTTATAATTTAAAACAAAGTTTAGCAATAACTGATATAAAAACTTTGCTAAACCAAATAGTTGAAAATGCTAAAGAAAAACCTGAAAATCTAAATTTAGATAAACTATACAAAATATTTTTACAAGTTAAAAACATAGAAAGTGAAACTTTTAATGATGAAATTCAAAAAGATTTGGATTTAATACTTGATGAGTTATCTGATTTAAATGAGAATAGAGATTATTATAAAAATCTACTAACAGCCCTAATGCTCATTAATAAATCTAATATGTATAAAAGATTAGCAGAAAACATTATAGATGATTTACTATAAAAAATATACAAAGTAAGGGTATATAGAAATATTACAAATAACCTAGAGGATTAAAAACTTAATGCCTTCTCAAGGCTTTAGTTTAGGAGATAGATATAATTGTTTATATACCCTTAATTATATATCCTTGATTGTTTATAATTGTACATTAATTATTTTCTTTTAACTATCTATTTATTTTTAACAAATATGAAACTTCCTTTATTCTTAATATGTTTATATATAACTTAATATTATAACCTTAAGCTATATATAATATCATTGTTTTTTGAGTTCTTTTTTATAATAAAAACTCCTCACTATTATTACAATATATCAATTTAAACATTTACATAACCTTCTGAATAAGTTACTGCTTCCCCAGATATTTTAACTTTTTCCCCTAAATCAATGCAATATAACATTCCACTTCTTTTAGATACCTGCTGTGAAACAAGTTCACTCTTTTCTAATACATCTTTCCAATATGGAACCAGTGTACAATGAGAAGAACCTGTAACTGGATCTTCATTCACTCCTACATTAGGCGCAAAAAACCTTGATACAAAATCTACATTTTTACCTTTTGCTGTTACTATTACAGATGTATCTAATTTTTTTAACTCTTTCATATTAGGATTAAGATTTAAAATATCTTCCTCTTTTTCAAAGACAGCCATGTAATCTCTTGATTTATATACTTCTAGTGGTTTCTTTCCTAAGGCTTTAATTAAAAGATTTGGTGCTGTACACCTCTCTCCTCTTCTGGTTGGGAAAATCATAGTTAATAAATTTTTCTCTCTATATACTTCTAAAACTCCACTTTTAGTATTAAAACTTATCTTATTAGCATCTTTATTCATATAAGTAAATATCACATAAGCTGTTGCTAATGTAGCATGACCACATAAATCTATTTCTCCTTTAGGAGTAAACCATCTAAGCTCATATTTATCATTTTTTTTGACAAAAAATGCAGTTTCAGATAAATTATTTTCTTCTGCAATCTTTTCCATTAAATCATCACTAATCCATTTTTTTAATGGACACACTGCTGCTGGATTACCTTTGAATTGTTCTTTGGTGAATGCATCGATTTGGTAAATTGATATTATCATTTACATTTCCCCCTTATCATTTAAATAAGTTTTTATTAACTTATGGAAAATAAATACATCACTTATTGTAATTATATCATTTCCTTAATTCTAACTTATATAGTTTATAATAAAGTCACATAATAATTTATAATTTAAAAGAGAGCATATACAATTGTATAATACTCTCCTTTGTCTTCTAGCTATTTTTGATTTTAATACAATCTTTATTTAAATTATTAAATTTTCCCCTTAGCTAATTCAGAACTATTATATCCTCTAATTTTATTATTCATATCTGCAAATTCTTTTACAATAAAAATTCCACTTAATAAAACAGTTAAAAAATCTCCAAGTGGCATAGCAAGCCATGCTCCTGTTTCTCCTATTGCCTTTGGTAACAATAAAATTATTGGAATAAAAAATAATATTTGTCTTCCCATAACCAATATGGCTGCTTTTTTCCCTTTACCAACGCCTTGGAAAAATACAATAGACATTGACATAATTCCATATAAAATAAATATTCCAAGGAAAATTCTAAATCTACCTATACCCGCTTGCGCCAAAGATGGATCTGTTATAAACCAACTTATTATAGTCTTAGGGAATACCATAAAGCTAAGCCATAAGACACCTGCTATAGCAGTGGATATTCGAGCAAATGTTACAAAGGCTTTCTTTACACGGTCATACTGTTTAGCACCATAATTTGCTCCGATTATTGGTTGAACACCCTGAGCAATACCCCAAAGTGATATAAAAGCAAACATCATAACTCTATAGGCAGTACCCATTATAATAATGCTTTCACTACCTCCATAAGAAGATAATACTTTAAACATTATAGACATTTGAATTGCAGGCATTATTTGCATTACCATTCCTGAAAATCCCACACTTAATATATTAGGCATAATGTCAAAAGACATTTTAAAACTATGCTTTGATATCTTAATAACACTTTTACCGGTTTTAAAATATACTATATCTCCTATTACAACGATTAATTGTGCAATAATTGTTGCTAAAGCCGCTCCTTTTATTCCCATACCTAATTTTCCAATAAGGATTGGATCTAATACAATATTTATAACTATTCCTAAAGTAATAATTTTCATGGCAACCTTCATTTGTCCTTCACCACGAATTAGAAAATTTAATGCAGGTCCTAACCCTGAAAAAACAAAACCTAAAGATATTATTTTTAAATATTTTGTACCTAAGCTTAATATTTCTCCCTTTGCACCAACAAAAGCAAGCATTGGTCCTGCAAAATTATAAACTATTATAGTTAAAATTATTGATAATACTGCAGTACCTATTAAAACATTACCAAATAACTTATCTATGGTCTTACTATCTTTTTCTCCTAAAGCTCTTGATAAAACGGACATAGCACCCATAGCAAGCAACATAGAAGTAGCCGTATTTAATAATGTTACATTATAAGCTACAACTATAGCTCCAACCCCTGCTGCTGATACAAGTTGCCCTACAAATATAGCATCTACCATATTATATAATCCTACTGCTATCATACCAAGCATAGCAGGGAGAGCCATTTTTACAAAAAGTTTTCCCATACTTAACTCCAGTAATTCCTTCCTGTTTTTATTCATTATTCAACCTCCTTAAAATTTATAATTATACTTCATTTAATTGATTTTCTCGATTAGACATAAGTAACTTTTTTTATAATCACTTTAAAACAATGAAAAATATACTTTTAATCTAAAATCAATTGACAATAATCATTATGAATCATATGATTATTAGTAAATAGTTTTATCTTCTTACAAGTACTATTATAAAACCTATGCAGGTTATTGAGAATGCTTTTCAGTTAAGTTAGTCTAATCCTGGTCTTATATCGACTAATCAAGAAAGGATGATTATATGGTCTTAAGAGAAATTCATGAACCTATACTACTTAAAAATGGTTTTAGAAAAGTATCTTCCTGTGATAAATTTAATCCTATCGGAACTTGTTATAAACTTAATGAATCCTTAGGAAGTGGATACTATTGGATTTACTCCCATAAGGATTTATTTTCTATTTCTATACATGATTTTTATTTTCATGATAACTTTTATTTTGAAAGTCAACTTCCAGAATATCTAGGCATTTCATACTATGAATCTGTATCTGGAGAAGAAATCAACCCTTACCGTAGGTTAAAAGCAGGTTGTGTTAAAAGTTATTGGTATAATGGTAATAAATATCAAGCAATCTTTCATAAAAATATACCAATGAAATCAATAGGTATCGATTTAACTCCTAAATATTGTGATAACTACTTAGAGGAAAAATATTCAGATGATTATATTAACCCAAGATCTGCTCTTTTAAAAATAAATGAAACAACAGAATTTCCAGAAATGGTATTACTATTACATCAATTAAAAGCTTATAAAGGCACAGGGATTTCTGCTAAATTGTTTTATGAAGGTAAAGTAGCTGAAGCTATTTCTCTTATACTTTCTCGTGAAAATTTTAAAAAATCCAAAGCTCCTACCCATTTTTCACAATCAGATATTGATCGTATTGAAAATGTTGTGTCCTATATAAATGATCACTATGCATATAATTTAACCCTTAGTGAACTATGTAAAATGGCTTGTATGGGAACTACTAAACTTAAAACAACATTTAAAGGTATATATAACTGTACAATAACTGAATACATTCAAAACCGCAGAATGAGTCAAGGAGAACACTTATTATCAAGTACTGATTTTGATATTAAAAAAATAGCTTTGATTGTTGGATACAAAAGTGCTGCTAGATTTTCTGAGCTTTTTAAAAAAAGCACTGGTCTACAACCACGAGAATATAGAGCACTCTCAAAGGGTAAATAATTGACAATCTTATTAATAAACAATATAATCTAATACTAATTGATATAATGATATATAATAATAAAAATATTTCACTAAAGATTATAATAAATATTTTCTAGAAATATATGCTTATTTGTTTTATCAAATGAAATGGAGGTAATAAGATGAACTTTAAATTAGATACTACTAATGTTATCTATTCTTTTTCAAAGGATAACCCTAAAGTTTTAGAAGTACCATCTAGTTCTATAGTAGAAATTGAAACCTTAGATTGTTTTTCCAACCAAATACAAAATGATAAAGATGCTCTTAAATCCATAGACTTAGAAAGAGTTAATCCAGCTACTGGTCCTATATTTATAAAAGAAGCTCTTAAAGGAGATACATTAAAAGTAACAATTGAAAATATAGAAATAAAAAATCAAGGTGTTATATCTACTGGAAAAGATTTAGGAACTCTTGGTTACTTATTAAAAGGATTAGACTCAAAAATAATACCTATAAAAAATAACAAAGCAATATTTAATGATATTGAGATTTCTCTTAATCCAATGATTGGAGTAATTGGAGTAGCCCCTAAAAAAGCTTCTATAAACTGTGGAACTCCAGGAAATCATGGTGGAAATATGGATAATAAAGCTATTAAAAAAGGATCTATTTTATATTTACCTATAGCTACTAATGGTGCTTTATTTGCTCTTGGAGACTTACATGCCTCCATGGGAGATGGTGAAATTGGAATATCAGGAATTGAAATCCCAGGAAAAGTTACAGTAAAACTAGAAGTTTTAAAAGAATTTAAAACAGAGAATCCTATATTAGAAGATAAAGACAGCCTATACACTATAGCCTCAGCTGAAACTGTAGATGAAGCAGCAATACTTGCTAACGAAGATATGTTAAAACTACTATCTAAAAAAATATCAATGAAAACTAATGAAATTGTTATGCTTATGAGTATAGTTTGTAATACTGAAATCTGTCAAATAGTTAATCCTCTTAAAACTGTTAGAGTTTCCATACCAAAATCTGTATTAAATCAATTAGATTTTAAAATATAATAAAAATTTTAGTTAACCATAAAAATAAATTAATAAAAAAACACCCTATGCTAACAATACTATGTCTTAAAATGAATTATATAGTTTTATACATTCATTTTAAGCGATAATATAAGCTCTAGGGTGTTTGATTTTATATATAAGGTAAAATATAAACACAGTAATATCTTTTAATTATTTTACATTATATTCTTAAATAATAAAAAAATCCCATACTCCTTAAAAAAAACTTAATTACATATTAATAATTTCTATAAATAACATAAAAAACACTTAACTATTTCAATACCCCATTGTAATTTGTCTTATGTGATTATACAATATTGAACATTGAATCATATAATTAATATTTAAAATTACAAAAGAGGTGGACAAATGGAAAATAATTTAGCAATTAAGATTACAAACTTAACGAAAAAAATATCTAATAAAACAATAATAGACGATTTATCTTTAGATATTTACAAAGGACAAGTTTTAGGATTTTTAGGCCCTAATGGTGCTGGTAAAACCACTACTATTAGAATGATAGTAGGTCTTATATCTATGAGTAGCGGAGAAGTTCTAATAGGAGGAAATAGTATAAAAACTGATTTTAAAAAAGCTATAAAGGACGTAGGTGCAATAGTTGAAAATCCTGAATTTTACAAATTTCTAAGTGGTTATAAAAACCTTCTTCATTTTGCAAAAATGTATGATAATGTTTCAAAGGAAAGAATAGATGAAGTCATTAAAATGGTTAATCTTCAAGAAAGTATACACGAAAAAGTTAAAGGATATTCTTTAGGTATGAGACAAAGATTAGGTATTGCATTAGCTATGCTGCACAATCCTTCAGTACTTATACTAGATGAACCTACAAACGGATTAGATCCTGAAGGTATAGCTGAAATGAGAACTTATTTAAAGGATTTAGCTCATAATGAAAATGTAGCTGTTCTTGTATCAAGCCATCTTTTATCTGAAATGCAACTTATGTGTGATAGAGTTGCTATAATAAAAAAAGGTAAATTGCTAGCAATAAAAAATTCAAATGAATTTGATAATCTTGAAAAAGAATTTCTTAAAATAGTAGGAGGAGTAAATTAAAATGGAAAACTTAAAAGGATTTTTTAAACTTGTAGCTAATGAAAATATGAAAAGCTTCTTTAGATTAAGAACTCTCATATTCGCTATATTTTTTATAGTAAGTATAGGAATAATGGGGTATTTCCATTCAACACATGCCCCTAATATTAATAAAGATAACTGGAAAACTTCTGCTAAAAACGAAATTCAAAAATTGAAAGAAGAAAACACTAAGTTACAATCTGATATTTCTAATACAAAAAGTACCAATACAAAAAGTAGTGCTATAATAGAACTTAACAAAAATAATGATAAAATTAAGAAATTAAATTATTCAATAAAACATAACATTCCTACTAATATGAGAACTCCTTGGGACTTTACAAATAAAAATATGGAAGCTTTTCTTGGCCCTTTAATATATTTTGTTTTAATGTACGGTGTAGGTACTATATACTTAGAAAATAAAAACAATACGATGAAACAACTACTAATAAGGCCTCATTCAAGATATAAAATACTGCTTTCTAAAATTACTTCAACTATATTGTTTACTGCAATAGCATCTTTATTTGTTATGTTAATTTTATTAATAACAGGGGTTATTTTGTACGGCAAAAACGGTATGGGACAAAATATATTAACTCTTATTGATGGAAAAATAGTTGAAAATAATGCCTATATATTTCATATTAAATACTTAATGTATGGATTAATACGTTATACCCTATCCATTTCTGTTGGGTTTATGATGGCTCTTATATTTAATAGTCAAATAATAGCTATTCTTACAGCACTTTTTATAACTAATAGCGGAGCTACTCTAGTGCCTTTTATAGCTAAATATTCTTGGGCAAAATATGTTTTATTTTCCAATTTAGACTTAGCTGGAAAACTAAGTGTAACTTCTTCTTTCCCACATGTAGAAGGTGTAACTGTACCTTTTTCAATTTCTATTGTTTTAATTTATAGCTTAGTATTCTTTGCAATATCTTTTGTTTATTTCAAGAAAAAAAATATAGCTTAAAAATAGTTTATAGAAAGATTTTAGATTAATTAATATATTTAAAATAAAAGAGTGACAAGTTGTTTCAAATTTATCACTCTTTTATTTAAGTTTAGTTTTAATAATTAATTTAACTTAAGTTCAAATATTTCATTAAATTCCTTGTTTTCATCTATATCTAATTGTTCAAACAACTCTTTAATTCCATCAAAAGTTTTAGTTCTTAAATAAAAAGTATTTAGTGATATATTTTCTTTTTCGCTTACTTTATCATATGTAGGAACTAATAATTTATCTAAGCAATCTGAAAGCCATGGAGTAACTATCTTTTTATCTATAAATTCTTTATCAGAAAATAGTTCATGTTTTATTATTATATCTTCATATAAGCATTCATCTAATATTAATTTAAATATAGCTATCAAAAAATACTTACCTTGTGTTAAAGGATAATATCTTTTTATTTTCTCATGAAGTATTCTCTTTTTTTCTTCATAAATTTCATAATCATTGAATTTATTTTTAAAGACAGATTTAAATACTCTAGAACTTTGTATTAACCCTTGAAGTTTATCAAAGTTTTTACTATTATCTAATACATTTATCATCTTTAATATTTTATTATAATTTTTCGTTTCTTCCTCTATTATAGAAAATATATTATAAGCTAAAATCATCTGTTTAACTTTATTGTTTGTAATAGCATTTGCAGAATTTCCAAAAAGGCTTGTATATATTTCAGTGCTATTAAGTATATATTTAGCTCCTACCTCTTTTGCAGATGGCTCTCCAAGATATGCCCTATAAAGACTACAAAGCTTTTCTATATTTATTTTTTCACTTCCATACTTAAAATCAGATAACTTTTTACCAAGTATAATATGCTTTTCTTTTTTTATATAGGTTCTTTCACCTCTTTTTATTTCATAAAAATATCCATACTCAGCAAATTTTCTTTGAAGTTTTATTTGCTCTGAAGTATTTGAATAAAAATCTCTTATTTTTACAGCATTTTGAGAGTTATTATACCTTATCACATTCATAGCAAAATCCGAATCATGCTTGTCCGATTGAATTAATCTAAATAAAACTCTTAAGCTTTTAAATTCATTTAATGCTTTTTCTTCTGCTTTATCCTTATCTTTTAGTTCTCTTTTAAGTTTATTTACTGTATCTTTATAAGCTCCATAAATAGATTCTACAGTTTGAGCACCATTAATAATCTGTGGATAATCTACCTTAATGGAATTATTGTTTTCTTTGTATCTATAAGCTTTACAGTTTATAGTTATACCATTGTTATAAAAATAAAAGTTACTTTTATTAGTTAAAGCTGTTTGCTTTATATTTTTATTTATCTTATTAGTTCCAAGACTAAATCTAACATTTTTTTCAAATAGTTTATATTTATAATTTGATCTAAGTTTTATTAACTGTTCACCGGTTATTATAGATATTATAGTATGATATCTTCCTATCTTTTCATCTATAATATCAGGATTTATTTTATAATTTAACTTTATATCAAAGGTTTCTGGTGTTGTAAAATCTAACTTAGAATTATATTCTTCTAATTGTTCTTTTATTTCTTTTATTCCAAAATAATAAAAGTCTGTATTCTCGTTTTGATAAGAATTTATTATTTCTCTATTTTCTCTAGGTAAATAACCTAAATGAAAAAAATAAAATCTTGGTCTATAGCCTTTATTTTTAGCAGTAATATATTCTGCAGCTATATCTTTTACTTTTTCATTTTTATGATTATTTATATATTCATTGTTTTCTAGTTTATGGGGAATATCATAAAAATAAGAGAGCCATTCTTTTTTACAAGGTTTAATTTTTTTAGAACTTAAAGCTGCCTTACATTGAACAAATATAATTTCTTGCATCTCATCATCAATAAAAAATCCATCTATAGATTCATCATTTTGTTGTAATCCTCCAATTGCATTAAAAAGCTCATCTTCTGATAAGTTAAAAAATATTTTCATTACCCAATAAGGAAAACGTTCTGTTATTTCATCACCATGTTCTATGCTTTCTTGCCTTATTATTTTAAAAAGTTCTTTATCTGTCATTTTATCTCCCCTATGTAAGTTTTCTTTAGGCATATTAAAATAAATAATAAGTGAAAGACATTTATTTTTTTAATCTACCTTAAATACATTATATCGTAAATTGATTTCAGTTTATAGTACATATAACTTTAGTTATTCTTTTTCATCTCTAAACTATTTATTTTTATAGTTTAATCTTAAAAATTTTATTTTTTAATAAAGATGAATAATAAGTAAAAGATTGAACTAAACCATATAAAAATAAATAACAGTTCAAAGATGGGACGATATTTTATGAAATAAAACACCTTAGAATCCACTAATAGTTTTACTATTAGTGGATTCTAAGGAAGATATAATTAAAAAAATAAACTAACATATTAACTTATTTATTTTTTTAATATGCTTTAATTTATTCTTTTCTATGAAGTGGAAACAGTGTCTCTTTATAATTTTCAAAGCCTAAGGATTTTGCAATTGCACTTGCCATAGTTTGACTATCCATTTCCTTTGTTTTTCTGTATAAATCCCAAAGCATCATTCCACCTAAATTATTTTCATTAATATAATCTCCTACTTCTTCTATCTTATCTATTGTCCATTTACCAGTACTAAAGTCTTCTGGTGGCACCATAACTCCCATAGCTACACTTCCTTTAAAATAATAGCTATAAGCTTCTGTAGCTTCTAATGGGTTAAATTCTGGGCCTGCATTATATCCTTGAACATTTATTATATCTAATTTATTTGATGCTCTACTTATAACATCAAGCATCATACCAGTACTGTCTAATGAAGCTGGTGGTGAATCTTTAAATTTACCCTGTCCATAAGCTCCTACACTAAGTGGCGCTGCTGAAATTATATATGGTCTTTTAAGTTCTCTTCTTATTTTTTCTATTAATGAAACATATTCATTATCAGTCTTACAATAAATAACTCCATATTTATCTGGTTTACAGCCCCACTCTCTATTAGGTTCATAATCTATATCTACACCATCTAAATTAAAATCTTTAACAAACCTTGCTATATCTTTTTCATTGAATCCCTTCCAATTAACATAAGTAGCTCCACCTACAGATAGTAGCACATTAGTTTCTGGATTCTTTTTCTTTAGATATATAATGGCTTCTTTTAAAACAGTTGCATCATAGGGAAATTCTAAACCAGTTTTTGATATATCGTAATCTCCATTGTATATCATATCCGGTTTTGCAAATGCTAATATAACTCTATTTACATAAGAAGGCAAGTTAGCTAAATCTGTTAAGTCACCACTACTTACCCAATGTTCCTTCCATGAAGGAAAATATCCACAAAATATATTTTCATTAGATTCTAATTCTTCATAAGAAACACTAACCTTTTTATTTTCATTGGCCTTTACTATAACAGTTTTAGGTTTTATACTAGGTTTATATATATATATTCCATCTTTAAAACTATTAGCTTCTATATTATATTCTCTACCTGATTCAACTTTAAATTTATATTTATCTCCCCAATATATTTGTTTTGTAATACTTGCTATTCTAACTTTAGGCTTAAAAATAGATTGATCAAAGGATGGTTTTTCTACAGTAACTTCTACAAATCCATATTCTATTACTGGACTTTTATTATTTAACTTGAAGTTATCCGGCTTTTCATTAACACCTGAAAAACTAGCTGTAAATCCTATACTAACTACCCCTCCCGGTTTTATCTCTTTATTATAATCATCATTGTTTATTGTAACCTTTTTCTCTTCTTGAGTATAAATTCCGTTCCAAAGTGAAGTTATCTTTTGATCCCCTTTAAAATCAAACTGAAGCTTCCATGGAGTAATTACTAAATCTCCTGTATTTTCTATAATTATTTTACCAGTAAATCCAGAATCCCATTCTGACTCTATACTATACTTGACATCAAAATTTATATTTTCATCTATAGGTTTTTTTTCATATTCTATAAATACTTTTTTTACTATAGACTTTTCTATCATTATCTTTTCTTCACTTACAAAAGGCTTGTATATATAATTTTCATCCTTATAAACCTTTGATTTTATAGCATATTCATGTCCATCTATTAATTGAAAGTTTATTTTTTCCCCAAAGTTTAGTTTAGTTTTAATATTATCTATTGTTACTTCAGGAACAAAAATTTCTTCATTAAAAGATGGTTTTTTAACAACTATTTCTAGAAAACCAAAATCTAGTATAGGTCTTTTACCATTTAAGGTGAAATCTGTTGGTTTTTCATTAATTCCGAAAGTATTTGCACAAAATCCTATATGAATAGATTCTCCTGGACTTATTTTTTTATTATAATTAGCATTTTCTATAACTACTTCTTTTCCTCTTTGAGTAAAACTACCATTCCAAAGGGCAATTATTTCTTGTTTATTTTTAAAATGGAATTTTAATTTCCATGGAGCTATAACTTCCTCAGATGTATTTTTTATAGTTATTTCACCTATAAATCCATACTCCCATTGTGATGCAACATAGTATACAACATCAAAGTTTCTAGTTTTAATCATATTTTACATGCTCCTTCACAAAATTAAATGTACATAACTTACCTTTATAAAAATACTTCTATAATAATATATGAGCATGTAAATTTAAATGATACCTAAAAATTAATTTTAATAAAGACTTTATATTATTTATTCTTTTTGCTTTTTTTATTTGCATACATGTTTTTATCTGCTCTTTTAATTAATTCCTCTACATTTTCTCCATCTCTAGGTGCAATACTCATTCCTATACTAAACTCCATATTTATAATAATATTTTTCTCAATACAAACTGGTGAATCAAAAGATTTTATCATTCTCTCCATTACATTTTTAACATTATCTATATTTTTTATATCTTTTAATAGTATAGTAAATTCATCTCCACCTATTCTAGCAATTAAATCATCTTTTCTAAGTACACTTTTCACCCTTTTTGAAGCCTCACATAATAATTTATCCCCTATCCCATGACCATAGGTATCATTAGTATACTTAAAATTATCTAAATCTAAAAACATAACTACTAAATTTCCATTATATTTTTTAATTTTTTCTAGTTCTTTTTTTAATTCCATATTGAAAAAATTTCTATTAGGTAAATCTGTAAGAGAATCAAAATAAGCTAAATATTTAAATTTTTTCTCCTTTATCTTTTTTTCAGTAATATCAATTATATAAGTTACAATATGGGACTTGTTCCCTACCTTTAAAATTTTAGTTATCTCCTCTGCAAAAAACTTTGTTTTATCCTTTTTTATATAAAGTCTTTCAGTAATTGTATTTAAAGGGAAAAAGCTATTATAACCTTCTATAGCTTTGTCAATTAAATCTTTGACATTCATATTAATTATTTCATCCAGTTTATATTGAAATGTATCACATCCTGTACTATTACAATAAAGTATGCTTCCATCTAATTCTCTTATAATAATGGTCTCTAAGGATTTATCTACTATATATTCATATTTAAGTTGATTATTTTTATAAAAAGTTACATCATCTACAGTAATAAGCACATGTTTTTTATCACCTATAAATATTTTTAATCTTCCCCACTTCTGGGTTTTATTAAAATACCATTCAAAATCATATTCTTTATTAGTAGATTTTATATTTTTAGAAATTTTATCTATTAAATCTACCTTATATTTTTCACATATACCTATGTAGTTATCTTTATTTTCTATTATTCCAGTTATTTTTTTAAATTCTTTATTACAACTTAATATATGTATATCTTCAATTACTTGAAAAAAATTCGTTATAATCTCACAGTAACAATAAGATTTTTCAAATTTTTCTATAACTGATTGATTTAAATTATTTATTTTTCCACCGTGTTTCATACTTATCACTCCAAAGTTTTAAATTTTCCTTATCATATACTATTATAAGAATGTAGGAAAAAAATTTATACTTATATTGTAACTTTTTATAAAATTTATTAAATATTTCTCATTTTTACAATAAATATATTAAAATATCCATAATAAAATAAAAATATAGTTCAATATTATTAGTACTTCCAAATAGAAGCCTATAATATGTAACGTAATGTTTATTAACCTAATAATATAGTTATATGAATAATTTTAGAGGAAGGTTATTATATGTGGAATCCAAATTTCCCAGTACAATTAGTTAAAAATTTCATTCCTTTAGATGCTAAATTAATCATAATGAATGATCCTTACAGACACTTTGCTATCTACTTTATAGATTTTGATTGTGATGGTATATTAGAAATTGTTTCCTATTATACACTGAAAGAAAAAAAATATGTTATGGTGTTAAAAAACTTATATGGTATATGGTATAAAATAGCAGACTATGATTTAAAAAATAAGTTCTGTAGCAGATCTACTCCTCCTAAAAAAATAAAACTTTATCCTGCAAGCATAAAAACTAAAGAGGGTTCAAAATGGGGTTTTATAGACGATAACGGTAATTTTATTATTAAACCTCAATATGATTTTGCCTATGATTTTCAAGAAAATGGATTGGCTATTGTAAGTAAAGATGACCTAGTTGGAATTATAGACACTAGTGGTAATTATATTGTTCCAATAAAATATGGAAGTATAGAACAATTTTCTGACGGAAGATCTATTGTAACTTATAAAGATACCTATAAAGTTATAGACGAAACTGGAAAAATAGTTACAAAAAATCCTCATTATACTTTTATACAAAATTATAAAGATGAAAGAGCCTTATTTACAAAAAAAGATACCAATCATAGAAAAGAAGTCTGTGGGTATTTAGATAGAGAAGGAAATGAAGTAATACCTGCTAAATATGAAGACGGAACTAGTTTTAATAGTGGTAAAGCAATAGTTAAAATTCATGATAATAATTATTCTCTTATAAATAAAGAAGGAAAAATTTTAAACTCATACAGCTATTTTTATGTAGGTGAACCTAGGGAAGGTCTTTTACAATTTAAAAAAAGTGCTGATAGTAAGTACGGATATATAGATGAAAGTGGAAAAATCATAATAAATCCAATATTTTATATGGCATTCCCATTTTTAAATGGTAGAGCTGTTGTATGTACATCTGAAAATTTTGCAGATGGATATGGCCTTATAGATAAAATGGGAAGATATGTTATACCTCCTAAATTTAATAATATGAATCAGTTAGGAGAAAATCGAGTTTCAGTTGGTATGGCTTTAAATACTAATAAACCGCGTATTAATTTAAAATATAGTATTGCAGATATAAATGGAAACTTTTTAACTAATTTTAAATTTAATGATATTTTTAGATATAATAAAGGTTTCGCTTGTGCATCTGATGGTAAGAAGACCTTTTTTGTAAATAAAAAAGGTAATATTTCAAAGACCCTTCCTATAGTAAAGGGTATTGGTATCTTATCTTTTATAGGTGATTTAGTTAGTTCCCTTATGGATACCAGAACATCTTATTATGATAAAAATGGTAAACTAGTATGGAAACAAAATAACATAATAAAACTAAATAATATGTTCTCAATTAAAGAAGACAAATTTAAACCAACTAATAATTATTTTGTATATATTCCTCAAGTTGAAGGAATGGAAAATAAACTTACCCAAAAAAGAGTAAATACAAAACTATTTAATTTATCTAATTTCTATCCTAAATCATTTGATAAGAATGTAAAATCAACATATAGTGGCGATTTTGAAGTAAAGTTTTTTAAAAAAGATTTATTAGTATTAAATTTATATGGGTATGAATTTCCTCTTGGGGCAGCTCATGGAATGCCAAATAAAACCTATCCTCACATAAACTTAGTTACAGGAGAATTTTATAAACTTAAAGATCTATTTAAAAAGGATAGCGATTATGTAAAAATACTAAGTTCCCTTATAAAATATCAAATAAAAAATGAACCTCAATATAGCTGTATATTCCCCCATAGTTATAAAGGAATATCTAAAGATCAACCTTTTTATTTAGATGACAATAATTTATATATTTATTTTACTCCTTATGAAATAGCACCCTATTCAGCAGGATTCCCAACTTTTAAAATACCTTACGAAGAAATAATTTATATAATAAATACCAAAGGTAGCTTATGGACATCATTTCACTAAAAATAATTTATTAATACTTTTTAATACTAGCCTTTAATATTTTCATCAATAATTTATTACTACTACCTATTTTAGGCACATTCAAATAAATAACTAGTCAGTATGCTAGTTTATTTTGTGAACTACTTCTTCCTTAGAACCTACTAATAGCATAACTATTAGTAGAACCCAAGTCATTGTATTTCACAAAATATCCGTCGCATCTTTGACCTGTTATTTATTTTCATATGCCTTATATAATCTAAAACAGCCTTATAAAAGTTATACTTATCTTTTATAAGGCTGAAAATATATTTAAACTATATAACTTATAACATCACAAAAAAAATAACATTATCTAATCTATATCCATTAATTCTATACTCATTAATAACTTATTATATTTTTATGCTAATCCTTAAATTTGCAAAATTCTTCTCTTATATCAGTCATTTCTTCTATGATTTCATCAACATCTAAAACCATTTCCATCATACCTATTTGTTCATCGTATACTTCTTCATCTACTTCTTCTTTAAATTCTGGTTCTACTGCATGATATGCCCTTAATCCTAAAGCTACATTTGATAAAGGTCCAGCAAATGTTGGATCTCCATTTGAAACAGTTTCAGCTGCAAGTCCTGATGCTTCACCTTCTGCTGCACCTAAAACTACAACTATATTTTCTGCTCCATATTTATCAGTTAATGCTTTTACTCTTTTTTGATTTTCCAAATCCATTGCACCAGCGGCAGTTCAGACAAAACACTCAGTTGATGAAAATACAACTTCTGATTCTGTTTTTTCTAAACATTTTTCTATAGCAGGTCCTGGTATACCGTCTCTGTCTCCAATAATTATTACTTTTCTTCCTTCTTTAAATAAACTCATAATTATTTCCTTCCTCCATTTATTATAGTTAATTTATCTATGTTATATCTTTAATAGCAAACATACTAACTAGTTATTTATTTCAATACGTCTAATATAAAAAATTTTATAGATATCTATATTTTTTCTTTTCCTAATGCTTTAACTAAAGCCAGACAACCAAATATCATTATAAATATAAAAGGGAACGCTGCAGCTACAGATATAATCTGCAGACTCTTAAGTCCTCCACTCATTAAAAGAACTATTGCAAGTAATGCTTGAATTATTCCCCATAAAATCTTTCTAGAATTTTTAGGATTCAAATCTCCATTTGAGGTAAACATAGCAAGAACAAATGTTGCTGAATTTGCTGATGTTATAAAAAACGTACATAACAATATTATAGTTATTATAGAAATTATTGTAGCTAAAGGATAGTTTTTAACTACTGAAAATAATGCAGTATCTGAAACTGATGCTATTTTCTTAAGAGCTGGAAAAGCTATTTTTTCTTTTAAATTTATTCCAAGTGTACCAAAAGATGCAAACCATACATATGAAGCTATAGAAGGTGCCACCATAACACCTAAAACAAATTCTCTTATAGTTCTACCTCTTGATATTCTTGCTATAAATGTTCCAACAAATGGAGCCCAAGCAATCCACCATGCCCAATAGAAAATTCTCCAACTAGCAATCCATGTGTTATCTCCAAAAGCTTCTATTTTTAAACTATCCTTTACAAAATCCCCTATATAAAATCCTAGTCCATTAGTTAAAGAATTAAATATTTTTAATGTAGGTCCTATTAATATAACTAACATTAATAAAACAAATGCTAAAATCAAATTAATATCTGATAATAACTTGATACCTTTTTCAATACCTGAAACTGCAGTCCATATAAATATTACCGTAACAACACTTATTATTATTAATTGAACTAATGTAGTTTTAGGCACATTAAATAACATGTTAAATCCACTATTTATTTGAAGAGTTCCAAGTCCTAAAGAAGTTGCAACTCCTGCAACTGTAGCAAATACTGCAAACCCATCAATTACTTTACCTAAAGTTCCTTTTGCTCTTTTCTCACCTATAAGAGGTATAAAAATGCTACTTATAAGACCTGGTCTTTTTTTTCTAAATTGGAAATATGCAAGAGCTAGCCCAATTATGCTATAACTTGCCCAAGGATGAAAACCCCAATGAGTAAAAGAAGTTTTCATTGCAAAATTAGCAGCTTCTACACTTCCTGGTTTAAGTCCATAAGGTGGACTAGTAAAATGATAAAGTGGTTCTGCAACTCCCCAAAATACTAAACCTATGCCCATTCCTGCACCAAATAGCATTCCAAACCATGAAGATGTTTTATATTCTGGTTTTGAATCATCTGGCCCAAGCTTTATTTTTCCATATTTACTAAATGCTAATATTAATGCAAATAATACAAAGAAAAACATTGCCATAAGGTATAACCAGCCAAAATTTCCTGTTAGAAATCCATAAACAGAATTACTAACATCTGAAAAATTACCGGGAGCAAATAATCCCCATAAAACTATTGAAAAAACTACTATTAAAGATCCTATAAAAACTTTATTATCTTCTATCTTTTTTTCATTCATTAAAACAGCTCCTTCATATTTATCTAAAACACTGGCTTAAAAAACCAGTGTTTTAGATCTAATAAATTATATTTATTAGATTTTAACATCAAATACTGTTTGTTCTTCAATGTCAGTAGTTAAAGCATCTAATGCTACTCCTACTCTATGGTATCTTAATTTCCATTGCTCCTCTTTTGGATCTTTTGGATTTCCAAGTGGATATGGTATAGATATTGTTGGTACCATTTTATTTGCTCCAACAGTTTTAGCAACTGGTATTAAGTTACACATTTGAACTACTGGAAATCCTGCTCTTTCTATTTCTTTTACCATTGTTGCACCGCAACGAGTACAAGTTCCTCATGTAGAAGTTAATACAACTCCATCTACTTTAGCTTCTTTTAAATATTCTACTATTTCTTTTGCCATTCTAGAGGCTTCTGCTTCTGTTGTTCCTGTTCCTACTGTTGAATAGAAATATTCATGTACTTTCCCTATTTTGCCTTCTTTTTCATATGCTCTTAAAGCATCTAAAGGTACTATAACATCTGGATCTGCATCTGCTGCAGCTGGGTCAAATCCTGCATGTATAGTTTTATAAACTCCACCTTCTAAATCATCTAAAGCTGATATATCATATCTTCCCCATCTTGTAGCTGAAGCTGATTGAATTCTATCTGGGTTATCTACTGGAACTATTCCACCTGTTGTTACACAAGCTATATTAGCATTACTTAAATCTTTTATTGGCTTTGCAATTTCTACTCTATCTAGTTTTGGAATTGGAAGTTCTGTTTCAAATTCTTTACCCTTTAATTTTTTAATCATCATTTCTACGACTCTATCTGCTGCAGGCTTTTCACTATCAAGCCAAACTTGATGTCTTATTCCTCTTTTAAAAAACCCTTCTTCTTCTGCTGACAATAATTTTTCTCCAGCTAAGATTTTATCTCCAAATTCCGCCATAGGTTTTATATCTTTTCTCATCCTACCAGCATTATTTCCACCTTTAAATATATACATATCCTTTTTAAACATATCTACTCCTGGATTTTCCACATGCATAGAAGTTATAACTGGAACATTGAATTTTTCTTTAACAGCTTTACATATGTTACCACAAGCAACTCCATATCTACCTGCCTGGAATGCAGGTCCTGCAAAAAATATATCAAATTCTATACTTTCTAAAAATCCAAGGATTTTTTCCACTGCTTCATCTTTATTAGATCCCATAAAGTTATCTCCACATATTACTGTATGAGTAACTTCAGCATTTTTAAGTTTTTTATTAAGCTCTGTAGCAGGTCCTACTAAACCTTCCTTTATTTCTGGAGCAAAATCTGCTTTATCTTCTCCTCCAATTTGCCCAAAGAATTGATTTAAATATAGTACTGCTTTTTTCATATAAAATGCACCTCCCTAAAATTCTTTCATTGTCTTAGGTGACCATCCTACTACTTGGTCTCCACAAAACATTGCATTGTTTTCCATTATTATTGAACCATCTTCTTTAACTGATGAACCTAATATTTCATCATCTGCCCAACCTCCAGATAAGCCATCTCTTGCTAAAGATTGAAGTTCTCCTATAACAGTTTTCATAGGAGGAAGTTTTATAAGTTCAGAAACATTTCCACAAGAAACTATTGCATCTGCTTTTTCATCTAATGTAACTAATGGTTGAGATTGACCATCTCTTCCTGTACATTCATTAGTTATTCCTACGGTTTTAACTCCAATATCTTCTAAAGCTACTATACATTCTATAAAATCCGCATCTGGATTTCCATATCCTTCTTCTGCAACTATTGCACCATCTGCTCCAAGAGATTTTGCCATTTGAGCTACAAATAAAGCTGCACGTTTTTTCTGTTCTAATGCAACATTTAAGTTTGACATTATAACTCCTAAAAAATTAATGGTTTTTCCATGTTCTCTATATAATTTTTTTATTGTTGGATTATTTTGAAAGTCATATGTTGACCATTTTGAAGAACAAGGCATGAAACTTCCTGAAATAACAGCACCATCTAAAACTTCATTTGGATGCATAAAAGTTGGAACCATATGGTTTGCATCCCAACCATAAACTAAATCGTTATATCCCATTTCTTCCATTTGAGATTGTGGTTGCATTACTAATACTACTGATGGTAAATCTGAAACTTCTTTATTTCTTTTTGTAATTTCATCTAATTCATACTTTTCCACTTCTTCTGGCTTTAAATCTTTAACACAAGTTGCTATATATTCAGCAAGTTTGTGTCCTGCCATTCTTAATGCTCTATTTTTCTTTTGTTGTTCACGCTTTTCAAAATCCTCATCAGTATCTGCAACAAGTACTATATTCTTTAATTTTGAAAAATAAGTATATTTTGCACCTTCTCCTGACATATCTATAAGACCATCTTGGAATCCACCCCAGTGTTTGCCTACTACTAAAACACTACAGCCTTTTAATGCATGAGTGATTCCATTACCAGCAGGAGCTACTTTCCCAGTATATCCTGGAAATATTGTTTCTCCACTCTCTACTTTAACTCTAGGTTCAATAGCTTCTTTAACAGGAACAAGTCTAACTTCATCTCCTGGTTTTACTATTAATAGGTCTGCATCTGTTATATGCTCATCTTCCTTAACAAAATTTAATGCTTCTTCTTTATTTATAGTTAAAATTCCATCATTATAAGACGTAGTTTCTCCAAACTGGATATCTTTCACAAAAAAATTTCCAATTTTCAAATCCATATTCTACACCCCTTTTTTTATATTTTTGCCCTATAAAATATATAACAAATTAAAAACATCTCATATATTTTGTAAAATACAATAACTTTATTTCTCTTAATAGTTTTGCTATTAGTAGGTTCTAATAGAGAAGTAATTTTTAAAATAGACTAGCATACTGGTTTTTTTAATATGTTTAGTAGATTAAAAGAAAAAGCTAGTTTACAAAATAGGCTGACAGACTAATTAGTTATATATTAACCATGGCTAAATTTGTAAATAAATAAAACATAATATTTTATTACTAATTTTAAGTGTCCCTCTTATTTGCTAAATTTATTCTGTATAAATACTTTTAAATAATTAAAAAATTCCTTTTAAATTAATATAAATATTTAAATTAAAACCTGGATTTCATATGTAAATATTTTATAAATTGTAAATTAATGTTACAATATCTTTGTATTTATATTTCATTATGCCTTTATCTAAGTTACAGTAAATTTAAAATCCATAAATAATAATTTTTGTATTAATCTAATACAAACCACTATCAATAATTTGTTTTAGGCATATTAAAATAAGTAGTAATTCAAAGATGGGACGAATATTTTGTAAAATACAATGACTTAGGTTCTACTAATAGTTTTGCTATTAATAGGCTCTAAGGAAAAAGTAGTTTGCAAAATAGATTAGGATACTGACTTATTTATTTTTTAATGTGCCTTATATAAAGAAAGGAGCAACTACATGAAAACCAGCACTTTAGATTTTGAAAATTTAAAAACACCTAAATGGCCTCCTACTGATGAAGAGCTTAAAGAAGATAGCTATATTACAAGGGAAGTAAAAAAAGAACCGACAACTGAAAGAGGAAAGAGAATAAAAAAAGTTTTTTTAGATTCAAGGTGCATGTTAGATCCTGAATTTAGTATTTTATATACAAAAGAATGGAAAGCATCTGAAGGTGAACCTTTACTAATAAGAAGAGCTAGAGCCTATAAATATGCTATTGAAAATATAACTCCTGTAATTTTAAAAGATGAACTTATAACTATGCAAAAAACTAGGTATATGAGAGGAGCACCAGTATATCTACAATACAGCCAAAAATTTTATCCTCATATGATAAAAAATGCAACTGGAGTAGATGATAATATTTATGATGTTGGCATGGGCGGTGGCAGAAAACATAAAGAAGATGATAAATTTATCCAAATGGGTATATTTAGTATGGATAAAGAAGATATAAAACCACTAAAAGAATGCTGCAAATACTGGGAAGGAAAATGTATAGAAGATGAAGCCAATAAGTTTTTAAAAGATACTATGCCAGAATATGAAGATTTATCTAATGCTTTTAAATCAGTATTATATCCTCCAAGCCTTGTATCTATTATGGAAGGACGCTTTGTTCCTGCCTACGATATAGTTGTAAATAAAGGTCTAAATTCTGTTATTAAAGATTGCACAAAAAAAATAAAAAATACTCTTCCAACTACTAGAGAAGTATCTGAAAAAATAATGTTTTGGAGAGCTACTATATTAGTTTGTGAAGGTGTTATAAACTGGGCTGATAACTATTCAAAAAAAGCTTTAAAATTGGCTGAAAAAGAAGAAGATGCAAAAAGAAAAATTGAACTTTTAAAAATGGCTAAAGCCTTAAAATGGGTTCCTAAAAATCCTGCAAGAACCTTTTGTGAAGGCCTGCAAGCTGCATGGATAGCCCATATTGCAGTAGCATTAGATGGTCCTATAGTAGGACTTTCTCCTGGAAGATGGGGACAATTATTATATCCATTATACAAAAAAGATATTAAAATAAAACGTATTACTAGAGAAAAAGTAGTTGAACTTATGGAACTTATGAGAATCAAATTTTCAAGTGAAGAATATGTATCTCCTAGAAGCTGGGAAGCCTTAGCATCTGGTAACTTATTTCAACACATGGTAGTTGGTGGCGTTGATAAACATGGAAAATGCTGTGACAACGAGCTGGAAGAAATTATTCTTGAAGCTGGTACAAGCATGCAAACTACCCAACCTACTTTAGGAATTATGGTAAATTCTAAAACTAGCAATAAACTACTTATAAAAGCCGCTGAATGTACCAAAACTGGTGCTGGATATCCTGCTTGGTTTAATAATGAAAAATCTATTGAACATTTACTTCAAAATCATAGAGAAGAAGGCATAACTATCGAAGATGCTAGAGATGTAGCCATTGGTGGATGTGTTGAACTTCAAATGGAAGGTACTTGCCATGGAATTTGTCATCCTGGATTTTTCAATGAAGTTAAATGCCTTGAAATAGTTTTAAATGATGGAGTTGATCCTAGAACGGGAATACGACTATTTGAGCCTTTAGGTGAATTTGAAACTTTTGATGAATTAAAAAAAGCATGGTTTTACGTAGAAGAAAAGTTTTTAAGGATATATATGCACTACTGGAATTATGTAATGGCAGTTCACAGAGAAATAAATCCTCTTATTATGGCTTCTGTATTAGTTAAAGATTGTGTATCTAAAGGAAAGCCTTTAGATTCTAATGGAGCACGTTACAATAAAAGTGTAACTTTACTAAACTCTGGTATGGTGAATGTAGCAAATAGTCTCTCTGCAATCAAGAAACTAGTTTTTGAAGATAGATCTTATACTCTAACGGAAATAAAAACTGCAATGTCAGAAAATTTCGGCTTTGAACGTGCTGATAAGATAGGAAACTTTTCAATGTTAGAACAAAAAAGAATATATTCTAAATATAAAAAGCTTCATAAAAATCTTTTAGATGCACCTAAATTTGGTAACAACATAGATTATGTTGATGATATATTTGTTGAATTATGGAATCATTTTAACAACACTTGTCTTTCAGAAACTACCTATTTAGGACTTAATTGGCTTCCAGCTGCTTTATCAATATCAGCCCACGGTCCTTTTGGACGAGTATGTGGAGCAACTCCTGATGGAAGACTTGCTGGAGTTAGTTTAACTGATGGCATATTATCAGCTACTCCTGGAACTGATGTAAATGGTCCAATTGCTTTATTAAGTTCTGGTGTAAAATTAGATTCTGTTAAAATGAGAAGTGTTCAACTAAACATGAAAATACATCCTAATGCTATAAAAAAACTTGAGGGATCTTATAAATTAATAGACTTAGTTAAAACATACTTTGAACAAGGTGGATATCATATTCAATTTAATATTGTTGATTCTTTAATGCTCCGTGATGCACAAAAACACCCAGAAAAATATCGCGATTTAATTGTTCGTGTAGCTGGATTTAGTGCTTATTGGGTAGAACTTGGAAAACCAATACAAGATGAAATCATTGCTCGTACAGAATATGGATCCACAGGATTTTAAAAAAACATAATCCTATTTAGATTATAAAAGCATATATTCCTAGGAAAACTTCTAACTTCTCTAATAAATCCTAATTTGTTTTCTTAGGATATATGATAATATTAATACTTAAAATAAAGGGTGAATAATATTGATAAACTATGAAAAAGAAGGTATGGTTTTTGACGTTCAAAGTTTTTCCCTCCATGATGGACCTGGTATAAGAACTATTATATTTTTAAAAGGCTGCCCACTTAAATGCTTATGGTGTGCTAATCCTGAAGGTCAAAATCCACTTAAAGAAATTCGTTATCATAAAACAAAATGCACTGAATGTTTAGATTGTATAAAATCCTGCCCTAAAGATGCAATTAGATCAGATTATGATTCAAAAGGGAAATTAATAATAAAATTTGATAAACATAAATGTATAAACTGTGTTAATTTAAACTGCAAAGATGCCTGTTTTGATGATGCATTAAAAGTTACAGGAAAATCTATGACAGTAGATGAAATTATAAAAATAATTAAAAGAGATATGCCTTATTATAGAAATAAGGGCGGCATAACACTCTCTGGAGGAGACCCCACTTATCAACATGAGTTTGCACTAGAAATTCTTAAAGCCTGCAAAGAAGAATACATTCATACTACAATAGAAAGCGCTATGTTTTTAAAACCTAGTATTGTAAAAGAATTTATCAATCTTACAGATTTATTTTTAATAGATATAAAACATATGAACTCTACAAGACATAAAGACCTTACAGGAGTTCCTAACAATTTAATCCTTGAAAACATTAGCACTATATCTAAAAATAAGCCTGTTGTCATAAGAGTTCCAATAATTCCTGGGTTAAATGATGATGATGAAAATATAAAGGAAACAGCAAAATTTTCTTTGGAAAATAAAATCGAAAGGATAAATATTTTACCTTATCATAAATTAGGACAAGGAAAGTATGAACAATTAGGAATGAAATATAAAATTCCTAACATTGAACCTCCTTCTCTTAATAAAATGAATCATATTAAAGATATAATAGAATCTATTGGAATTACTTGTGTTATTGGTTAATATAAAGTCTATGATTTATAATAATATCACTATAAATCATAGACTTTAGGCATATGAAAATAAATAACAGGTCCGTATACTAGTTATTTATTTGAATGTGCCTTACTTTTTTGTTAAAATTTTACTTTAAATTTATTAAACTCAAGTTACATTAATAATTATTAATGTAACTTAGTAAATAAAGACTATTCTATTATTTTAATTCTAATATTTTAAGAAACTTTTTTTCTGAAAGTATCTCATTTGTTTTAAATTTTCCATTTATAAACAAAGTATATGTAGTAAAAGGACAGGGAGCATTTTGTGCTTCCTCTAATGTATTTATCTTTTTTATAGTAAAATCTAAATTTCTTTCAATGGCTATTTTTTCAATTACCCTAACATATTTTTCTGTATGAGGACATTGATTAGTATAATATAAAACTATCCCCTTTTCATTTATAGTTCCTTTTTTAGCACAAGATTTAAATCTAGGTTTTTTTGACACTTCATTAAATGGTAAATATAATAATTCATAATAAGGATCAGCATTATCACAAACTTTAAATTCCTTATACTTTAGAAAGTTAGGATCTGATAAAAAAGGCTTCTTTTTCTTTGATGATAAAACAACTAATCCATCTTTACCTTTATTTTTGGCATCTTCAATACATTCATTTAAAAGAATATTTCCATAACCTTTACCTTTAAATCTTCCAGATACCCAAAAACAATTTATATAAATATAATTTTCCGCTACAATTGGAGCAAAAGCTTTATCAGCAGGTATATATTCAATAAATACCTTTCCTCTTTCGTCAAGTTTTTTAAAAACTAATCCATCTTTAAATCGCTTTTTCATCCATAACTTTTTACTAGAAGCAGAGTTATCACCTTTTTTATCTGATATAGCACAACAAATATGTTCTGTATCAATATTATTTTCTGTTACTGTTATAATGCTTATTTTATTTCACCTACCTTTAACTATTAATTTAATGATATAAATATATCTATAGTTTGATTATTCATATCTTTTGAATCATTATGATAAAGTTCAAAATCAGTATCATATTTTCTATCTAAATCCATAGACCATATTTCATTCCAAGCCTCTCCTACTTTATTTTTGGGATCACCTTTAATAGTAAACTTTGCGTATTTACCTTTATTTATAATTTTTGTATCAAAATTGTCATTATTAATTTCATCTACTTCTAATCCGCACATAAATGTATAAGGAGCTGATTTATCACTTTCATATTCTGTATATAATCCTATACCTTTTTCGTTAGACTTATTTTTAATTGATTCATATATACCTTTCTCTATAAACTCTCCCCATAGCTTTTCAATATCTTTCATTGATTTTCCATTTTCATTTGTTGTTCTAATTGACTTTCCTACAACAATTTTCTTATCTAATCTTACTATTTTATATTCCATACTATCACCTTATATAATGAAAACCTATTAAAAATTCATTATACTTTCCTCTCAATATATTTTTAAAATCTAAATATAGTATAATGAATGTAATATGACAACAGTATGTCTTGTTTAAGAAATTATTTGTAACTTTTTAAAATTTTTTCTAATTTATTTTTTATAATATCATTTATATAGGTAGGCTTAATAACTTTAATATTTTCACCAAAGGATATTATATAATTATATAACCATTCATTCTCTGGCATTATAATATCTATAGTATAACTTCCATCTGAATTTTTAGTTATACACTTCTCGTCTAACTCATCATAAATTCTATATTTTACTTTTGGGTTCAATACTGCTTTCAAATTAATTAAACTTCTAGACTCTTCATAGCTGGATTTCTCTTCCTTTAAATTATAATTCTCTCTATCAAAAGTATTTTCAGTTACTATTACTTTTTTCATCCTATGAACTTTAAAAGTTCTATAACTATTTTTTAATAAACAAAATCCTTTTAAATACCATGATTTGTGTTTAAACACTAGTTTAATAGGGTTTACATCTCTACTTGTTTTATCTCCTGATGAATTATAATAATCAAACTTTATAGTCTTACAACTTACTAATGAATATTTTAGTGCTTCAAATTTAACCTTATCTTCTTTTGAACTTCCCCAATTTGAAAAATCAACTTCTATCCAGTTATCATTATTTTTATTAAACAAATTTTTTAATTTTAAAATGGCTCCATTAACATCTTCATATTCAGTAGCTTTAAGTACTTCTAGCCCAACTAATATATTATTTTGCTCTTCATTTGACAAAACTGATTTATTAATTTTAAAATTGTCTAATAAACTTATTCCTCCGCCTTTTCCCTTGTTTGTATAAATAGGTATCCCTGCTAAAGAAAGAGTTTCCACATCCCTATATATTGTCCTTGTAGATACAGAAAAGGTCTCAGAAAGTTCCTTTGCAGTTACCTTTTCTCTATTTAATAATATATATACTATTTGAAACAATCTATCAATTTGCATTTATATTGTCACCTCATATATATAATATCAGATAAATATGACATATATATGTCATATTAAATAAAAAGGACTGTACTACTAAAAAATTATTTGCGTTACAATAAGAAGATTTTATTTAATTAACTTTAATCATTTCTTTTTATAAATACCATTTTATTTGATTCAAATATTAAGCTATATTTCATATTTTCTTAATAAAAAGAACTAGTGTAAATAACACTAGTTCTTCAAATATCTAATACTAAAGCATCTCAGTTAACTGATACTGATCTATTTTTTCGTTATATTTAAATTTATATTTTGTATTGAATTGTTTATGTTTTTTGCTTCCATCTTTATAATAAATGTTATATGATTCCTCAGTTTTTATTGTTCCTTCTTTTTTCTTATCATCATATGTATAATCTTTAAGACTACATGTTAATAAGTCTTCTGATATACCATCTTCATGATATTTTTTCACAAACTTCTTGTCTTCATTATAAAGTTTACTATCTTTATATAAATATTTTTCTATATAACTAAAATCACCATTATTTACTGCTTGTACAAACTTACTAGTAAAATCATTCATTAAATAAGTAAGCTGTCCCTCTACTTCTGAAGAAATTGCTTCAGCTCCTAAGAAACTTAAACTTATTAAATCACCATATTCTGCAGTTGATTCCTCACTTTTAAATGTACCTTTATCATTTTTAAGTATTGCATAAAACTTAGTATCTTCATCTACAGGACCAATTTCTCCAGCATTACAAACTTTAGTTTTCGTATCTTTACCATTAATAAAAAGTTCAGCATTTTTTTCCTTTGAATCTACTTTAACATATTTAGCATCTTCTAAAAGTTCTACTGATATTTTACCATCTGAATTTCCAGTTGATGTATCGATACTTTTACTATCATCTATGGAGACGTATTTACCTTTCACTTGTGCTTTTATAGTATATTTACCTGGAAGATATGGACCAAATTGCTTTTTAAATTCCTTTTTGTCAGTTTTTACTAATTTTTTATCATTAATAGTTATATTTGCATCTTTACATTTAACATTTAAATCTATAAAATATGGATTTACTTTTATTTTATAAGCAGGAAAGATTACTAAATTAGATCCTTTTTTATTAATAGATAATTCTTTTGTACTATCAAATCCATTAAATACATCTTTAGAAGTATCAGTTTTAAGAAGACCTGCATCCTGTTTTAATTCACTAACTACTTTATTTAAATAAGCAGGTTTATCTTTTAAATACTTAATAAAACTATCCACATTATTTTTATCTATTTCTAATGATGAGTTTTCACAGTATAACATCTTAGCTACTTTAGCTTTATCATTTTTTGCAATTGCATTTTCAAACTCACTTACTATTTTAAGAGGGTTTGAATAATACTTGTTAAGACCTTTATAACCTATTAAGAGTAAAATTATTATTGATACCAAAATAATTGCTGCTTTTTTATGTTTTTTATTACGTAGATAAAAATTATTTAAAGTCTTTCCACTGCTCTTAGTACTTCCTTGTTTTTTATTAATTTCTAATGTGCTATTATCTTCCTTTTCTAATACTAATTTATTATCTTCTTTTTTTACATCTACATTATTGTCTTCTAAATTCTTTCCGCATCTTGGACAAATATTTTCATTTTCTTCAATCCTTTGGCCACATTTAGTACAAAAATTCATATATACTCTCTCCCTCTAATTATGCTGTAATTAAAAATCCTATAATCTTAGTACTTAAATATAAGTTAATTAAAATCCCCATAGCAACAACATATATGCATTTATCTTCATTCAATTTCAAATGATAATTTAATCCTTTAAACAAACCTATTATGTATATAAGTCCACCTATAAAAATAAATATTATAGATATATAAATACTAATAGCTAAAGATATTGCACCTATAAAATAGAAAAATACCAATGGTATCATGCAAGACACTAAAACTTTAAATACTTTTTTCCATATTTCATTAAAGTTAATATTTTTCATAACTTTTATAATTCCAGATATAATTAAAGTTAAAAATATTAAATTAATAATAGACCATATAGCCGATTGTATAAACATTTTAGTAAACATACCATTTATCTCATCCATATAATTCCCAGGGTTAAATAAATTAAATATGCCTCCTTGTTCTCCAAGTAACCTCATAATACTCTTTACTCCAATTTTTATAATTAATATCTGAGTTACTGATATAATTAATGATAAAACCAAAGCCAACACATAAAAAAAAGCATCTGTACATTTATTCATTTGATTTTTTAAAGAATCCATAGGTTTAACTATCATATTAAGTAAATAATTAACATTTTCCTTCATTGTCACATCTTTCATAATCTTTTCTACATCAATATTATTTTTTTCTTTTTTGTCATAACTTGAGTCATTTTCTTCTACTGGTTGTCCACAATTACCACAAAACATATCTCCTTCATTTAATTTATTACCACATTTCTTGCAATATAACAAACTAATCACCTTTCTTCCTTAACAAATATCCTTACTTTTATGCTTGTCTTTAATTCTATTTTTTAGCATATAACCAAAAATATTAATTAAATAAATTCTTTTACTTTTATACATTAATATATAAAATAAAGGAAAAAATTACAAGCATTATTATATTAACAAAAAATATATACACATTCAATAATTTATTAACAATTCTAGATATTTTTTTATCCGATTAAACAAAATTCAACAAAGGAATTATAGACTGTAGTTATCACTTAAAATTTAGATTAACAACCTAACCCCTTCAAGTATACATAGTTACTTAAAGGGGTTATTTCTATAGTTATAATTTAAATACAACAACTATTTTTTATCTATTTTCATCCGCTATTTTTCACAAAAGTTATTTTTAAGAGTTGCCTTTATACATTCAAATCTAGGATTATCTGAAAGTACATTAAACATAGGATTATTAATTATTGAATCTACCATACTTTTTTTAATAACTTTTTCATCTCTAGGTACCTTAGTACCTAAATCTAAATCTGAAAGCCAATTAGAAATAGAGTCAAAAAAGTCATCTCCCTTAAGTTTAATGGGATAAATATCGCTTGTTATAAGATCTACATATTTTTGTATCATATCAATTGCTTTTTCATTATCTTTAAAAGCTATAAACCCTCGAGCACCTGATAGATACACCCCTAAAAGCATTGTTGGATGGAGTTTTTTAATTTTAAATATTTCTCCTATATCAATAATTTGATTTAATGCCTTTTCAAAATGATTTTTATCATCATTATATAAATCTAAAAATGATGGGTATATAGAAAACAGTTCAACAATATTTTGATAAATTATTATCTGTATAGTTTCCTTTGCTTTATCATTTTCACCTGTCATTTGATAAGCTGTAGACATAAATAATTCTGGTGACATCTTAGGCTTAACTGTTTTTCCAACTAATTTAATAAATACCTCTTCTGGTTTTTTTAGCATAATAAAACAATAAGCTTCCATATATAATGCTCTGTTTGCAAGTTCAACATCCTCACTTTCTGTTTTTATCCTATTAAACAAAGCTTTAGCTTCTTCAATTAAAGATGATATTTTTTTAGGGTCTTTAGAAAGTGGTGAATTATTTATAATTAATGCTCCCATATAAAACAAAAGAGGAAAACAAGAGTAATATTTTTTTACAATTTCACGGCAGTTTTTAATAACCTCATCAAAGGGTTTTAAAGTAAAATCAGAACAAAGCTTATAATATAACTTTTTTATTTCATCTTTTGTCATCTGTTTTTCATATCCAATTAAATCATCAATACTAATATTAAAATAAGCTGCAAGTCTAGGTAAAAAAGTAATGTCTGGGTAGCTTTGACCTATTTCCCATTTACAAACAGAAGCTTTAGAAACCCCAATATACTCTGCTAATTCCTTTTGTGTTATCCCTTTTTCTTTACGTTTAGCAATAATAACTTTTCCAATATTTATCTCTTTCATTTAATCATCTCCTATTGCTTTTATTATATATTCATATAAAGTCAACCTCAAAGGGTTTGTAGTTAACTTTAGTTTATAAAGTTAACTAACAAGAAACTATATATATTTTATGAAAACCATATATTTTTAACCTTTAAACATTTGTTACCCAGCTTTATATGTATAATTTTCTAAAACAGATAAAAAAACTTAAATGTAGAAGTTATAAATTTTCATAGTATAATTTTACATAACTCTATTTTTACACAACTCTATTATTAATTGAATTGATTTATTTTTAAGAAGATTAAATTACTATAAAATTTATAGATTCCTTAATAATTAAAAAATCTCCTTACACTAATGTAAGAAGATTTCACTAAGTAACCTTTTAAGATCTCATTTTATTTAACTCTGGTATTAATTTTTCTTTTGCCTGCTTTGGTGCAACCTCTTTTACCACTTTAAAAACTATATCCTCTGTAACTACTTTTACATTGTTATTAGAAACCCAGTTTTCTACTAATCTTTCTATTCCACCTTGAAGTATTTTAGGTACATGTTTTAAAATCGTTTTATACATCATTTTACTATTGCCTTCCCAAGTAAGTTTATTTAACATATCTGTCATTAAATTTCCCCCTTTATATTTTTACTAAGGCATATGAAAATAAATAACACTTCAAAGATGGAACGGATATTTTGTGAAATACAATGACTTGGGCTTTGCTAATAGTTGTGCTATTAGTAGGTTCCAAGGAAGAAGTAGTTCACAAAACAAACTAGCATACTGACTAGTTATTTATTTTAATGTGCCTAACATTTATAGAAAGTTAAATATTTTCCTAAAACTAATCTCATCCTATTATTACTATTAAACTTTTTTAAATATTATTACTAATAAACCATATAAATTTCTTTAAAAAATAAAACATATATTTTGAAAATGATAAATTTAAAAAACTACCATTGAAAAAAATAAAAAACTTAGAATTTAAAAACTACGATTAAAAAACACACAATTTAAAGACGTTTTTAAAAACTAACACTATTTAATACTATTAATAGTTGTCTTTAAAAACGTCTTTTAGTTATTTATTTTAATATTTCTAGAAAAATCTATTTACAAGGTCTTTAGAATAGGAAACACATTCTTCAATATCACCAAAGTTCATTACTTCTCCTCCATAATATGTTCCTAAGTTTCCTTGCATTCCTTCAACTTTCTCATACCAACCATGTTTTAATTCATCACAGTTTACATGTGGGAAGTATCTCCAAGATTTAAACATTACTATATCTTTAATTTTAATTCCTCTAGTTTCCATATCTTCTACTATTAAATTTTTGCAATCTTCTTCAAATACCTTTTCTTGAGGATTCCCAAGAACATAAGAAGTTATTATTTGATCTTTACAGTCTACCCATCTATCATAATAAACCATTATATGTCCAGCTCTTGATTCTATCATATTTTGAGGCATATAACCTGATATTTCAGGATAATTTTCAACAGTTGCTGCTAAAACTTTATAATCTTCATATTTTATTTTGCTAAATAATTTTTCTTCATCTTCTGTAACATCTGCATAAAGATGTAAATCTTGAAGTGGTGAAGTGAAAATTATTTTATCATACTCTTCTTTGCCTATATTTGTATATACATATACTTTATTATCTTTTCTAACTACTTTATCTATTTTTGTGCACATTCTAGGATGTCTATTAAGTTTTAACGCAAGTTTTTCCCATATATCTTGAGTTCCATTTTTCCATGTTAAAAGTTCTTTTTTTAGAAAATGATCCATTGTTTCAAAATCAAGATATTGAAGCACATAAGTTGCTGGTACTAAATTAAAATATCCATAGCCATATGCAGTATAAGGATTAATCCAAACTTTCATACAAAGTGGAATTTCATTTTTCATACAAAAATCATAAAAAGTTTCTTTTAAATCTGGATGTATATTGGCATGACCTGGTTTGGTATATCCTTTATATTTTGTAGCTAAAAGTTCACCCATCTTTTTCATTTGCTCTTTTAAAGCTGGCATTTCTTCTTTACTTATACCAGCCATTTCTTCTCCAGTGTTTGCATCATAGAATTTTCTATCAAGTTTTGGTCCATCAGCTTCAACTCCTGCAACCTTCATAAGTTCTTTAGTTACATGATAATTTGGAACTCCCATTATAGCTCCCATTTCAAAATTTTTCTCTCTATATTCTGGAGAATTGCATTTTCCTCCTAATCTATCTAACCTTTCAAGTACTGTAACATCTTTATATCCTTTTTCTTGTAAAAACCATGCAGCTGCTACCCCTGATGGTCCTCCACCTACTACACAAATTCTCTCATTAAAATTTTTCATAATTAAATCCCCCTAAAATTTTAGTATTGTGGTATCTTTATTTCTATATCCGATAAGGGATATGATGAACATGGATGAAAATATCCTTCAATTTTATCTGCCTCACGTCTTCCGTCATTTTCTGAAACTACATATACATCGCCTCTTAAAAGACGGGATCTACAAAATCCGCACTGTCCAGATCTACAATGAGAATCATGTCTAATTCCTTCTTTTTCTAAGGCTGTAAGTACACTTTCACCAGAATATCCTTTTAAATCAATAGTTTTTTCACCTATATGGACTTTTATATTAAAGGTTTTACCCTTTGCCTCTTCTTTAAAATCTACAAAAGAATACACATCATGGGTTTCTCCAAAAACCTCTCTTCTTACTTGCTTTCTTTTAAGATTTAAATCTAAAAGTTCCTTTGAAAGGAATTTGTACATCACTTGAGGTCCACAAATAAAGAAGCTACTTTTTTCTATATCAGAATATTTTTTAATTATATCTGAAGTTATAAAACCAGACTCACCTTCAAATGTAGAATCTTCATCACTTAAAACATTTATAACTTGAAGCTTTCCATCTGATTTTTCTTGAAGATTTTCAAACTCTTCTTTAAATAAAATATCTTTTTCAAGTCTACTACCATAGAAAAGTTTCATTTTTGCATTTAATTTTCCATAAACAATTTCTCTTGCCATAGAATGAAATGGCGTGATTCCAGATCCCCCTGCAATTGCAACAATAGTATCGTAATCTCTTAAGGGTTCATAATAAAACTCTCCTAAAGGCATAGTTGCTTCAATTTCACTGCCTACTTTCCAATTCTCCCAAATATACTCACTTATAAATCCCTTTTCTTTTTTCTTTATAGTAACCTCTACAAAAGGTTTATCTTCATTTAAATCTCCCGCTTCAAAAGGTGCAGAAGATATAGAATAGGGCCTTGTTGTATAGGATTTACCTATTTTAAATTTAAAACTTATATATTGCCCCCCCTGAAATGGTGGTATAAATTTAACTTTTGAACTTTTACTTACATGAAATCTAAAGGTTTTAGCATCCCATTTAAGTTCTTCTATTTTAACTATCTCTAAAAGCATCTTATCTGGATGTAACTCTTTTGCTAATCTTCTTATAGGATCAGCTTTTATTTTTTCAGCATTACTTCTTTCTATATTTTCATGCCTTATTTTTAATATTCTATCTGTTCCTTTTATATCATGAAAAAAGCCTTTAACTTTCATCTATTATTCACCTCCTTTTTTTATGTCTTTTAAAACTTCTAAAGCTGCTTTTCTCCCTGAGGTAATATTAGGAGCATAACCATTGCCAATAGATGCATGAGCTCCTATAAATTCAAGACCTTTTATATATCTTTCTTCTCTTTCCTTAGAGATTCTAGCTACTAATGAATCCCATATTACATGCTCATATCCATATACAGAACCATTATAAGAGCCAGTATATCTTGCTATAGTTTCTGGTGTTGCTATTTCTATTTCTTCAATATGCTCATATAAATCAACATCTAAAACTTCACTCATTTTATCTATCATTGCCTTAGCATAATTTCTTTTAACATCCATATAATCTTCTTTTTTAATATTCATCCATCCATCTGCTTTTGGAAGTGCAGTAATACTCATTTCTGTTGTACCTTCTGGAAAACATTTTGGATTTGCCTTATTAAGAACTATAGTTGTTATATAATTTGGCGGTTCAATAGTTTTATAATTTTCCCAAATCTTATCTGTATCCATAGTATCTGCTACAAAATAACTATAAGAATCAATATTTAATTTATCCGGTGGTAAATCTAGTGCTAAATACACAGTAAAAGCTGATACCCCAATTCTTCTTGCATTAGTAAGTTTTATAGCTTCTCTAGGTACTTCTTCTATAGGTTCTATCATATTTCTATAAACATTATTTGGGTAGGATGCACATATAACATGATTACACTTTATTTCATCACCTTTATCTGTACGAACTCCTTTTACTTTTCCATTTTCAACTAGTATTTTATGAGCTCTAGTTTTAAGTTCTACTGTGCTTTCCATCTCTTCCGCTCTTTTTTCCATTGAAAGACTTAAAGCATGAGAATTATGAGCACAAACTACTGCTCCTCCTTCAAAATAATCTGCCATTAAATATGCCCATACCGTAAAAGATAACCTAGAAAGAGGAACTCCTACATATATCCAATAAGGAGTTATTAAATCAATAGCTTTTTTAGGCAAATTAAAGGTATCAATTACTTCTTTTGCAGTATACCCTGCTGTTTTTACAAAGGTACTATGTTTTTTTAAAAGTTCTAATTTACTTAATTTATCTGCTCCACCTATATCTCCAAAATAGTTCATACTATCTAATATCTCTTTACAAGTCTTCATAAGTGCTGTCATTTTTTCTTTACTTCCTGGAACTTCCCTTTCAACGGTTTGAATCATTTTATGGATTCCATAGGGCATAACAACATTTATATTTTCTTTTTTATATACAAGTTTATAAGCTTCTGGAACCTGTATCCAATGAACTTTTACTCCTGCTTCATCTAAAAACTTTCTTATTTTTCTAGGGTTATTCTCTGTTCCAACACTTTGAAGTTCATGAAGAGTTGCCTCAAATTCAAATCTTCCTCTAACAAAACTTGTGGCAAGTCCACCTTGTAAATTATGTTGCTCTAATATAAGAGCTTTTTTACCTTTCATACCAAGCTGTAGAGCTGCAGATAATCCACCAAGACTTGCCCCAATTATCACAGCATCATATTTACTTGACATTTTTTATCCCCCTTTTAAAAATAATCTATATTAAATTACCTTTATGTTTATTACTATATTAATTTTTATACTTAGCTATATTTAAATTCTTCTAAATAAAAATACAAATTTGTAAGAGAAGTATATATATATTTAATTTTTTCTAAAAATATTACTATTTAAATAAATATAGAAATTTCTAAGATGACTATATATTTATTAAAATGGAACTAAAAATATTACTTTTAAAAAATAAAAAAGCAAAATCACATATTATTAGAAAAGTTATTTCCTTTACTAAGAAATCATAATTTTTCATGGTACAATCTTATATAATTCTTTTATTAATTGAATCTACTTATTTTTAACATAACAAATTTAATAGAAAAATTTATTATTTCCCTGATAATAAAAAACAACTGATATTATAAATAGTAACCCCTACCTAATCAGGGAACTTTTCATAAACCAGTTGTTTTTTTTATTTTAAATTTTCACTTTACACTAACTAGACAAATTTATTTTTACATAAATATATTTATATATTTTTTATTTTAAGATACTAAACTGTTTATATTAGCAGTTATGTTTTCTCCACCTATTTGCATATTCAATGAATTGTATCCTGAAACATCCCATTCTTTTATTTTTATAGAATTATTTCCAGTACTTATAATTAATGATTGATGCTGTGCAGTGTTAAATACATTCCATTCCATTCTTTTTGTAAATTGTAAATCATTAATAGAAGATACTCCGCTTTCCTCTTCAAATACTAATATATCTTGAGTTTCAAGACCTTTATAAGTAGCATAGATTGTATCATTACCAAAATCTTTACCAAATACAAAGGTATCTATACCTTCATCGCCTCTTAATTGATCATCTCCTAAACCACCATATAGAGTATCATTTCCACTATTACCTTCTAATGTATCATCGCCTTCTCCACCAAATATATGGTCATCTCCATTTTGACCTTGCAACCCATCTCTGCCAGTTTCTCCATATATATAATCATTTCCGTCACCACCATAAATGGAGTCTCTTCCTTCGCCGCCATAGATTTCATCATTTCCACTTTCGCCATATAAAACATCAACATCCTTAAATCCATAGATAACATTGTCTTCACCATTACCATGAAGGACATTAGATGTATCATCTCCTAATATAGCATCCGCTGGTATTCCGCCTGTTAGAGAGTTTATTTTTTCATTAATATCATTTTGATTAACAGCTGTATCACCTATATTAATATTTAAATCATTATTTTCAGTATTAAAATAATTTTCTACAACTACTCTATTAGAAGTACTTTGTTTTAAAATTAAAGAATCCTCTTGTTTTTGGAAAGTAATATCTTCTAGTGATGAAATTCCTGTTGTTATATCAAATACTATTCTATCATCTGAAGAATAATCTTTTATTGTATCTTGTTCAAAGTTTCTAGTTAATACAAAAGAATCTCTTCCCTCTCCTCCGTAAAGAGTATCTGATCCTATACCACCAATAAGTGTATCTATTCCAGCTCCACCATATAAAGTATCATTTCCGCTATCACCTTTTAATCTGTCGTCTCCATTTCCTCCATGAAGAATATCTATGCCACTGCCACCGGATAAAGTATCACTGCCTTCTTCACCATATAAAGTATCATCTCCAGTTTCTCCTAGTATAAAGTCATTTCCACCTCTTCCGTAGATTTTATCATTTCCTGCTCTACCTTCTAGGTTATTTCTTTCATTATTTCCTGTTATAGTATCACTAGAATTTGTACCTATAGCATTTTCAATATTTATTACTCTGTTTTCTACATTTTTCAAAGTAACCTTATCTTCAAGTAAATTTAATGTTATACCTCCATCTTCCTCAGAAACTTTAGAGTAATCTACTTTATCTATGCCTTCTCCACCATCTATTATTTCATTATTTGATGCAACCCTTATAGTGTCATCTCCTGCTTCTCCATATAATCTATTTGATCCGGATAAATCTTCTAAAACGTCCTCTCCTTCTCCTCCTTTTAAAAGATCGTTTCCTACTCTTCCATTTAGATAATCATTTTCCGATCCACCATATATGTTGTCTACTCCGCTATCTCCATATATAGTATCTTCTCCTTCTTCTCCGTATACAGTGTTTTCTCCATATATATCATTTTTATATAATGAATATAGTCCTGCAAAAATTTTATCATTTCCTGTACCACCATGTATAGTATCTGAACCTATACCACCTAGTATAGTATCATCTCCACCATTTCCATCTATTGTATCATTACCTTCGCTTCCCATTAAATATCCTTCATGATCATTGTCAACAATGGTATCATTACCCATTCCCCCTACTAATGTAGAGTTAGCATTACAAAAAGCATGCAATGTATCATTAAATTTTGTTCCAACTACACCTTCAAATCCAGTAGCATCAAAGTTTATTGCATCTTTTAATGTGGAAGTTAATTGTACAGCTTCTTTAAGCTCACTTAAATTTAATATATCATTACCTTCTCCTCCATCAACTTTTGCCATACCTTCATAATAGTATATTCTATCGTCGCCTTTCCCACCTTCTACAGTATCAGCTCCCATATTACCGTGAATAACATCATCTCCATCATCTCCATAGAGAAAATCTGCGCCTTTACTTCCTATTATTTTGTCAGCTCCTCCAAAACCATGTAAAGTTGAAGTTCCATAAGATACATCATCATCTTGTGTTAATGTTGCATAAAGTTCATCATTTTCCTCTGTACCATTAACTAGATTACCTTTATGTGTACCTATAAATCTTAGACCCATTCCTGTAAGACCTCTAAAATCTATTTCGTTTCTTGAAGCACTCTCTCCATTTATTGTAATAAGATTAGTCTTTCTATAATAGCTATTAGTTCCATGTAAACTTACTTTATTTATAGCATTTTCTCCTGGTAAAAATATGTTTTCAAAATCATCTAATATTATATCTGTTGGATTTTCTGGTGTTATTATAGATTTTAATACATTACTTTCTGCAAAATATTTAAACTCATAAACTTTGTTAGAAGTTTCAGGTATATCTTCTAATGAAACAGAATCATATCCTTCTCCACCATGAGCTATAGTACTAACTAATCTTGAAGAATCTCCTGATACCCTTTCAATCTTACTAAATTTCAAATTATCATTTCCTGATCCAAAGGTAACCTTGGTTTTCATTACATCATTTAAAGGTGCATAAATTTTACTATCCATTCCCTTATAAAAATCTGTAGCTTGGATATTTAAATCTACTCTTGCAGAGCCTTCATTGCTCTCATATTCAGCAGAGTGAAGTGCAGCTTCATCATTTGTACGTATTTCTCCTGGAGTACCTTTTTGTCTTAACCTATCATAGAGCTTTCTTAATTCTTCATTACGATAATCTACAACTAATATCCTATTATTTACATAATCAAGTCCAAATAAACCTAAGTTTATAGATGATCCTACTTCTGTTGCAACTACTGTTCTATTGCTTTGTTGATCTAAAATATAGTTATTATCATACAATTGATGTGTTTGATCTCCACCTTGACCATCTTTTATTTCATAAACTGTGCTATAGAGTTTTTCTCCTGGAATTTCAGCATCTTTAAACAATTGGCCTAATGCAGTATCGTCTGAGGTAGCAAGAGTTGCAATCTGGACTACATCTGCATTTGTTTTTTCTAATAGTTCGTTAGAATACCCTTCTAAAGGTTCATGGTATTTCTCATTTATTATTTGTCTTAAAGCATTACTAAGAGCTCTTTGTTTTTCTTCCGTTGTTGCATCTGTATCTACACCACCAAATTCACTAAGTATTTCATCTTTTATATCATCTAATTCTACATTAGTGTATATAGTTGAAAACCAGTTTGCTATAGGAATGGCGTCTAATTTTTTTATATAAGCTAAAGTTTCATATATTCTTTTTTCTGTATTACTATTTGTAGCATCTGCAGCATCACTATATTCTTTAGATGCTACTGCAGAACTTGCTATTGAACCTAATCCAAAACTATTAGTTATAGCATCTACTGTTGATAATGGATCATCCGGGTTAATTGCAGCTATATTATAAGCTATACTAGCCATAGCTGATACTATTCCCATAACAGTTGATGTCATTGAAAGTCCTCTTGCAAGGGACATTATACTAGATCCAAGTCCCATTATGCTAGAAGCTAAATAATGGACATGTTCTTGTTTAATCTCTCCATCATCAGCTGCTTTTATAAAATCATATACTGATAATCCGGCTCCTAAAAAATCAAGACCTAATCCACCATAAGTAAAAATTCCTTTTAATACTGGACTTACATTTTTTAGATATGAATTTTGAGGCATAGGAACACTATCTGCTCCTGAACCTATTGGTTTATATGAAAGTAGTCTTATGTTATCATCAATTCCAGCAACTTCAGATGTTACATCTCCACCATTTACTATTGGTTTAAAGTTCCCTGGATTTGTATTAGGTGTTGGCATATCTGGATCTATTGGTTTATGGGATGTTAAAACAACATCATTATCAATTCCTGCTATTTCTGATGATGGATTTGACCCATGTATTATAGGTCTTAAGGTCTCTATAACTTCTGTGTCAGAATCATTTAAAGGTGATAAATTTTTTATAACTATATCATCTGAATCATTAGTAGGTATTTCGCTAGCTCCTTTTAAATCTCTAGTATATCTAGTTAGAGTATTTTTTTCTAAATCATAGGCATAATGAGGCTGATAAGCATTTATATCCCCTACGGTAGTATAATAGGTTTTAAGTCTTTCAAGCCAAGTAGATCCATCAAGACTTAAATCATATTTGGCTGTAATAATACCATCTACAAATTTTCCTATGTTAAATATGCAAGAAACTCCATCTTTAACTAATCCTACTGCAACTCTTCCTAAATCATCACTATCACCGTTTAAAGCTTCATTAATAGCTTTATAAATTGTATTTGAAAGTATAATAAAACTTCCCGGTTGTGATATAAACTTATCAACTATAGATTTTATATCTCTATGTTCTATTGTATTTACTCCTGATGATGTATCACTTTTAAATCTGGCTCCTATTGTATAAAGGCCATTTGCTATGGTTGCATATGCTCCATAAAATCCTACTTGAAGTTTAAAACTAAGTTGATTTACTTCCTCTATTGTTACAGGATCTATATCATACTGAATTTTTGCATTTTCCACAAAATCTTTTAAAAGATCATTAATATTCTTATCTTCAAAAATCTCCTGAGGTATGTCTTCCATATTTGATACATCAAATTTATCTAATTCTTGTAGTTCCATTTCTTCTATAAAGTTTTCCACTTTTTATCCCCCTTTTATACAAAGTGTACTAATAATCTTTTGTAAATAATTTTTTATGTATTCCCTCCTATCATAAAAATTTATTGTTTATATATTAACCTGTTTTGCCAGTTAAATTTTCATTTGAAAATACTACAAGACATTTTAAATCTAAAAAACAAGTAAATTTAAATTGAGCATTTTCAATATAAAAAACAACTAACAAAACAAGTTATATTAAGTTAAAACAGAAATTTACTTTGGTTAATGTAAAATTAGTTATTATTTTATAATATTTTGATTATCAAAATTAAATCCATGTTTATACAATCAATAGTATATTAACTATATAAGAGATATTAACATTTAATACCATTGAAAACATAAAAACATTTTATTTAAGTTAATAAATAAGTTATATTTTTTAACATCTTATTATTATAAATTTTTCCATAAATGAATAAAAATATATTCATTTATTAATTAAGTGAAAATTAATTATATTGTAACAATTTTAAGTTAAATTTTCCATATTATTAAGTAAAATATTTGTAAACAATATATCTTACTCCATTTAACCCATTTTAAATTTACTTATAAATATATTTCCATATAAATTATACTTTAAATTAAATCCTCTTACTTTTAACCTAATAAATTTACTAAAAAATTTATTAGATACTTAATAATAAAAAACGCCTTTAAAATTTAATTACTTATAGTAATTATTTTTAAAAACGTTATTTATTGGTTTTAAGTTCTATAGTATATTTTTCTCTAGGGTTCGTATCTCTTTTCAATTTCTTCTTCTTCTCTTTTTACTTTAGATACTGTATTCATTAATATTTCTGTTTTGGTTTTGTAGTCAAGATTTAAAAATTGAGCATATAAAACATCTACCGCTAAAAGTATTGGAAACTGTGGTGAAATGATATTCCCTCTCTCAAGATTTTTAGCAACAGCTACTAGCAAAACTTCATCACAAAATTCATGAAGTTTATAATCATTATTTGATGTAATTATAACAGTTTTAGCTTTTTTATCTTTTGCAACTTTAAGAGATTCTCTAACTATACCTTTCTTTGCACTAAGAGTTATTCCTATAACTAAACTATTTTCATCTAATATTGCTTCATTCATTTTCATAATGTGCTCATCTACTATGTACTCTACATTAAGCCCAAGTCTCATAAATCTTATTTTAAATTCTCTAGCTACAACCCCTGAACTTCCTATTCCATATACATATACTTTTTTGCTTTTAATTATTAGATTGCATATATCTATAATTTGATTATCATTTATAAGAGAATATCCTTTTTTTAAAATACTGTCATAGGTATTAAAAATTTTTTGAGTTAAGTTATTAGATTTTGTATAGTTTTCTACAAGGGATTTTTGATACTCAAAAATAAATTCTCTATACCCTTTAAACCCACATTTTTTAGAGAATCTTGTTAATGTTGCATTAGATACAAAAAGTTCTTTAGTAACTTTTGTAGCTGAAAAATCTTTCTTATCTCTATTATAAATAAAATAATCTGCAATCTTCTTTTCAGAATCAGTAAAATTACTATAAACAGATTCTAAAAGGGAAATTACACTTATATCATAATGTTTCATATTTTCTCCTTTTATAATTAAAAATCTATTTGTAATTATATAGCACATCATATAAATAACTAGTCAATATAGTAGTTTCTTTTGCAATATACTTTTCTCTTAGAACCTACTCATACATAACCTTCATAAGTATCCAAGTCATTGTATATCACAAAATACATATTCCATATTAGACTTATTATTTAACTTTATATACCTTAATAATATAATAACAAATAGATTTATATCTTCAATTATTTTTTATCTATTGAAATTTCTAATCCTACCTCAAACATTCTTTTCCATGGCATATATACTCTTTTAATATCAATATCATGAAGTTTAGATATTTGAAGTTTATTGTATTCTTCCCTAAGCATATCCTTAATTTCTCTTTCAACTTCTTTTCCTTTATCTTTAAAATCATATATGGAAAGTCCATTGTCTTTTAAAAAGCCTTCTATTACATTTTGTCTAACTACAGATTGATATAAAACATCCTCAACAATTCTATACACAATATTTTTAGTTATATTTATATTGTTTTTAGCATGATCAAATCCATATATTCCTGTAGCTAAGGTAGTTCCTAATGTATTACAATTAGTGTTCCATCCTGCATAAGCTACTATTCTATCTAATATTGAGAGTCTATCCATAAAGTCTATTAGTTTTAAATCACCACCATTAGAAAATGCAGAATCACAAACTATAACCTTTTTACCCTTATCTATATATTTTTTTATTTTATATACAAAGTCTTGTAAATTTCTATGAGAACTATAAGTTAAATCTAATCTATTTAACTGATCAAAAGATTCTTGCATATCTTTACCTGGACAGTTTATAGCTAAAATTATATCCGCTTCATCTTCACTATTTACAATTTCAGCTTTACAAACTCTAACATGATATTTTAAGCTTTCGTTCATAGGACGATCTTCATATAATGGAACAATAGTAGGACCTAATGTTGATGCATAAAAAGGATATATTTTCAAAGTTCTATCTAAATAATCATTTAACGCTCTAGCCATAAGAGAACATCCAACTTCATCTGCTCCTGGATATACATTAATATTAAATTCTAATTTGTTATCTTCAATAAATTTAATAACTTTTCTTTGAGCAATAGCAGTATATCCATATTCACTAGAATCATCTTGAGGAATTGTTAAAAAGTCGATTACTCCCTCTTTAACTAACTTAGTTACTTCTATATTTATATCCAAATTAAAATTTCTTCTATTTTCATAATCTTTTAGAATCTCTTTTGGAATTTTTATAGATTTAAGTTCCTTTTTTTCATCTTTTGTAAGTTTGTTTCTTTCTTTTTTATCAATCAAATAAGCCCTTTTAAATAAATTATATCCATAATCTTCATAATAATCCGGTTCTTCCTCAGAAGAGTTATATTGAGGAGAACGCATTATACAATTAAAAGCATAAATTTTTATGTTAGGATTTATTTTCTTTAATTCTTTTATATTTTCAAGATAGCTTTTTGCTTTTTCAAAACTCAAATTATGAATTCTTGAAGGTATTAACCCACCATATACTAATGTATCTATAGATAAAATAGCATAGTCACATTTTGATGCATTTTCAAAAACAAATTTCCATAGGTTTTCTACATCTGTTGCCTTTTTTTTATATCCTAGTAAATCTAATGATGGTACCACTAATTCTACATCATCACGGATATCATTTATTAATTGAGGAAATTTATGATTACAAGGTCTCTCATCTAATGGAACAAATAAAACTTTCATTACTTTATAAGTTCAAGTGCTTGATTTAAAGCACCTGCTCCATCAACCATTCCATATATTCTCATATCAATCACAGCAACAGGTTTTTGGGGGAATGTTTCTTTAACTTGATTAATAGCAAATTTTAATTGCGGTCCAACTAAAACTACATCAACCTCATCTTCATTAACACTTTTAGCTTCTACACTTGAAAGAGCCCATATTTTACATTCAATTTCTTTTTCTATAGCAACTTTTTTCATTTTTTCAACTAAAACAGAAGTTGACATTCCTGCATTACAAACTAATAGTATTTTTTTCATAACTATCTCTCCTTTTTATACAAATTATAAAATTTTTGAGTCATAAGTTTTATAGTTTCAGCATTCATTAATTGATCTTCTGCATGCATTAAAAGTAAAGAAAACTCTGTATTTTCCCCACTAGCTTCTTTTTGAATTAAATCAGCATGGGATTTATGACCTAAAAGCAAATATTTATCTGCTTCATCAAACATATCTTTTATAGGATCAAAGTCTTTTTCTTCGCATTTATTTAGTATTTCCATATATAAAGACTTTGCATAACCAACATTTGATATTATATTAAAAGATACTTGTTCATTATTATTCATTCTTGTCCTCCTTAATTATATGTTTTATAGCTTTATCTATTGTATTAAAATTATAACTAGCTTTACTACAGTCTCCTTGTCCCACATAATAAGATCTATTTGATAACTCAAATAATGAAAAATCATTTTCAGAATCTCCAATAGATATTATCTCTTTATCTGGAAACAATTTTTTTACTATAGTTCCTTTAGAAACACCTTTAGCTAATATTTCAAGAGAACCTTCTGAAGTTCTAACTGCTTCAACTTTATTGTAATTAGAATTAATAAAATCTTGAACTTCTTTAATTTTTTCTTTTTCTCCTATTACCAAAAACAATATTGTAGGTTGATACTTAATTATGTCACTAAAATCTTCTTTTATATTAGATGAATCATAATATTCTTTAGGAAAATCAGGATCTCTATCATCATGCCAGTATCTGTTGCTTACAGTATTTAATTCAACTCTTAAATCTTTAGTTTTTAGATACTTATATATATTTATAGCTTCCTTTTTATCTAAAAGTTTTGCAGATAGTTCTTTATTTTTGTTTACAACTGCACCATTTTGAGAAACTGCAACATTTATATTTAAATGATGTTTTTTATTTATATGATATATATCATGCTCTAATCTACCTGTAGTTATTACTAACTCATATCCTCTATCTTGAAGATTTTTAAGTCCTTTTAAAGTATCCTCTCCACCTATTATTTCATTTTTTCCATTAATAAGTGTACCGTCTAAGTCAAAACATAAAACTTTATCCATTAATTTCATTCCTTTGTTTATTAGTTATTGCTACAAATGGCATATATATAAATACAGAAATCACAAGTATAACAGCTGCCACAATTGCTGCCTTAAAATCTCCGCCGGTTGCGAAAAATGCACTTAATATGGGCGGTGTAGTCCATGGAATTAAAACATAGGTATGCTGCATAAATCCTATTGTTGTAGCAAAAATCCCTACACCTAGTCCCATCAATGTACTTAAAATCATTGGTATAATTAAAATTGGATTCATAACTACTGGAAGTCCAAACATTATAGGCTCTGATATATTAAATAATGATGGAGTTATACCAACTTTACATATAGCCCTTTGATCTTGTCTTTTAGATACTATAAATATTGCTATGATTAGAGCTAACATATTTCCTGCTCCTCCCATAAAGGCAACAGAATCAACAAAAGGTTTTGTTATTATAGAATGCATAGCAGAGCCTGCTTGAACTGCATTCATATTCTCTGTAATAGCAGCTAGGTATATTGGCTCAAGTATTGCCCCGAAAATAAATGCTGAATGTATTCCAAGACCCCATACTAACATATATATTATGTAAATTATTACAAGACCAACGTTTGATGTAACAAGACCTGTGAATGGTTTTTGTATAACTTTAAATATTACATCATTAAGAGCTGCTCCTGAAGTATTTGTTATTAATCTGATAATTCCGAATATTATTAGTGTAATTAAAATTGGTATTAATTTATTAAAAGATTTTGCAATTGAAGGTGGGACACTTTCTGGCATTTTGATAGTTATTGCCTTTATTTTTGAAAGTCCTCTTATTATTTCAACTGTTGCGATAGAAGCTATAAAAGCCATAAACATTGCTGCTGCACCAGTGTAGAAAGTATTTATATATTCTATACCTAATCCTTTATCAAATTTTATAGGCATTAATATAAAAAGTACTACTATAGCAATAGATGGGATTATTGATGTGTCTTCTTTGTAATGTTCACAAAGTGCTTTTGATATTGTAAAAGTAAGAAGTATTGCCATAATTGACATAGTAGCTGGTATAATAGCATTTCCAAGTTCAGTTGCTCCTTTAAAAGGTTGGCCAAACAATTTATTGGTTAATCCATTTTCACCTATAATAACATTATTTATTAGTATAAAAAAAGATCCTGCAATAAGTATTGATAAAATAGACATATATCCATCTCTTATAGCAGATAAATATCTGTTAGAAGATAACCTATTTGCTAGGGGTAGAAATAATTTTTCAATTTTCTCCATCATTAGTTTTCAACTCCTATTTTATTTATTTCTTTTGTAAATCCTTTTGTAATAAGTTGAGGTCTAGTTATTATTGATCCTACTACAACACTGTAACACCCTAATTCTAAAACACGTCTAGCTTTTTCTGGCGTATTTATATTTCCTTCAGCTATTACAGGACTTTTGACTTTAGATAATATATTTCTTATAAGTTCAAAGTCATTTTCATGTATTTTAAATCCTTTACTTTTTTCAGTATATCCAACAAGTGTAGTTCCTATAAAATCAAATCCTAATTCATCGGCATGTAGTGCTTCTTCGTAAGTTGAGCAATCTGCCATTAAAACTAATTCTGGATATTTTTCTTTAATTTTTTTAAAAAATTCATCTAATGTTACACCATTAGGTCTTAGTCTATCAGTAGCATCAATAGCTATTATATCTGCTTTTGCTTCTACTAAATCTTCAATTTCTTTAATTGTTGGCGTAATGTAAACTTCACTGTCTTTATATTCCGCCTTGACTATACCAATTATAGGCAAATCCACATTTTTCTTAATCTCTAGTATGTCCTCTTTTGTGTTTGCCCTAATTCCTCCAGCCCCACCTTCTTTTGCTGCTAATGCCATTCTTCCCATTATAAATGATGAATGTAGGGGCTCTTCTTTTAGAGCCTGACAAGATACTACTAACCTATTTTTTAAATTTATCAACTCATCACATCCTTTACATCTTGTGTATGTAAACATTATATTAGCTTATGTTTTTATTTTCAATATTACTACTACATATAGAAAGTACTTTCTTAATTTTTCAAAATAATTTCATAATTATAAAATTATTTTGAAAGTATTTTCACTTTTAATTTAAAGTTGATAAATTTCTTATACTTTAAATATTTCACATATTTTTTATTAATTTTTAAATAAAATAATAAAAAATATTCAATTTTCAAAATTATAATCATATATTCTATATTAATTTCGTCATTATTCGATATAATATACTAAGGGCACTTTATATAACTCTATAAAACAACTACTTACTTCACTAAAAAATATTTATTTTTGTAAGTTTATACTAATAAAAAATGTAAAGTTATTTATTTAACAGAATAAAACAGACATTTTTCATTTATTATTTATTTTCATATACCTAAGGAGGGTTATTTCTTGAATACTGTTTTTACTATAGATTTTATTTTATTTTCACTTAGCACTGTAATTATGATTCTAAATTTAATAAAAAGTCTTCCACTTTATAATTTAATAATTATCTCTTTAAATAATAATGAAAAAAAATCTCTTTTTTACTATAAATTACACGTTGCAATGATAGTTCTATTTATTATTGGACATCTTTTTATGTCTATTAAATCTCTATATGATTTACATTCAAATGTAACTTCTATATCTGTTATATTTCTTTTAGGATCTATATTTGTTTTTATTGGTATTAATATAAAAAAAATTCTTTTAACAACAATTAATAAAACTTACCTGCAAACAATAAAAGCTCTTGCAAATGCTATTGACACAAGAGATCATTATACAAAAAGTCATTCAGAGCATGTAGCAAACTTATCCTTATTAATATATAATAATTTGCCAAATTATCTTTACAATAACTCTAAAAAAGACTTTATATTTTACGCTGGACTTCTCCATGATATAGGAAAACTTGGAGTTCCTAAAGATATACTTAATAAACCTGGAGCATTAACTGATGAAGAAATGAAAATAATAAAAATGCATCCTCTGAATTCTAAAAATATAGTGGACTCTATAGATGGATTAAAACCTATATCTAAATGGATACTATACCATCATGAAAGAGTAGATGGTAATGGTTATTTTAAGATAAAAGATGGAGATATCCCTTTAGAATCTAAAATAATATGTGTTGCAGATGTATATTCAGCTTTAGTAACAAAAAGGCCTTATAATTCTCCTAAGCTCTATGAAGATGCATTAAAGTTAATGAAAAAGATGTGCAATAAACATTTAGATGATTTTATTTTTGATATTTTTAGAAATATTCCTAAAGATGAAGTAGAAAATTGTTTGCCCGAAAAATTTTTACAAGAAAACTTAATACATAGATTATAAAAGGGTAATAAAATCAACTTATTTTTAATCTAAGAAATATGAAAATAAATAACTAGTATACTGACTAGTTATTTATTTAAACGTGCTTAATAAAACTACTAAAAAGTTTATAGTCTTATCAGAAATAAAAACCTTATATAATAAATTTAAAATACAACTATTATATAAGGTTTATTTTTTTATTAATTTAATTAACTTAAAAAGATACTCTTATTTATATAGAAAATATTTCCAATTATATATACAAAACTACCTACTTTAAGAAAATTTCACATTTATTTTTTATTTGTAAAATAAAAATATTAAATTATAAGTGAAAGCTCTCTTAGTACTTTGCATGCAACAGCATTTGATACACCAGATTGATCATAATGAGGAGAAAGCTCTACTATATCTGCTCCTACAATATTTAAACCTTTCATAGTTTTTATAGCATCCATAATATCATTAAAAAATACTCCTCCAGGCTCTGGTGTACCTGTTCCTGGAAAAACAGATGGATCTAAAACATCTAAATCAATGGTTATATACACTGGCTTATCTTTAATTTTTTCTACTGCCTCTTTAAGTCCATTAAAGTTAAATTTATTTAAATAAGTATGTTCTTTTGCCCAGTTAAATTCAAATTTTTCTCCTGATCTTATTCCAAATTGATATATTCTGTTATCTCCAACAAAATCCCATATTCTTCTCATAACTGATGCATGAGATAAAGTCTCTCCCATATATTCATCTCTTAAATCAGTATGAGCATCAAAATGTATTACATATATATCCTTATATTTTTCATATACAGCTTCCACTTGAGGAAGGCTTACTAAATGCTCCCCCCCAATCATAAGAGGAATCTTTTTATCTTTTAATATTTTTTTAGAAAATTTATTTATCTTTCTTAAAACTTTTTCCGTATTTCCAAAAGGAAGTTCTAAATCTCCAGCATCAAATATAGCTTTATCTTCTAAATCCATATCTAAATAGGGGCTATATGTTTCAAGTCCATAAGACTCTCCTCTCATTACACTTGAAGCAAACCTTGTTCCTGGTCTAAAGGAAGTTGTACCATCAAAAGGGCTTCCAAAAACAACTATGTTAGATTCATCATATTCATTATCAAATCCTATAAAAGTTGATACATTTTTACTTAATCCCATTTTTAAACATATCCTTAACATAAGTTGGCAGCATAAATGATCCAACATGAATATCAGTATTATAATATTTAGTCTTTAATCCAAGACTATTCCATTTATCTTTATCTAAATCTTTTACAGGATGTAACTTCTTTGATGCAAATCCAAATAACCAATGTCCTGATGGATAAGTTGGTATGTTATATTGATAAGCTTCACATATTGGAAAAATATTCTTTATTTTTTTATGTGCCCTTATCATTTCCTTTGCATCTCTATCATAGTAAGGACTTTCATTTTGATTTACTAATATTCCTTTTTCCGTTAAAGCTTTAAAACAGTTATTATAAAATTCATTTGTAAATAACCCTTCTCCTGGACCTATGGGATCTGTAGAATCTACTATTATTAAATCATACATATTCTCTTTTCCCTCTACAAACTTAATTCCATCTTCAAAATATAGGTTGACCCTTTTATCATCAAGTTTAGAAGCTGTTTGTGGAATATATTTCTTGCATGCTTTAACTACTAGCTCATCTATTTCAACCATATCTATTTTTTCAATAGTTTTATATCTTGTAAGTTCTCGTACAGTTCCACCGTCTCCAGCTCCAATTACTAAAACATTTTTTATATCCATATTAGTTGCCATTGGAACATGTACTATCATATCATGATATATAAATTCATCCTTTTCCGTTATCATAACAAGTCCATCTATAGTAAGTAATTTACCAAACTCTTCTGTTTCAAAAATATCTATTTGTTGAAACGGACTTTTGTGAGAATAAAGTTGTTTTTTTACTTTCATTGAAAATCTTACGTTATCTGTATGGTTCTCTGTATACCATAATTCCATTTTGGTCCCTCCTAATTAATCCACGTTCTTATATTATGTCATTATTTAGATAAAATTCCAAATGTTCAAAATATTTTTCTTAAACATCTGGCTTAAACTTCACTTCTTTATATTCTCCCTTTGAAAAACTCTTTATCTTATCTACAATTCCTCTTGCAACTTCTGTTGATTCGCTTCTTTCAGCTTTTAAATTTTTTTCTAAGTATTCAAAAGCTATCCAGGGATCTACACTATCGCCACAAGTAAATAAATCAACAGATGCATATCCATATTCTGGCCATGTATGAATTGTTAAATGTGACTCTTGTATTATAACAGCTCCACTTACTCCCCAAGGATTAAAGGTGTGAAAACAACTTTGAACTATAGTTGCATTTGATTTTATTGCAGCTTCATTCATATATTTTTCAATTAAGTCATTATTATTTAGAATTTTTTTATCACAATTATAAAACTCTACCAAAATATGTCTTCCTAATTGTTCTATCTTCATCCCTAGTCTTCTCCTTTATTACTTGATTTTAATGATACATTTACACAGCCTTCTCACTTATTGAATCCTCTTACTTTCAACATAATAAATTCACTAGAAAAATTATAATTTTCTTAAGTAAGAACAAAACCATGTATTCCATAAGATATATCTTATACACCTAAAACTTTAATGTTATGAACATATGGATCTTCTGTATCTGTTAACATACTATGCTGAGTTTTTAAAAACTTTACATAGTCAATCATTTCCCTGGTTATTCTTTCTCCTGGAGTAACTATCGGAATTCCTGGTGGATATGCCATAATAGATTCTCCGCTTATTTCTCCTTCTGCCTCATTTAACTTTATTAGTTTTTTTCTAGAATAAAAAGCATTTCTAGGTGATACTATAACTTCCGGGTTTTTAAGTACTACCCCTTTAAATTTCATTTCTTCACCTTTATAATATTTTTTACTCATATCTTTTAAAGCATCAACTAAAGCATTTAAGGATTTTTCACTATCTCCAACACTTACTATAGAAAGTATATTAAAAACATCTCCAAGTTCTACTTGAATATTGTATTCATCTCTTAAAATGTCATAGGCTTTAAAACCTGTAATTCCAAGTCCTGCTACATTAACTCCAAGCTTTGTTTCATCAAAATTATATACTCCTTCTTTTCCTACAAGCTCTTTTCCAAAACAATATAAACCTTTAATATTATTTATTTCATCTCTAGCCTTTCTTGTAATATTTAAAATATAAGTAAATATATCTTCTCCTTTTGTAGCTAACATCTTTCTTGTAACATCAAGGCTTGACATAAGTAAATATGAAGCACTTGTTGTTTGAGTTAGATTTATAAATGTCCTTACAGTATTTTTATCTATAAAACCCTCATTTAACAAAAGCACAGAGCTTTGAGTTAAAGATCCTCCTGTTTTATGAAGACTTACAGCAGCCATATCCGCCCCAAGACTCATTGCATCTTTGGGAAAATCTTTATGAAAGGCGAAATGGGCTCCATGGGCCTCATCTACTAAAACAGATATACCCTTTCTATGAGAAAGCTCTATTATAGATTCTATATCTGAAGTAGCTCCATAATAAGTTGGATTTATAAGAAACACTGATTTAACATCTGGATTTTCTTCTATTGCTTTTTCTATACTCTCTTTAGATACTCCCATTGCTATTCCAAGTCTTGAATCTGTCTTAGGTTGTATATAAACGGGCACCGCTCCACTTAAAATTAGTGCATTAGTAACTGATTTATGAGCATTTCTTGGAATTATTATTTTATCTCCAGGACTACATACGCTCATAATCATAGCCTGTACTCCACTTGTAGTACCATTGACTAAAAAGAAAGCATCATCGCAAAGATAAGCTTCTGCCATAAGTTTTTCTGATTCTTTTATAACACTTATAGGATTACTTACATTATCAAGAGGTTTCATTGAATTTACATCTATCTCCATAACTTTATTTCCTACATATTCAGTAAATTCCTTAAGACCTTTTCCATGTTTATGACCGGGTACGTCAAAAGGAATAACTTGTCTTTCATCATAACTTTTTAAAGCATCAAATAAAGGAGTTCTATTTTGATTTTTAAGCATATATATAACCACCTTTTTTTATAAATTAATGCTACAGGGCACATAAAAAAATAAATATGAACTTAAAAATTAGTAAATATTTAGTAATTTTTAATAAAGTAGTAACTTACAAGAACATCATCATACTAGCTAGTTATTTATTTGAAATCCCCTTAAGATAACTAATAGTATAATTTAAGATATATTATTAATTAGCTATTGTCAATATTTTTTTAAAATAATTAAAATTAAATTAAAAATTATGTATAGTGTATATATTTAATTTTATTTACTCTTTAATATATTCTTTATAATCTACCTATATTCATTATTAGACTCATATCAAACTAGAATTACAAAGGATAATATAAAATATGTTAAATTAGTACTTAATTAAATTTCATATACTATAATTAGTTAAGCTTTATAAATAAGGTACTAAAATACATAAGAAACCAAACCATCATTTATTATGGCTTGATTTCTCATGTATTTTACTTGTACATTTAAATGAATCATTTTTATAAAAAACACTACTTAAATTGTGAATTTTCTATGTCTTTTATCATATCGATTCTTTTACCATGCCGTCCACCTTCATATTCAGCATTTAGCCAAGAATCTGTTATCATTTTAGCTAATTCTACACCAATAACTCTAGCTCCAAAGGCTAACACATTAGTATTATTATGCTCTTTAGATAATTTAGCTGAATAAGGTTCACTACAACAAACAGCTCTTATACCTTTAACTTTATTAGCTGCTATAGATATTCCTACTCCTGTACCACATATAAGTATTCCTCTATCTACCTCACCTTTAACCACTAAGTCTGAAACCATCTTAGCATATAAAGGATAATCAGTTCTATTTGAATCATAATGACCTACATCTGTTACTTCATAATTATTTTCTTTTAAGTATTTTACAATTTCACACTTCAACTCATATCCAACATGATCATTGCCAATAGCTATCTTCATATACTTCCTCCTTTAAAAGAAATCACATTTTAGTTTTTAAACTGATTTACAACTATCTTCTTTCTTCATTAGTATCATTTCTTTAGCTAAATCCCTAACTACCATTGAAGTCATTAAATGATCTTGAGCATGTACCATTAACAAGGAAATTTCCGTTTTATTCCCATTAATTTCATTATTAATTAACTCACTTTGGATTTGATGAGCTTTATTCAAATCCTTTCCTGCTTCATTTATTAATTCTAATGCTTCATCAAAATTTGCTTGACGAGCTAATTTTATACCATTCATAGATTTACTTCTGGCATCCCCACTATGAAGTATTAGTGTAAATATAGTATTTTCATTTAACATATCAATATCTCCTTATATAATAAAACTTATTTTTCTTTATACTTTATTGTTTCAATTTCTTTGATAAATGTATCATAATCATTGCATTCTATTAAATTATTTATATTTTCTATATCTTCTACAATATTTACAATTAAATCATATATTTTATCAAAGGATTTTGCTTCCTTATACTTTATAGCTAATAAAAATACTACTTGAACTTCTCTATCTTTCTTCCATTTAACTGGTTCTTTTAATATACAAGTAGAGATTGTACTTTTCTTAGCACATGACCTTATAGGATGTGGGATAGCTAATAAATCTCCAACAATTGTTCCTACAACTTCCTCTCTTTCAATTACCTTTTTATAAAAATCTTCTCCTGTATATCCTTCTTTTACTAATTTATTACACATTTCTTTTATTAAAACTTTTTTACTAGTTACTCTTTCTTTAACTAAAAACAAGTCTTTATTAAAAATGTGCCTCATATCATAAGATTTTGGCTTTTCTTTTTTAAATAAAATTCTTCTTATTTTCTCTATTTCTCTTTTGCTTGGTATTGCATTAACATAAAGTACATTATCTTTATCAAAATTGATAGGTACTGTTGTTAAAATAAGATCATATCTAGTACTATCAATATATTTCAAATCTAAATTTGCATTTGCAGTATATATATCTATATAATCTTTAAACTCATTTTTTAGCTTCACTTCTAGTAATCTAACAGTACCTATTCCAGATGCACATGTAATAAGGACTTTTTTATTTTTTCCACTAATAATTCTTCCTTTAGATCTTTCTATTGCTGCTGCAAAATGAAGTGCTATATATCCAATTTCATCTTCTGATAAATTATTTAATCCAGAATCTTTATCGCTACACATATATATAGCTATTTCAAATGCTAAAGGATAACTCTTCTTTATTTCTTTTATCATAGGATTTCTAAGTTTAACTTTTAATTTCATTCTATTTTGAGCTGCTTTTAAATGCACATATAAATCTTTTCTTAATATATGATCAGAAATAAAATCATAATGATATACTTGAGTTGCTAAACCTAATAATCTATTTGTAAGTATATAAGTAGCATCTGAAAAAATATCTTCTGATTCTACTATGTTAGTAATTTTTTTACCTGCTATATGAACTAATATATATTTTTTCTCACTTTCAGGAAAATCAATATTAAATTCATCACTTAACCTGGTTATTATATTATTTGAAAGCAAAATATCTTTATCTAAATTTTTATTTTCCACGTTTATATCACATTGAACATAACAGTTATCTATTATTCTTCTAATAGTAATAGCTATGTGAATTATTAAGTTATTTAAAAATATATCATAGATTTGAAAATTGACTCTTTTTACTTCTTCTTTTATTATTCTCTCTATTTTATTTATGTCTATATCTTTAAGAGCATTGTTTTCAAGTTTAAAAGTTTTTTTATAAATACTATTTTCACTTGAATCTAAGCTATATTTTAATATACACCGCCTAACATTTTCTTCTTTTCCTATAACTTTTAATCCATGATGTGATTTGTTTTTCATATTTAAGTCAAATTCTTTTAGCTTTTCTTTAACTAATCTTATATCTGCTGAAATTGTAGTTTTACTTACATATAGTTCTGACACCAAATCACTTATTTTTATATAATCATTAGAAAGAAGAAATCTTCTTAATATGTATACAACCCTATCTTTAGAAGTATTAGGTATAGAATCATTTTTATTTGATAACAGCTTCTTTTTTATAGCTTCTATTTTTTCTATATCAATTCTTTTATCTTTACATATCAAATATCCTTTGTTATTTATATTTTTTAAAGTTAATTCTCTTTTACTTAAATATTCTTTTATAACTTTTATTTCACTTCTAATAGTTCTTTCAGACACGCCATATTTCTTTGATAACGCACCTGAACTTATATAACCTTGCCTATCTATCAAATCAAATAATATCCTATCTTTTCTAGATAATTTGATTAAACTCATAGTTATACATTACTCCTTTATAATTTAAACAATCTTTTTTATTATACTTTTATAATCTTCAGGTTTATTAAATAATAAAGATGTACCTAGTATGTATCCTTCTACACCTTCTTCATTTAGATATTTAACCCTTTCCTTTGTAACTGCTCCATCTAAATAAATTTTCACATCCAAATTTCTTGAGTCAATTAATTTTTTTAAATCCCTTATTTTTTCATCTGTATATTCTATATATTTTTGTCCTGCAAAACCAGGATTAACACCCATAACAAGTACAAAATCTAGCTTTTCTATGATATATCTTAGTTCTTCTAAGCTTTCAGATGGATTTAATGCTATTCCAACCTTAACTCCTTTACTTGATATATTATTTATTAATTTATCTACATGCTTTGTTGAATTTAAATGAAAAGAAATCATATCTGCACCTAAGTTAATAAATAAATCTATATGATTTTCTGGATTATTAATCATAAGATGCACATCTAATGTTTTTTTAGTAAGCTTTCTAATTGCTTTTATATCCCCTAATCCTAATGCAAAATTAGGAACAAATGATCCATCCATAACATCTAAATGATATCCATCAATTAAAGCTTCTTCTAAACTCCATATTTCTTGTTCTAATTTTTTCATATCTGCGCACATCATAGACGCATAATATTTTGGCAAAATAAATTCTCCTTTCTATCTGTTTTCTTAATAAATTAATTTATTTATCTTTATCTAATTGATTTTTTAAAGCTTGTCTATCTAAGGATTTTATGAAAGGAAGCCATATTATAAATGCTATAGCTATATTAACTATTTGTAATATTCCTCCTGCTAAAGATCCAGTAGCTACTATTCCATTTATAATAGGCGGAACTGTCCAAGGTACTGCTACTGTTGCTATTGGAACTAATCCAGATATGGTTGCAAAATAAGCTATTGTTGTTGTTATTAAAGGACACAGTATAAAAGGAATTATTACCGTTGGATTTAAAACTACTGGAAGACCAAAGGCTACTGTTTCCATTACATTAAATAAATTAGCTGGAGCTGAAAGCTTTCCAAGTTCTTTTAACTGCTTACTTTTGCATATGAAAAGTAATATTAAAACTACTCCAAATATGCCACCGGGACCACCTAATCCATTAAAAAACGTTTCTATAAATTGCTTATTTATTACATTTGTTGCTTGCTGTCCTGAAGCAATAAGATCAAAGTTTTGTTGTGATAAAGACATCCAAATAGGATCAAGAACTGAGTATACAATTATAGTTCCATGTAATCCAAAGAACCAAAATAAATTTATAAAAAATACTGCTATAAGAGTTGATATAAGATTATTTCCAAGTCCCATTAAAGGTATTTGCAATATTTGATAAATAAATGTAAGTGCATCTTTATACCCTGTATATGTAAAACCTATTCTAATAAGTAAAAATGCAGCTAATGTAATTGTCATAGGTATAAGAGATGAAAAAGATCTAGATACTGCTTCTGGAACTCCCTCGGGCATTTTTATAGTCCAGCCCTTTTTGACTATTGTTTTATAAATTATTGCTGAAAAAATAGAAGCTATCATTGCAAGAAACATTCCTTGAGCTCCTAAAGAACTTACTGGAATAACACCTTCTATAATTTTGCCTTCTACTTCTGTTGAAAAAGGTATTAGCATTAAAAATGATAGCAATCCAATAAATCCACCAAAGAGGGAATCTACCTTATAACGTCTACATAGATTATAAGCAATACTGAAAGATATGATAAGTGCTGTAAGATTCATAGTTATACTAGATGCATGTCCTAATAAACCTCTTAAAGTATCAACTCCAGTTTCTCCTATAACTTTATTTAAATAAGGTAAACTTGGAATAATGGTACATATAGCTCCAAATATGATTATTGGAACTGTAATTAAAAAACCATCTTTAACAGATGCGAGAAATTTATTTCTGTTCATTTTATTAGCAATTGGCATTAACTTTTTTTCTAATAACCCTATTACTTTTGATTCCACATTTATTCCTCCCTTTTATACTCTTTTAATATTCTAACTCCTTTACTTGTACCAAACCTTGTAGCACCAACTTCCATCATTTTTTTTACATCTTCTAAAGAATTAATTCCTGTACTAGCTTTAACTTTAGCCTTATCCCCTACTATAAATTTCATAAGTTTTATATCTTCAACGGTTGCTCCCCCAGTTGAAAATCCTGTTGATGTCTTTACAAAATCAGCACCAGCTTTTACCGCTAATCTACAAGCTATCTCTTTCTCTTCCTCAGTAAGTAAACAAGTTTCTATTATAACTTTTACTAAAGCTTTTTCCTTTGCTTCTTTTACTACTGATTTAATATCTTCTTCTACATAACTTAATTCCCTATCCTTAAGTTTTCCCACATTTATAACCATATCCACTTCTTCAGCACCATTTGCTATAGCAACACTAGCCTCGTAGGCTTTTACTTTTGTATCATTTGCACCTATAGGAAACCCTATAACAGTGCAAACTTTAACATCAGTATCTTTAAGCAATTCTTTTGCATAAGAAATCCAACATGGATTTATACACACTGAAGCAAAATTATTTTCTTTTGCTTCAAGACAAAATCTTTCTATATCCTTTTTTTGAGTAAAGGTCTTTAACACCGTATGATCTATTGTTTTTGATATATTCATTTTCTCCTCCTAATTAAAACCATTGTTTTTTATTGTATCAGAGTACCAATATCCACTTTTCTTTATTGTTCTTTCCATTGTATCTTTATTTACTTCTATAAGACCATATCTATAAGTCATAGATCTAATCCAAGACCAGTTATCCATAAGCGTCCAAGGATGATATCCATTTACATTACAACCTTCATTTCTAGCTTTTAGTAACATAATCAAATGATTTTTTATAAAATCTATTCTATAATCATCTTCTATAACGCCTTCAGCATTTCTAAATCTACCTTCTTCTTTCATTCTCACACCATTTTCTGATATATAGCATTGTATGTTATTATATTCATCTCTTATTTTTATCAGTGCTTCATAAAGGCCTCTTTCATATATTTCTCTTCCAAAAGCTTTTCTTCCACCGTTTGTATGAACTTGTTCAAAGAAATGCTCTAAAGATAATGGTGCATCAGGATTTTTAATAAATCTAGGTGCTCTTACTCTAACAGGATCATAATAATTTACCCCTAAGATTTCTATTGTGTTATTTTTAATAACCTTTAAATCTTCATCTTTAAACTGAGGAGTTAAATCGTATTTCTCCCAAAATTCAAATAATTCTTCTGGTATTTTCCCTTTTATAAATGTATCTAAATAAAATCTATTTTTAATTAAATCTGCACATTTAGCTGCATCTAAATCTCTTTTGTGAGTTCCCATAGGTATAACAGGATATACAGCATTTATTGTTCCAATAACTCCGTCTAATCCTAATTTTTTATACTCCTCTATACATCTTGCTGAACCTAATAAAAAATTAAAGGAAGCTTGAAAAAATCTTTTTAAATCTACTACTAATGGAGGATGATAGTAGCCTTGGTATCCTAATTCTATGTGCACCGCTCCTTCTACAGCAGTAAACCACTTTTTAACCTTTTTACCGAAATTTTCGAAGCAAGTTTTCCCGTAAAATGCATACTCTTCTACCACTTCTCTTCTATCCCAAAGTTTTTCCCCATCCTTTAAATAGGCTGGAGGATCAAAACACATTAATCCAACAAATGGTTCAATATCGTTTTCAATAAGAGTATCAATTACATTATTATAAAACTCAACCGCCTTTTCATTTACTTTTCCTTTTATACCCTGTGGTAAAATTCTTGACCAGGATATAGTAAATCTTAAAGTTTTAAGACCAATTTTTTTTGCCTTCTTTATATCTTCTTTATATCTATGATAAAAATCTACAGCTTTTTCTGGACCATGATTCATATCTTCAAATCTCCATGGATCATTTTTAAAAAATTCATCAAAAATACTTGCTGTTCTTCCCTCTTCAAAACCTGCACCTTCTACTTGTGTTGCTGATATTGCAGCTCCCCACCAAAAATCTTTTGGAAATTCATAATTCATATTATTTTTCCTCACTTTCTTTAAATAAAGTCTCTGCTTGAACCAAAACTGCTTTACCATTACAAAGTCCATAATTAGTTCTTTCAATTACTTCTACTGGCTTTTTAGATTCATTTTTTACTTCATCTAACAAAAAGGTTACTTGTGGTCCCAAAAGTATAACATCAGCATCATCATATTCCTCGTATGCATCATCTATAGATAATGCCCATATTTTATAATCCTTCTCTTGTGCTGTTGCTTCTTTTCTCATTTTACTTACTAACAAACTTGTTGACATCCCTGCTGAGCAAACTAATAATATATTCATATGAACCCTCCTCTTATTTTCTATAGTTCAATTGTATTATATCTATGTAAATGTTTAAACAAACTCTTTTTCCATAATCATATGGATAAGCGGAAATTATTTTAATTCTATTTTTCTAAAATTCAGATAATTTTTTATATAAATAGTACTAAGGTATTATATACATAACTCCTTAGTACTTTCATCAGTTAATATTTAAAATTTCCATATTTTATTTAAAATGAAACTATTATAAACTACCCATTTCTTATTTATCTTTTAAATATATGTAATTATATTCTGGTCTTCCTACATTACCATAAAAGGGGGTAACCTTAACTCTATTTATATTCTCTAAATGGTCCATATATTTTTTAACAGTAACATTACTAATATCTGTTTTGCAAGATACCTCTCTAATAGTCCAAGTTTTAGATGTGTTTTTTTCTAAAACCTTAGTTATCTTTTCTAATGTTCTTCTTTGAAGTCCTTTTGGAAGATGTAATTTTTGCTGTTTTTCAAGGCATGAAATATTATCTATTTCCTTTTGCTTAAATTCTTTACTATTACCTAAAACTTTTTCTATAGACATGTATTTTTTTATAGCTTCTTTAAATCTATCAAATTCAAAGGGCTTTACAAGATAATCTAATGCTCCATAGGCAAAGGCTGTTTTAATCTCTTCTCTGCTGTTAGCTGCAGTTACCATTATAACATCCACAAGGTATCCTTTTGCTCTTAAGCTTTTTAATATTTCTAGTCCACTTTTCTTAGGAAGATATACATCTAAAATAATCAAATCTACATTTTCACTATCTAATATATTTATTATTTCTTCTTCTTCTGTAACAGAAGCCAAATAGTTTAATCCTTTTATTAAATTTACATAACTTTTATTTATTAAATCAACCATAGGATCATCTTCTACAATGACTACATTTTTCATTATCTTTCCTCCTTAAATAAAGTTATTATAAATCTTTTTTTATTTTCCTCTTCTTTTAAATTTATAATTCCTTCGTGAAGTTCTACTTTAGTCTTTATAAGATATAGTCCTATTCCAGAATTTTTCTTATTAGTATTTTTTGAAGAAACTCCTCTTTGGAAAATCTTTTCTTTTATATCAAAAGGTATTGGCACTCCATTATCTATAACTTCAATATATATTTTTTCATCATCCTCTTTTAATATAACTTTAACTTCTTTATTGTCATTATTTTCACAAACACAGGCCTCAAAAGCGTTCTCTATTAGGTTTCCAAGTATAGTTATAAGATCATCATTGCAAATTGGACCATGCTTTTCATAAAGACAGGAATCCTCTGATATACTAAATTTAATGTTCTTTTCTTTAGCCATAAGCTGCCTACTTGTTATCATTGCCCTAATATAATAATCCTCTATATATGAGTACTTTTGGTAATTACTTTCTTGAGTTTTTTGAGTACTTCTTATATATTTTCTAGCTACATCATATTCTTCTATATTTATAAGTCCTAATATAACATGAAGTTTATTTTTAAATTCATGAATACTTGCCCTTAAATCCTTAACAATTTCATCTACTCCAGTTATTTCTTTGGCAATTTTCTTTATTCCTTTTTTATCTGTAAATATAATAACTTTTCCTAAATATTTTCCTTGCTCATATATAGGATTGATTGTTACAAAAAGATTATTACCATTAATTCTTATTTCTCTCATTTTAATTACTTCCGTTGATTCCAAATATGGTTTTACCTTTTTTAGTACTCTTTCCAAAGAAAAATCTTCAAATAGTATAGAACAGTTTTCGTTTATTTCAACTACATTATTATTGTTATCTAAAGCTATTATTCCATCACTTATAGTATCTATAATTATCTTCTTTTCTTTATACAATCTTGCTATCTCTTCCGGTTCCATATTAAGCATAGATTCCTTTATGCCTTTTACAAAGTATCTAGAAAAAACTAATGTAGCTAATATTATAATGATAAGTAATAAACAGTATAATATTTGAGTTTCCCAAGTAAGCCATTTTACATTGCTATTATACTTACCTACCATAACAAAGCCAACTCTTTTATTATGATAAAAAACTGGTTCAAACCTTCTTAAGGTAACCCCTATAGATCCTTCAGTTACTGCATAATAAGCAGTTCCTTTTTCTAATACATCTTTTTTATCTTTTCCTATAAATATATCTCCTATTTGACTTACATCATTATGAGAATATTTTCTTCCATCTATATCTGCAATTACTATTATATCTGCGTTATCTACGTTATCTACATACTTTTTTGCAATCTTTTGTATTGTCATATCATTTTCTTTTTTATAGAGTTTTTCCCCTACTTTATCAATATTACTTACAGTAAAAGCTATAGTATATAAGTTTTCTCTTATGCTTTCGTTTATTGATGTAGTTCTATCATATAAAAATATACCGTAAGATATTATAATAGGTATAACTGCTATAAGAATTGATCTTATTACTATCTTTCTTTCAAATTTACCTTTTATAGTTATCACCACTTTATATATTTTAAAATATTATAACATATTTCTACATTTTTCGCCAAATTCAATACATATATTGTTAATAGTTTTTTAACTTTATATTTAATTATCTAATGATTAAAAAATAATAAAATTGCTGGATATACAAAAATTAAATATATAATCATAGTGCCAATAAAAGAGGCCATTGTTAAATGCACATTAATTTTGTTAACTTTAGCTGTTACCACTGCATTTATAGCTACTGGAGAACAGGCAAGAATAACTATAGTAGCTATCATAATAGGATCAGAAACTACTAATTTTGCAATTAAAAATGTTACAAGAGGTGTTATTATAAATTTAATCACTGAAATTCTTAATACTTCTCCTTTGTATTTTTTTATCTTTCCAAAATTAAGGGAATATCCTACAGGTATTAAGGACATCCATGCACTAATATGTATAATTATATGAAATAAATCTCCAAGAATTATTGGACGTTTAATCCCAGACATATTTAAAATAATACCAATAAATATGCCAACAATAGGCAACTGATTTTTATTAATAAGTATTTTTCTTAATGAAACTTTATTTTGTTTACCTCCCCTTTGCTTTCTATAAAAATATTGAGCTATAGGAAAACAGATCATATAAACTGTAATGCTACTTAGCATTAAAACAAATTGTGCGTATGCATATCCAACTTCACCAAATAAAATAAACACAGAAAGTGACCCTGCAACTTTACGATTAGATAACATAACTGAAATAATATAACTTCCTTGAACTGAAGGTTCTTTATATCTTTTTATTCCTAAAATTCCAAGTAAAGCAGGTATTATTTGCATTATAACTCCAATAATAGGCAACCATATTATATCTATACTTAAATTAATAGACCAAAAACTTAGAATTCCCATTAGGGGAACCATTGCCCATATATTCCCATAAAGCATCTTATCATATATCTTTCCATTACCTTTTTTATTTTTAGCCAACAGATATCCAACATATAATGGTACAATCAAGTCAATAACAAAATATACTATTTTCATAACAAAACTCATCTATTTTGTTCCTTCCTGTTATCCCTTACTAAAATATTCTTTTTTGTACACCCTTATAAGTATTATTTTTAATCCTTTTAAATATTTATGGACAACTTTATATTTTAAAACATCATAACATATTTCTACATTTTTCGCATAAGTATTTTTAATGATTTTATTTTTTAATTTATATACAAATAAATCTAATACATAACTTACCTTATATATAAATAAATCACTAGAAAAATTCTAGTGATTTATAAGTTAAGCTATTTCGTTACCACATTTTCCAGATGTAATAAAATCATTCATATTGTTATATGAAACACTGATCATATTAGTTAAAGCTTGATCTGTAAATGATCCTATATGTGGCGTTACGATAACTTTAGGGAACATAGAAACCAACTTATCTACTGCTTTATTTTCAAGTTCTCTTCCTCTTAAATTTTTAGAGAAAAAGCTTGACTCTCCTTCAAATACGTCTGTACCATATCCTCCAAGTTTTCCTTCTTCTAAAGCTTCTGATATAGCATCTGTATCTTGAAGTTCTCCTCTTGCAGTATTTATAAGTATAGCACCATCTTTCATTTTAGATATAAATTCTTCATTAATCATATGATAATTTACACCTTTTATGTATGGAACATGTATTGTAATTATATCTGCTTTAGAAAGTACTTCATCAAGGCTCATAAATTCTACTACTTCTTTTGCAGCATCGCTTTGGAAAACATCATATGCAATCATTTTTGCACCAAGGCCTTTAAAAAGTTTAGCACTAGTAAGTCCTATTTTACCAGTTCCAATTACTCCTACAGTACAATTTCTTATTTCTTTACTAAACATTCTAGAATCTACAGTAAAATCTTTTTCTCTAGTTTTACTTGCAGCATATGCTGTATTTCTTAAAAGCATCATAGAAAGTGTAACTGCAAGTTCTGCTATAGCATTTGGAGAATAAACTGGAACTGTAGCTACTCTAACTTTAAATTCTTTTGCTGCATCTAAATCTATATGGTTAAATCCAACAGTTCTTGTAAGAATATAGTTAACTCCCTTTGAAGCTAAAAATTCTATATTTCTTCTATCAGCTTTACAATTTCCTCTTATCATTACTGCATCTGCACCTATAGCTTTAGTAGCATTTTCATAATTTAAAAATTCACTAACTAATTCAATTTCGTACCCAAATTCATTTAATTTATTAAAATAACTAACTTCTACATCTCTAACTCCATAACACACAATCTTTGTTGACATAATTCTACCTCCCATAAAGTGAATAATTTAAAATACTAAGTTGAAAATTTAAGCAAACATACCTAATTGTTTTATTACTTCTAAAACTACAATCCATATAGGCATAAGGACTATACTAAATATAGTTGATAAGAATGAACAGTTTGAAGTGGTAAGTGCTTCTTTATCAAAACTAATAGAAAATGCTGCTGCAACTGTAGCTGTAGGTGTTGCCATTGCTATAACAACTGTAGCTAAAGCCATATGTGAAAACTGTAATATACCTGTAACTGTTAATAAATATAAAGCTACAATATTTAAAGCAGGAACTAATATTACTTTTGTAAGTGTATAGTACCAACATTCTTTTGAAGATACTGCTTCTTTTAAAGAGATTTTAGCAAGTTTACATCCTATTGCAAGCCAAGCTAATGGGGAGCATAATTTTGCAAGATAAGTCAAAGGAGTATGAAGCCATACTGCTGTTTTATCTATTCTTAAGAAAGCATAACTTGCTGTTTTTCCGCCTTCTGTTATAGTTACTTGTGGAAGTGATTTTTGTACTACCCAAATGATCATACCGAAAAGTGTAGCTAAAACGATAGGGTTAAAAATTATTTTCTTAATGTTTTCTTTATCCATTTTTAGACCAGACATTTTAACATATCCATAAGAATATAAGAAAGCTCTATATGAAATATTAAGTATTGACGCATACATTACTCCAGTAGCTCCATAAACTGCTTGTGTTATTGGAATACCAAAGAATGTAGTAGATCCAAATATAGTAAGTACTCTTAAAACTTCTTTTTTATCACCTTTAAATTTAACGTATAATACCTTTGTTATAATTATTAATAATACATACATTATAAATCCCCATATAAGAAGATTCATTGCTTGTTTTAAAGCATTACCATCTATGTCCTTCATAAAAGAGTTATAAGCTAATGCTGGAAGTGCAGCTGATAAAACAACCTCACTTACAATTTTTGATGTTGAATCTTTAAATACTTCCTTTTTTCTTAGAAAATAACCAAATAAGATTATTAAAACTGATGAAGCTATAGCTCCTACAATTTTAGAATCCGTAGCTATTTTCGTAACTATTTCCATAATGTTCATTCTTTTCTACCTCCTAAAATTTAAAATTAAAATAATAAATTAAAAATATAAGTATTAATCCTTAGATGTAACTTGTTTATTTTTTAACCTTGAAAAGCAAAACAAAATAAAATTCATCTCTTTTAATTTAGAAAAGCTTTTCTCTTTGACAATTTTTATACTATCTCATCTTATTTAAATAGTACATGTTAACTAATTTTTTTAATAATAACTTAAATAAATTAAGTTATTTAACTTAATTAAGCTGTTTTTTAATTTATTAAAGGAGATTTTTTATGTATATTTATCCTGTAAGCTTAAATATTACCAAGTTTATTTTTATAAAAGGAATATTTGTGTTATGTATTTAACGATTAATTTTTAATTATCCAAAAATAATTTAAGATTAATATCATTATTTACATAATAAAAATAGAAACCTTAAGATAAATTATATTTTTTAAAACCAATACTGCCTTTAAAAACTCAGATAAAAAAATCCTGTAGATTCATAAAATATGAATCTACAGGATTTTATTTTTGTTTTAAGCTTTCATGCCATAGTTTATTATTAAATTTGCAGTTTCTCCTATATTAGAGTATCCGTAAACAACACTATTAACTACTTTACAGGAATATATTTTTTCTTTATTATTATTTTCAACTACAATACAATTCTTTTTAAGCTTACCATTTCTATATAAAATGTCTTTAACAAAATTCTCTGGTTTATTAGATTTTTTAAATCCTTCTGCATCAATATAGTGCATTAAAGCTACATTTCCTTCCATAAGTAAGAATCTGCATTCAAAATCTATTGGCCAACAAGTAGGAGGACTTATCATAAGTTCTGGTTCATCTAAAACTCTAAAATGGCATCCTACTACAGGTAACTTATAATTTTTAATTTTGCTACTTATTGACTTTGGCATCTCTGGTATTTCACCTTTATATTGGAAGGCCCAAATAACATCATCTTCATCAATTACTCCAGAGGCTTCTTCATTTTTCAAACATCTTTTAACAACATCATTTACAACTTTAAAGTTATAGCTTATAGATTCTTCTTTTAAATATTTATGCCTATTTAATATTTCTTTTTTAGCTAAATCTATATTTTTCTTTGAATTTAATATATGTATTTCTTTTTCCTTTTTTATATTACTTAAATTAATTATATTTTCCCATGAATTTTCCTTTTCTAAATTTATAGTAATAGGATTTTCTATATCGTCACATACAAGAATATCACAAGTATTTATATAATTTGTAACAAATCCAACTATAACAATGCTACCTTTTTTTGCATACTCTTTTGCCTTATTTAATATATTTAATGTATTATCTTTATCATCACTTAAAAAATGAAGTTTATTTTCTACATCATATAATTTTTGAATAGTATAAGGAGACAATATTCTAAAAGGCAATGTATCTCCATAATTTCTAAGTAAAAGAACATGCTCTCTATACTCTTCTAAAAAAGTATTTCTATAATTATTTTCCCCTTCTATAATCTCAGAAGCTATTTTATATTGAACATTATAAAAAGTCATTGGAGAATCAATACTATCAATTTCTTTTAATAAATCTTTTCTTATATTTTTTAAGCTATCTTTAACCTTCATAAGAAAACCTCCATGCAATATTAAGCTAATTTACAATCTTAATTTGCTTCTTTCCCTTATTTTTAAACCAATGTCTTATTCCAAATGCATTAAATATTACAAACAAGGTAAGACCACATCCTATAAGTTCACTAGCTTTCAAACTAGAATTATAGTACAAGAAAAAAACTGAAAGATCTATAACAATAATAGAATCAACTATTAAATTTACCATATACTTAAAAAAATCGCTCATGTAACTTTCCCCCTTTAAATAATTTTTTAAGTTAATTTAGTGAATTTAATTTAATTAACTTAAAAAATTCTTAGTTCAATAGTAGCATATCCAATTATTTAAGTAAATAGCAAATCACTAAGTTTATCTATTAATATGAAATTTTCTAAGGCCAAACATTCATTTTGATAAAACATTTCCCTTTTTACCTATATAACAAATAAGGCTTATTGTATCATAGAAAAGAATATCCAAAGAAAACCAATCACAAATAAATGATTTAATTAGAATCTAAAATTTCAGTTTTCTATTTTAGAATTGAAATGGGGGATTAGATGATTTGCTTTAAATTAGAGATTTTAGTTTCAGGTTTAGGTAACTCAGATTCATTCTTCTGTATTACTTATATTACTAATATTGCTAATGTAACTCCTTTTCGTTCCTCAAATGAGTAAGTGATTCACACTAAATCGAAGATTTAGGTTCTCTACTTAACCGACTCACACCAAATTACAAATTTGGGTTCGGAATTTATGAAACTCAAACTCATTCTTCATTTGAGTAAGCGACTCACACCAAATCATAGATTTGGGTTCGCTGCTTAAAAAACTCGTTATTACTTTCTTTTAAAAAGTAATAACGAGTTTTCATATCTTAATAAATTTTATTTTATTTTTTAAGACCACCCAATAAGAGTAGCAACAACCATAACTACAACCCCAATTGATGACCATATAAGAAATATTGGTGCAACAAATTTTAGCCATTTTTCATATGGAACCTTTGCAACTCCTAAGGCTGCCATAAGCACTCCTGAAGTTGGTATAATAATATTTGAGAATCCATCACCATATTGATATGCTGAAACTGCTATCTGTCTTGTAACTCCAACAACATCTGCCATTGGTGACATAAGTGGCATAACAATCATTGCTTGTCCTGATCCTGAAGGAACTACAAAGTTGAATACTAAGTTAGATAAAAACATTCCAATAGCAGAAAACATAGGAGGAACTTTTGTAAGTGGTATAGTCATATAATAGATGATTGAGTGAATTATATGCCCATCTGTTAAAATGATTGTTATAGATTTTGCAAATCCGATTACTAATGCTCCATAAACCATGCTTTGAGCACCTTTTATAAAGGATTTAGCCATATCATCTGGATGCATTCTTCCTACAAGTCCACTTATTAAAGCTACAGCTAACATCATAGCACTTAATTGATTAAGTCCCCATTTTAATTTATAAGCTCCATAACCGTATACTATAAATCCAACAATTAACGTTAATAATACAAGTACTTCCCTAATAGTAAATTTATCATTTGCCTCTTTACTACTCTCTACATAGTCATCCCAATTTAATTTTCCAAGAACACCACCATTAGGATCTTTTTGAACCTTGTTTGCATAACGATAAACATACCAAGTTGTTACTAAGAAAAGTATTGCCCATACTATTGCTCTTAATCCGAACCCTGATAACAATGGAAGACCTGCTATTGTTTGTCCAATTATTGTATTATAAGGTCCCATTGGAGATGCTGCAAATCCTGAATATGCTCCAAGATACATTATTCCAATTCCAACTAATGGATCTAATTTAAGTTTTTTAGATAGAGCAATCCCAATAGGTATAAATGCTATAACTGCGTTAACTACAATACCTAAAGATCCTAATACAGACATTATAACCATAATAATAGGAATAACTAAAAGTGCTTTCTTTTGTAATTTATTAACTGATGCGTTTATAGCTATATCTATAGCTCCTGTATCATTAACTACTTGGAAAAACCCTCCAACTAGAAAAGTTAAAAATATAACTGCTGCTCCTGCATTCATTCCCTTTGGTATAGACAGTAGAAAATCTCCTATACTAACTGGTGTTCTTTCCATAAAACTAAAACTGCTGGCATCTATCATAGATTTTCCTGTGTTTGGATCTTTAATCATATTATATTGGCCTGCTGGCACAATATAAGTTGCTATAGCCGCAATCATTATAAATATCATAATAAGTGTATAAGTATTTGGTACATAAAACTTTTTCTTTTGTTTTTTCACATCTTGTGTTTTCATTTGTTTGCCCCCTAAAAATATAAAATTATAATATAAGTCCATATACTAAAAATATATAATTTAAAAAATTTGTTTTTATAGTAGAAATTTGATCCCCTTTGTAATTTAAAATCTACCTATTTAATAAAACTAATCTATTTTGTAACTTTAAATTTATTTTTTTAACCCCAATCTATTTTTTACAACATTATTAAGTATATTTACCCCAATACTTAATGCTTTTTTATCAAAGGTCATATCAGCATGATGTAATCCTGGAGTTAAATCTGCTCCTAATCCGATATAGGCTGATTTCACATTCATTTCTCTTGTATAAAAATGAAAGTCTTCCCCTCCTGTTGTATATAATGGTTCTAAAACTTCTCCTAATTCTTCCTTTATAGCCTCATATGCAACTGATGTCATTTCATCATTATATTGAGCTGCCGGTACCCCTCCAACAAATTCAATAATTGCTTCTGCACCAATTGATTTTGCACTATTTATAATTGCTTCTTTTGCTTTTAAAATCATCTCTTCCATTACTTCATTTGTTTGAGCTCTTAAATCCATAGCAAGTTCCGCTTCATCTGGAATTAAATTAATAGTATCTCCTCCTGCTATAAGTCTTGTTACTTTAATAGAGTGAGATACTCTAGGATCAAGTCTTATTGCATTTATAGAATTTACTACTAAAGCTGCTGCATCTACCGCATTTACCCCTAAATGTGGTCTAGCTCCATGGGCATTAAGACCTTTTATTTTAGTAATTATTTGATAACTAGTTCCATGAACTAATGAAGGAGTAGCTTCCCCTAATTTTGCTTCTTGAATAGGCCTTAAATGTATTCCTACTATTTCTTCTATTTCATCTATATAGCCGCTTTTAATTACACTTCTTGAGCCATCTAACTTTTCTTCAGCTGGCTGAAATATAACTACTAAGTTCCCCCTTTCTATTTTTTTTTCAGCTATATTTTTGGCAGTAGCTAGAACCATAGCTGAATGAGCATCATGACCACAGGCATGGACATTATATTTTTCTCCATCTTTTTCAAACTGCAAAGCATCCATATCTGCTCTAATTGCTAAAACAGGACCTTTCTCTGTAGCATCTAATTTACCAACTACTCCTGTTTTACCAACTTCTTCAACAACATCAAATCCAAAACTTTTTAACTGCTCTGCTATATACTTTGATGTTTTGAATTCTTCAAATCCTATTTCTGGGATTGTATGAAGATAGTCATATGCTCTTTCCACGTAGCTCTTCTCTTCAGTTGTTTTCACTTTTTCATCTCCTAACTTCTTAGTGGGATCATTAGGTATATTAAAATAAATAATAAGTGAAAGATACAAGGAATATTTTATGAAATACAACAACTTAGCCTTTTCTAATAGTTTGCTATTAGTAAGTTCTAAAGAAGAAGTATTTTAAAAATAAAACTAACATTCTTACTTATTTATTTTTTTAATGTGCCCTATATACTTATTAGTAGCAAAATCCATGCCAATACTATATAGATAACTTTTTACTAAAGAAATTATATATTTATCCTTTAAAATCGTTTCCATTTTAAAAAATTTTTATATTTATAGTTATTTTGAAATCAATATAATAAAAAGCGGGAGATTTATGGGTGTTTAACCCACTTTCTCCCGTAAATTCATAATATTTAATTACTTATTTATTCTTTTAATTAATAATAGTTAATTACTTTTTTTCCTATTACTAATTAATGATATTTAAAAACTTCTTTATACCTACTAATTAATAATACTTAATACTTATCTACTCTTTTAATCAGTAATGTTCAATAATTTATTTATATATATTAGCTAATAATGTTTAAGAATTTCCCTCCCTTTATTAGTTAACTTAGCTCCACTTCTACCTTTTCCATAAATAATTAAATCTTTTTCATTTAAATATGTCATTATTTTTCTAACATCATGCTCTGAAATATTTTGTCCCTCTGCAATAGCATTTTGATAAATAGCTCTTCTACCACAGCTTTTATTATTTAAAAGATTTAATATATAAAAAGCAATTTTTCTATCAGTATAAAGTAAATCATCAAATACAAAGCATTTAATAGTAGAGGTTTCAGTGTTTAAACTAACACTTTTTATATCTTCTGGTAAATCATCTTTTGTAAGTAAGTCTCCACCCATATAAGCCATATACTCTACACAATTTCTAAGCTCTCTTACATTTCCCTTCCAAGAATAATTTAAAAGTATATTCATTACATTATCATCAATTTTTTTATTGCTGTATCCTAATTCATCTAATATATCTTTTATTAAACATTTTATATCTTCTTTTCTATCTCTTAAAGGAGGCAAATGTAATCCCAATACGTTAAGTCTATAGTATAGATCCATTCTAAAAGTACCTTTTTCTATTAAGCCTTTTAAATCCTGGTTAGTTGCAGCAATTACCCTTACATCTACTGGAATAATATTTGATCCTCCAACTCTCATAACTTCTTTTTCTTGAAGTATTCTTAAAAGTTTCACTTGTACATTTATTGGAACGTCCCCAATTTCATCTAAAAATATTGTTCCTGTATGTGCTAGCTCAAAAAGTCCTCTTTTTCCTCCCTTTTTAGCTCCTGTAAAAGATCCTTCTTCATATCCAAATAATTCACTTTCTAAAAGAGTAGATGGAAGGGCAGCACAATTAATTGCTACAAAAGGTCTAGTTGATCTTTTAGAAACATTATGTATAGACTGCGCAAATAATTCTTTTCCTGTACCACTTTCTCCCATAATCAATGCAGGCGCATCAATTTTAGCTATCTTTTTTGCTTTATTAATGCATTCTAATAAAACTTTACTAGTTCCTGATATATCTTTAAATTTGTATTTTGCTACATATCCCTTTTCTATTAATTGCTTTCTTAATTTATTTTCTAAATTTTGAATATCCGTAATATCTTTTACAAGAATCACATATCCATTTATTCTTTTATATAAATTTATAGTCCTCTTAGTTACAAGAAAACTCTTATGTATCTCAAAAGATTCCATAAAAACATTTTCTACTATTTCTTCTTTTAAAATTTTATCCCAAAATTCTTTAGGAATAATATCTTTGTAGTACTTAAAATCTTCAGATTTTTTCCTGTTTGTAGAAAACATTTTTTTAACGCTCTCATTATAATGAACAATTTTATAGTTTCTATCGGTAATAATAACTCCATTATCAACAATATCTAATACTGTATTCATTAAATTCTTGATTCTACTTGTGCTAGCAAATGTAGAATGAAGTCCATGACTTATTGGCATTATAGTATCTGCATAAAGTATAAATTTTTCTTCTAGTTCTTCATTCATAATATCAAGTTTTGTACCTATATCCATTAAAGTTGATAAATCAAGAACTTTCCATCCAATATTAATTATATTTTCTACACTTGAGGGCATGTAATTAAGCTGTCCTGGAGTTACTGCTATTTTAAGGTTTGGTATGTTTTCCATATTAGGATAGACTGGTATAAATTCAATATTTGTAAGTCCTAATTCATATAATGTAGCAATAGACTCTATAGCACTAATACTTTCATTTGTAACAAACATAGCTTTTGTATTTTGTGGCAAATTATATAACTCTTTTAAACTGTTATGTGAAAAAGTCCTAGTCATATATATTATTTTTGTATTTTTAGGCAAATGCTTTTTTGCAATGTTTGTAAGAAGTAGTGATGTAATAAGGGCTAAATCTCCTTCAATTAACCCATTAATACCTTCTTTAATACTATAGCCTTCAATTTCTAGATGGTCCTTAAAAAAATAATTCAGCTCTTTTAAATATTTGTCTCTAGTAGATGGCTCTACTGTAATTAATAATAATTTTTTTTTCAAACCAATCCCCCCATATCTTCTTTTGTTTATCTTTCCCTAAACCAATTTAAATAAATACATTTAAATAGTTTTAATTTTATATACTTTTAAATTTAAATTTAAAAAATTCAAATAAAACTTACATAATATATTGTGTAAATTTAAAAGGTTTTTTAATTATTAAAATTACATATATATATGAAAGAAAATCATATTTTAAGTTATAATATTAAAATTAAAGTAAGCTATGCCAATATATATTATATTTATAATACAGAAATTTTTTTAAAATGCAAAGACTTTTTTTAAATGAAATTAAAATAGCTACCTATATAATAAGTAAATATTATTTCCATATATACTTTAATATTCCTATAACAAATTTTAAAAATTAAACTTTAATCTTGATACTTATTTTTAAAAACATATTTTAAGAAAAACTATTTAATAAATTAAAAAGCTAAAATATATTAAAATAAAAATAGATGAAGAGTACTTACTAATACCCCTCACCTATTTCTTACTTAAAATTTCTTTTATAAATACTTCAGTTACCTTAGGATCAAACTGAGTATTTGAATTCATTTTCAATTCATTTATTGCTTGCTTTTCACTTAATCTTAATTTATAATGATAGCCACTTGTCATTATGTCATATGCCTCTACAACGCTTAATATCTTAGCTTGAAGTGGAATTTCATCTCCTTTTAAATTTCTAGGATAACCTTTTCCATCAACTCTTTCATGATGACATAATACATATTCTGCTATATGTGAAAATTCGTTTACTGATTTTAATATTTTATAGCCAATTTCAGGATGCCTTTTAATTTCAAGCCATTCTCCTCTATTTAATTTTTCAGATTTACTTAAAACTCTTTCATTAACACCTATTTTACCTATGTCATGTAATAATCCAAGAAGTCTAAGGTCTTCTACTTTGTTGCTATCTAAACCTAATACTATGCCCATTTTTTTACAAAGCTTGCTTACCCTTTCACAATGCTCTTGTTCTATATTATTATTTCTATATAAACTTTCAATTATAAGCTTTATAGTTTGATTTTTCATACTTGTACTTTCTAAAAGTTTTTTATAATACATATTGTCTTCAGCTTGGGTATATATTTTCTCTACGCTTTGGTTAACACTAGTTTTTGTAGCCCATCCAAAGGAAACAGATAACACAATATTATTTATTTTTTCTTTAGATATAGATTTTTTAATACGATAAACTATCTTTTCTGCTTTTTGGCAGCTTGTTTTAGGAAGCAAAATAACGAATTCATCTCCACCAGTTCTAGCTATAATATCATTTTCTCTGAATTTTTCCTTTAAAATCTTAGAAAACCTTTTTAAAAGTTTATCCCCAACTAAATGACCAAAGGCATCATTTGTAAGTTTTAATCCATTTAAGTCAGCCATAACTAAAGTTAAAGGAAGATTTTCCTCTCTATCTAGTTTTTTTAGTTTCTCTTCATAAAACCTTCTATTATAAAGGCCTGTTAGTTGATCATTATAACTTAAATAAGTAACTTCTTTTTCAGATTTTTTTCTTTCCTCTATATTACGACTTACCCCTAAAATTTCTATTTCCCTTTTATCATTATATCTAAAATTTATTGATACCTCTGTCCATATAGGACTTTTGTTTTTTCCAAAGAGTTGAATTTCCATAATATAATGCTTATTTGAGTTAGGTCTTTTTATAAATTCTTTCATATTTTTTTCAACTGTATCCTTAAAAATAGCTAAGGACTTAGGAGATATTGAGTTTTCTAAAGTTTTATTTACCACATCTTCCGCTTTATATCCTGTTAAATAATACATTGAAGGGCTTACATATGTAAATTTATTTCTATGTATATTAAATATCCATATAACATCTGATGTATTCTCTGTTAATAGTCTATATTTTTCTTCGCTTTTTTTTAAAGCATCCTCTGCTTTTTTACTTTCCGTTATATCTGTTATAAAGTTAAGAACTGCTGGTCTACCATTCCATTTTATTTTAACTCCATTAGTTTCTATCCAAATGACTTTTTTATCTTTTCTTATTAATCTATATACTTGCTTACTTTTAAAAGTTTTATTTTCTAACCTTGTATGGTGGTTGTTTTTTGCTTTTTCTTTATCTTTAGGATGAATAAAATACAATGCAAAACTTGTATCCAATTCTTCTTTAGTATACCCTGTTAATTTTTCTAACATTGGATTAAACATTTGTATCTTTTCATCTTGAATTATTACAATTGATTCTGATGCATTTTCAAACAAGAGCTTATATTTTTCATTCATATCTTCAAAAGACTGTGAATCATACTCAGTATCCCCTATATCCGTTACATATGTAATAAAATAATTTTTTTTAGGAGAAGATATTTTTATATTATAAAGTCCTTTTAGTATATTAGAAAACCATTCAATTTCCCTGTTTCCGCCATTAAGAGCAATATCGCCATATATCTTTATTAAATCTTTTTCTGCTTTACTTATATCCGGGAAAATTTCAGTGATTTTCTTTCCTAAAAGAGATTTCTTTTTTAATCCTACATACTCTTCAAACTTAGAATTGACATCTAGAATTTCATAGTCAGATGGGTTATTATTTGTATCTAGCATTATTCTATAATATGCATATCCTATAGGGCATTCATTAATAATAAATTCATAAAAATTTTCTTTCATTTTAACCACCTTTCATGATTATAAAATACGCTAATAATACTATTTTTTCTATAAGGAACACTTATTTTTATACTTAAACTAATTTAAATCATGGAATTTTAAGTCTACCTAAAATAAACCAAGTTAGCATATCATATAATCATTTATGTATATTAACTTAATAATATATGGTTGTAAAATTTTTACAAATTATGTTTTAAAAATAAAAGATTACAGGGCTAAAAAATACTTCCCACTTAAGAGATTGTATATTTTAACAATATAAATTTCATATAAACCTGTTATCTATTGAATCTACTTATCTTTAATCTATTTTAATTTATAAAAATCCATAATTCCCAATTAAAAACAAAGTCATATATGTCCATAAAATGCACTATATTGAAAATACGCTGTATAGGCATAATTCTGACATTATTACATTATAATCCTATTATAATCAATTATACATAAGCAAAATATATTTGTAAAACCATTATTAATCGGAATTTTAAAAATTAACTACTAAATTAACAAAATATCAAAACATTACATATGATATTAATAGATATGCATAAGGAGTGATAAAATTGAGAATTGGAATAGATATGGGCCATACTCTATCCGGATCAGATTATGGCGCCGTTGGATATAGAAAAGAAACTAATTTAACAAGAGAGGTTGGATTTAAGGTAATGCAGAAACTTGAAAAACTTGGACATGCAGTTGTAAACTGTACTGTAGATAGTGCAAGTTCTGTAAGTTCTTCTTTATCCACAAGAGTTAGAAAAGCAAACTCAGGAAATTTGGATTTATTTATATCCCTACACTTTAATGCTGGTGGTGGAACTGGAGTAGAAATTTATACCTATGGAGCAAGTAAGTTTAGTCAGGCAACTTCAGTGCTTAATAATATAGTAGGTTTAGGTTATAGAAATAGAGGAATAAAAGATGGTAAAAATTTATATGTAGTAAGAAGCACAGATCCTAAAGCAATGCTTATAGAATGCTGCTTTGTAGATTCCAAAAATGATATGAATATGTTTAGCGCAGAAAAAATGGCTGACGCTATTGTAAAAGGTTTAGTTGGTAAAACTATAAAATCAAATGCCTCTTATAATCCTCCTTCAAAACCTAGTTCTAGTTCTAAAAAATATTCATCTTCAAGTACTATAAAAAAACTTCAAAAAGCTTTAAATAGTAGCTATAATAAAGGTTTAGCTGAAGATGGAATATTAGGCCCTAAAACTAAAGCTGCACTAATAACTATAAAACAAGGTGCTAAGGGATCTTTAGTTAAAGTTTTACAAGAAATATTAATATCTAAAAAATATAATTTAGGAGGACATGGAGCTGACGGAGTATTTGGATCTATGACTAAAAAAGCTGTTATGAAATTCCAACAGGATAAAAATCTTTTAATAGATGCTATTGTTGGACCAAATACTTGGAGTGCTCTTTTAAGATAGATAAATTAAAGAATATATTTATAAGAAAACTATTCTCTTCTCTTTACAATATTAATTTGTTTTTAGTTTAAACCGCCTTTTTTTAATGAAAGTGCGGTTTTTTTAAGGTTCATCTGATAACTATGAACTAGAATTTAAACCTTTCCTATTTGAAGCAAAATTGAAATAATATTATACATAAATAATAAAAGAACCTTAGATTAAATCTAAGGTTCTTTTGCTTTCTTTTTATAATAACAGCAGTTTTCCTTAATAATTTAAATTCATTAAGAGAAAATATTTAAACTATTATTTAACTTCTTATTACCAAGGTAATGGCATATTTTTTAAAGTCATATAGGTCAGTATACACAATACTCCATAAAATGCAGATACTATACTATAAAAAACCACTCCTATGTGAACATCCCCCTGTCAAGTAGACAAGTAAAATAATAAAAAATTATATTGATAAGGTATGATTTCGATATTCTATCGGAGTCATACCTTTTAACTTTTTCTGTAATCTTTTAGTATTATAAAACTCTATATATTGATCTATCCCTTCTTTAAATTCTTCATATGTATTGAACTTTTTCAAGTAATACATTTCTGATTTAAGAGTACCCCAGAATCCTTCTATAAGACCATTATCAATTATAGCTTGATCTAATGTGTCAAACACCAATTTATTGTTATTTGAAGTACTTAATACTATTATCATTTAAATCTAAAATAGCACTTAAATAACCTTTTTTACACGTTGTTAATTTAAACTCCGTTACATCTCAAAATAATTTATTTTATTTATTATTTTTGAACATAAAAATACACCTTTTTACTGTTTATTTAGGTGTTCCTTGTTGCATTTCTATTAAATTCATTATTTCAACCATACTTTGTTGTGTTTCTTCTATTTGTTTTTTCAATTTTTCATTTTCTTGTTGAAGCTTTTCAAATGGTGTTGCTTCTACTTTCTGTGGAGCTACTGGTTGTATAATAACTTTTTCAAATATTTCTTCAAACGTAGAACCATTTATATTTTTTATTGTAAATTCTTTTCCTTGACTTTGCTCTCTAAAAAATGTATTATAAATTTCTTCTGTTATTTCTATATCTGTCTCTTCTATGTTATTAACCTCTGAATCCTTAAAGCCAAAGTAGTTATCTTCTAAAAATATATATCTCACCTACTATACCTCCTTAGTATCCTACAGCAAACCATCTAACTGTAAGATTATTATTAGCTGTCATGCCACCAAAATTACCTACACTAATAGTTATTTGTGTCTTACTAGTTCCTCCAGTTGGATATGCGTTACTAACAATAAATCCCGAAAGAACTGATGCATCTACATAACAACACTCATGTGGAAATGCTATAGGTAAATTTATACCAATAGTCTTATAAAAAAGTGATTTACTTGTACCAGTTTGACCACTTGATCCAGTTGATGATGCTCCCCATTGTAATATTAATCCTCCTGGTAATTTTCTATAGCCTGCACTTCCAATAGATTGAGATGGATTGATTAAATCAGCTTCCGAGTGTTTATGCCTTCCATTAGCCTTACTACTCCAACTAGCTTTATCTGAATCTGTAACAAATCTATGACTTGAATCTTGATTAATATCCGCTGAACTATGTCTATGACTTCTACTAGCTTTACCATTCCAATTATTTTTTTCTGAATCACTAACAAATCTATGAGTTGCATCTTGTGAAATTATAGTTGCTGGATGTGTATTAGGATGTGTGTATCTATTTGCCCCACTTGCTATTGCTGAAAGTTTTTGCTTTTCTGCTGTAGTATAATCTTGTGTTGAAAGACCTTTCCCTGATACTTTATCTACTTTACTACTTTTAACAGTTTCAATACTTTTTGTTATATCATCAAATTTTGACTCAACAGATTTACCAATTTTAGTTCTTATATCTTCCGCTGCAAGTACTACATTTCCTGTTTTATTATTTACAGAAGTTACTGGAACTTTTATGCTATTTGCTTTAGTTTCAACATCTTTTATTTTTCTATCTACTATATCAGCATTATAATTAAAATCCTCTATATTTACTACATCATTTCCATCTGGTTTTTTTAATCCATAATTACTTGTAGTTTTCAAATTATATACCTCCTTTAGTTATCATACGCTTTTAATTCTTTCCACATTTTTGTATTAACCATACTCCATGTTAATTTACTACCTTTTAAGAAGCTCCAAATTGAATAAGTATATTCAAAATCATAAGCTAAGTGAGCTGGTTTTATTATATTTAACATATCTATAAAAGCAGCTAAATTTATAGGAATTCCTTTAATACCTATAAATTTTACTGTAAAAGAATAGCTTTCAGGGTGTTCTATTATTTCACATTCTCCACCACTGAAAGCTTCAGCCACTTCTTTTAACATTTTTTTAGTAACAGTACCTTGACCTCTCTTTTTAGCTTTAATAACTTCTCTTCTATCCTCATAAGATTTATTTAAATCTGTTTTTATTCCATAATCTTCTTCCCATAAAGTTAACCCCCATGTAGCAGTATCTATAAAAAACTGTTTTAATAAATCTTTTTTCAAATAATAAAGTCTTCCCAATTCCTTTGCATTTGTAGTCTCAATATTCGCCATTACTTTTGATTTTCTATAACATTTGGGTAAATACTTCATCAAATCAGGAGTATAAGGTTTTATTTGTTCATCGGATATATTTTTATTAGAAGCATACTTGTTTGTGCTATATTTTATAGAACCATACATAACCTATACCCCCTTTAAATAATTCCAAGTAGTTGAATATTTCTTAGCTAATAAAGATATATCCCCTGTAGGAGTAGTCGTTTTATTAGTTGCTTTGTTATCATAACTAAACGCAGCTCCACTTAAATAATTTATAGCAATAATTCCAACAGTTAAATCCCAATCATAAGCTTTTTTATAATATAAGCTAGCTGTTTTCTTTGAATTATCCATTATTAATAAAAATGTTTCTTTTGAGTCTAAATTATAACCTTCAAGTTTAACATCATAGCTACTCCAACTGTTAGTTCCATATTCTCCTCTAATATTAATCTCACCAGTATGATTCATGTTTCCTCTTTGAGTTAAAAATATTCTTGTTTGAAAATTATTATACTGGCCATCAACCTTCCAACTCATTACCTGATACCACTTATTGCTGACACTTTGACCAGTACTTCCAAATGCTAAGTAATTATTCCCTGTTTTGTATAAGAAATCTTCTGGAGATTTTCCTCCTACTTTATCAGCATTTTCTGACACATCAACTTTACCATTATTATTTTTATCATAGACCAATTTAGCCATATCTCCATAACCTGCATCACCTAATTGGCCTTTAGTTACAAATTTATTATTACATTCACTTTCAGTATAATACCTATCATCGTGAGTATGATTATTATTTGATTTTTGGTCTAACAGTTGATTACTTTGATTTTTAGTATAAACATCTGGTTTATTAGTAAAATTGTTATAATCTAAATAGTAATCATGGGATTTATTATTTAATTTAACTGTGTTATCACTTGTAGCACCAATAGTCTTTGTTTTAGGATCTACTATAATAGAAGTACCAAAATGTATAGGTAAGTCTGAATCATAATTTAAATATAACTCACTTGGTGTTTCACTTAAGCTTTCACAACCTGATATTCCTCTTACAATTAAAGGTCTATCTGCTGCTGTACCAATTATATTTAAAGGTCCTGTTATAGTATCACCAGACTTATTAACTTTATTATTCCATACTCTCTTTTCTGAATCACTTACAAATCTATGGGATTCATCTTGTAAAATAACCGTTGCTAGGTGGTTTTGAGGATGTACATACCTATTTGCATTATTTTCTATACCTGCTAGTTTTACCTTTTCTACATTAGTAAAATTTTCATCACTTAAAGATTTACCCTGAACTTTATCAACTTTTTTACTTAGTTGACTTGTCATAGTTCCGGCAAAATCTTCATCATTATTTAGTGATTCTGCTATTTCTTGTAATGTATCAAGAGCCTGTGGAGCAGTACCAATAACATTTGTTATCTTTTCTAAAACTTCTTCTTTAGTAAATACCTGATTCTTTAAATATCTTTTATTTAATTCAGTATCTACATATGTTTTATCAGATTTTACATTATCTAAATCAACATCTTTTTCTTTTAATTTTTGTATTTTTGAATCATTACTTTGCTTATAATTATTTAAATCAGATTCTATAACATTCTCTCTATTTTTTGCCCTGTTAATCTCAGAATTAAGCTCATCATTAATATTGTTTTCAGAATCTATAGATCTAGTAATTTCCTTATTCAAATTACTATTAGTAGTATTAATTTGATTATTTAAATTTTCTTCATTATTCTTTGCTCTATTAACTTCTTCATTTAAATTATCCCTTATATTATTTTCACTAGTAGTTGCCCTATTAATTTCACTATTTAATGCAGTTTGTGTATTAACTATGCTTTCTTGAACTTTATTTATATCCTCAGCTTCAACTGTATCTCCTTGTGTTTCATAAGTAACATAGACCGGTGAAACATCAGAAAATATTTTAATTTCTAACTTCCAAGGAGTCTTAGATGGAGTAGACAATATAAAGTTGTCTATTTTATCACCAGTTAATTTAGGTGCAGTATAAACTCTTACACTAGATTTGCTTACATTATCATGTTTTAAATATCCTTTAAATATACCATCTGTCACATTTACTACTTCTTCTATAACATAAGTATTATTATCAAGTTTATTTAATTTTTCTATAAATACATCTATATTATTAGGGTACAATAGCTACACCCCCAACTCTACATTACCGAGCACTGGGATTTCTTCATCCTCTAGGCTAATATTGTTAGTAATATCATTCATTTTTAATTCACTGTAGTCTAAAACTCCTGGAGTATTTAATAATATATTTCCTACTCTTGCTATACTAATATAAGAAATATTAAAAGCAACTTCTTTTAAATACTTGTCTATAAGTTTAATAAATTCTTCTTGTACATTACTTATATTATATCCACTAGCTAATACAACTTTTGCATTAACTCTTATATCTTTTTCTACTGCTCCAGTTACTGTAACATCGGCTCCTATAGGTCTATTTTCTTCTACATAATCATATACTTTATCTATTAATTCTTTTGTAGCACTATGCTTATTAGAATCTATAATTACTATTTTTACTGTTCCAGCACCTTTCCATAATGGAAATACTTTTGCATCACCGACGCCTATAACTCCTGTAGCCCAATTTCTATAATGATACTTATTGCCACTAGTTGGTGGTGTTCTAACTTTTTCTTCATACCTTTTTCTTAAAGAATCATCTGTTTCCATTTCGTAACCACCATCAATTTTTTCTAGATTAGTAACACTTATTAACCCTGGTAAAGTTATAGGAAAATATTTAATAGCTCCTACTGGGACATTACCAATACTTCCTTCAACTTCACATTCAACTTCACATTTAATTGAACAATTAACTTGCTTATCATCATCAAATGTTTTATCCTCTAAGCATATAAAATTAACAATATCACTAGCAACTTTATCTCCTTTGTTAATCTTTGCACCTACAGAACCTTTTATAGTAACAAAACCTCTAGATTTAGTAGCTAATTTTCTATATATTCCTTGTTCAGCTACTTTTCTATCAAGCCATGCATTCTCTGCAGTATTAACGAATGCGTTATTTAATATATTACGTTGTTCACTATAGATATTTTCTAATTCAATAGCAACTGGTTTTTCTGCATCATAAAAAAAAGAGCCTTCGCTCTTATCATATTTATCAGATATATTAGAAAGTATTCTATTTTGAATGCTTTCTTTAGTTTCTATCATATTAAAATTTCACCTCTATTTCTGTGTAAGCATTTGTCTTTGATTTTAATTTAACTTTAAAAGCCACAAGAGTTTTAATACCTTTATGCTCAATTGTGAAATCCTCTAAATTTTCAATTTGAGGATGCTTTAACAGCGTTTCTTTTACCTCTCTTTTTAATTCACTTAAAATAAAAGGTTTAGGATAACTTCCAACTAATAAATCTTTTATAGTAACTCCATATTCTAACTCTTTATTTTGTTTCTCATAAACTTTAAATTTAAATTTATCAGTTCTTAACACTTTCTCTATCCATATTTTAATACTTTCAATTCCATCTATTTCAACAGGATTGCCATCTTTTAATACAAAATCGCCCTCATTAAAATCAAATAAAAAAGATTTTCCTAAAGTCGCTACTTTTTTTTCTTCTATTGTTTTTATATCTTCTATTATTGAACTTTCTTCTGGGAGCAAAGCCATTTAAGACCCTCCTATCTTATCTATAATATAAAAATAGTTATTGCTTTGATTTGCAATAACTAAAACTTCATCTTCTACATTTAACATATTATTATATGTTATTTTTGCATTATAGATATTATCATTTAATTGTATATTTCTATTTTCTACTCTATCTTTTAAAGAGTTACATAAAGTAGAATTAGTCCTATCTAAATATACTTGGTTATCAAGAATACTTATTATATAATCTCTTCCTCCCTCTACTACTTTACCTTTAATAACTCCTATATTCTCTTTGTTATTTCTTTCTTTTAACCATTTTGCAAAATCTATATCGTAACTCAATTAATCACCTCTTAACTAAAATCTACAGTAACACTTATCTTATGTGTTCCACTTGATAGTGTGTGTTGTGTACTCTTTATTCTATACCATCCACTTACACCATATTTATTTAAATTAATATTAATTAATCTATTACAATTTATATAAATACCTTTGCCAGTATCTATAGTATTAAAAGTTAATTCTTTCTTTGTTTTATTTTTTTCTCTAAGTGTATTTTTAGATATATTATAAGACTGACTACTATTTTTATCGTCTACACTTATTAAATCTCTTAATTCTCCAAAAATTTTGATAGAATTAGAGTCTTTTATAGTAGCTAAAATTTTACCATCATTATTTACTGCAGTTATATAATTTTGCATATCCTCTATACTTCTACTAACACTATAATCCTTACCTATTAGTAGTTTTGAATTAACTTTTAAATATATAAGTTTATTTATATATAATGTCTTTCCTTGCATTTCCATTATATAATCTTCACCTATTTCATTCTTACATTGCTTTAATATATCTTTTATAATATCACTTAAAGATTCTTGGTGATAAATTTTATTTATAATTGTTCTTAAATTAATTATTTTAGTTTTAATACCTACTTTATTACAAATCTGTTGTATAGCTGTTTTTGCATTAACATTTCTAAACTGCATTACATATTTATTTTTATTTAAATACCATGCATAGTCCATTGCAGTATAGCTATGTGTGTTTTCTTTATTAGTTTTATTTACTATTACACCTTCAAATACTACTATATTATCTTTTTTAAGAACAATCTTACTTCTTCCTTCTGCCAAATCTAATATACTATCAAAAGATATTTGAGTACATAATGTATCTGTATCATTACTCCAACTAAAATTATTAGAATAACCTATTATATTTTTGCTTATATATCCTTTACCTACTATATAAGAAGTATACAAATTCCACATTATTCTATCACCCTATATTGTTTTAAACTAACATTATAAGCTATATCATTATTATTTTTTTCGTGCCAAGATATGGATTCTATGGTTACAATCCAATTTAAAAGCTCTGTAGGTAAAAAATCATTCTTATTTCTATTTATAATTACACGTAAAGGTTCTTTTTTTAAATTTGCTTTTCTCCACATATTTATAAGTAAATATGGATCAATTTGGCTTTTAACCCACTTGTATTTATTGGGATAAGCAGGTAGCCAGCTATCTATTGAAAAAGATACTAATCCTACATTACCCATGAAATTATATACTCCATTATTAAAGGTTTCAAATTCTTCATTTGAACTTGATTGGCTTAATTCAGGCATTTCTTCTGGTAAAACAGGCAACTTATAAATCTGTTTTCTATCTAAAGTACTAAAAAATATATCTGCCATACCTTCTCCTCCTATAAAAAAGAGTACCTTTTAAGATACTCTTTTACATACTTCCTAATGCTAACTTAATTTTACTTGCAATTTTATTACCTGCTTGATCAAAAAATTCTTCACTACCAACATTTCCTTGGATATATATATTTATATTTGGACTTGATGCATTATTCAAAATCTCTCTTGATTTTTGTGCAGGTATTATAGTTTCTCCACTACTCAGTTTTCTTAATTCTCCGCCTTTTTCATTTATTAATGCTAAACCACTTGGAGAATATTTGGTACCTTTTGCAAATTTAGATATTTCTGGTATATTAACTCCTACTGTTTTTCCTGCTCCCATCCATTTAGGAGCCCAGTCAGGAACTTTAAAACTTAATATATTGTTCATCCCTCTTATAACCCAGTTTATGCTATCTATTATTCCATTCAATATCCCTTTTACTACACTTTCTATACCTTGCCAAATACCGCTGAATATTTCCTTAATACCTTCCCATGCTCTATCCCAGTCTCCAGTAAATACACCTATTACAAAATCTATTATTCCTTGAAGTATTGTTAATATACCTTGAATAACTCCACTCATTGTTCCTACTACTGTACTTACTATACCTAAAATAAATTGGAATCCATTTTGAAAGGATGCCATAAGATTGCCTAATATAAAACTAACCAAAGGCATTAATACAGTACTTATAAGCCATAAAATAACTTGACCTATAGTTTGAATTACAGGTAATATATAAGCAACAAAGAAGTTATACAAAGGTACTATAACACCTGTCCAAATTTGCATTAATATACTCCATAATCCTTGTAGAGCAATACCTAATATATTTACTAAAAAACTTCCTAATTGTTGTAAAATTGGAAGAACATTAGCCATTATAAAATTACCTAACTGAATTAAAACTGGTAAAATATTAGTGATAAAAAATTGATACATCTGTTGAAAAATCGGAAATATATTAGTTGCTATATACTGTCCTATTTGACTTATAGCATTTCTAAAAGTCTCTGAATTTTTGTACAATAGTACAAAGCCAGCAATCAAAGCTGCTATGCCAACCAACATCAAAGATATTGGATTTAATAGTAATGTATTTTTTAAAAGGAACATAGCTACTTGAATTCCAAATAAAGTTTTTCTTAATGTATTTATAATTTTTATTGCAGTGTAAAAACTTGCAAATGCTATAGCTATATCAAGTATTGTATCTTTATGTTTAATTATAAAGCTAAATAAATCACTTATAACATTATATATAGTAGAAAAAACTTCTGCTGCTTTATTAGCTATTGCATCCATAGTTCCATCTGATTGCCATTTTATTAAAGTATCTGCAACCTGTTTTATCTTCCCTTTTATTATGTCTAATAAGCTACCTTGTTTTATTGTACCTTGGGCTGTTATTCCTAAAATTTTTGCAAAAGAGGATTTTGTAACCCCTTTTACTGTATCCCACATTCCTTTTACAGTTTCACCTAATTTAGCTGCTCCACCTTTATATCTTTCAATCATAAGTGCATTTAAGACTTGATTAAATTTCTTTTGATCTTTAATCTCACCTTTACTATTAATAATTTGAGCATTTCTAAACATCTGATTACCTTTTTTTATAATATCTGTCTTTTTAATACCAAACTCTTCTAGTTTACCTAATTGTCCATTTTGAGCAGCAGCTTGAGCTTCTACAGCTTCCATCAATGGTTTATTTGTAGCACCTGCCATATCAGCCAATAATGGTATATTTTTTTTAGCACTCATTCCCATAGCTTCCAATCTTGAAGAAGCTTCCAAAACTGTTTTTGTTTCAAATGGAGTAGAATTTGCATAGTTAACACTCCAATTCATAATCTTACCAGTCTTTTTAGCAGATTTTGTGGCACTTTCTAATTTTAATCTAAAGCCCTCCATATCCATAGCTTCGCTCAAGCCAGTTTTAAATGCTGATTTTCCTAAGGATTTTGCTATAACACTACTTGTTTTTATCGCTTTATTTCCTATACTTTCAAATCCACCTTTAAATTTATTAACAAAATCAGCAGCTTCTTGAGCTGATTTTTGCATTTGAGTAGACATTTTTTGAACATTCTTATTTACTCTAACTAAATTATCAGACAGTTTATCATTTAAAGATACAAGGCTATTCATATTTAAAGCCATACTTTCCCTCCCTTCTTTAAAGATTTAGAAAAAGAAGGCTATTTTTTACCATTCCCACATATAGCTTTTAATTTCATTTGATCATATTTTATTTTTAATTCCATATTGAATTTCATACTTTCAATATAAAATACTTTTTCTGTAACACTTAAATTGAGGTAATAAGTTAGAGGTAAGTTTCCCTTATCTATATAGTAACTAATCCAAAAAAGTTCCCCGCCCTCGTCATTATCACCTCTTATTAGTTTTTTATATGTTCTTTAATATCCGTTTTATTATCTTCAAAAGCCTCACAAACCTTTTGAGCTAATTCTATAGTTTCATCAATACCAAATATTTTTACAGGTAAATCAAAAGGTTCTCCACATTGCAATTCTTCCATAAGCTCTTTGCTATGCAAAAATTCGCAAGTATTATACAAAAGTTCTTTTGAAGCTTCTAACATTTGCCTATAATCTAATTTATCAATTTTCTCATCCTTTGTTACCTTTACGCTATTAGCTAAAACATCTTTGAAATCTAAAAGATCAGAATCAGAAGGTCTTTTGAATGTTATTAATCCAAAACCTTCAATATCTATATCTACCACTTTTTTTCTTTTAGTATGTTTATCTGTAGCCTTTTTAATAAAATCCTCTAAGGTTAATTTTTTAGCTTTTTTCATATTAATTACTACCTCTTTTCTAAATATATAATTGGATATATAAAACTTATATTAATTCTAAATATTCAAATGAAGATGCTGTAAATGGAAGTTCTTCTTCTACCATTTCACCTGCTTCTAACTTTGCAAGCTGAAGCTCTGTAAATACTACATTTTCTAATTTCACACGTTCTGTCTTTTTACCATTTATTGTTCCTGTTGCAATTATGATTTCTACATCTGGCATATTAAGAGTTCTAAACCCTTCTGCTAATAATTTTTGTGCTCTTGAATCTGTCTTTTTAATTGTTATAGTACCTTCTATATTATTTCCTTTTATAAGTGTATATTTTTTGGGATCACCAACAAATCTTATATCATCAGTTTCTAAAGAACATTTTGCTTCTATAGAAGATAGATTTGCCCACAATTCTGTATTCACCCAAACTCTTCCTTTATCTCCAGTTATAACATTATTTGATTTTGACATAAAAAAACCTCCTTATTCCATAGTTATTGAAAAATCTAAATCTGTCATAGTTGATAATATTTTTATATTTGCAGCTAAAAATATATCTCTCTTGAATATATTTCCTTTAACTTCTTCTTCTGCCCATTCTTTTGCTTCTGTTTTTCCACTTTCTATCCATGCTTTTCTTTGAGCTTCTATATCTATATAACATTTATTGTTAAATGCATTGTCCAATACATCTCTCGCTGCTAAATTCTTAAAATAAGTGTTAATCGCACTGATAAATAATATTTGGTTATCTAATTTGTTTTTGAATTTTCCTACATAATTATTTTTAAATGTATTTTTTATATCATCTTTTATTAAATCCGTTGCTTCTATAACTTCAATTAGAGAAAAATCTTCTCCCTTACCTTCTGTAAAAGTAGTCAAACTATTTACACCTAATCCAATTTTTACTGTATTTTCATCATTTATTAGAATTAACTTACCTGATTGTATCTCTTGGTCTATATTAACTGGTTCTAAAACTGACTTAAGATTTTTCATAGTCATATATGTTGTTCCAGTATCAATACCAGCGCTAGCTATATATCCTAAAAGACTTGGAAGATACTCATATCCTTCTTTTTGTCCTCTTTTATTATCTTTAAATGTTACTTTTGAGTTTCCTAATACAACTATCCCTTCACAATCTGGCTGTGTTGTAGGGTTAAACACTATGCCTTTAAAAGTTTTTTTGTCTACATCTCTTCTAGTTTTAATCCACTGAATTAATGCATCATAATCTGCTTGGGCATTACTAACAAGACTTATCCATCCAGTATTATATAAATTTTTTACTGTACTTAAAGCATCACTATATTCTTCTTCAGTGTCTATTCTTACAACTATTACTTTGTTTGGATTGCTCTCTAAGCAATCTTTTATATATTGTAGATTTTCTTCTGTATATTTTGACTTATCTATTTCTAATTCTATTAAATCTTTATATTCTACAGATTCAAAAGTTTTATCTGTATCATCTTTAAGTATCAAAATAGCGTTATCGCCTCTTTGAATAAAAGTTTGTGCACGTTGCTTAAAAGCAATGTTTATATCTGGTAATGTATTTGCCATTTAAAAAACCACCTTTTCATTTAAAATAATTTTTTCTAAAGGTTCCCCAATTTCTTCTTTTTGTTCCAAACAATATAATTTTCTCAGCATTAATGTTAAAAACCCTTCATCTTGTTTTACATCAAATTCACATTTAAACGTAGCTATATAATAATCCTCTGATATTTTTATAGCATCTTTAAATATATTACTGAGAATATCCTGCATTTCCATCAATTCAAACTTACTATCATCTTTGCTCTTTGCAAAATAAAAAAGCCTTATATCAAATTCTCTTTGAATGGCTTCTCCGTTTAATAGACTTGTTTTATTGTTTTTGAGCTCCAAATTAAAACTAGGTCTTATTGTATTTTCTTTAATATTTGCAGAAGAAAATATAGTGTCTTTGTATTTGGTTTTTTTTAACCCTTCCTTTACTTGTTTTTCAACTGCATTGTTTATCTCTGTTAACGTAATGATAATATCACCTCACTAAAAGAACATGGTTAACTTTTCTCTTATTTTCTAATTTAATTACTTTTTTTAAATATTCTTTATGGTAATATTTAATAATTATTTATCAAAATTATCTAATCAATTTAAATTAAATTCATTGATATATAAAATTATTATCGCTACATAACAAAGCTGTTGGATGTCTTGGTTTTACCATTTTTCTTATCTCCTTTATTAATTTAATTTAGGGATTTTTATATAAAAAAAGCACCTTGATGTTATCAAAGCACTTTTATTATAAATATTCACCTCATACTTCACATAATAGGAAATATATTTCTATCAACCCACTCTTTATAAATGAGTTATATAACAGAGAATATTTACCTAACTATATAATTTATGATTTAATATTTTTGTAATCCCTGTTAAACTTTCTATGATACTATTATATAACATCAAAACACTACTAAATAGTAATGTTTCAATAACATAATAATAATGAAATAATACTAAAACAATAACTGGGACATTTTATTTATTATTTTTCTTCTTACTTTAATACAATTATCTACTGATTGGTTAAGCTCTTGTGCTATACTATTCCAGCTTCTTGTAGGTTTACTAAAATACCTTAATTCAACTAATTTTTTTTCTTCATATTCTAATAGTTCCATAATTTTATCGATTAATTCCTTTTCATTTATTCTATTTTCTTTTTCTCTTTGTAATAATTCTATTTCCTTTTGAACATATTTTTCTCTTCTAATAACCTCATTTTCAACATCACTATTAAATTTATTTGTAGGTCCTGTTTTTTCTTCATATCCTATTGCTCTAAGATTTATATCATTTTTTAATTTTTTTATTTTAATATCTACTAATTGATTCAATATATCTACATCTTTATAATTATACAAATAAGTCTCTATTGTTTTAAATTTATTTTCTTCCAATTTATAATCCCCCATCTCTCTAACTATGGTTACCTTTTATAAATTTTCAAAAGGTAACTTTTTTAATACCTTTTAATCTTAATAATACTAGTATCTAAAATATCTCCTATTAAGGTTACCTTTTTATAAAAATAATTTGCTTATCTTTTATAATATATAAGAACAAATATCCCTATACGTAAATTGTTTTTATATTTAGGTAACTTAGTAACTTATATATATATCTATATAAAGGATATAGTAATCGCACTGATTTAACTAGGTTACCTTTAGGTTACTTTTTTTATTTTTTGGTAACCTAGTTAAAAGGAAAGCCTTGCTTCTCTATTTACGTAGACTAATCCACGAGCAGTAGCTTGTCCTATTCCTGCGGTTTTTGCTAATTTATAAGTTAATTTTTATATTTATTAATATTTCTTTTAATTTATTTATCCTCCTTTTTCGTTTTCGAAAGTATATATTGATTATATTTCACATTGTGAAAATATTCAAAGCATATATATTCCTATTTTTAGTTATTTATAAGAACTAATCTGATAATTCTCAGAAATTCTTTTTATTGCTTAAATTATTTTCACTTCCGAAAAATCCACTCTCCTAAAAACATAAAATCAATTGATTATAAGTAGGCATAATGATAAAATATTTTTGATTGCGGAAATATTTTTGATGAAACATAAAAGAGAATTTAAAATAAATATATATAATAAGTTTAAATATAAAAAAAACGAGAAAAAAGGTATCAGTGCTTATAGACTGGCTAAAGATACAAAAGTAGTAGTTTCTACTATTTCACAAATTGAAAGTGGTAAAAGCCAAAACCTAAATTCTAATACAGTAGAAAAAATTGCAAGTACTACACAATCTTTTCTTCTATCCCCTAAAACCTTCTTTGTCTTTAATCCTCTCTCAACTAAAATACTATCCATTTAAATCACTTTAAAATATTTCTTTATACTACTTATATAATAGAAGCAGTTCAAATCATTCTAATCTACTAAAATTTAAAATTAATCCCGTTATTTTGTAACAAAATTCAAGTTAAAAAAATATCTTAATAGTAGAGTGTTGTAGGAGGTATCTATATGGACTATGAAATAAAGGACTGCATTGATGCTGGTAGCGAATATTGCCCTTGTCATACAAAAATGCGACATTTTGGAAAGAATATATAATTTATCTAAATAAATGTAAAACATATAATACAACACCTGATACCCCTAGTCAATGGATAAAATTTCATAGACTTCAAATGGGATGGTCCCAAATGGATTTAGCTGTAAAATTAGGTTTAAGTAAAAAACAAGGAAGGTATTTAATTAAAGATTATGAAACTAGAGGTTTATATCCTCCACAAGAATTGTCTATGAAATTAGCTAAATTGTTTAATGTAGATAAAAAATATTTTTATGATGAATACTATGAATTTTTAGATATGGATTATCCTAAAATCATAAAAGATTATCGACTTAAAAATAATCTTTCCAAAACCAAATTAGCTACTATGTTAGGAACTACATATAATAATGTACTTAGATGGGAAAACCGTAAAAATATAGGTAGAAAATACTATAAAACATTAATTAGAATAACAATAAAAGAGCCTTAAAAGGCTCTTTAAATTCTTCAATAAATTATCAAATACTTCTTAAAGGAATATCTGATTTATCTATATTTATGTCATCACCATTATGTTTTTTTATATGTTTTAAGTTTAAAAAATCTCTAATACCTCTTTCACATAATTCTTTATCACATAATGGACCCATAGTAATTTTTTCTACTAAAGTTTTATTGTTATTTAGATCACTTTCATTTATAGGTATTTTTATAAATGGTATTAATACATTTTTCTTCGTTCTAAAATCCATATTATTATAATTAACACCCCAAAAATTAGGTATAAAAACAAATCTATACTCATCCTCATATTGAAATCCAGGATGTTTTATAAATAAAGCCATTATTCTTAAATGACTTACTATAACTGTTTTAATCAATTTTTCATCAACATTTTCATTTTTGCCACTATCATAAATTTGTTGAATTAAATTATATATTATTTTCTTATTATGTTCATTATTTATCCATTCTTCATCTTCTCTATCAATATATCTAACTTTACTTTTTAAAAATGATGTATATTTTTTTCTGTTCAAACTTGAAAATCTTTTTCTTAATCTATTTTTATTAAATTTTATATTATATCCTTCAGAATTAGAATAATTTTGCCACATAGGTAAATTATCTTTATTAGTAGTCATTGAAAGAATGTACACATCTTTCTTTATACTTTCTTCTTTTTTAGAATAAATATGTTTTAGCTCATCTTTAATTTCGTTTAAAAATTTTTTATCTAATTTACATGAATCAAAATCCCACTTAATATCTGTTATATATGAATTTTCTGTTGGATCATTTAAAAACTCACTTTTAGTTAGCCAAAGTTCTTGCTTCTCTAAAATACTTTTAAGTGCCTCTATACTAGTATAATGATATAATTCGTCATTAGTATTTTCTTTATCAAGAAATTCATGTAAAAATGGGGTGAATGTATTATATTTAAAAATCTCTTCTCTTAATTCTTTACTACCTGTAGCTACTTTTTTTACAAGATTCCAATAATTTTTTTGAGCCTTTTTATTATAATAATCTACTTTTTTACTATTGATGCTTAATTTTTTTTGTCCTTTACCTTCATTATAAGTTATTAATAACAAACAGCTAATTCCTTTGCATATATAATCTCCTTCTTTTTCAGGTGCAATTTCTATTATTCTTTTTAAAAATTTTTCATATACAACTTGATTTTCATTTTCAAATTCACCATACATTTTTCCTAAATCATATAATAGCTTTATATGATTTACATCATCAATTCCTATATCTAATATTTTTTCTATAAATTTTTTTATTAAATCACTTTTCTTAAAATCATACATTTGATTATAATACAAATTTAATATTTTATTATATATGTTGAATATATCTTTTGTATTATTTGTATTTTTAAGAAATTCATCAAAATACCTTATTGCTATATCATCTTTTTTTAAATAACAAGATACTATTCCTTTGTAATAGAAGTCATCCACTTTTTTTATTTTTGTTTTTAATATCTTATTATAATAACTTAGCCACGAATCGTTCCCGTTCAAACATACTGCTGCCATTCCTTGATAATATAAATCTTTTATTTCTTCTGAATTTGAATTCAATATTCTTTTAAAATAATCTTTTGATTTATTACTTTGCTTTAAGTAATAAGCTATTAATCCTTTAAAATATATTTCTTCTAAGTTATCTGTTTCTATATATAATGCTTTTTCATAACATTTTCTATACAAATCATCTATTTTTTCTTCTAGCAATATCTCTCCTAGTTTATACAATATTAATATATTATCTGTCTTATCAATAATATTTGATATATTTAAATAATCTTTTTCACTTAAAAACTTAATGCACTTATCTATTATTTCTTCTGCTCTTTCTATAAACTCTTTACTATCTTTACTGCACAATTCCTTAACCCTCCTTACCTATAAAAACATGCTAATTATACCATAATTTTCACAATAAAATAAAGCAGGAAGATTATTCCTACTTTATTGGTAATGGTAATTTAGTAATCCCTGCCCAATACCCTTTTTCATATTTTATATAATTAAGTGAATAAAATCTTTTTAAATTCATAAGATCTTCTAACTCATATCCAAATTGCTTTAATTCATCCTTTAATTCCATATAATTAACTTTATCTGATCCTGAGATAATTATATATGAGGTATTAGCAGTTCTTAACTTTTCTCTAATCCTTAGTTGATTTATATACATAGTAGATAATATAAACTTAATTCCAAATTTAGCTGTTTGATCTAATTTATTTCCTATAAATTCTTCAGAACTTTTCAATTGTGCTATCTCATCTGTAAATACAGTAACAGTCTTTCTTTTATATCTATCTTTAATTTTCCAAGCTCTAGCTTGTGCACACATCCATATTTTAGTTAACCAGTAAGTAGTCATTATGTCTCTCTCTTCTGGTGTTGCAAACATGTTCTCAGGCATTTTTATAAATATAGCTTGATTTTTGTTAATTTCCTCTAACAAATTAACATTCTCACTACAATCTTTTTTTAACATAAGTTCCATATAAGTGTTAGATTTTAATTTTTGGATTCTATCTATAATACCAGAAATATAACTAAAATGAGTTCCTATAATCTGTGATGGATTATCCTTAGTGCCTTTAGACCATTCATCTAGTTCCTTTAAATATTCTACATACTCTTCTAAGTTTTCTCTTTGATTATCAGGTATATTATTTATACATTTTTTCCTGAAATTATGATTTTGTAGTATTTTAAATACATCTTTGATAGCTCCATTATTTATAAATGCTACTAAACTAGCTGAAGTTAAATACCTTTCCATTTTAGGTGTAAAATCACTATTAGAAATGTTGATAGAATTTACTAATGTAATCAATTGACTTGTTTGCTTTTTAGCACTTTCATATTGTATAAACGTATCATCACTATCAGATACTGCCTCATTATATCCTAGCCCTTGAAGTTTAGTATGATCATATAGATTAATTTCTAACACCTTATCATTTGGAATACATTTCTTTATATCATCACTCAAAGAACAGTTTTCTATATAATCTAAAACTATAATACATTCTCCTGCATCTATACTATTTCTTGCTATATTCCCCATAAATGAAGTCTTTCCGCTTCTAGTTGGACCTACTATGGTAAGCGCTAAATTTTTATAATCTTTATCTGTAGTTAAATAGGTATTTTGTTTACTTCCCTTATATTCATTTATGCCTATTAGCTTAGAACCTTTTCTTAATTCTTCTGGCACTTCTGTTTCTAATGTATCTATTTTTTGTATAACCTTATGTTGCTGCAGTAATTTCCTTCCTGGAAGTTGTAAAAGATTTTGGCATTCCTCTATACTTAATTTATTTTCTTCTACTCCAGCTATTTTAAAATCTGTAACATAGAAATTGTTTTTCTTAACATTTTTTATTTTCTTATATATCAACTCGTTATCTTCACTAATAGAATTATATGATTCTAATACTGCTACTGCATTATTTTCTTTTCTTTTAATATTTTTACTTTCAGATAACACAAGTATCTGTGTATTAAGTACAATAGAATCTTTTTTATTTATTGTACTTCTACTCAACTTTTTCTTATCTTCTACCATTAAAGAAGTTATTGCTACTTCTGCTAATGAAGGTTCTTTTTTATTGTTTTCTACTCCTACAAAATCCCCTACTATGTCTAATAAATCTTGCAATAAATTCATCAATAAGATAATTCCTTCTTTTATAATGTATTTAACATTAAATTTTTCTTTGTCTATAGGTTCATTATTTTTTAATTTATTTATAGTCCTTTGATATTCTATTCTCCATCCCCTTTGAACTACAGGTTCAAAATTATAAAATATTCCTACTCTATCATCTTCTTTTAAAATGTCTAATACATTAAGTATAGAATTTAAAGGCTCATTAGACTTTTTATCTAGTCGTAAACTAAGAGCATCTTCCTTCTTATAATTTAATTGGCATTTCATCGCTTTATTAGAAAATTCTTTTATATTGTCCACTTCTTCAATAGTAACCTTAGGCCATGTTTCTATAATTTTTTCCTTTATGAGTCCCAAATATCTTTCTGGAACTACAAAATAAAAATCTACATTATTTCTTTGTATATCAATCATATAAGAACATTTTGTTGAAGTTTCAATTATGAATTTCTTTTCTTCTCTGTGAATTCTTTTAGATATGTTTTTATACATATACTGAATAGCTTTAGCTATATTAAAACTGTTATAGTTTCTTATGCTTGTATCTGGTGTAAGTTTTAAAATCTTATAATTAGTTTTTTGTATTTCAAAGTAATCTCTTAATTTCATTGATTTTATTTTTTTGAGCATATCGCAGCAACCACCCAATATATTACTATAGAAAACTTAGTTAATCTCCCAGCTTTTTTATATCCACATAAATATGCTAATATACCTCCTATGCCCATAAACATACATATCCAATAAGCATTAGTAGATAAAATTTCTAATAGCTTATTTCTGAATACAAAACTATTTTCTGGTGCATGATATTGACCTCTTTCTATAAGTTTTTTTATCCATTCCATTATAAATCCTCCTAAGAAAATATTCCTTTGATAAGATCTAGTAGCCAAGGGAAAAAATATAATGCAGTAAATGCTAATGCATACTTCATCATTATTTTACCAATTGACTTTGTATCTCCTTGCATTAAACTTTTTACTATATCTATTATGCAACCTATAATACAACACCAATATCCTATTTTTCTAACAATATCTAAAATTGTGTTTCCTGCTTTGTCTATCTTTCCTAAATCACCTGCAGCTGAAACTACATCTTGAACATAGAAAATAGTTCCTAAGACAAGTATTGCTTCTTTCTTTAATCTATTATTTGAATTAATATGTTTAGCTACTAGCTCAACATTAGAGTTATGTTTATTCCTTTGCTTCCTTTTAAAATTCTCAACTTTAGTATTAGAATAAATAATACATATTTTCATAAATCCCCCTGTATAAAATATTGATTTTTGATAAATACTAAGATTAAATTAATAAAATGAAAGAAGGTTTTTTTATGTGTCCTTTAACTTGGATTGGTATAGGAATCGTTACTGCAGTAGAAATAATTAGTAAATTCATGTAAACAAATTATTAACTTGCAGTTTTTTAACTATATATTTGTAACACTTTTTTATCCTTTGCATAAGCTAGAAGTGTAGAGAAACGAAGCGATAGCAAGTGTAACTCACTTTTAGCGTCTTGGCATATTTTTAGCCTTTTAGAGGCTTTTATTTTTTTGTTTAAATATCAAATTTTTCTCTGTATACACTGCTTTTAATTTCATTTCCTAAACTATTGCATTGGAAGTAATATTCTATAGCATCTTTCACAAAGCAACTTATATCATTTTTATTTTTCACATATTTATAAAGTGCTAAGTCTCTTTTATTTTCTTTAAAGCTTACTTGTATCCTTTTAGACAAAACAAACACCTCCTATTTAATCACTTTTACACACATTTGACTAAAATTCATGACTTATGAGTGAAAATCTACATATGGCTTTGTGTGTATTTTTCATTCTTTTAATATATTTATATGTATATATACGTATATTGTTGCCTGTCCACATAAAAAATTTGTATATGCGTATTTTAAAGCAAAAAAATAAGGCCCTTATTAGACCATATACCATATTTCTTCTATTGATCTATTAAGAGCCTTAGCTATTTTTAATATTGTTTCTATATTACCTTGTGATTTATTTTGTTCTATAGGATTATAAGTACTTAGACTTAACTTTAATACTTTTTCTGAAAACTCCTTTTGGTTCATTAAATACTCTCTCATACGAATTTCTTTAAGTCTATTTCTAACCACATAAACCACCTCATTCCAGTATATGTAATTATTCTAGAAACAAAGCCAATATCCTTTTATATAACCAATATACTTTTAAACCATATAAATATCTATAAAAAAAAGAAAATAATATTATAAAATTACATAAAAAATAAATATTACACTAATATATTATTTATTTTTAACTGTACCACTTTCTTTATTTAATTTTTAAACTGTTTTTCTAATGTAGATAACTTATTTATTAATTTCTTAATAGTATCATTTTGTTCTTTTATTAAATTATTAGTATAATCTTTTGTTTTCTGTAAATTTGACAACCGTTTATCAAATAAAGTTATTTTTTTTTCACTGCTCACTTTATCACTTTTATTATTAATTGGTAATACTCCTAATATAAATATAATACATAATAAAATCAAAGCATTTCTTATACATTTATAACTTGTATTTATATAATTGTTTCTTATGGTATTATTAATTTCATTTAATTCAGCATCCATTCCGTAAATTTTTTTTAGACTTTCATCACTTAATTGTAATTCTTTAACACTTATTTTATATACAATATTTTTTTCCATAAGTACTTTTAGTGCAATTATTCCCCCATATAGCATAAAAAATATAATCAATATACTATTAATACTAAGTATAATATTCATCAATAAGTTATTATATTTTTCATATATTTGATTTAGAGTATCTACTAATCCAAACATTATAGTAACAGAAATAGATATAGCAACTAAATTAGCTTTTGCTTTTTCTTCAAATTGTTTTATTCTTTCTATTGATTTATTGTATTCTCTTTCAACATGATTTTTTCTTGAAAAGTCATCAAATTTAATAAATTCACATGGATATGCATATATATCTTCACTGTCGTAAGTATTGATTTCATTTATTTTTGTATTAAGTTTCTTTTCAGTATTCAAATTTCCTATCATTGGAAAAACATTTTCACTTAAAAACTTTAAAATAATAACCCTCCCCTATTCTGTTAATACATTTACAATACTCTTATATATTGGCAATTTAGCAGTTTCCACTAACCACGCCCACTCCCCAGTTGGATTAATTTCTATAAAATAATAATTATTATTGCAAATTGCCATATCTATAGCACCATATTTAAGCCCCAATTTTTGTATTAATTTTATACATTTATTTTCTATTTCTTTGGGTATATTTATTGGGATAAATTTAACATCTTCTTTTTCTTTTCTCCAATCATCTTTAATTCCATTATCATTTTTTATAATCTTTACTGAATATACATTATTTTCTATTACAGTTATTCTTAAATCAATTTTGGGAGTTATTAATTCCTGTATTGTTAACGGAGCTAATCTCAATTCAGCATTGTTTATATTTTCCCCACTTAAAGTATTGGTATATAAAAAACATTCTTCTTCTCCATTCCTAAGAAATAATGTATCAATAGATTTTACTGCATATAATTTTTCTTCATTAATTAAAGGACTTGAAGAATTAATTACAACAGTTTTAGGAACTAAAAAACCTAATTCCTTTGCATATTTCAATTGAAGCATTTTATTTTCTGCTTTATATGTATCTACTGGATTATTAATCCACTTTGCATTTTCAAAACATATAATGTTTTTTACAAATGCCATCCATTGACTTTTATATAATTGTTCTTCATAGTTACTTTGCGAATAATATCTTATATATACTGGTGCTCTATAATAAACTCCTTTTAAATCTTTATTAATTACATATATTGTATCTTGTATCCCTATTTTTAAAACTTCATTTAGTACATCCCATTCTATCTCATAACTGTTAAAATTATCTCTATTTATCCTTAAGTAATTTTTATTCCTCTTATTTAATTCTATTGTTATATAATCACTAGTAAAATCTTTACTATCAGCAATAACTAAATAATCAACTTTATTCACCTTTTTTATCCTCCCCAGTTTCAATGTCACATTTTTTAGTTTGAGGTTTTATAAAATTCACATCACTTATACATGGATTCATTAGCCTATCTACCCAATATCCTAATTTTGAATTATAAACATATCCTTCTAGATTTCCTTTTTTTCTTTTATTAACATCATACTTAAAAATTTTTTCTAAAAACAAATGTTTCATCTACTTTTCCCCCTTAGTTATATTAATAATCCATCATATTATACTATAAAATTTTACATTTTGTACAATTATTATTAAAATTCAAGGTAACTAATAACTATTTCAAAAATAAATGTGTATACAAAATTTTTATGTATACATATCTTCTTAAATCTTAGTTATATCAAGTTTTATCTTGTATACAAAAATGTATACAAATTACTCTTTTAATTAAAATCTAAAGTAATTTTGTATACACTTTAATTTTTATAAAATAACTTATCCAATATAATGTGTTTTTACTTCAAAAGAGGTATCTATTTTTTTAAAAAAGGTGAAAAAAAGGGTATCTAATTGCTCCTTTTTTTGGTTACCTAAATAGAGCCTGTAGCTATTTTTTTGAAAAATAAGCATGAACACTTGTAATATGAATGGATGTAGAGAATGTAATTTTTGCCTAAAAAGGGGTAGCTACCTTCCAAAGAGGCGGCTAGTAGATAGAAAGCAGATGCTGATAGTAATAAAGATGATATACCTTATGTTTTGATATTTAACCACGATTATTTATTATAAGACATTAATGAAAGTTAATATATAAATATACATTGTAAATAAAAAGGAGATTTATGAATGAGTAACTGTAAATTGTGTAATAAAAAATTTTGGCTATTCTTTAGAGAATATAGAAATGGATTCTGTAGAAAATGTTATTGTCAACTAAAAAATGAAATCGATAGTTTCACCAATAAATGGAATGACTATAAAAATACTTGTTATGGGCTATCTTCTGATGAAAAAAAAGAACTATTACAAAATATTAAAAATAACTATATTGAACTTAGAAAATATAAAAAATCTGAACTGTTTAAAACCTTAGATCCTGATATTTTAAAAGATATAAATACAAGATTAGAACATATTGAAAAATTTTCATGGAGTTTAAAAAATAACTATATATTTGAATCAAATGATATATTTAATGAATTTGTAGTTATTGATTTTGAAACAACAGGTTTAGATTCTACAGATGACAAAATAATTGAAATTGGTGCTCTAAAATATAAAAACGGAAAAATTATTGATGAATATTCTACTTTAGTAAACCCTGAAATACATATACCAAATAAAATTTGGAATTTAACCTTTATATCCGATGAAGCTGTTAAAAATAAACCAATTATAAATGAATGTATTGGTAAACTAATAGATTTTATAGATGATTTACCTATAGTAGGCCATAATATTGACTTTGATATTGGTTTTTTACTTGCTAATTCTTATTATGTAAAAAGACGCATTGGTAGCAAATATAAAATAGATACTGTTAAATTAAGTAGAAAAATATTCAAAAAATTACCTAATCATAAATTGCCTACTATAAAAAAGCATTTAAATTTAGATTTAGATAGTCACAGAGCTTCTAGTGATTGTCAAGTTTGTGCCGAAATATATTTAAGATATTGTAAAGAAAAAGAAAATAAACTCAATAAAAAAATACAATCTAAAGAAAATAAAATAAAGAAATCACCTGCTAACAATAAAATTAATTCTGGAGAATGTTTTACTATTGTAAAAGATATGCTTATTAAAAATAATAAATCTTTAGAATACATACGAACTGGTTATACAGGCAATTATTTTGACATAAAAGCTTTTTATAGTTTCGTAAGATTAAAACTAAATGGTAGAAAGCAGTACATGATTTCAAACTTAACTAAAGAAGAACTTGAAAATAAATTTAAAAATATAGTAGTAGAAAATACTACAAAATCAGAGACTGGTAAAAGCAGAATACTTATTACATCTTCTAATGATTTAAATAATTATGAAGAATTAATAATAAACTCTTTTGACGACGCTATTGAGGGAATGAATTATTATAGAGAACATGTGGGTTGTGCTGAAGAAAACATACAAAATTATTTAGCATAATTAGCATAAAATGGGTAGTCTTAAATACGAAACTACCCATTTTATTATTTAAAATTTCTAAATAAAGCTTTCCACATTTTTTTATTTTATATAATCTAAAACCTGTTGTAAGGTATCCAATCTATCCTTACCTGCAAAAGATACACAATTATCAATAGTTTTTTCAGTACCTCCTACCATATAAATTTTATTAAATAATGTTTTAAAATTATAGTCTTTGAAATCTCTCAAGGCCATATATGGCACATTTATTTTGTCTGATAATATTTCAGCTCCTTTTTTATCAAAATCTCCATAATATAAAATCAAACTAGAATTTTCTGCTTTTGTAACTTTTTCTATTTTTATTTGTTTCATTAAATTAAATAATTTTAAAATTTCTTGTCCATAATTAGTACCCGGAACTGCCCATTTACCATTAAGGTCTTCCCAGTTAGGCGCAATACCCCTAGTAACTAATCCGAATCTTGGATCTACTTGTGATTGTTTTAAAGCTTCTTTGTTTGCATAAGCTTTTAAATGTTGTATTTGTGCTTGAACACCTTGTCTAGGTGTGCAAAATTTAGCACCTCCTACACCTCCACCAGTAGCACCTATACCAGCATAATTATTTTGTCCAGATTTAACATCTCCACCATATTTAAAGAATCCAGTTTCTTTTATAGCTTGACAAAAGGCTATATCTCCTCTTATTCCTTCCTTAGCACCTTCTTCTGAGAATAATTTGGCTAATTCTTGTATAGTACAAGTTATATTTGGTTTGCTGTTATTTTTTAATACAAATTGAGCCATTTGCTCTGCAGATACTTGACTTTGTCCTACTATTGAATTTTTTGCAGAAGTAGATGGTTTTTCCTTTTCAGGTGTAGATCTATTAGCTTTTGAATAAACAACTTTTCCATTTGCATCAAATACAGAATACCCAGTATGTTTATTGCATTCTTCTTTTGCATTATTTATATCTTTGTAAGCACCTACTTGGCTTTTAGAATCTGACCATGATTTTCTAACCCTGTATAATCCATTTGAATTTGTTGAAGGTTTTGAAATTCCTTTTTCTTTATCTAATATAGCTTGATAATTTGCTTTTATTCTTCTATATGTGTTATTACCAACTATTCCATCTACTGTAAGTCCACAATCTTTTTGAAAACATCTTACAGCATTTAAAGTACCTGCTCCCCAGATACCGTCTATCCCATTACAGTTATAACCTATCTTAGTTAGCATCGTTTGAACCTCTTTTACATTGTAGTAGGATTTTCCACCTGCTCCACCTTGTCCATAAACTATTCCACTATTAGAGGAACTTGAACTACTACTTGATGTCGAGACTGAGCCACTAAAAGAGCCCCCTAGTATAGCATTTCTAATTTCATTTAATGGATAATTAGTCCCAGGACAATTAGAACTTCCTACTTCTCTATGTCCATATACTTTATTAATTCCATATTTAGATTTTAGATATCTACCTAATTCTATAATTGCATTCTTTTGATCCTGTGGCATTGTTTCCGTCATATAAGAACCTTCTGCACAAACACCTAATGTATTTGTGTTATGTCCTGCAACATGAGCACCTATAGCGTTATCAGGTCTTCCTTTCCATATCTCCCCATTCTTTCTAACAAAATAATGATATCCTATTCCTGCCCAGCCATTGCCATTTTTGTGCCAATCATGTATTGCTTGAACTGTACAAGAACTAGCCTCTGCGTGATGTAAATCAATCTCTTGTGGGTTATTTCCATAACTCATACTTCCAAAACTTAAATTTGCATTTCTAATATTCATTAGTATTCCTCCTAACCTTCAATTTTTGATAAACAAAAAAGAACAAAACTATTTGTCCTGCTCTTTAATATTCTTCTTATTTTCTTCCTTTAATTGTGTTAAAGCATTTTTTATTGCTGGTGGAAAATCCACACCACACTTCCCTACATTTTCTATAATACTTAATCCTTCATTTGCTATGTAGAAGTAGCAAATAAGAGTACGAAATACCCATGTTCCATCATTAAGTAATCTATCTAATAGCACCCCTAGTATTAAAACTAATAATATTAAACTCTTTTTTAAAATACCTTTAAATCCTATTTTGCTATTAAGAATGTTATTAGTATACGATGCAACTATCCCACTTAAATAGTCTATAAGCATAAAACCAATTAATACTGCTAATGCAGTATCCCATGCTCCAAAAACATAAGTAAACCAAGTTCCTATTCCTGCTACTACTGTGTTAAAAATATTTTGTTTATCCATTTTAATGCCTTCTTTCTATTAAAAATAGGCAAAATAAAAAGACCTGCAGGTCTTAATTTTGCCTTAAATATTTTATTCAGTTGTATCGCAATATTTTTCATTTACCCAAAATATACATTTATATCTATAAATATATACTATTGTACTATAAATAAAAGACACTCTATTGAGTGCCCTTTATTTATATAGCATTAACTCTAATAATTTTATTTGAATCACTTGATTTTATTTCGAGAATTCTTTTAGTTTTTAGATATTTCATCTTTATATATTGGCAGCTGTATGTACCATATAAACCTATCTCTCTAAATTCTTCTCTTGTATAGTCAGCTTCTTCCCACATTATAGATATTGCTGTTTTAGTGTTATCAAATGCTATAACAATAGGAACTAAACAATGAAAAGCTAACTTTCTGTTTCTTTTAAATAATACATCAATGTCTACAGTCATAGGACCATTCTTTTTATTACATGCAAAATAAAATTCTTGTAATGCACCTACACTTTTTATTCCTTCTTCACCATTTAATTTATTTGCCATAAAAATCGCTTCCTTTCATATAATATGTAGATACTCTTACATTTTATTTTTCATTTCTTCAAGAGCTGCTTCATTTTTCTCTACAAACTCTTTCATCTTTGCATTAATCCAAGTTGACATTCTTATTCCTTTGGTTTCAGCTATCTTGCAAAAATCTTCATATACTTGTGGATCTAATGTTATATTTTTTCTTATAGTAGCCATGTGAAATCCCCCTTCTGGGAAATTATACAATACATACTACAATTTATAAATACACAACAATATACACTAATAAGTATAAATGTACATATTATTTTTCTATTGTGAAGTAAACTCTTGTCCACATATAGTTTTAAATTCTTCTGGTGTTATTTCTCCAAAAGGATTTTCTACACATACAACTGCTTGCATTAATAAATCTACTCCTATTGCTCTCATATCATAAGCCATTTTCCAAAAACTCATTATTCATTACCACCTTTCTTTAATTTCATAACTTCTATTTTTAAATTAGCTAATTCTTTTGTAAGTTTAGTAGCTAAAGAATCTTTCTTCATATTATTAATTTTTTCTTTAGCTAAGTTTTCAGTTAATGTTTGAATTTTCTCTTCTAAAGTTTTTTCTTTAGATACTGGAACATCTATATATTCGTAAAAAGGCTGTCTATTCTCCTTATTAATTTTTAGTATAGCTTTTTTACCTTCTTTTATTGTTGGATCATCTAAAAAATCTACTGAAACATAATCATTGTTGTCTAGTAAATTTTTTGGTGGAGCTACACTGTATGTAAGATATACAATTCCACTTTCATCATAAAATAGATACTTCATAAACATCTCTCCTTATTTAACAATTTTATATTTAATTTTTGGTAAGATTACCTTAGTTATTCCATACATATGTCCAAAATAAATATCTTTTGATTTTTCATCTACTGTTGCATTTTTCCCCCAACTTCTATATGACCAATCTATATTTCCTTTACTAGATATTTTAGACGTTTTATTTAAAGAAAAGGTAAGAATATCATTATTATTATCAACATATAAAGAACCGTCAGCGACATCATAATTAATAATTCTCCAAATTTGTTTTCCATCACAAGACATTTTAACTATATTACTAGAATAAGACATAATAATATTATTTTGTTTATCAAAAGCTATTTCTTCGCTATCTTCAATAGCAAGTGGAATTTCTAAAATGGTTTCCCCATCATTAGAAATTTTTCTGAGAAAATCATTATTATAATACCAAAGGAATCCTTCATTATCGATAGCAATCTCAAGCCAGCTACAATTTGGTTGCAAACCCCATATTATGTTACCATCATCTATATCCATTTTTAATATTAATTGGTCTTTTACCCCATCTTCATGATAATAACCTGTAACATACAAATATGATTTGGAAATTAATATATCATCTATATACCAATCACAATAATGGCCAAAATTAATGTATTTATACCATGCCCTTCCTCCTAGATCAGTACTACTAATTTTACTAACTGTTCCATCATCATTGCCATAATAAATATTATCATTTTTATCTATTGCTAATTTAGTTATACGCCAATAGCTTTTATACCCATATTCACTTTTCCAAATGTCTTTACCCTCTTTTGACATTTCAAACAAAGTCGATCCATCTGAAAAATAAATATTACTATCACTATCAATAATTATATCCGCATTAAGGTCTACGTCTTCACGATTCCAAGCATGTTTAAATACATTATCACCAACTATTTCAATATTGTTAGGTTCTATTATATCTCCAACACCATAACCAGTTTCTACATTAGCAATTTGTTTTATTATTTCACTCCAGTTACTATTCCTACTAAGCTGTAGACTATCATCTAATCGCAATAATGCGTCTACAGTGTTACTCTTAACATTATTGCCAGAAGTAAAAAGCTCGTTAATTGCATTAACAAGGTTTGTTTTATTGGAAGTCTTTAGAGAACTTTTATTCCCAATTGAAGTCGTCATATCATCAAATTGCGACTTAAGTGACTTACTTCCTTCTACCTTTATATTATCTGCTGTAAGCACTACATTGCCCGTCTTACCATTAACAGAAGTTACTGGAACTTTTATATTAGATGCTTTATTTTCAACTTCTTTTAGTTTTCTATCAATCACATCAGAATTATAATTTAAGTCATCAATGTTTACTACATCATTTCCATCTGGTTTCTTTAAACCATAATTACCTGTAGTTTTCAAGCTTATCATCTCCTTTATTAATAAACTTTTAAGTGATTCCAAGTTTTTTTAGTGTTCCAAACTAAGTTTTTATCTTTTAAGAAATTCCATACTGTATAAGTATATTTAAAATCATAATCAAGGTGTGCAGGCTTAATTATTTCTATCATTTCTTTAAAGGCTGCTAAATTTTTAGGAATACCTTTAATACCTATGAATTTTATTGTAAAACAATAGCTTTCAGTGTGTTCTATAACTTCACATTCTCCACCACTAAAAGCTTCAGCAATATTCTTTATTAATTTTTTAGTTACAGTCCCATGTCCTCTTTTTTTTGCCTTTACTATTTCTCTTCTTTCTTCATAACTTTTATTTAAATCTGCAAGTATTCCATATTCTTCTTCCCAAAGATACAATCCCCATGTAGCAGTATCTATGAAACACTGTTTAAGTAAATCTTGTCTTTTCCAATTTAATAATGCTATTTCATATCCTACAACATCATTCCATGCTTTAAATTCTGGTATTTCTCTTAAAAATGGAGGTAAACAAGCTAATAAATCTGGTCTATATAATTCTATTTCGTCCTCTGTTACTATAAGTTCTTGTCCATATTTATTTACACCATATTTTATAGAACCATACATAACTTATACCCCCTTTAAGTCATTCCAAGTAGTCAAGTTTTTATCATTTAAAATTAAATCCCATTCATTCCAAACCCCATTAACTCGATTTCTTATATACATCTTTGCATTTCCAAAATTTATAGCCATTTGAGAACACCACCCAGTTTTATCTGACCTATGAACCATTATAATCATATAGTACCAATCTGACTTAGTCGGTGAATTCTTCAATCCCTGCCCCATATAAAATCCTGTATTGTAACAATAATTGTTCCAATCTCCCCCAGCTTGTGTGCATAAAGTCCCTAATCCATATCCTGATGGTGCAAAATCTCCTGGAGATTTTCCACCTAATTTTTCAGCATTTTCTGATACATCAACTTTACCATTATTATTTTTATCGTAAACAGATTTAAGCATATCTCCATAACCTGCATCACCTAATTGTCCTTTTGTTACAAATTTATTATTACTTTCATTTTTAGTATAAACATCTGGTTTATTAGTAAAATTGTTATAATCCAAATAGTAATTATATGTTTTATTATTTAATTTACATGTATTATCACTTGTAGCACTAATAATTTTTCTTTTAGGATCTACTATAATAGAAGTACCAAAATGTACTGGTAAGTCTGAATCATAATTAAAATATAATTCGCTTGGTGTTTCACTAGAACCATCACATCCTGATATTCCTCTTACAACTAAAGGTCTATCTGCTGCTATACCAATTATATTTAAAGAGCCTGTTATAGTATCACCAGACTTATTAACTTTATTATTCCATACTCTCTTTTCTACATCACTTACAAATCTATGGGTTTCATCTTGTACAATAACGGTTGCTGGGTGATTTTGTGGATGTACATATCTATTTGCATTATTTTGAATACCCGCTAACTTTATCTTTTCCACATTAGTAAAATTCTCATCACTTAAATCTTTACCCTGAACTTTATCAACTTTTTTACTTAGCTGACTTGTCATAGTTGCTGCAAAATCTTTATTATTATTTAGAGCTCTTGCAATTTCTCCTAAAGTATCTAGTGCTTCTGGTGCAGTTCCTATAACATTTTGTATTTTTTTTAGTACTTCTTCCTTAGTAAATACCTGGTCTTTTAAATATCTTTTATTTAATTCAGTATATACATATGTTTTATCAGATTTTACATTATCTAAATGAACATCTTTTTCTTTTAATTTTTGTATTTCTGAATCATTACTTTGCTTATAATTATTTAAATCACATTCTATAACATTTTCTCTATTTTTTGCCCTGTTAATCTCAGAATTAAGATTATTATTGATATTTTTTTCAGCTTTAGTTGCCCTAGCATTTTCATTATTAATATTATCATTTAAAGTACTCTCAGTATCTTTAGCCCTATTAATTTCTTTACTTAAATTATCTCGTATATCATCTTCACTAGTAGTTGCTCTATCAATTTCCCTATTTAATGCAGTTTGTGTATTAACTATGCTTCCCTGAACTTTATTTATATCTTCTGCCTCAATAGTATCGCCTTGAGTTTCATAAGTAATATAAACAGGACTTATAGATGAAAATATTTTAATTTCTAACTTCCAAGGCATTTTAGATGGAGTAGACAATATAAAGTTCTCTAATTTAGAACCAGTTAATTTAGAACCAGTATAAACTCTTACACTAGTTTTACTTACATTGTCATGTTTTAAATATCCTTTATATATACCATCTGTTACATTTACTTTTTCCTCAATAACATAAGTATTGTTATCTAATTTATTAAACTTTTCTGTAAATTTATCTATTTTATCAGGGTACAATTATTACACCCCCAATTCTATAGTACCTAATACAGGTATTTCTTCGTTTTCTAAACCAATATTAGCTGTAGAATTATTTATTTTCAACTCTGTATAATCTAATACTCCTGGAGTACTTAAAAGTAAACTTCCTACTCTTGCTATACTAATATAAGTCGTTTTAAAAGAAATAGTTTTCAAATAATTATCTAGAAGTTTAATAAACTCCGCTTGAATACCACCTATATTGAAACCACTAGCTAAAAGTATTTTTGCATTAACTTTTATATCTTTTTCTACTGCACCAGTTACTGTAACCGTTGTTCCTATAGGTCTATTTTCTTCTATGTGCTTAAATACTTTTTCTATTAAATTTTTATCAGGAGATCTTTTGTTACTATTTACAATAACTACCTTTACTGTTCCTGGTCCTTTCCATAACGGAAATACTTTTGAATCACCAACACCTTCTATTTCTTTAGCCCACTTGTCGTAATGGTATTTATTTCCTGAAGTAATTGGCTTTTGCTTTTTTTCTAATATTCTTTGTTTTAAATCAACGTCTTTTTCTATATCTATCCCACTTGTAAAATCTTCTAAATTTATAATACTTTTAATTCCTGCTATAGGTGACATTAATACATTTATGCTACCTTTACACACATTACCTATTGTTCCTGCTTTTAAGCATTGTACTTTAACATCAACTACACCGCTTTCATCAATTTCATTACTTTCAACCACTTCAAATTCTATACTCTCAACTTCTTCTGTTGCTGTAGTTCCAACTATTTTTCCTTTTTTTATAATTGTTCCATTTGTTCCTTTTATCTGTACATTTCCACTAGCTTTAACCGCTGGCTTAATAAAAACCCCTTCTTCTTCCCCTTTGGATTGTAAATACTGTCCATAACTATATTTAACAAAAGGTAATTGTATATCATGAATTAATTTTAATTGTGTATATTCTCCTATTTCTTCAGCTACTGGTCGTGTTATATCCCAAAAGAAATCTCCTTCTATTGTACTTACTCCTGATGGAGCTTTTTCTAACATTCTTTCATGTATAGTATCTGCATCTTCTTTTAAATAATCTGGTATAAAATCCTCTATACTCAAACATATCACCCCACTTTCATAATCTTATTGAGTGTAAATTTCTCTTCGTATATTGTAATAACTTCATATTTATAATGAACTTCTTCTTTGTTATCAGACCATTTGAAAGAAAAATTGGTTACATCTTTGCTTCGTGGATGCACCATTAAAGTTTCTTTTGTTATTCTTTTTATTTCTAATTCTAAAGCACTGTTATTTAAATTATTTTTTAATGCTCCATGGAATTCTTGTCCAAATAACTCACTAAAAACATACATATATCTATCTGTTAGCATAGCAATTTCACACCATTGTTTATATGCTTGCAAATCATCACATTTAACTAAAGTTCCATCAGGATTTTTTACAAATTCACCCTTAGAAAAATCAAATAAATAAGAACCCTTAAATTGTAAAGGTTCCTCCAATTCTTCTATATTATTTTCTTCAAAGTTCATATCTTCTGGAAATAAACTAGGCATTTGCAACTCTCCCTACTACAATGTATTCATTTCCAACTGTTGCTACCAACACTCTATTACCAGTGGATATTGCTTTTAATTCTTTAGGAGTTTTAATTATGTGGCTATGTGGGTGCTCTCCTGCAATTTCAGTCTTATATTCTTTTTCTAACTTTAAATAATCTAGCATTAAATAATCTTTAATTTCATATTTAAAATTATCAACTTTAAGTCCTGTACTAGTTATAGTCCCAAGTTGAAGTTCTAAAGATGTAACTGCAGTACTTATACTTCCTTTTGTATCTTCCTTTATTGTCCTTGCTATCTCATTAAATATCTCCACTGTAGAACCTCCTTTTCACATAATCCCATTGGCCTAATGTAATATCCATGCCTTCATTGCTTCCTATTCTATGTGTAATATCTATAACATAGTATCTAGTTCCATTTAGACTAACTACATCTCCACTTCTAATAGTGTTTATATCTTTAGCACAAGATACTTTTACACTTTCTTCTCCTGTATTAAATAGTGAATTAGCTTTTTTCTTAGCCTGTTCTCCATTAGTCACTTTTGAATCTTGCACAACTTTTTGTAATGTGCCATAATTTATATTTTTCTTATAAACACCTATTACAGGAGATTTAGCTTCATCTTTATCATTTTTTCCAAGAACTTTGACTTGAGTTACAGCTCCCTGTAAACTACTAGTTTCCTCTATATCTTCTGCTATAGTTTCTAATCTCCATATAGTATTATTACTTCCTAATTTAATTATATTAAGTCTATCTAACATTCTAATCTTATATAAACTGCCACCTTTTTGTGCGGTTTCTTTAATATCCTTTGACATCATGCTTAAAATACTTTCTCTTCTACACTTGGTTTTAGCTAACTTAACTCCTGTGTTAATTAAACTAGCATAAGGTATATGCCAATCAGAGCAATATTTTTTTATCCTTTGTGTAGCTGTCTGCCCTGCTGGAAAGATATATTCATCTTCACTCTCTTCTACATATACTGTCCTTTCCTTACATCTGAGACGCATTTCTTTATTTTTATTAGAAGAATTTCTTGTCCAAACAATCCCATTAAATATTACTGTAGATTTATTAGTATTTGCACTAATATCTATTAATTTTATTGTTGAGCCTTTAGGAATTCCTAATCTTTTTAATTCTTCTGTTTTAGCAACTTGTAACTCCAATGTATAAGCTATTCCATCTAACGCTTCACTTAACAAAATTGATTTAACTAAGTTTTCTATTTTATATTTATTTCTAAGAATAATCTCCATTACATCACCAATCTTTGCCCTGGATATATTCTATTTGGATTAGATCCTATAACTCTTTTGTTTTTCTGGTATATAATACCCCATTTAGCTCCGTTGCCATACCACCACCTAGCTATTTTCCAAAGAGAATCTCCACTTTTAACTGTATACACTCTAGAATTAGATTTTGTACTTGGTCTATTGCTTTTCAAAGTAACTTTTTTTGTAGCAGTTTTAGAAGGTAATTTCTGTATTTTTATATCCCTATGTGTTCTAAATCTAATGTTTATATACTTGTCTCCATCTTCCCCCGCTCTTCCTTCTTCTGATATATCAGATATTTTTACTAAACTATTAAAATTAAAATCTGTAATTATAAGCCTTAATGGATCTTCTTGCTCCATCCATTTTTCTAATTTAGCTATAGTTTCAACTGGATTAGGAATACTTCTATATCTACAATAAGTATCATACTCAACAGGTAACAATGTATTAAAGCTTATTTCTTTTATTTTCTTACCTTTATCACTTAAATCTACTTCACCTACATCTAAAATATCAACAGTATTATATTTTTTACTTCTATTTACAGTTATATTATCTATCGGGTTAACAGGAAAATGAAAAGTTTGTTTTTCTTTATCATTTCTTAAATATACGTCCAATGTATACCACCTCACTTTAGAATATTTTTTTATTATATTGTTGGCAATTTATTTCTAATCATAAAATTCCTACAACAAAAAAGAGACACTAAAAACTAGCATCTCTAAAATTTATATTTAACTTACTATTTACTCTCCTGCAACATCCATAATATAAAATCCTTTATTTTTATATTCATATGCATATTTAACACTTCTGCTATTGTATTCATCTTCCCAAAATATTGCTGCTTCACTTATATCTGTTATTCCTTGATCTGCTAATTTTGCAACTAAATCATCTGAGTACATTCTCATAACTTTATTTCCTGTTTTACGTCTATTCTTTATATCAAATTTAAGATATACAAGTGCTATATAATCATTAGATACATCAGTTCCTAAATTTTCATTTATAGTTATACTAGTAAGTTTTGCATTTGTATAATCTCCATTATTAAATGTATCTTTTATAGACGTTTTTATTTCTGATTTATGATCTTTTGGTTCAATAGGTTTATTTTTATTTTCATTGTTCTTTAAATTCTTATTATCGTCTACAACTTCTTGTTTTGATTCTTCTATCTCTTTATTTTTTTCACTCTTATTTTGCTGTGATACTGTTTTAGTTTCCTTGGTACTATTTTTATTCTCATTTTTACTACCACAACCTATCAAGCTAATTAGAGTTAGTACTAAAATAATAGTAATTAAAAGTTTTTTCATGAGTCCCTCCCCCTTTTCTGATATATTATAACATATTATGATATAATATATCATATATAGAAAAAATTCTTAATTACTTCTTTATATTAATAAGAGTGTATTTTTTAGTTTGAACTTTCTAATATCATATTTTTTAAATTTTTTTTATTTTTTAATATACCTTCCATTTTATCTACACTTTCATTATACTTTTTTATTGCTTTATTTTTTGTTTTTTCTATTGTTTTATCTTCATTAATCAATATATTCGATGCCTCACTTAAGTTCCTTAGACTTCCTAATACATTATCATAAACTTCATTAAACTTATCATTATAAGTTCCTACTTTTTCTCTTGCTTCACCAAACCTTTTAATATATTTTTTTATTTTATTATCATAATCAATCAATTGATTTTTAGAATAAGTTTTATATTTTTCTTTAAATTCATTAGATAACTTCACATATCCATTTATTGTTTCATCTAATATTGTAAAATATTCATCAATACCATTTTCAGAAATATTATTTATAGCTTGATTATCAGTATCCGCTATTTTTTCTATCTTATTATTTCTATTACAACCTATTAAACTAAAAGCAAACAAAAAACATATTAAGATAGTAATTACTTTTTTCATTTTTATTCCCCTTTTTACATAAATTATATAATTATTATAACCTATTTTTTTATATTTGTAAGAGCTTCTTTTAGCTTATATCCAAAATCATTCATTGCTTCTTGTACTATTTTATCAACATCTCCGTTATCCTGTATGTTTACATTAATCCCTCCTAGATTAACATTTCCCATACCAGCTACTTGCAATTGTTGCTGTGGTTGTACAACTTTATACTGAATTTGTTGCTGAGGAGGTTGCTTTGAAATACTGCTATTTACTTGTCTATCTACTTCAGCTTTCATATCTCTTACTGATTGCATATGATTCAATATTTTAGTACCTCTAGACATATAAGTTAATGGATTACCTCTATGTTGTCCTATAATTGAAACTGGCCTATCCGATAGTTCCCAACCTTTTTCGTCTACTGTGGACAGTCCACCTTTAAATTGACTAGTTCCACTTGCAGTTCCTGGTATTAATGGCATAGCAGGTCCTACATTTCTACTTAAATTGGCTGCTTTCTCTCCAATCCACTTAAATACTTTTTTAAAGATTGTGGTTATTGTAATAGTTTTAGATTGAGGTATATTATTAACGGAACTAGTAAGGTTATCTGTTTTGCTTTTTGTTTTATCAGCATTACTACTAGTCTGAATGTTTTTAGAGTTAGGTATATTATTAACAGCACCTCTTACTTGATCCATATTGTTTATAGTCCCATCTGCATTACTAGAAATTCTTATAGGTGTTCCATTAAGAGTTAATATACCATTTGTTGTACCATTAGCACCTCTTGTTACATTATCTAAATTAGCTATTACTTCTCCTGCACTAGTAACTATTCTTCCTTTTGCATCAACATAAGCTTGATTTAGTAAATTTAAAGCTTGTGTAGCATTCATATTTAAATCTGTATGACTCCTGGAAAGTTCCTTGACTTTGCTTGATAATTGATCTGTATATCCTCCACATTCTCCTGTACGAATGTTATATAAGCCTGTTATTTCGCCAGTATTTTTATCAACTACTGCTTGAAGATTCTGCCACATTTTACTATTAGAATCATATATTCTATAGTTACCACTTCTAGTTATTTGTTCAAGCCCTTTATAACTTTCTCTCATTTTTTGTAATGCACCTTGAGAGTCAATATCTTCTCCAGTCAATTCAGCTCCTGTATATTTGTTAAGTTTTCCTTTTAAATTCGGATTGTATGAATATAATGTATTTAAATTTTCATTGTGCAATTTGAGCTGTGATTTTATTTTCCCTGCTTCAGCTTTTTCAAGTTCATTTAATGTTGATTCCAAATGACCCCTTTTAGCTGCATCAAGCTTTGGGTTTTCTAACTCAGACTTTAATTTATCAATGTATGTGTCATACTTAGCTTTTATTTCTACTATAGAATCATCTCTTTTTTTAGCTGATTCTTTTAGTAGTGTTGAAGCATCCTTTATGTCCAATCCCTGTGCTCTTGCTTTAAATTTGTTTTTAGCATAATTTATTTCGTCTGCATTTCCACCAACTGCTTCAAGCTGAATTTTAGTCATTTGATCTTGATACTCTTTAATTTTTTTAATATCTTCATCTAATAATTTACCATGCTTTGCAATTGCTTCTTTCTTAACATTGTAGATTTGTTCTTGTAATTTTTTTTCGCTCCCTACTTGAACATCATATTTTTTATTAAAATAATCTAATGTAGATTGTTCACTAGCACTCATCTTCCCATCATCCATAAATAAATCTCTAAAGGCTTTTTGAGTTTCATCTTTTTTAGATTGAATAGTTTTTATAGCGCTATTGCACATTTCATTTACTTTTCTATCAAATTCATTGCTCTCATTTTTATCTATTTTCCCATCTAAATTAATTTCATTCAAGTAAAGTTGGAAGTCTCTTATAGATCTAGTAGATTCTTCTACTCTCTTTTTAAAACCACTACCAATGTTCTTGCCAAAGTCTTCATAAATTAGTCCCATCCCTTGCATTTCAGCCTTAGACTTATGAATGCGTCCATTAAGAACATTCATTATCTTTTCCATAGGACCTAATTCTTCAGTAGTATCAGAGATACTTCTTTTCATTAGGTTTGAATTTGCTACATATGCTGTTCCTGCTACTGTTGCAGTTGCTGCTATAGCAAGACCTGCTGGACTTAATACTGCTGGAAGTATTTTTGCTAATAATCCAAACTTTTTTAATCCACTAGCAGCCTTAGCTGTTCCTTCTGCCACTTTAGCACCTTTAAATATTTTAGAAAATTTGCTTATTCCTGAAATAGTACTACCAATTTTATTACCTACTGAAAATCCAATACTAGCAGCTCCTATGCCAGCTATGCTCTTAGCTAGTGCCTTAATTTTAGTAGTATTTTTACTTATATAATCTACAAACTTAACAATTTTATCTGTTATTTGTGGCATCTTTGCTGTTAACCAACTAACAAATTGCTTTGCATATGGTGCTAGTCTTTCTCCAAGTTCTATTTGCATTCCTTCAACTGCACTTTTTAATATAGTCCATTGTCCACTTAGAGAATCTAATTTAGTATTAGCCATTTTTTCTGAAGCACCTTTTGCATTATATATAGCACTTGTTAATTTATCATAATCTTGAGGACTTGCATTTATAATTGAAAGCATTCCAGACATAGCTTCTTTTCCAAAAAGATGACTAGCAGCTGCCGATTGAGTAGCCTTGTCTAGTCCTCCCATCTTTTCTCTTAACATATCCATTACACTTTTAAGAGATTTCATTTTACCATTGCAATCTGTCACAGATATATTATATCTGTCCATTATTGCTTGCATTTTATCAGTTGGACTAGCCATATTAACCATTGCATTTTTTAATGCTGTACCACCCATACTTCCTTTTACACCAGCATTAGCCATTAGTCCTAAAGCAATACTAGCATCTTCAACGCTATAACCCATGGCACCAGCAGTAGCACCAACATATTTAAAAGACTCTCCAAGTAAACCTATATTAGTATTAGCATTAGCACTTGCACTTGCCATAACATCCGATAAACGAGACGTATCAGATGCTTTCAATCCAAAAGATGTAACTGCATCAGAAATAATATCTGATACGCTAGCTAAATCTTCTCCACTTGCCGCTGCTGCATTTAACAGCCCTGGCATAGAGGATATAATATCATTTGTTTTATATCCTGCCATAGCAAGATAATTCATTCCGCTAGCAGCTTCTTTTGCACTAAAAGCAGTTGTAGCCCCTAAATGTTTAGCAGTATCGGTCAGTTTTACTAAATCTGACCGGCTTGCTTGACTTGTGGCTTGTACAGTCTTCATTCCATATTCAAAATCACTAAAGGTTTTAATAGATGAAGCAATACCGACTCCACCTAATGCAACTGTACCAGCTAAGCCTATAGAAATTATTTTTTTAGCACCAGTTTTTATCCATCCATTTATCTTTTTCTGTGCTCTGCCTATAACTCTAGAAGCTTTATCTTTAGCTTCTAATTTAATTTTAGCTTTTTTATTATTTAATTTATCTGTTTTAGACTTAATTCTATCTATTTTTTTTGAAGCATTATCCTTTAACTTCGCTGAAGGCCCTGCTCTTATTTTATCTAGTGCCTTCATTTTTTTCTTAGTTTTCTCTGCCATTTTTTCTACAGTAGAAAGTTTGGCTTTGGTTTCTTTATCTCCAGAAACAGTAATTCCTATTCCAATCCTATATATTTCTTTTTTAGCCAGCTATATCACTTCCTAGCCTCTTCACAAGATTTCTTTTCCTGCTCTATTTCATAATTAGAAAAAGTGAGGAGAAGTTTCCTCACTATAGAGTTCCTAGACATAACAAAGTCAGGAGACATATTGTGCTTTACGAACAAATTATAAAGCCCTGTGATTCGTCCTCCTGACTCTATTAGTTTTTTATATCTTCAGCATCCTCAATTTCATCATTGAATCCGCTCAAATCCAAAATTTTGTTTACAAGGTTTGTTATTTCACCAGCCAGTAGTTTTCTACTAATGTACTGTTTTCCATCACTTACATTTTTGCTTTCTAATAATTTAGGATCGTTCCAATTTATATTTGTAGTAGCTCCTACAATTAGTCCCGCATCAAACTCATTATCATCTAATTTTTTCTGCCATCCTTTTCCTTTAACTTTTTCTCTAGTAGTACACTCTTTTTTTATTTTACTAATTTCTTTTTCTGTTAATCCTTTTAATTCTAGTTTGATTTTTAATCTATCCATTATTACTGTTGCAGTAGGTAATTCCTCTTCGCCTGTTAAAAGCTGATTTAATATGTCTCCTTCTTTCATATTTAGTATTTTTTCTTCATTTACATTACTCATTACACATTCCTCCTAAAATTCATTTTTTTATTCTTATTCCGCTTCTATTGGATCTACTAACTCATAGTCGTCGAAAACTATAGGAGTTTCCTCTTCTACTACTTCTCCACCTTTGAAATTAACTAAATTCACCTTAGTAGCCATACAATTTATTAATCGAATACGCTCATGTCCATAAGCTTCAGGATCTTCAAGGCTAGTTAATAGTTCAAATCTTTTAAATCCTTGCTTAATCATTTTACTCGTTACATGGAAGCCTTTTATACTTCCTGATCCTTTCTTGGCTCCACATTTGTGTCCTACCCACTCACTACCACATGTAGTAATGTCTTTTACATCTACTTCAACATCAGCAGTACATTCATTAACATGAGACTGCCACTCACCATCTATATACACTTTCCCATATGTTCCATTACAAACTCTACTTGCATCTAATTTCATTTACAACACACCCTTTCTATCTTCTTACATATCCAGTACCGTAAATTTTCTTAATAACATCAAGGTATTTAGCATCCCATTTCCAGAAAAATTCTTCTGGTTTAGCTGTTTCTTGTAACTCTTTATCAACTTGAACTGTAAAATTTTTATCTATAACATTTTCTTTTGCTAAAGTCTCAAAATACCTCTTTAAAGCACATATTATAAGTGTCCTTCCTGTATCACCATTATTAAATTTACCTACAAAACCTTTTCTTTTCATAGCTGTATCAGTATCTACTGCATTCATAAACTTAACTGCACGGATTGAACCAAATACATCTGATTTATCATCTGGATAGTTTTTAAGTGTGTTTACATCATCTACAACTACTACATCATTATCATCTATAGATAATACTAAGGTTCCTGCAGCCAAAGCATATTCTATTTCTTTTGCTTTTAGTTTTGGTTCTACATCTTCAAAAATAGTCTTTTGATTACATAGACTTTCTTTTAGTTGCTGTCCTGTTGCTAGTCCTGCTACATAACATGCAGTCTCTGCTGGAGTATATGTAATGCCTTCATACACTCCGTTTCCGTATATATTTACTATATTTTCATAATTAAATTGCTTAGATCTTGTATTAGCTTGTTCAATCTTTTCTTCTTTAGCACCACCTAGATACGCTATAACATTTATACCTAATTCTTTATTTTTTATAACCCACTCTTTTACTGCATTGTGAAGTGAAGAATCTGTTATACCATCTAAACAAAATCCATCAATTTTATATTTCTCAAATTCACTCATTGCATCTAAGTAATTCTGATTTGTAACATTAGATATTCCATTGTTTCCACCTGTTAATGGTATATTAACTATACTTTCTAATACTCCATTTACATCAGCTACCTTCTTGGCTACAACATAATTATTTTCAACATTAGAATTTATTTTTTTGATTATTTCTTCTACTGCTCCGCTTAATGCATTTATAGTAAATAATGCTTTTGTGCCCTCATAGAAAATAAAATCTTTTTTATCTATTTCTATAAGATTGGGTTTTATAGTTACATTAAAATTTCTATCTGTAGGATATTTAGTCTCTAGTGTAATACACTCCTTTTGATCTTCATTTTTTAATGTTAATGTTTCAGTTTTTTCTGTTCCATCTGTTAGTCTACATAACAATAGTTCCTTAGGATTACCTAGGATAGCTAGCCTTCCTAATTTATAAGCTGTAAAATCACTATTATCTCCAACTAATTTTTTTAGTTCTTTTAAATCTTTTACAGAAAAAACTTTTTTAACTGGTCCCCAGTTACTTTTTACTGGCATTGCTACAATACCATGTATTCCAGAACCTAATCTCTCCTCCGCTTTTGTCTTAAATCTATTGTAAAACCCAGGTAGATTTTTTCTATCTTTTTCATTCCAAGTTCCTGTAGCCATTATTCAACCTTCTTTCCTAAAAAGCTTTTAACTCTGTTTTCAAATTCTATTTTAGATATTTGTTTTTCTTTGCAATTAAATAAAGCACCTGCAACTACTTCTCTTTCGTAGCCAAGTGCTTCAGCATTATTTTTAAAATCCTCTAAAGAATATTTTATTTCTATATTATCTACTTTTACTTTTATTGTAGATTCTTTATTGGCCATAAATTTAATCCTCTCTTTCCAATTTTCCTCTGCCATAGATTTTCTCTATAGTAAGACCATTATTAATTGTTACCATCTTTCTCCTAAAAAACTTAACTGTTAGTTGTCCTTTACTAAGCATATCCGCTTCTCTATCTTCTTCTATAGTTTCTATAGTAAGATAGCGCCTATCTTCTATATCTAAGGGTATCTTTAAATCTATAATAAGTTTATCTTCTATACTATCTAATAACTTATTAATTTCATTTTTGTTGTTGCTAGCTATGTGGCATATAAGAGTTTTACTTTCTCTTATAAGAGCGTTAGATTCCCTTTCTTTAGATTGTTTACTTACTCTCCAAAGTATAGAAGGTACTTCAAAGTTTTGTTTCCAGTTATTTAGATATACAGGATAATTAGTTATTTGCTTAGTATAATCATTTAAAGAATCTAGCCAAGTATCTGTGTTAGCTTCTTCTTCTTCATGGAGTGCTATTATGGTAAAGCTTATTCCTTTTGCATTTGCATCCCATTCTACGTCTACTACATCTTGTCCTACTACACCATTAAACTTACATGTAAATGTATCTCCAGTTTTAGGATTAGTTATAACTTTTAAATCTAATGCCTTAATAGCTTTTTCTATTAATATATCAAGACTTTTAAAAGATAGTTTTTTATCATAAAACCACAACTCTATATTTCTTATAAAACCAACTACTTCTCCGTTATCATTATCATCTTTAGCTACCGTTACTACATATGGTTTTTTAGTTTCTTTAGTTGGAATATTAGGCTCATAACATTCTTTTAATTCTGGTATTTCATTAAGTAATTGATTTCTAATTGCTAATCTCAATTTTAATCACTCCAATATTTAATAACTGCAGCTTTAACCATTGCTTTGTTGCCTTGTAGAACTTTTTCAAAAGCCTTAAACCCTTTTGTTCCTGGATGATGTACTTGCCTTACTGGATGTGCTGCACCTTTCCAATATAAGTACTTGCCATTCTTAGGGTTTATAGTATGCGGTTTAGATCCTTCTTCCAATATCGTTCCATAATCAACACCATGCTCTAAATATATATTGTAGTTACCATTGCCGCCATTTGTTCCTCCACTAATTCCTTGCCTTGCATTAGAAGTTCTGTCTTTCCAGTAAGCAGTATTTTTAGCTTGTGCTTCTAATCCTTTAGCTATTGTATTACATAAAATACTCATACCTGCTTTTTTTCTTGTAATGTATTCAATAGCTTTAAAACTCATATCAATCTATCCTTTCAAGGTCACACATGTACCCACAAATAGTACCTTCAATTACCATTGGGTACACAGCCTTTATCTTCATGTGTCCTTCTGTACAGTCAAACTCAATAGACTCTTTAGGATTAACTTCTATATCTTCATCTTTATCAGCAATCATTTTATATTTATTACTACTATAAGATGTACCTTTAGTTTTACTATCAATTTCTATCTTGTTTGAATTATTATCAAGATATATAAGAACATTAAGAGTTTTCTCAAATGGAACTTCTTCAAATGCTCCATCAACTAATATTTTTTTAACTCCACGTATTTCAATTGATATTGGATTTAATTCTATTCCTTTATTTATTGCATCTATAATCTTTTTAGCCTTTAATTTAGCCATTAGCAACCATCTGCCCTTCTCATAGATGTTTTATATCCTGTTGTTACTGTAGCTGAACTTAAAGATTTTAAATAATCAGCCTGATAAATACTAGCAAGATTGTTCCAATAATCAGGATCAGCATTTTCTATCTCAATAGGTCCTACTTTTATTTTTTTATCTGTGTTAGCTTTCATAAGACAACCTCTCCAACTTGCCTTTAATACATTGTTATCATTAACCGCTAAAAGATTATTTAATTCATCATCAGAAAATACAGGATACTGACTTTCATTAAGGTTTATTTTTAATGTTTCTAAAGGTGTAAGAACCATAACTATTCACCACCATTTTCTCCTTCTTCATTCTCTTCGTTGCCTTTGTTATCCTCTTGGTTAAATTTATCCTCTTCAATAACTTCTATTTCACTATACTTACCTAATTCTTTTACATCCGATTCATTAACTTTAAATTTTTCTCCCGTTTTAATATGTTTTCCACCATATTTAATATATTGTTTTGCTACTGCATTAAAAGTTTTTTCAGTAGTGTTTTTTTTATTTTTAGCCATCTTTAATCATCCTTTCATTATTAAAAATAAAAAATAGTTTTAATATACTGTTGCAAAGAATACCTCGTCTGCTCTGTCAAAACTTACAATTGGCATTACTGATACTTTTGTATCTACACTAACAGGATCCTCTTTAATCATTGTTGTAACCGCAATTCCTTTATCAACTATATAAGTATCTAATTTACTTGAACCACTTTGCTTATCGAATTCTTCTGGAGTTGTACCATAAACTGTATTTCCTAAAGTTGTTCCGCTCATAAGTGTTACTTTACCATCTGCATAATATGGAACTGGATCAGCACCTTCTGATGGAATATAAGTAGCATCTTCTAAAAATACAACTGTTAATTGGAGTACCTCTTTTACAAATTGAATGTAATTTGCTTGACTTAAAATTAATGAAGTATTCAAATTACTATTCTTAATATGATTTGTAATAGCTTTATTAACTAAAAATGTACTATCAAAAGTGTTTTCAGTAAGTAATAATGTTTTAGGTTTTCCATATTGATCATGTGTAATAACTTTTTGAATTGCTCTAACATCACCTATAATATCAGCATCAGGATTTGTCCACTTATCTCCACCTGTTAATACCTCTCTATGATTAGATGGTACTCCATAATCTACCACAATATCTCCATCTTTTGAGGTAAAATTTAATAATCCATTTTGTATTACTGATGATCTCATTTTTTTAGATATTATATTAGCACCATCAACTAAATTAGAATAATTTTCAAACACTTGCCCTAGTAATGAATTCACAAAGTTTTCATTATTAGCACCTATAGCATTTTGTAAATCTCTTCTGGTTGTTTCATCAATTCCCATGCCTTCCTTGAAAAAAGGTATCTCTGTAGATTTTACTGTTAAGTCTGCACTTAATGCTCTCATTTTTGTTGCTGCATCAAATGTACTCATTCTTAATGCTACTGGTTTCTTTTTAGCACCCTTAGCCATTTCTAACTTTGTTCCACTAACTTTTTTATCTGGAAATAAAGCTTTATCTATGGTTTGTTCTGTTGGTAATTCTTTAATATAAAGAGCTATGTTTTTTGAATTTATATAATCTTTTAAATTAGGCATATATTTTCCTCCTTTTTATTCTCCAAAAATTATTTGATTTAATGCATTCATTTCTACTGATTTTATAGTTTCATCTGAATTAAACTTAACTGCTGATTCATATAGAGCACCGTGAACCAATACTGGCACAACTTCTGTCGCATCTTCTTTATTAGCGGTTGCTGACATTGAACCTTTAAAAGATATATCTTGATATACAACACCAAATGCATCTGTTTTATCTACTGTTGATGTTACTGGTTTTCCCTCCTTAGTAATTAACATACCCGCTAATAGAACCTCATTTAAATCTAGTAAATCTTTAACATCACCTTTTCTAATTTTCAATGGTAACGTGATAAAATGATCTCCAGCAATTAATCTTAGCTTATTTTGTTTAGCTCCTATTGTGTAGCTTGATTGTTTCATTCTTCATACCTCCCTTTATTTAGCAAAATCTGTTAACCCTTTAGACTTCATAACCTCTGCTTTTTGTTTCCCTAATTCTGTAGCAAAGTTAGTACTAGTTGGTTCTGGATTTTTACCTCCGCCAGTACCAAATGTTCCAGTACCTTTTATTTCTTTTTCAAATAAGTACTCATGACTCTTTTGAAGTGGCTCAATCTGCTCCTTAAGTCCTATAACTGTTTCTCCATCAACTTTAAGCTTATCTTTATCTATAAGTGCCATAATAAGCTTTTTATCCTTAACATTGAAAAACCCTAATGATTTTTCTAAAGCATTATTGAAAGCTATATCATTCAACTGTTTTTCATAAGTTTCCTTTTGATTTTTATTAGCAGTTTCAAGTTCAGTAACTTTGTCTTTTAAGCCATCAACATCTTTATATTCTTCTTTGAGTTTAGATATTTGGGTATCTCTTTCTCCAACTTGTTTTCTATATTCCTTAGCCTGTTCATTTACTTGCTCAAATCTTTGCTTTGGTATATAATTACCACCACTTACATCCTCTAAGTCTTTGTTCTTATACTCTTTTTGCTTATCTTCTGAAAGCTGCTTAAATAACTCTTTTCCTAATATTTCTTTAAGTTTTGCCATTGTTATATTTCCTCCTTAATCTCTAATTACAGTTTTTAACGTGCTACTGAACCACTTTAGAGCTGTTAAAATTATTCTTTAACGTCTTTAATCTTAAAAAAGACAAAAATAAAAAAGTCTTATCTCTAAGACTTTAATTTTAATAATATTAAATCACTAATTCAAAAAATATTTGCCATATTCCCAATTTTCTTTATATCTAGATGGATGCAATGCCTTCCCCCACTGTGATCTGAAACAAAATACTTTATCTTTTAACTTGTTCTTCCTAAAAAAACTTTCTATATCTTTCTTTTTACCCTTTGCTTTCTGTATAAATTTATCATTTTTAATAGAATAAAAACTATTTCCCCAACCAATAAAAAAATCTTTTTCCTTATTTTTATTTATATATCGTTTTACATATTGCCAATTCTTTTTTTCATATTCTTGTTTGGTATTTGATATTTTATTAGAACATGTACACATAAAAGAAAATAAATTAAGAATTGTCATACTACCATATCCTTTATTTATAAAATATTCCGTTAAAAAATCTAATGTTTTATCATTTCTTGTTAATGTAGCTTTTGAAGGATTTAATAATATTGCTATAATTTTAGGTTTATGGTTATCCCAACATTTAGTATAATAATATCTAAAAAACTTTTTATTATTTTCTTCTATATTTAGTGAAATAGTATATATTATTCCTTGTTTCATAAAACCACTCCTTTAATTATCTTTTTATATTATAAATCACCTGCTGTATTATTTTCAATGACACCAAAGTAAGTCTTATGAATTGTTTAATTAATTTGCTATATTTAAATAATAATATCTTCCCTATGTTAATAAATTTTTTTCTATTTCTCAAAATCTATTTTCATAACTTCCTCCTATTTTAATCATGATAAAAAAATACCTACCATTTTATTCAGTAAGTATCCTTAATCTTCTATTCCATATGATTTTAACATAAATTATTCATATTTATCTTTCTACTTTAGATTTCTTATTTATATATTCATCAAATCATAATTTTTTTCATACCATTTATCTAGCTTAGAATTAGTATTTCCTCTGCTCCATGTTTTTAATTCATCAATTGCTTTGTATATATATTCATTTTCTTCTGTAAAATAACAGATACAGTTTGGATGTTGAAGTGGAATTTCATTAGGCTTAAATATCCTTCCATTATACTCATCACAAATATCTGTTTTCCCATGCATTCTTATATAATGACTTCCACTCAAGTTCCACTTTATTCCCTTATTAAAAGGGTTATTTTTAGCATTTTCAATCGTTGTTTCACTAAAAGCATGAGTAATTGAAGTTCTAGCAAGTCTTTGTGATTGATATGCTATCTTTTTACTCATTCCATCTTCTAATGCATGAGCTTTTAATACTTTAGTTGGATTAATATACTTATTTACTTGCTTTGCCAATTCTCTAGCATTAGCACCCTTTAATACATTGACTTTAATTAAAGTATCTATATCTTTAGCATTGCTTTTAGTGACGCTCCATAGTCTTCGATCTAATGTTTTACCATCTTTATAATATCCGCCTTGAATAAGCTTACTTACAGTTTTTCTAGATATATTTAAAACCATTCTATTAAATATTGCTGATAAGGCTATATCATCTGTAATCCGTTGATAATAAAAATTCTCAACTGCACTTGCAATTTGTGAGCTAGTTTCTATATTAGCCTTTATTATTGCACTTAGTCGAGAGTTTAACTGGTTAATATTAACTTGTACTATTTCTTTTAAATGCTTTAAATAAGCATCTTTGGAAATAGTTCTGCAATTAGCTATATCATTGCTTAATTGCTTAGCTAATTCCTGATATATTCTTAATAACTCTTTTTCTTGTTTGTTATTAAGCTTTAAAAATTCTTTTCTAGCTTCTAATACTCTTTGTTGGTATAAATTCATTATTCATTACCAACATTAGACTTATCATCTATATTATCCAATTCAGCATCTAAAGCTTTATTGTATTGATCAGATTCTGAATTAACTATCATTGCTTTTTCTTCTAATATTTCTTTAAAAGCTTTTTCTGAATCCTCTTCATCACTATATTCTTTAATATATGACTTTCTACTTCTTACATCTGCTTCTACTTCATTTATTGCAAGTTTTTTCTTTTCATCTAAATCATTAGGAATAGGATAATTTTGCTTAATAAGCTTAGTATAATTCATATTTACCCAAGCTTTATCAAATATTCCTGGATAGCAAATTGAGCTTGCTTCAATTATAAAATTTATTAGAGATAACAGTGGTCTTTCCCAATCATTAAACTTTTCTTCACATCTAGCAATTAAGTCATTATATAAATAAATCATTGCTTTTGCTGAAGGGATATTGTTTAAATCACTTATTTTAGGCATATCTAATGTCTCTTTCATATCACTATCAGCTCTATCAAGATAAGAGTTCATAGCTTCACTATTACCTATATTGTATTCCTGCCTTTGAATTGTAGCTTGTGCACCATTTTCTGCAAGTTCATCTCTAGTTTTTATAGCATGTAATGCTCCTGGTGCAATATTAAGTTTATTTACATCATCTTCGTTACCATCAATAATAGCCTCTGAGCCAAACATTTGAAACTTTAAGGCGTCTGCAAAATCTGAATTCCTTCTGTTGTACTGATTTTGTGCATCTCTTAAATCTGTAACATCTGATTCTCCAAAAGTATTATTTAATTCTCCGCCATTGCGTATTAACCAGCATGGAATAGTAGAAAATCCTGTGTTTTGGTCTATTGTTAATTCCTTTTGTAATTCTGTATTCTTATATGTTTCTTTCTTATACCAAGCTTGAAGTAATTTCGTTTTTTCATCTATTTTATAATAATAAGTATGAAGGTAATATATTTTATCTTTGTCTTGCTCTTTAAATACATTCATTTCATCTTCTTCAAAGAAAATTGCTTTTAATAACTTTCCATTCTTCTCTTTGTAATAAAAGTCTTCTATACTTTCATACTTAATTACAATTGGTTCTCCGGGATTAGCTTCCGCTCTCAATAACACTCTTTTCTTTATGATAACCTCTAAGAAAGCTTTTCTAGTATTATTCCAAAAATTATTATATTCAAAAACATCTTCAATAAACTTTCTTAATTCTTCACATTGCTCTTTATCTTTTAAATCATCTGCTTTAAATACTAGAGTAGGCTTTTTACCAAACATCCAACGTGCTTGTTTCTTCAAAAGAGGTTTTACCTTGTTCCTAATATCCTGAGTAGGTTTGTAATCAACATTATCATCCACTTGCCAGTTCTGACCGTATAGTTCTGGGCTTTGCTTTGCCTTTTCTAAGTCTATAGATTTTCCTTTGTAATAGTAATAATCAATAAATACACGTTTTCTTTCAGCTATTTCATTGTTTGGAAGTTTTAATAATGTATCTCTTATTGTCTTTGATTGTTTTTCCACTAGAACACTGTACCTCCTTTCCTTCCATATGGATCAGTAGTTGTATTTTTAATAACTCCTTTTCCTTTGTTGTATAACGATTCATCATATTTATGTTCTTTCAAATTAGATACTTCATAGCCATCAAGTGCATACCAAATTGCACTAAATGTATGCGGATCTATACTAAATTCATCTTCTATAATTTCTCCATCTTTATCTACTGCATAAGTTAAATCTTCTAATTCGTCTATAACATCAGGACAATCTTCTGAACAAATTATTTTCTTAAATCTCTTAATCTTTTTAGTATTTTGAAGTCTACTTCCTTGGAACTTTTTAGCACCTCTCATATTAAATCCTTCTTGCTTATAATATTTAATAGTCTTAGGTTCTGCACTATCTGCTCTGATTAATTCCTGTGTTTTCTTAAATTCTGATATTTCTATTGCAGTTTTATCATCTGTCATTTGATTTTTATAGTATTGCCAGTAGATATATAAAATTTTATTTTCACTATCTATTGCCAGCCTAACTATGGCGTTATATGAAGTTTCAAATCCAAAGTCCATCCCAACTCTATAAATAGGCCTTTTAATACTATGAATAGCTTCAAGTACTTTATAATGTGGAGATTTTTCAAATTGAGGTAGTACTTTTCTACCATTAACACCAAATCTTCCTTTTCTAGCTATTCTATATAAATCAGGATCATATACATTTAATTCATCTAACTGTTCTATATAGCTTTTAGGCAAAAATAAATTATCATCAGCTAAACTATGATGATAATAAATATTGTTTTTAATGATTATTCTTCTTTTATAAAGTTTTTTATCATCCAAAATGAAAAGTTTCTTTTTATTATCTATGAAAAAGTGTTTATAACACCAATTATTCTTTGATACTGGATTAGTAGATAAAATCATATGTAACTTTAATATTGGATGTCTTAATCTTCCTAGCAATTCTTTAAAGCCTGTATACTTTACTTCTGAACATTCTTCTATCCATACTATAGAAACATTATTTATAGATTTAAGTTTAGCTGGTTTATCCATGCCTTTAAAAATTATCTTAGAACCATTAGAGAATCTTATTTGCATAGGAGAAGTAACACATTTAATCCTATCATCTAATTCCATTTCAATTATTATTTCATCAAATAAAGAAAAGCATGAATCTCTGATGGTATCATATACCTCTCTTACTACTAAAGCTGTTCTTTTCTCTTGTAATAGTTTAAGTATTAATTTTAAAGCTACATGGTAACTCTTAGATGATCCATAACCTCCAACTAAAAAGTAAAACTTATAATTCCAATCAAACAGAAAATCTTCAAAGTGTGGATTGACTTCTTTTTCTATAGCCACTAATCCTCACCCTTCCTCTTGATTAGTATCTCTATAGGTTTGTCTTTACCATCATCTTTATTTATATCAGCTTTAAGCTTTTCAATTCTTAATTTTTGTTCTTCAGTAGCTATATCCCAGTTAGCATTAAGCATTTCATCATATTGTTTGATTAGATTTCTCAACTCACTCATCGCTCTACTCTGTGCATTTAAGAATGTCGCTTGCTTATCCCATGCAAACTGTAATTCATATTCTTTCTCCCAACTATCTGTTGTTACTCCAGTTGTTTCCTTTTGTTTCTTTAACACCTTAGTTGTATCTTCTTGATTTTTTATAAACATTATCTTTTGAGCTCTTATAATAGCTGCATACTGAATAATAATATTTTCCCACAAAATATCCAATGGGTTCTTTTTCTCTATTTCCTGAATAACATCTAAAGTATCATCTGGTAAATACTTTGAAAAGAATCCATGCTTTTCAGCTTTTTTATTGCCTAAAGGTCCACCTGTTCCACCTTTATTACCTATTGCATTTTTGTTGCCCTTTGGTGCCCCACGTTTGCCATTTGTGTTGGTTTTGCGTTTTCTTGCTCCTGTTACTCCATTAATCTTTTTATCTTTCTTATTCTTTGCAACGTTGCGTTTATTTGGTATTATTTTATTTTGCAACGTTGCACTATTATTTCCTTGTAATTTATCACTCCATTTATAACGATTTTTCCAAGATCGGACTGTCCCTGGAGAAACATTCAATTGTTTTCCTATCTCAACTAACTCTAGTTCTCCATTACTTTTTAAATACAATTCTTCAGCTTTTAAACTATCCGGACTTCTTTGTCTTGCCATTCTACATAGTCACCTCACCTCGCTTAATTATTTAAATTTATAATTTATTCATCCATCATTAATCTAGCTCTCCATTTATTTGGATTCCTTGTTTTCAGCCAAAATATTATAGCCGTTGTATCTGGTGGAACTACTTTCTTAATTTTTTTAACTCTTGAAGCTTTACCACCTTTACTAGCTATCATTTCAGTTTCTTCATATTCATAACCTAAAGCTACTTTTAAAAGAGCTTCTTCTACTTTAGAATTTATTTTCTTGTTATCTTTTAATAAATCACTCTTTTCTAATAGTTCATCATTTTTACTTTTCTTTATCATAAGTTATCACCTCATACACAGCTTTAGTTATTAAAAAAAAGAAGCTTTTGAACTTCTTCTATGAAACCCTCCTATATCTAAATGCAGCATTACCTTCTAAATTTGCTAATAGATGAGTTCTACAAGTCTTAAATTCTTCTCCTATAAGTCCAAGTCTTAAAAGCCAAGTTCTAAAAGTATACTTTTCATTAGTTGTTTTAGTTTTCTTTGCACTTGCTGATTTTTGAATTATAGATTGATTACTTACTGCTAAACAAAATTGTATATATGCCTTTATCTTTCCTGCATGAGTTGTCCCGTTGAAAAATCTAAATTCTACTGTTCCTTTTGTAAAAGTTGAATGTAAATTTAATCCATGATACCTACTAACGTGATAATGAGTATTTCTAGGACTGCAGTATGGTTTGTACCATCTATCCGCCATTTCTTCTAAATCTTTAGGTTTTTTATTATTAACTCTTTTTACCAATCTTTCTCCTACCTTTTTGCAATAGTTTCTTTCTCTTCTTTTGTCTACCTCTAATGCTTTGTATATTAAATCTTGTTTACTATAAAAAATATTTATAAGATTTCTTAAACTTTTTTCATTATGATTTATCCCATCTATATGAACATGTATTCCACAACTTTTATTAGCTATAGCTCCAGCCTTTCTTAAAAGTCTTATCATCTCTTGAATACTTTCTATATCTTCATATGCACATATTGGTGACACAACTTCTACTTTGTAATCATCTCCTGCAGTTATTATTCTTCCGAATAAATTCTTTTGAGGTACTATACTTCCGTCTCTCATTATTTTCCATATTCTTTTTGATTGATCTTTTACCTCATACTGATCATATACGCCGCCTTTATAAATAGCTTTTTTTCTCCAATATTTTGAAATCACCTTTGCAGCCTTTTCTCTTGATAACCCTGTTAATTCAATTTCGATTCCATATGCTTGATTCTTCATAAAATTCCCTCCGCTGTGTTTTTGTTACATACATTAATCACTCTAAAACACAGTATTATCAAGCTATTTATCTACTAAAAAAAGCCCTTTCAGGCTTTATTTTTCAAGGGCTGTGTATCTTGGGTATGTATATCCTTCTGAATCTACTAAGATGCTTTTATTTGTTTTTGTATTTTTAACTCTTATGCATCTTAATTCTCCTTTTGAATTACATCCCCCATCTTCTTTTGTTATCCAAGATTGATCTTTACAAAAATTATTTACAAATTCTATAAATTCCTTATCATTTAATTTAACTTCTTTTGTAACCTCATAAGGTTCGCCCTTCATTCCTTCCTTCTTTGCTTTCCTTGTAAGTTCCTTAAGCTCTTTTAAATTTAAAATTTTCCTTCCAAATAATGCTCTCATCATAAAATCCTCCTTATGTGTTTTTCTTCATGTACATTAATCACTCTAAAGTGTATTAATAGCAAGGATTTTAAGATGTCTTTATTCTACTTCTGAATATGATGTTTTTATTCCATCTCTTAATAAAAATACTTTATCAACGCCATATTGATTAATATATCTTTGAACTATAACATCACAATATTTTTCATCAATCTCCATTGTATAACATATTCTTTCTGTTTCTTCTGCTGCCATTAAAGTTGATCCACTTCCACCGAATAAATCCACAACTATATCTTTAGGCCTACTACTATTTTTTATTGCTTTAGAACATAAAGAAATAGGTTTCATTGTAGGATGTTCTGCATTTCTTTTAGGCTTTGATATCTCCCAAACAGTATCCTGAGTTCTATCATCTGTAAAATAATGCCCTTTTCCTTCTTTCCAACCATAAAGTATAGGTTCATGTCTCCAATGATAATCCTGCCTTCCCATGACAAAATTATCTTTTACCCAGATTATACACTCTGCAAGTTTAAGTCCTGCTTCCCTATATGCTCTTCTAAAATTCTCACCTTCACTATCTGCATGACAAACATAAATACTTGCCCCTTCTTCCATTAGGCTATAATAATTTTTAAATACGCTTAACAAAAAATTATAAAACTCACTATCAGACATATTGTCATTTTGAATAGTGAGTTTTTCTTCCGTACCACCTTCATAATTAACATTATAAGGTGGATCTGTGAATATCATTTTAGCTTTATGCCCATCCATTAATTTTGACACATCAGATTCTAATATACTATCTCCACAAAGCAATCTGTGATTTCCTAAAAACCATATGTCACCTTTCTTAGTAATAGGCTCTTCTATTGAGTTAATTTCATGCTCTATGTCAAATGTTTCATCTTCTTGAATTTCTTTAGGATTATATTCATCAAATAACCTTTCTACTTCCTCAAGTTGGAATCCTGTAAATTGTATATCATAATTTTCAAGTTTTAAACTTTCCATTTCCTTTAAAAGTGATTCATAATCCCAACTAGCAATTTCACTTGATTTATTATCCATTATTCTAAAGGCATTTACCTGTTGCATTGTTAAATCCTCAGCTTTAATAACTGGAATAGATTCTATTTTTAATTCTTTTGCTGCTTTATATCTAGTATGTCCAGTAATTATTACATTTCTTTTATCAATAATGATTGGCACCTTAAATCCAAATTCCTTTATACTTTCAGCTACTTTCTGAACAGCTTCATCGTTATTCCTTGGATTATTTTCATATGGCTTAATTTGTGAAATATTTATGTACTTTAATTCCATTTTATCCTCCTGTGCTTTTTCTTTCTTCATTTATTTACTACTTATTCCTTACATAAAAAAAAAGAGCTCTTATGAGCTCAAAAAGTTCTTATATTATCTTGTATTTTTCTCTATACTGCCTTTATATAAATCTCATTCATTCTATTTATATTCTTATGCTGTTGTGCCTAAATTATCCACACTTTCCTTTATTCTTTTATATTTTTCTTCCAAAGTTTCATCAATGCGATCTGGAGTATCAACCTGTGATAACATATCTACTAGCCTTTCATATTTAACTAATCTTCTTTCTTCAAGTACTTCGCTATATTTATATATCTCGTCTTTTAAAATATCGCTATAAAATTGCCTATATATTTCTTCTCTGAATAATTCTAAATATTCAATCATATTTTCCAAACAACATTCATACAAATATATAAGATTTGAATTTAATTCCTTATCATACTTATCCCTTTTATAGTTTTCTTTGATTGATTTTAAACATGTATTATGTCCATCCATATGATTTTTAAACTCCTTAAATTCTGAATATATATCTACCAATAGTAAATCATTTGCTATGTATACATTAATTAATTCTTTTATAGTTTTACTTACATCATCATTTAAATCATGTATAAATATTTCTTCACTAATCAGTTGCAGCAATTTTTTACCTCGGTTTTCTTTAAAAGATTTCTGTATACTTGTTACACTTTCATTAATTTTTCTTATTATATCCTCACAAACTTTAAGCTGCATATCTTTTTTAATTTTATAATATTCTTGAGATTTATTCCCTATTAATGTTATATATACGGTTGTTAATGTAATTATACCTCCAAAAGCTCCAGCTACAAAATTTGATAATATACTATTCCATTCAGAATAAGACAGATTAGGATAAGTGTATTTTAAAACACTAAGGAAAATTATACTTCCAATAATACTTACTAAAATACTGATTTTTAAAATCCTATTTTCCTTATTTACTCTTTCTTTAGTATTTATCAAATTTTTCACTTCATGTGTTTTTATTCTACATGAGTTAATAAATTTCTTTAACAAATTTACTCTTTCTTTTATATTTATCAAAATTTTCACCTCATGTATTTTTATTCTACATAAGTCAACAAATCCCTGTGATAAATTTATACTTTTCTTTTTATAACAATCATTTCCTCCTCTTCACATCTGCCTTATTGCCCCTTTAACTCTTCTATAACTTCGCTCCTGCATACACTCTTTTAAACTATCTGCTATTTTCTCTTTACTAACTCTTCTGCTGGAACAGTAAGGACATACCAAGTATCTATTCCTTTTAGCTTGCTGTTCCACTTCTTCTGTAAGCACTACAAATTCATTTTTACAAGTTCTGCATCTGTAGCTTGTATAAATACTTAGCATATCCTCACATCCTTTTTATAAATAAAAAAGGCACCCTATTAAAAGTGCCTTTTACTATATTTGTTTTATTGTTATATTAATCATTTACAATATGCCATTAGACTTTAACATTTTTTTGGCTAGATCTTCTAGTGTGGGGTCATTATATAAAGGTAATGATTTCTCAAACCCCATATCCAATGTTGAGCTTTCATCAATTTTATTATCCTTATTTAACCATATACAAAAATGTCCTGATTGTTTTTCAAAATCAACATCAAACGTATAAGCTGTTTGGCCATTTGGTTCCGCTGTTCTCGTTGTTTTTCTTAATTTACAATAAAACAGTTCAAAATTTTCAATTATCTTTTTACCAGTTCCACATGAACCACTTAATTTCTTTCCCATATTTCTACCTCCTCTCAATGTAATATTTATTTCTACATTTTAGGAGTTTTTCCTTCTTTTTTTTTCTTTTTAGCTGCATATATCATTCTATTTATTAGTCTCCCTCTGGCTCTTCTATATTTGCTCCACCTTTACCTCTATAATAACTATCATGTTTCATCATTTCCATATAATAAGAAAAGGAGAGATTTTCTTTACCTCTCCTAATTTTCTTCTTTTTCTTATTATTTTTTCTATTCTTGTTTAATTTTTTATGTACTTTGGATTTTCGTACCTCTAATATCTTTCCTATTATCATACCTCTTACCTTCTACTATAAATATAAGTTATCATTTACATACATTCCAAAATAACCCCAGTACCATTAATTATTATTACTTTATTCGGATAATTAGTCCTAATAACTTATATATATAATAACAGATGTTATTATTAATTTTGTCTCAAATTTGTCCTATTTTTGTCCCATAATTTTTTATTAAATATTTATATTTATGGAAATTTATATATTATATGATAAAATGTATCATGAAGGTGGTGACATAATGTTTGAATACTTTTATAATAAATTTAAATAATAACATATATTTTTTATTTGCAGTTTCACTTTCAAGCCTATTAGGATTTATGCTATCAATATATGTAACATATAAATCTCACAATATATCTAAGATTCTTAAGCGTATGGAAACTATACAAGCTTACAATGAATCAAAAACCCAATTTGCTGAGAGATTCAAAGGATATAAAGATAGTATTCTAAAGGATAATTTGAATACAAGACAAATATTGCATTCTATTTTAGAAGATATATTCAAATTTGAAATACAATATAGAATATTACTTTCAAAAACTGATTTTATAAAATTATTCTTTATAAAATTTTATTTAAAAAAGAAATTTAAAAAAGTTAATTTTGATAAAGTTTGTAATTACCTAGATTTTTTAATAGGACGTTGTTATAAAAAGGAGGAAAACAGATGATTTCTGTGGAAAAAATAATAAACAAGTTAATATTCGGAACAAAATCCAATAAATATAAATGGTTTTATTTATCAGATAAGGGTAGATCTATAGTAGATATATGTGATAATTTTGTAACTTATTATGACTATCAACAAAATACTTTAAATACTAGTGATTCTTTCATATTAAATTTTAACGAAGGGTATTTAGCATTATGTGAAGATTCATATTCTAATCTATTATTAATAGTAATACCCTCTCTAGATAGTAAAGATATCCAATGCATAAATAATTATTTAGCACCAGATTTCCAACAAGAATTATTAAGACTTCAAAATTTAATAAAGAAGCAATTTCCTAACGTAGAAGATTTTCTTAATGAGTTTATGGATGAAAATTAATCATCCATAAACTTTCTTAAAAACTCTTCAGTTGTATTATTTTTACTTTCACTATTAATTTGCATTTTTTCTTTTCCTATTATTTTCTTAATATCATCAATTTGCCTAATAATAATATCTAACTTTTGTTTAACTATATCTTGGCAAGAAATTTCTTTCATATTATCATCTCCTATTTCATTAATATGATTATTAATTATGAAATATTTATACATTATTTTTATTGTGCTATATCCTTAATTATTTCTTCGTGCCTTCTATAAGCAGTACTTCTAACTCCACCATATAATTGAATTGATATCCAATCAGTTGATTTACATTCTGCATATTTCCACTCTATAAACTTTTTAGATTCTTCTGTTAACATATCTATATTATATTTTAAAGGAGCTACTTCTCTTTCTAATTCTCTTATCTTAGCCTTTTTTTTAAGTAGTTTATTTCTTACATACTTCCATTCTTTTTCTAAATTATTTATCTGTCTTATAACCTCGTTCTCCGCATAAGAAGAACATGAATATGAATTTTGAACTCTCTCTTCATATGCTATACTTATACTTTCTTCTTCTAGTGATATATTGGTTTCCGTTATGTCTTTTCTTATTTTCCCTTTTTGCTCTTCAAGTTCTCTGCATACATATTCTAATTTATCTATCCACTTAAGTTGTCTATAATATTTATATAATCTGTCTTCTACTTTTTTTAATGTATCTTTATTTATCATTATGCAAACCCTCCAACACTATATTAACTATATTTTTATATACTTAAATTGCTGTTTTACATTATGACCTAAATATCTTCTTGCCTTTTATATAATGTCTGTAAAGCACTTATTTCTGCCTGTAATGATTGTGCTTTATCTCTACCAGCCTTGTATTTGAATTCTGCCATATCTCTGTTAAATTTAAGTTTAGATACATTTGCCTTTGCTACATCTCCAACTATACTTACTGGTACCTTTTCTTCTCTAAGTTTCATTATTTCTATTCCTAAATTCTGCCTATATTCTTGCTCCGCTTCTGCATATTGCCTAGCAAGAGTAAAAAGTTTATCTCCACTCTTTTGTAACCTCTTAGCTGCAGTATATATTTCCTGTGCTATATTTACCATGTCTAATGCCATTCATTATTCACCTTCTTATGCACACTTAATTATTTTTCTGACTGCATAACTTCTCTTTAGGGGCAATCAAGCCCCTTTTTATCCTCCAATTTTTTCAGAATTAATATAATCATATATTGTAACTTGCTTATCTGCTTTCTTTAAAAATTTAAAATCTTCTTTTGTAAAATTCTCTAATAAGTTAGGTATTGGGGACTTAGTAATTTCCCATCCTTGTCCCATAGTTCCGATTAACTCATTCCATCCTTCTACATCAGGTTTCTTTAAGCTATCTCCATCAATATGTTTTAACATACTATATATTAAAGCTATTACTTGCTCTCTGCTTATTCTTGACATCCACCATTCCCTAGACTCTATTATAAATTTATAATTTGTATACTCCGTAAGCTGCATATTTGCTTTTTTTATCCTCATTATCCAATCTGGCTTCTCTGTTTCAGTTCCTATATAGTCTTCATCCTCTATAAATAATATTTGTTCTGGTCTTGTTCCTTTAAAGTAGTCATATCTATCAACTAATTTTTGAGCTATAGGTCTATAAATATAATTTTTTATCCAATGCTTATTACCCCATTTTCCATTATCAAGTTTAGTTACTTTATGAATTCTTCCAACATCTTCATTACAAGCATATTGCACATTGTATCCTCCTGAAAACTCTATATTCTCAATCACTTCTCCAGTATCTTTATCAACTATTTTAAGCTGTTTTCCCATTATTTTCTCTCCTTTCTTTTTTTCTCTTCACTTCTCTTTTTCTTTAACTCACTATATTCAATCCATCCATATTCATCACCAAATTTCAAAGATCTTGAAATCCATGTAAGTTTTAAATCAGCATATTTATAATCAAATAATTTTTTCCTAATCTCTCCTTGTTGAGTACTAAATCCTTTAACATCTATAAGTTCTTCAGAACCATCAAGATTATATATAATAAAATCAGGTGTATAAGTCATGGCTCTATAGCTTTTGCTATTCTTTTTAAACGCTGGTATCAAAGTATACTTTGGCTGTAATTCAAAGTTTACTATCTTTCCTTTAGATTTTTTCTTTTTAAGATACTCATAGTATCTTGCTTCATCCTTACTATCAAATGTAATTCCATCTATAACGATCTTCTTTGAACCATATTTACTTGGCATAAAGCATTCCTCCCATTGCTGCTCTAACTATATGGTGTTGTTCTCCTGGACTTCTACCACAAATAGCACATCTTTTCATAAATCTACCTTCTTATTTGATTTTCATATGAGAATAACTTTTTCAAAGCATTACCCTCATATAATCTTATTCCTATCTTTTATATTTCTTCTGGATCCGTTCTTCTTATAATTCCATCCTTTGTTATATAATCTTTTGAAGGCCAGCTTAAATTTTCTACTAACTCATTTATTTTCACTATTCATTCAGCTCCTTCATACACTTTTCACAAATATTTTTGCCCTTGAAATTCATAACTTCATTAGCTTCTCCACAAAATATACACGCTGGTTCATATTTCTTTAATACTATTTGTTCCCCTTCTGTATATATTTCCAAACTTGTCTGATTTTCTTTTATATTTAATGCCTTTCTTAATTCTTTAGGTAAAACTATTCTTCCGAGCTTGTCTACTTTTCTTACAATTCCTGTTGATTTCATAATTATATTTCCTCCTTAATCTTAGTTAATTCATACATTAATATCTCTCTATTTAAAATTTTTAAGACCTTATCTAAATTGCCCTGCTCGTTATATAATCTTACTGCTTCATCTGACCACATATTAATTCTATAACTTACTCTTTCTATTTCTTCTTTCTGTTTATCTAATAATTCCAGCCCTTCTTTTAGTAAATCTTTATACTGTTCTTGTTTTCTTACACTTTCTATAAAAGCTGCTTTTAGTATTGAATTTTCAAGTATAATATTCCCTAATCTATCTTCTTTGATGTTTGTTTCTGGTTCTTTAACTAATATAGTTATCATAATATACACTCCTTCTTATACTTCTGGCATTTGAAATACAAAATCCCTAGTCTTCCTTCTCCCATTCTGTATTTCATCAAATCTACTACCATTCATAATTCTGTCTTCTATCATATTTAATACTTCAATTGCTCTATCCTTACTTTCATAAGTTCCTAATCTTAAATAACCCTGATCTATTATTTCTTTACCTTCCACTATTATTTGTTTTGATTCTGACAGAACTTCCTTACTTTGACTTCTAATCCACATACTTTTTCCTCCAACCTTATTTATTTAATTTTTCTAGAAACTCTTTTGTCTTTTTCTTACCTTTTCCCATTCTAATATCTGGACCTGTATTTCTTATAAACATACACATTTCACTTAATCTACTATAAGTTCTATCATCATATCTTTCTTTTAATTCATCTATGCTTATATTAGTTGTTACAATCACAGGAAGATTTGAACTATTCCTTTTTTCTATCACCTGATACATCATTGACCTGGTCCATTTATTATCTGGCTCAGTTCCTAAATCATCTATAATTAATAAATCAGCGTTATCTAAACTATTTAAGACTGTAAATATTCCTTCATCTCCCCAATTTCTTTTACTTTGGCTTATTCTTTCTGTAATCCCTATAGCTCCTACACATATAACAGGTATTAGTCTATTCAATAATTCATTTGCTATGGATGCTGAAAAATAAGTTTTTCCATTTCCCGGTTCTCCATAAATAAGCATACCTTGATTTTCTTTCTTCATTTTTATAAAATCATAGGCATATTTTTTGCCCAATTTAAAGAGCTTTTCGTTTCCTACCTCATGATTCCAATTTTCAAAATTAGATTCTCTGAATCTTTTATTTAACATACTATTTTTTAAAATTCTCTGTAATCTCATTTGTTTTTCTTTATTCTTAGACTCCAATTCCTGTTTCCTTAACTTCTCTCTTCTGCACTTACAATTTCTAGGTCCTGTAATTGTTCCAAATGCAGTTTTAACTTCTATTCCTATTGGTTCTCCACATACAGGACATTTAGGTATCTGTTTTACATCATATGATAATTCCAATTCCTTCATCTTCTGGTTTTTTATTATTTCCTTTATATCCTGCATTATGCTTAACTCCTCTCTTATCATCTCTATCCCTTAAATATGCTTTTACATCTTCTATACTTTTAAGATTATTATTAAACCAGTTATTTAATATTGCATTTATATATCCCATAGACCTTTTGTTATAATATACAGACTCTTCAATTGCCTTAATAATAACTTCATAGGTAATATCTTTAGACCATTCTTTTAATTTTTCACACTCTAATGGTGTTACCATATGAATATTATTATTAAAAATTCCAATTACATCTGAAAACTTTTTAGCATTAGTTGATGATAATTTATTTTCTTCCTTCTCTTCATCTCTATCTCTATCTCTATTTCTATTATCTAACTCTATCTCTTTCTCTATCTCTGTCGGACATTGTGGAGACAAATTGGGGACATTGTCCTTATGCTTGGACTTTAATCTTTGCTTTCTTTTTTTCTTTGCCCACTCACTTTCACTTCCAACCATATTTTCAAGTTGTGTCATATAAATTTCTCCATTTTCTAATACCTGAACTAAGCCAATCTTTTTAAATATTTCCATTGCAACAATTACAGTATCTGGTTTAGTATTAGTAATATCTGCTAACTTTTTAATATCATAAGGTACAAGTATTTGCCCTACATTTCGAATTAAAACTCCATTTGACTTTAAGGATTTAAGACATAATTTTAAATAAAACAAACAATAATCTTTTCCATTTTCTTGTTCCTCAAGCCATTGAATCGTATCTTCTTCAAAGAAATCTTCTTTTAATTTCAACCAATAATATTTTTTTGTCATGCCTATCACTCCTTTTATCTGTAGTACATAAACTTAGCCATCAATACAAAGCTTCCAAAGATTATTAATATTCCTATGAAGATTACTACATTTGCCCAAAACTTATATTTATATTCTTTCTTTATAGATTTTTTAGCTATTTTAAGAGCTTGTTTATCATCACCTTCATTTAAATTAATTAAATGATTTATGTGATACAATGCTTCTTGTTTTCTCATTTTTCCATCCCCTTTGTATAAATTTTCATATACTGATATATACTAATATTGAAATATTACATATATGCGTTGTATAATGGGGACAAGAGCTTTGCAGAGCTCTTATCCAGTTTTATAGAATAATTTTTAAGATTATGCCCTTTGCAGAGGGCATTTTCTAAAATGGAACTATTACACCATCTTGCGCTTCTTTTAAAAGATCTAATATTTCTTCTTTTGCATTTTCTAGTTTTAAATCTTCTAAATATGCATATAAAACATTCAACCGATATGAAAGTGCTTCTTTTGTGTCTTTATCCATCTCCATTCCTCCTCCCTTAGAATTTATATACATTCATGTCAATGTCTAAATCTTTATCAGCTACATAAGTTGGTTTTCCACTCAAAATTTCTATTTCTTTTTTGAATTGTAATTCATTACTGTTGTTATCACTAAGATGTATTAAAACTATTTCTTTAATTTCTTTTAGGTCTGTTGCCTTTAAAAATTCTTTTACATTACCCAATTCAAAATGAGATTTTACAATTCTATCTTTAAGTCTTTGCGGTAATTCTCTTTTCTGAAGAATTTCATTACTATAATTACACTCTATAAGAATGTGATTTAATCCAGTAAACTTATATTGGCAATAATAACTGTCTGTTATAAAAAGTAATTTTCCTAGCTCCTTATGTTGAATTAAAAATCCAAGTGGTTCTGCTGCATCATGTTGAGTTTGAAATGGTAGTATTGTAAAATTACCAACATTAAATTGTTTTTCTGATTTTATAAAGTTAAGTCTATAACAAGTTTCAATATAACTTTCTTGAGGCATTGCTTTTGCTGTACCTAAACTTGTATAAGTATCTATCCCACTTTTTAAAATATCTCTCATAGCTTTGCTATGATCTTTATGTTCATGAGATACTAAACATCCCACTATATTATTAAGATTAAAATTCAAACCTTTTAAAATATCCTTATATTTTATTCCAGCTTCTAAAATTAAAGTTTCATTTTTCCCTTGTAGTAAATAGCAATTACCTTTGCTACCACTACCTAATATTTTTAATTTCATTAAAAATCAGGTCCTTCTATAGTAGTTTGCTCTGCTTTTATCTCTGTAGGCTCAACATCTACTACTTCTGAGGTTGTTTCAGGTTCAATATCTATAGGTGTAGAATTAGCTTTTTCTTTTATTTCTTTTTTAATTTCATACTGAACATTTCTTGATGACCTTTCTTCAGTACTTGATATATCTGTATTGTTAAAAGCATCTATCAGTAACTCACTATCATCAGAAGTATTTGCATACATTTTACAAGCTCTATTAATAACAGTTTTTTTTGACATTTCTTCAGCAAAGTTTACATGCGTATCACTTTTGGATTTACCATATCTTTGAGCCCATGCTTTTTCTATTTGATTTATATTCATAACTTCTGTATGAACTGGGCCATCTTCACCGACAATTACTGCAAAAGCTCCTCTTATTTTAGAATTATCAATGTTCTCAAACTTAGGTTCATACTTTGATATTTTAAGTGTTGCAGTATCTACATCATATTCCTGTTCAAACTCATCACCTTCATAAATACAATAAGCTTTAACATCCTTAATACCGCTTAATCTTTTAGTAACTGCTACAGTTCCCATATAACTTCTCATTAGTTGTAATTGATTGCCATATACTACAAAGTAACATTGTTTTTTAGCTGGAGATAACCCTTGTAAACACATATCGTAAAGACAGCCAATAATTGAATTTTTTGTACATACTTCTAACGCAGGTTTTTTTTCTTTATTCTGTACTCCTTGAAGTAATAACCATGCACTATTAACTGCATTTGAAACTGAATAATTTTTAGGAAAAATTATTTCATTATTTTTCTTCAAATCTGCTATCTTACTAGTAACTTGATTTAAAGCATCTTCCTTTGCTAATGCTATAGCTGTTGTTTTTTTATCTGGCATTTTATATTACCTCCACTTTCAATTTTTTATCTTTGCTTACTATCAAATTTATTACTTGACCATCTGTTTTTATAAGATTGTTTACACTTTCTCTATTGTCTATAAATATTGGAGCTGATACTTCATAATGTTGTGATAAAGCATTTATAATATCTAATCCAGCGTTTATCTGTGAAGCTGTATTTGAATTACTAAAAGGTACTCCATTTATAAGAGCCTCACAGCATTCATTAACTGCTCCATTTACTTGTGTATCGAATAACTTAAAGCTTACATATTTGAATTTGTTATTTATACTACTTTCCAAAAGTTCAACCTTTGTTTTTATAAACTCTTCACACATAAACTCCTGACCTTCTAGTTCTGCAATCTGTTGAGCTAGTTTTTTCTCTTGATTTTGTAATTCTGATATTCTAACTTTAAATTTTTCATTTTGTTCTTTAGATGCTAATTGTTTTTTAATGTCATCAATATTTTGTAAAAGTTCAATTTTTTTACCTTTTAATTCTGATATTTCATCATTAACTTCTACTGGTTGAGATATTTCTTTTTCTAGTATTTCTATTTCATTTTTAATCTTTTGATAATCCTCGTTAAATTCTAAATTAAGGACTGGTTTAAAATCTGCTAGAATCTTTTCTGCTGCTTTCTTAGATTTTTGCTGTATAGCTAATTTTTCTTTCATTGCTTTTATATCTTCATCTTGGCCTTTAATTTGTTCCTGATATTCTTCTATTTTTTCCTTATTGCCAATACCTTCTGCGTTTATTTGTTTTAACTTATTTGCTATATTCGAATTAAAATTTCCTTGCATTTCTTTCTTCTTTTTTTCTATATCTTCTGTTTTAAATGGTCTCTTACATACTGGGCAAATGAATTGTTTTTCATCAAAATGAAGTTCTTTTGAATTTTCCTCGTACCATTTACTTTTCAAGCCATTATTAGCCTCTTCTAATCTTGAAATATTTTTTTCTAAATATTCTTTTCTAAGAGTTGCTTCTTTTATGCTTCTTTTAAGTCGATTAATTTCATAGTTAAATTTATTTGTATTATCTTCTAGTTCTCTTTGCTCGTTATCAATTTTACTTTGTGCTCTATATTCAATATCTTTAAGTTTAGATTTTAGTAAATATATCTTGTCTTTTTCCTTTAATACTTCATTGTTAACCTTACTGCTATCAAGTAAATTTTCATCAATATCATTAAGATTATTTTGATAAGCTTCTAAAAGTTGTTCCAATTCTTCAAAATTAATCTCCTGGATAGAGTTATTAAGTTCATCAATCCTATAAGGTATGCTCTTTATTTCATCATTTAATTTCTTTTTACGTGCTGCTATAGATTTTTTAAGATCCCCTACATCTTTATTTAGTAGTAACTTTTCTAAAGACTTTAAGTTACTTTTAGAATTTATAATTGTATCCATTGTAATATTATCTATAACTTCTAATAGCACTTTTCTTCTATCTTGCCACTTCATATTAATTGAAAAGTAAAGTGGGTTACTGATTAGTTTAAAAAGTTTTTCATCAATGATACTATTGATTTTTTCTTGATATTCTCTTTTCTTAACTGGTACTTCATCAATACTGTATAAAGTTTCATGTCCAGTAAGTTGCTTTTCAGCCTCTCCACGTCTTTTAGTCCATTTTTCTTTATAAATTTTAGTTAATATTGTATCTCTACCATCTACATTAATAACTGAAGTTACACTATGTTCTAATCCATGCATTATATTTCCATTTTCATCATAAGTTTTTATTTGAAAATTTGCTTCCTTGTCTCCTACAGTTCTTCCTTGACTATCTTTATCAAACATTAGCCATGTAAATGCATCAAAAATAGTTGTTTTCCCTGTTGCATTCTCACCGTATATATTAGTAGTTTTTGAAAAATCAATCTTTAGATTTTTAATACCTTTAAAATTTTTAAGATAAAGATATTTTATATTTATCTGCTTTGCCATAATTAAATTTCTCCTTTCTTTGTACCTCTTCACTTCCTTGTAACTAAATCAACTAACTATTATCACAGTGACCTTTCATTTTATTATGGTGTGGCTCTTATCTTCGCCTACTCCCGTTCAAATTAGTTCATTTAGTTACAAAGATTTTGGTACTATTTAACAAGTTCTAGCATATACATATTAGTGGGTAAGTATATGCATTTTTTAGTTAACAAAATTTTTTAAAAAGGCTTTTCAGCCTTACTTATCTAAGAGTTTTCTAGCCTATAAATCATTTCATCTATTGCCTTTGGAGGAAGTTCTTCAACTAAATAGTCTGCTAATATTTCCATTGCTTTTTCTTGTAATTCTCTCTCTCCTTCTTTAGGATCTACACCTTCTGGATATTCAACTTTAACCCCTAATATCTTAGCCACTATTCTTCCTCCTTTCTTAAAATTACTTTCTGCTATCCATATTATGTTTTATCTTATCTAGTGGTGATAACATTGCTCTAATTTATGAAATTATAATCTATAAATTTTTCACACTACATCCTTCTTTTACTAAACTAAAAATCAAAACACTGGATAAAATATTATTAGGCTGAACTTTCTGTCCCCACATTGGGTACTGAATTATTAAAAAAAATTTCATCTATAGAAGTTTCAAAATAATCTGCTATTTGTTTTGCTTCTTCTAAAGTAAAAGATTTTTTCCCATTTTCTTTAAAATTATAAGTATTAAGACTAACTCCTAATAATTCAGCTATTACAGATTGATTAATTCCTTTTAATTGTCTATATGCTTTAAGCTTTTTAAACTTTCTATTCATAAAATCACCTCCTTTTCAGTACTCTTATTGAGTACGATTTTATTATAGTCCCCTTATTGGGTACTGTCAATATATATTTTGTATTATTTTTAAAAAAATATTCACTTTGAGTACAATTATTTTAAATTGTCCTCAAAATGTTATAATTATTGTGAAAGGAGGGATAAGGTATGGCAACATTTGGTGAACGTTTAAGAAGTTTAAGACAAGAAAAAGAATATTCAATAAGAAAACTTGCTGAACTTCTTAATTTTGGTAAAACAACTATTGCAAATTGGGAAAAAGATAACAGGTTTCCAGATAGAGAGACCATCCTCAAATTAGCAAATTTCTTTAACGTGACAACTGACTATCTCCTTGGAAGAACTGATGATTCAAATTCAAAGATATTTAAATCTACAATAGATGGACATAAATATGAAATGGAAATAGATAAATCTTATCCTTATGATTTAGACCCTAATGAAGTTGAAGATTTACTTAAAAATCTTGAATCAGTAGGTTTTGATGTTAATAAACTAATAGAGAAAATTAAAAAGACTGGTAATTAATAAAACAATTAATACTTCAATTACTAAATTAAGCAACTATCAAATTTTAGATAGTTGCTTTTTGCAATATATATTTTTATCATAAGAATTTTTATTTACCGTTTTTTTCTCAAATACACTTCTATTATCTTTAATTATTGATTTTATATTTTTCAGCAATAAAATTTTTTTATTCATTACTACCCCTCCGCATCCATCAATTATAGATTACCACTTTTGTTTTATTTTTACAAGAACATATGTTCTAGAAGTTGTAAAATAGACTAATTGTATGAGTAATATTATTTAAATTTAAAATTATTAGATAAAAACATAATTCCATTATTTGTTTATGTTTTTATACTACTTTGTTATAATTGTATATTATTAAGATTTTCATATTAATAAAAATTATTATTGGTAAAATATATGCCAAATATAAAACAGTTCATATCTAATCTAAACAGAAAGAAGGTAAAAAGATGAGATATAAAGTAAGTGCAATCGTAAATTTTCCTGATAATGTTGTAGGAAAAAGTATTGAAGAATTAGAAATAGAAGAAACTGATACAGAAGTAAAAATCCAAACAAAAGATTTATCAGAAAAAGAAGTAATAATTGGAGCCACAAATAAAATACCACCTAAAGAATTAACAAAACTATTTAATAAAGCAAAAGAACAACGTCATGTTAAAGTTACTGCTGTTGTTGATGTAAATGATAACAGAAAAGAATGGTTAGTTGCTAATCAATGTATAGAAAATTTATGTTCTTGGCTTACATTCTTGACACTTAGACCATTTGAAATTATATCTTGGGATGTTGCAACCAATATTAATGATAACACTATAAATATTACTAAATGTCCCAATATTCCATTTGATAAAAATTCAACAATGAAAATAACTTCATATAATCCAGCAAGAAACCTTGATTTAACAAAATTTTTAAGAATAAAATTACCAGAAGAACTATACCATATATTAAGATGGTTAAGGAAAGGATTACTAACAAACCACATAGAAGAAAAATTAATATTTTGGGCTACTGCAATGGAAGGCGTATCAGAAGAATTATGGAACCAAGAAAATAATACGGCAACGTGTCCAAAGTGTAAAACTAAATTTGCTATAAGTCCTTCAGCTAGTAAAACAGGTCTCATAAATTTTATTAAACAGCAATTAGGATATAGTCGCAGTAAAATATATGACCCAATATGGAAAGTAAGAAGCAAATTTGTACATGCAGCAATAAAAGATATAGATTATTTTTCAGAAGAATTAAAAATTATTCAAGACGGAGCCTGGGCTCTTCTTATAAGTGTAACATCATATTATATATTAACAAGAACTGATTTGCCATTTAAAGAAAAAGAAACTGCACTAAAAAACTTTAATTATCACCACCCTGTACTAGGTCAATTAACTGATCTTAAAAATTCTTTAGATAAACTCGCCTCTATTAAAGAAATTAAAAAAAAAGTTGAATCTAATGAATTATTTAATGAAGCTTTAGTTTTATATAATAATAAAAATTATGAAAAAGCTTTAGAAAAATATAACGAAGCATTGGATATAAATCCCAATAACTGTTCTATACTATGTAATAGAGGCCTTATTTATAAAGAATTAGGCAATTATAAATTAGCTTTAGAAGCTTATAATAAAGCATTAAAAATTAACCCTAATCATTATCTAGCCTTATCTAATCGTAGTATTATATATAGTCTACAAGGGAAAAATAATTTAGCTTTAAAAGATTGTAATAAAGCTTTGAAGATACACTATGATGATTATGAAATATTATATAATCGTAGCATCATTTATTATGAACAAAAAAAATATGATTTAGCTTTAAAGGATTGTAATGAAGCTTTGAAACTTAATCCAAAATACTACTCTGCAATATGTATTAGGAGTGCACTTTATGCTAAGTTAGAAAAATATGATTTAGCTTTAACTGATTATACTAGCGCTTTACAAATTAATCCCAATAATTATAAAATATTATATAATCGTGGTATTATTTACTTAAATTCCCAAAAATATAATTTAGCTTTAGATGATTTTACTAAAGTATTAAATCTTGAACCTAATCATTATCTAGCATTACTTAATTGTGGAGTTATTTATAGCAAACAAAAAAAATATAACTTAGCTTTAAATATTTATAAAAAGGCATTAAAGCTCAAACCTAATAGTTTTAAAATCCATCTTAATTTAGCCAATTTATATAGACAAATAAATAAAATAGATTCAGCAGAGAAAGAAATATCAGCTGCTAAATCTATTGAAGATAATAATCCTTACGTTTTATCTTGCGATGCAGAAATTGCTTTGAGTAAAAATGAAAAAGAAAGATTCTATAAAAGTATAACTAAAGCTCTTGAAAATGGTTTGCCTTTTAAAGTTATTTATAATTATTCTATTTATAATAGTATAATTGATGAACCTAAATTTAAAACGCTTTTAGAAAAATATAAAAATAATAATTTATTATAAATTTATATTCAAACTCTAATTTCATATTTATAAATATAAACCCAAATACAAATTGCTCCTTTGTACTGGGTTTTATTTTACCCTATTTTACATATTTACCTTTCAGTATATTAATTATAAAATAATTATAGGAGGTGCTTTCAATGAAAACCATAGCAATATATACACGTAAATCTCTTTTTACTGGTAAAGGTGACTCTATAGGAGCACAAATAGATACTTGTAAAAGATTTATAGATTATAAATTCAACAATAAAGAATATGAATTAAAAATTTTTCAAGATGAAGGTTGGAGTGGTAAAACTACAGATAGACCTCAATTTATTGAATTAATGAAACTAATAAAAGATAAAAAAATAGATTATGTAATAAGCTATAAACTAGACCGCTTAGGAAGAACCGCTAGAGATTTACATAATTTTTTATATGAATTAGATAAACTTGGAATTATATACTTAAGTGCTACAGAACCATATGATACTACTACATCTGCTGGTAGATTTATGATATCTATTTTAGCCGCAATGGCACAAATGGAACGTGAACGCTTAGCTGAAAGAGTAAAAGGTGGTATGATGCAATTAGCTAAAAAAGGTCGTTGGCTCGGTGGTCAAACTCCTCTCGGATTTGATTCTAAAAAAGAAATCTTAATTGATGATACGGGAAAAGAACGTCAAATGATGAAACTAACTCCTAATAAAGAAGAAATTAAAATAGTAAAATTAATATATTTAAGATACTTGGAATTAGGCAGTATGAGTCAAGTGAGGAAATACTGTATTGAAAATAGTATTAAAGGGAAAAATGGAGGAGATATATCTACTGCAACTTTAAAACAAATATTAACATCCCCTATTTATGTTAAAAGCACAGAATCTATAATTAATTTTTTAAAAAATCAAAATATAAATGTTTTTGGTATACCTAATAAAAATGGAATTCTTACTTTCAATAAAACAAAAGATATAAGAATAGAAAGAGATAAATCTGAATGGATTGCAGCAGTTGGAAAACATAAAGGTATAATTTCTTCTAAAGATTGGCTAAAAGTACAACATCAACTTGAAGAACAAAAAGATAAGCAAATTAAAACTTCTGGCAGACAAGGAACATCTAGCACAGCAATATTATCAGGTATTATTAAATGTGCTAAATGTGGAAGCAATATGATAGTAAAAACAGGTCATAAAAGCAAAAAAAATCCTGGTACCACTTATAGTTATTATGTATGTAGTAACAAGAATTCTAGTTATAAGAATAACTGTGACAATAAAAATCTTAGAGTAGACCAAGCAGAACAATATAGTATAAGCCAAATTAAATTATTTAACAAAGAAATTTTTCTTAACAAACTTAAACATGCTTCAGAAAAATCAAAAGAAGTTAAAAAAAATGATATTACTAATAAGATTGAAATGTTGCAAAGTGCTATAAAAGAAAAAGAAAAATCTGTTTCTAACCTAGTAAAGAAACTATCTCTTATTGAAGATGAAAATATATCAAATATCATATTAGATGAAATAACAAATATAAACAAAGAAACTGGTAAGTTAAATCTAGAGTTAGAACAAGAGAAAATAAAAGAAAATGAATTTACTTCTGCCCAAGTAGATATAACTTCATATATAAGTGCACTAGAAACTTTTAATAGAAATATAGATGTAGTTTCTGATCCTATAAAAAAGAAAAGATTATTTAAATCTATAATAAAAGAAATTCTGTGGGATGGTCAATATTTAAAAATCATACCTTTAATAGAAGGCAAAAAAAAATAGATCTTATATTGGAAAATGTATCTAATTTATCGTCTTTTAATATAGGAATGATGCCCTTGTCATCTAGCAGAAACTGGGGATTGCTTATTGTGTTCCCAACTTTCCGGAAAGAAATTCTGTGATTGCATCAATTGGAAGGGAGTTTGTATATATCAAGAATATGTTTGGAATGGTAAGAAAGCTAAGGAGGGCAGAAAAAATTATACAGGAACCATATTAAAAAAAGAAAACATACAAGACCGTACATTTATATTTACTATAAGAGTAACTCATAAGTTAGCTCAAGATTTAATTTATCCTGGTAGCTTTGTATTTTTAAGAAAAATGGAAGACGCACAATTTTATGACGCACCTATTTCAATAATGGATGTAGATACTCAAGAAAACTTTATAAAGGTAGCAATTGAAGTTCAAGGAGTTAAAACTAAAACTATAACCAGTTTAGATGAAGGAGAAAAGCTTCTTGTAAGAGGACCTTTTTGGAATGGAGTTTTAGGCCTTAAAAATTTAAAGGAAACTAAAGATAGTACTTGCATTTTAATCGCTAGAGGTATAGGGCAAGCACCTATGGTACCTGTTATGAAAAAATTATATGCTAATGGAAACAAGATTATAGCTATAATTGACAAAACTTCATATGATGACATATTAATAAGGAAATACTTAGATTTATATAATGTAGATTTAATAGAAAGCAGTACACTTTTTAGTGGAGAATTAACTAAAAGCTTAAAGGATAACATTAAAAACATAATGAAAGTGAAAAATGTTGGATTAATACATTGTTCAGCTCAGGATATAATCATTTATAAACTTTTAGAATTTTTAGATGGAAAGGTTAAAACTTCCTGTTGTAATAATGCTAAAATGTGCTGTGGTGAAGGTGTTTGCGGAACCTGTACTGCAAGGTTTAAAGGTCATGTAGTTAAAAGACTTTGTAAACTTCAAACAGATCCAGAGTATATATTTAGAGGAAGAAGATTTATTTAATCAATTAATAATTATCAAATAACAATAAAAATTTGAATTTATATCAAGTTATGAAATCAAAACCTAATATTTGTGGTTTAGATTTTTTCATTTATAAAGGATATGTGAGGTTTAATCTAATTGACAATTATCAATTAACAAATAACAATGAAAACAATTGGTAATTCAATTTATAATTATCAAATAGAAAATAACAATTGACAATTCAATTAACATTTATTAAATAACAAATAAAACTTAAAAAAATTGACGCAGCAATCTATATGTATTAAATAATAATTGTCAAGTGTATAATTATAATTTCAAGTTAATCTCTGCTTAATTAAGATTTAAATAAATAACTAGTCTTTATGATAGTTGTTCTTTAAACTTTTGGTTATATAAATTTATTGATATTTCATTCTAAGCTTATATAACCATTTTATTAATTATATTTATGATATATGAATTAAAATAGTTTTCCTATAAATTTTCATAAAATTTGGGGGTGTAGTATTACATGAAAGTAATAGTAATTGGTGCTGGCTGGGCAGGATGTGCAGTACATATAAAATTACACCTAATATAAAATAGAAGGTTAGGCTATAGATAAACCTAGTTAGCCTTCTACTTTAGTATAATTATATCATTTTTTTCTAATAATAACCCTTCTTTTATTATTTAATATAACAGTTTTAATAATCAATTTATTTTTTCCCTCTAACTCATTACTACACTCATATGTATTTTTGATATTATTCTTAACCAAAATGTAATCCCCCTATTACTTATTGTAATAATTAAATTATACAGGAATATTAATCCAAATACAAGAACTTATGTTCGACATAGTATAGTTCTTAATTGTTACTATTTTTACAATCTTTTCTTCAGATTATATCTATAATTGTAATTTAAGAATTATTTTGTACATTTTTTCAATATACTAGTTAACTCTACTAAAATAAGCCTAGACATAAAATTTAAAAATATGTATGATTTTTTGTATTAATATTAAAATAAGTAAAACTATTTTATACGCAATAAAATTCATCATATTATTTAAATAAAAAATCCTATATGTTTTATTACCATTATCATTTTTATTTATAATTATTCACATTGCTTATTTAGCTAAAATAATCTCAACAAAAATTTATACTAATACTAGCCAAAAAGGTAACTATAGTAAAAAACTGTAGTTACCATTAAATCTTATCTCATATTCCTTTCTAACGCTTTCCAAGTATCTAACCCAACAACTCCATCTACATTTAAATTGCAATCTCTTTGAAAAGCTTTCACTGCTATTAATGTACCTTCTCCAAATACTCCATCAGATCCATAATATCCTACAGGATAACCAATTGTAATCAACATCTGTTGAAGCTTAATAACATATTCACCACTATTACCTTGTCTTAATACTGGATAAGACTTAATTGATGGATAAATTTGCTTACCACTAGAGTTAAATACTTTATATCCTGAATGTTTTCTACATTCATCTATAGCATTCTGAAGAACTCTATAAGCTCCTACTTGTGACCTAACATTTTCCCATGATTTTCTTACTCTATATAATTCAGAATTTGAAGTATTAGAACTATTGTCACCAGCTGTTGTACTTGTAGTCTTTCCAACTAATCCTTTAACTATTGCATTTGCCATGCTTTCAGAATTAAATCTATTCATATCATTTTTGTTATCACAAAAACAACATTCTATTAACATTGCTTCAGCTTTTGTATTTCTAATTACATATAAATTTGAACCATCTTTTATTCCTCTGTTTGTATAACCTAATCCAACTATATTATTTAATACACTAACAGCTTTAGATGTTCTCTCTCCTTGGTAAGTATAAACTTCTGTACCATAAGCGGATCCATTGAAACAATTAAAATGAATAGATACATATAAGTCAACGTTATTAGTATTAGCTGTATTAGTTCTATAACTTAAACTATCATTTAAACTACTACAAGTATCCTTATAACACTTAACTACCCTATGACCTAAAGCTTGTAATTTTGCTATAACATTAGTTCCTACTTCTCTAGTTAATCTAGACTCTTCCTTAATTCCTGATGCTCCATAATCTGATCCAGATAAGGTATGACCACAATCGATTCCTATTTTCATAATAAATTCCTCCTAAAATTCAAACTATTTTTGACAAAACAAAAAGAACAAAACTATTAATCCTGTCCTTTTTATATTTCTTTTTTATTTCCTTTTTTTAATTGCACTAGCATTTCTTTAAGCTTTTCAGGAACTGGTACACCTAATTGAGTACAATTTTCTAATAAACTTATTCCTTCATTAGCTATATAAAAATATGCTACTAAACTTCTAAACATCCAATTTCCCATATTTAATAACCTATCTAACATTACAGCCACAATAAGCACTATAAATATAACTACTTTTCTAGCTATACCTTTTAATCCTACATCAGAACTTAATTCCTTATTTACCGCTCCTCTTAATAAACCTGTACAATAATCTAAACACATAAATACTACTAAAACTATTAAAGCGTTATCCCATGTTCCAAATAACCAAGTAAACCACGTTCCTATAGTTGCTACCATTACATTAAATATTTTTTGTTTATCCATTTTTTACTCTCTTTCATATAATGTTAAATTAATAATAAAAAAACTTTTAAAAAGTCTTAACTATTTATTATCTATTTTGTTATAAAACCTACCTCAATCAAAACCTCATTCACACAATCTCTAAGATTCAAAAGTTTTGGAACCTGATTATAGCTATAAGTTCCATTCATTATTAAGGTTACCCAAATTTTTGTACAACCACTTTCCTTATCAAATTTAAACATATCTAGCATCCTCCTATCAAAATAATTTATTTTATTTATTATTTTTTAACATAAAAAATACACCTTTTTACTGTTTAGGTGTTCCTTGTTGCATTGCTATTAAATTCATTATTTCAGCCATACTTTGTTGTGTTTCTTCCATTTGTTTTTTCAATTTTTCATTTTCTTGTTGAAGCTTTTCAAATGGTGTTGCTTCTACTTTCTGTGGATCTACTGGTTCTATAATAACTTTTTCAAATATTTCTTCAAACGTAGAACCATTTATATTTTTTATTGTAAATTCTTTTCCTTGACTTTGCTCTCTAAAAAATCTATTATAAATTTCTTCTGTTATTTCTACATCTGTCTCTTCTATGTTATTAACCTCTGAATCCTTAAAGCCAAAGTAATTATCTTCTAAAAATATATATCTCATAATCAATATCTCCTTTTTAATGTCCTATTGCAAACCAATAAATTCCTAATCTATCGTTCTGTGAAGCTCTCAAAATATTGGCACACCCTAAATTAACACTACTCCTATTATTGGCTGCACCAAAAGCCCAATTTCTAGCATTAGTAGTAAAAGCTAGAAAACAAAAATCACTATTTGTAAATGATGTAGGTAAAGAAAGATTATTTATATATTTATAGTAAATACCTTCTGTTGAATCATTATGCCCTCCAGAAGGAGTCATATAAAATCCCCATTGTAGTATCACTCCTCCTGGTAATTTTCTGTATCCATTTTTACCAAGTGATTGAACTTGATTTACTATCATATCTTCACTAGTTTTAAAAAATATATCATCAAAACCACTACCATTATCAACTTTGTATACAGCTTTTTTTACTGTCATTTAATCATCTCCTTTTTATAATGTTTGTATCCAAACTCGTCCTCTTATATGTCCCGATGGTTGTGCTTTAGAGGTTATAATTTGTGTTCCATCTTTTCCTGGTGGACCAGTATTCCCCCTAGGTCCTTGTAGTCCTTGTAGTCCTTGTAGTCCTCTACTACCTGTTGCCCCTCTTGGTCCTACACTTCCAGTATTTCCTTTATCACCCTTAGGTCCTTGTATACCCTGAATTCCTCTTGGCCCTTGAATACCTCGTGATGGTTTTCTTGTATCTGTAGAACCCAAAAACCAGTTTCCGTTTCTTCCAATAGTAGGGGTTATTCCATTATTTCCTTTTGATCCAATTAATCCTTGATCTCCTTTAGGTCCTTGTATACCTTGTGATCCTTGAGAACCTCTTGGTCCTATTGCTCCTGTATCGCCTTTATCTCCTTTTAATCCTCTTTCTCCTGTCTCACCTTTGTCTCCTTTTGGTCCTTGTACTCCTTGAGGTCCACGTGGCCCTTGTAAATCCTTTACTGCTTGCATCGCTTCTATAAATACAATTTCTCCATTAATTAAAGCTCTTTTTGTTGTTATTGAATTTCCACTTGTTTCTATAAAAGCTTTATTTCCTATTCTCATTCCATTTATATAAACAGCAATAGCATTAATACCTACTGGATATACATAACCATCATTCCAAGTAAAATTTTTCTGCCCTTCCGTTGCAGTAAAATACTTTTGAAATACTACATAGGATTGGCCATCTCCTGCTGGTCCTTGTACTCCTTGAGGGCCTCTTTCTCCTGTGTCACCTTTAAGACCTTTTGATCCTCGGTCTCCTTTATCCCCTTTTAAATTAACTCCTGAATCAAAACTACCATCTGGGTTTTCTAACTTTAAAATCGTTCCACTCCATCGATGGTTAATCTTATCTCCTTTATCTCCTTGTATTCCTCTTGACGGCTTTCCTGTATCTGTAGTTTCTAAAAACCAGTTGCCATTTGATCCAATAATAGGAGTTATTCCATTATTTCCTTTTGGTCCTGTTGCTCCTCCTTCTCCTTTAGTACCTTGAATACCTTGTGGTCCTGTTGAACCTGTTGCTCCAGTATCACCCTTATCACCTTTAGAACCCCTTACCCCTTGATCTCCTTTATCACCTTTAGGACCTTTTATATTTTTCATATCTGGAGTATCTAAAGAAGAATTTAAGTTCCATATTAAATTTCCATCATTATCTATAGAAGGTCTCCAAATTTTACTAGGTTTTTCATTGCTTACACTACTTGAAATATTACTAATTTCGTTTGTTATTTTTTCTGTAAATAAAGGAATTACACTTCCTAGCACTATTTCTATTTTTCTATTTCCTTCATAAATTTCTGTAACTTCTACTACTCTTTGAGCGGACTTACCTAAAGTATTTTTTAATAATACAATATCTCCTAAATTCCAATCTTTCTCATACTGAAAATTTGAATTTATAACAGTACTTTCATTTGAAGTTATATAATCATATTCTGCTAATTTAGATTTTGCCTTATCACCTAATTTATCATCTTCCTCTATATCTGTAGCATCTATAAACAATTCTCTTCTTTCAAGGCCTGTAGCATTATCTTTAAATACTTCTTTAATTCCTATATCCTGTTCTTCATCTTGACTTGCTACATATCCCATAGTTCTATATGAAAGTGAATTATTTGTATGGGTAGAATCAGTTATGTTATCAAATTCTTCACTAAATATAACTGTACTATTTCCACCGCTTCTATCTCTTCCTTCAATAATATCAAATATAAATTTCTTTTTTTCTAAATCTATATAGACTTCAAATCCTATACCAACACAATTACATATCTGCTCCAATTCTAAATCTAGTACTTTAAATCTAGATTGCCAAGCTATAGTTTTACCTCTATTTTTGTTAGGATTTATTTTCAATTGAAGCATTTTTCTTTTACTATCTACTGGATTAATACAGTTATTTATTACATAATGTTTTATTACACTTTCTACATTAGATTTTATTTCATCATGTACCTTTCCTATTGGTGGAACTGTTATTCTCCTACATAATACAGATTTCAAATCCCTACCTTTAGCTGTTATAATCTTTTTACTTTCATCTATTGAAACTTCTTCTATAATACCAGCTTTTTTAGGACTAATAAAAATTATGTTATCATCTTTTAATATATTGATATACTTTATGGGAGCTACTATTTGAAATTCCTTAGCTTTAGTAAAATTTCTTACAAAATAAAAAGATATATAATCTTCTATATCTCCTAAAAATTGAAAACTACTATTTATTATTTTTATAGTGTTTGTATCCATATATCTCCCACCTTACTTGATGATGGACTACCTTTCTGTATATAAACCCCTCTAATACTTTGTCCTTGCATACTATTAAACCAACTTTGCCACATTGTTTTTAAACTATTCCATTCACTATTAAATCTATCCCATATTTGTTGTATATCAGCTTTTCCAGTAAAACTCATGAATCCACATACATTACTATCCATTCTTTCATCTATTATAGAAAAATTAGACCCGCTTATATTTATTTTTGCTAAACTCAATTCATAAGTAGATGTATCTCGTTGCAATGTAGGTGGCTTATTTGTTGTACCTTGCTTAATCTTAACATTTAAAGTTCTGTTTATCAGATCTAATTTCAACACTATTCTATCCTGTCTAGTTGTCCCTACTGGTATAGTTTTAATTAATGATGTTGAATTTAAATATAAATATCCATTAATACATGCAGAACCTCCACTTATTTCTACTTGGCTATTTGATTTTTTTAATACTTTTAAACTTTGGGGATGTGGGTTAACACCTGTGGTTATAAAAGTTTTAAAATAATTTGAAAAGTCTTCTGCTTTATATCTTCTATCTCCTGCAACACTATTAAAAAATCCTCCAAACTCTGACATAAAATCACCTCCTATAAACTTAAATACTGATTTTTATACTTGACTATAACTGACTGAGGAATATAACTTCCTTCTGTACTATAACTTATAATATTATATCCAGTAAAAAGTTTAAAAAAGCAACTATTTATGTCAATATAATTATAAGCATTTTCTTTTCTTCCATCTGACTTTATTATTTCAACTCTTTTCATTCCATAAGCAGTTGATATATACAACATTTCTCCATCGTTAATTTTTTTATTAACTTTTATATATTGATTATTATTTAAAATTATTTTAGGATTTAGTGCTGGTGCTTTAAAATAAAATTCTAATGGAGCCTCCATTTGGCCACTGTTTACTAATTCTATTTCATTAGGTCCTTTTCTAGCCAATTCAAAACCTGATGAAGTTAATTCAAATGGGAATTCTAATCCACCTTCCCAAGTTTCAATATTTGTTATACTTTCTTTTTGATCCTGCCATAATGGATAGGGGGCTTCTAAATTAACCATAAAACCTAATAAATTTTTTGTATTTAATTCTATTGAAAATACTGGAACAGATATAGATACTACTTTAATTTCTTTTTTTACATAATCATTTGTATATTGGATTAATATTTTATCCATAGGATTTAAAATTGATACTAATTGCTTTTTAAATATTTCAACTTGATTTCTATCTTTTCCTATTATTATGCCTTCTAAAACTATATCTCTTTCTGTAAGAGATGTAGAATTGACACTTTGTCCAATTTGATTAACACCTTTTATTTTTGTGAACTCTCCTTTTGGCTGGTTGTCTTGAAATTTAGTACATAAAACTCCATTCTCTTTTACATAACTTTCTATGTTTATTTCTTCTTTATTTCTTAAATTTATTAATTTTATACTACACTCCATATAATCATCTCCTTATGAAAATTGTAATTCTCTTATACTTCTTTTTGTTGCTTTTGCAACCTCATAAGGAGATTCCATTCTACTATAAAAATTATTTGTAACTTTTATATCTCCACTACCTTTTTTATAAACTTCATTTTCCTCTGCTGTTAACACTCTTTCTCCTTTATGCAACCTAGCCATATATCCATCAAAAGGAACATATTCAAGACCATTATAAGCATATCCCGGTATTCCTAATCCACTTTTCACTATACTCCCTAAAGCTTGAAGAGGATGTTCTATAACATATCTTCTAGCATCCTCCCAAAGATTTGATACCCAATCAAATACATTAGGATTTTTTTCACTTTGAATCTCTATTGCTTTTTTATATATTTTTTCCCACACACCATTATATTTTCCTTTTATATTTTCAAATGGCACACCATCTTTTAAGTCTTGATTTATATCTTCTCTAGCTTTTATAGGGTTACCATATATCTCTCCTGTACTTCTATCCCAACTACCAACAATTCTTCCAGAAGCTTCGTCTACTTCCACATAACACTGATGCATTTGTCCTGTAGTTGTATCCTTTATGTTATAGTACCCTGTTTTATTAATTCCCATCATACCCTGCATATGCTGAGAATATCTTGTTAATCTTTTGTAGTTATTTTGCTCTTCATCACTCATAATTTTCCCATTAGATGTATCAACATAATCTATTAATTGAGGATACTTCTCCATGGCAGTTTTTAAAAAGCCTTGATATTTTTCTTTTTCTTTTTTAATAGATTTAGTTTTTAAGCCTTCTAATTTTTTAATTTTTTCATCACAAATTTTTTGTTCTTCTTTACTCATTTTAGGCCTATAAAGTTTTAATGTTTCTATTTGTTTATCATAATTTAACTTTATTGACTTCATTTCTTTATCTCTTGCTTTAGCTTTCTCTGATAATAATTTTGATAACCCATTCATATCCAAGTTTTTTATTCGTGCATTAAAATCAGCCTTAGCAGCTATTAGTTCCTGATTATTTTTTACAGTATTATTTAAAGAAACATTTCCTATTTTTTGAGTTAATTGTTCTATAGTTTTTATTTCATCTTCTTTTAAGTCTCTGTTTTGATTTGCTGCTTTAGCATATATATCATTTATTTGCTTTTGATAACCTTGAACCTCTTTTATTTGCTTATCCTGAGATTTGTTTAAAAAGTTCATTAATACTTTTTCGTTTTTATCTAAAACACCATCATCTGCCTTAAATGAATCTCCCATTTGTTTTTGAACTTGCGGACTTCTTTGCTTTATTTTTTGTATAGTTTCATTAAAAAGACTATCACTTCTTTTCTTTAAACCATCTATTTGCTTTTTACTTATAACCCCATCTAATCCGTTTGAATTCCTTAATTCAAAATTAAAATTTGCTATTTTGTCCGAAGTTTCAGTTAAAGCTTTTTGAGTTTGTGGTGAAATTTTACTACTCCACTCCTTATGTTTTATATTCATTTTATCCATTTGATCAGCTGTTAATGCTATATCACCATGTAAAACTTCTAAAACACTTCCAACTTTACCTATTTCTTCACGTGACTTTAAACAACTACCATTCATAAGTTCATTGTTTTTTACATATAAAGCAGCTCCACCTGCAACAGCCGCTAAAGTTCCAACTAATGGTAATGCTACACTTCCTAATGCTCCAAGTCCTGCAGCGGCTCCTCCTGCAGCAGCTCCAGCTCCAGCAGTTGCTACACCTGTTGCTCCTATTGCTCCAGTTATACCAGTAAATAACCCTATTCCTTTGCCAAGTATACTTAATACAGGTCCTAAAGCTATAGTAAATAATCCCGCTTTCACTATAAATCCTTTAGTCTCATCACTCATACCCGAAAAACTCTTAATTATGTCATTTGCTTTATTAATCATCGGAGTAAGGATAGGTATTAGAGTCTCCCCAATAGTCGCTCCTAATTCTTTTATAGAAGCAAAAAATATTTTAGTAGCATTTGAAGCTTCATCACTATTTCTAGAAAAATCACCTTGCCTATCTTTTGTCTCAGACATAACATAGTTATATCTTAACTGTACTTTTTCTGCTTCAGTCATATCTTTTATTTTCTTCTTTATTCCTTGACTTTCAGCAAAATGTTGTAAATTCGTTTCGCTCATTGTAATTCCCAATGATTGTAATGCCTTTGTTTCACCAGTATAAATACCAGTTAATGCATCCTTAGCTCTATCTATACTTATATTGTTGAAAGAAGCCATATCACTTGCAAGTTCAGTTAAACTCATAGAGTATTGCATGGACTTCTCTGAACTCAATCCCATTGCTGATCCCATATTTCCAAAATTACTTGCCATTTCTAAAGCACCAGTTTGAGTTATTCCCATTTTTTCAACTGATGTTTTAGACCATTCATTAACTACATCAGCATTATTTTTAAATACCTTATTAGCCTTATCTACACTTTCATTTAAATCTGATGCTAACTTAAAACTTTGACTTCCAACTTTAAGCATAGGCAAACTAACCTTACTAGTCATTTTAGACCCTATATCACTTAATTTCTTGCCTATTTTACTTAATTTGCTTTCAGCATTATTTGAAACTTCTGTAGTTCTCTGCTCTATTGTAGTCATACTTACATTAAAATTATTTAAATTCATTCTTACATTGACTACTAAAGGTGCTAATTCTACTCCACTGGCCATTTATCTACATCCACCTCCTTTGCCATTAGATTATTATCAAAAGATTTTATTTTTTTATAATCAGCTTTCACTTGCTTTAGATCCCACAGAATTGATAAAAACTCCCTACCTTTTTCTGTTTGTTTTAATCCATATATCCAAGATTCTTTTCTATATAATAAAAAAAGTGAATATGAAAGGTTATAGATATTATTAAAATCTAGTCCTGTATATTCACTTATACTTTTTATATCAGCAGTTGTATTGGTAAATTCCTTCTCCCACTGATCAATAGGAAAATATTTATTTATTATAGCTTCACCTATTTCTCCTTCTGGAAGTGGAATTTTTACTTTGGGTCTTCTTCTGCTCCTAATATAGCTTTTATAAGTTCCTTATATAACGCTTTTATTGAATTAAAAGATATGTTATCAATATCTTTATCATTAAATTTTTTATTAGTAGTATTATTATTCAAAAAATCTATAAGAATATTAGATTGTTTCTTATAGATTTCATCTTCACTTAAATCATCTATATTTTTTTCATAACTTCTTACTTTTTTAGCTAAGTAAAAAGTAGGCTGTTTAACTTTCACTACTTCCCCTTTTAATTTTATTTCTATAGGTTTATCATTTATCATATCTATATCTATCATTTTTAATCCCCCTATAATTCTTGTTCAAATGATGCTAAGAAGTTTTTAATATGTTCCACTCCTTGTAGCTCTGCATTTATAGTGGTTTCTTTATCACCAAAATCTAATCCAAATCCATTACCACCTTGACCTATCATTGTAAATCTAAGGTGTTTACCATTTTCTTCATGAACAAATCTTAATAATACAGTCTTTAGTGATCCACCACCACCAAAAGTAAGAGTTCTTACATTTTTCTCTGCATCTTCATCAATAGTAGCTGTTGATAATAAGGATAGTTTATTAAGATCCCATGTTATTATTCCTGTTTTAGCTGTTATTTGTTCGTTAGTTATGAAACTTTTAACTACTCTTCCATATTGATTTTTAACATCATATTTTTTAGGTTTATAATCTATCTTAAACCCTCCACTACAGTGTCCTACATTATGTTCATCATTTTCTATTTCTGCATGTTCTGGAATAGTATCTCCAGTAAATTCATACATATATACCTCTCCAGCACCTAGCATTATATCATCTTTATTAATTGGCATTTTATTTAACTCCTCTCATATTTAAAATTTATAATAAAAATCAAACTATCCTCATATATTTGTAAGTCATCCCTAAACAAAAGACCTCCCCCACTTAGGATACTTTTAAAAGTAACTCCATCATAAGTTATATATGAATCATCTGATTTCATAGCTAATATTCTTTTTAATTCTTTTTCAATTTCTTTTAACTTGTCATAATCATTCCATATTATTTTAATCTCTAATTGTGTTTGACTTACATAATCTGTTGTTATAGGTGTATAGTTATATACTAAAGACGGATTATTTATATCAAGTGTAAAGAGAGGGAATAATCTATTTTTACCAATCAAATCCACTAAGTTTTTCTTATTATTTAAATACTTAATAATTATATTTTCTATAGTAATCCCTCCTTTAAAACTTCTTGTATTTTACTCATATTATTCACCAAAGCTTTTTGTAAAAATGGGTTTGGTGCTCCAATATTTCTACCCTTAGAGTTATCATTTTTATTTCTTGATTTATTATATTTAATTGGAACTTTTTCTCCGTTTTTATTTTTAACATAAACTCCTGTACCTTGATGCAAATGTACTGACTTTTCTAAAGTATTTCCTACTGTACCCACAACTTTATTTGAATCTAAAACTACACTGTAAAACATATTATCTTTTATATCTAATTGATCTAAAGGACAATTTTTCTTTGCATCTTTTAATATAACCAAACAGGCCTTTGTTACATTTCCTTTAGCTTTATTTAAAAATGATTTTTTAAAATTGTCACAGCTAAATTTAAATTGTTGGCTATCCATTTTTTATCACCTTTAAAAATAATTGATTTAATCTACCATGAGTTATCATACCTTTAATTTGATATATTGTATTTTCATCTATTAATCTACAATTGTAAGAGTTAACGTTATTACTAGAAGTCAAACCTATATGAGTACTTTCATTATATCTAACACTAGATGTATTTATCCTATTATCCACTTCATAAATAGATATTAAAATACTATTACCTTCATAAACCCATTTATCTTTTCTAGCACCACTTTCGCTTATAATAGGCTTATTAATTTCTAACTTTAATTTTCTTATATTGCTATTTATGCTCATAAAATCATCCTATCTAGGTAATTTTCTATTTCTTCTTAATTTTTTTAATATATACTTTGGTAAATCATCAATATAAGTTTGTGATATTCCACTAAAACTTTCACTTAATAAGCCTTCATTACCTAATCTATTAAGCTTAATAATCACTATATCTATTAAAACACTTTCTAATACCTTAGGTATTTCATTTGAATTTATATACTCACTTATTTCAAGCTGTGTTTCTTCAATAAAATCATTAAGTAATTCATCCTTTTGGTTAATAGATACATTACTTCTTCTTTTTATCTTTTCTAGTAACATATTAATATCCATATTATCACCCATAAAAATAGAGAGGTATTATAACCTCTCCTATTGATCCTCACCTTCAACTAATGGTGAGTTAAGCTCTAATGTATATGGCTGTACTACAATAGCTTCATCTCTTAGAATCACACTATCATATACACATAATCCTCTTATTCCATCTGCAAAAGATGATTGTAATCTCATAGCCTCAGTTTCACTTAATTGCTTAGCCGCTCCTACTGCACTTTTGTGATGTGCTATTATGTTTCCTGCTGGCAACTCTTCACTAGACATTACTTGCATACCATTTATTTTTTGTCCTTCTACAAATCCATTTTCTAATACATTAGGATTTATAATAAATCTAGGGTCTTTAGATAATAATCCTAATATTTCTGCATCTACTATTACAAATCTATCCGTTTTAGGTACTTTATTTTTGCTTAATTTAGTACCCATATCTACTATTGAATCATAAACACTATCAGGAGTTAATTTTTTAGTAGTTAATAAATTACTTTTGCTTGAAGCTAACTTATTCAAAACATAACTATCATATTTTTCAGCCAATACTGAAGCATGTTCAGCAGTTGTAGCTTTCATAACGTCTCCCTTTAGTTGGACTTTATCTATATCTGCAAGTGAAAATGCAAAATATTTCTTTTGTTCAAAAGTCATATCTATAGGAGTTGTATTTATATCATCCCAAGATATAGTTCCTGTATAATCTTTTACTGATCCTGCACCAACTCTATTAAATGTTACTTTATCGCCTTTAATATCTGTTGGCTTAGTTGATATTGCGTCTGCTATAGATGTATTGTGAAAATTGGCAAGTAACGCTCCTTCCCAAAGTTGTGGTTTAAAACTATTTACTGACATTATTTAATCTTCCTCTCTCTATTTAATATTGTTATATGCCTCTGCTATTTGTTCTGCTGTCATATTATCAGCATTGTTAACTAAGTAATCCCAATTATTTGATTTAGTTGGTTTAGTATCTGGATTTAGAGGTGTAGCACCTTTTAATCTAGCTCCAAACATATCTTTATATGTTTCTTTAAATTTATTTAATTGTTCATCCAATCCTATTACTTTTCCATCATCATTGATAACTAACTTATCTCTATCAAATTTAGATAATAACAATTCAGCATGCTTAACTTTATTTTTCATTAATGCCTCATTAATAGCAGTATCCAAAGTTAGCTTTCTTATTTTAACTTCACTATCATGTTTTAAATTTTTTATAGTATCTTCATGTTGCATAATGATGTTTTGAAGATTTTCATTATCTGACTTACTATTTTTAAAATCTTCTATCATACTATTTGAAGATTTAAGTTGACTTTCTATATCTTCTTTTTTAGTTTTAAGTTTTCTATATCTCTCTTCTAGATTTTCTTCTTTAGTAATATAAATTTTGTCATTCTTCATCTGTTCAAGGATTTTATTTATGGTATCATCCTTTAGGTCTAATTTTTTTAATAGTTCTTTCATTTATATACCTCCTATATCTACGCTTTTTACAGGTGTTGCTCCTGAAATATAGTTCTTATATTTATTCTTTTACGCCTTCAAATTAAGAAAAAAGGCAAAATAAAAAGCCTTAATTTTAAGACTTTAATTTTAAAATAAGTTATAAATATTTTTTATTCACATCATTCATCTTCTCTTTAGGTACAACTATTTTACTAAATTCAGTTTCACATTGTTGTTTTTCTTTATTAATCTGATTCTCTTCTTGTTTAACATCTTTAATCCATGGATGATTTGCTCTCATAGTTTTGTTACTTATTATTCCTTTAGATTTAATGCAATTATCTATTGTTTCTGATTCGTTTATTTTAATATTCTTATTAAAAATTAATTCTACTTCATCATTATCATAAGTGTAGTTACTACATTGACTTAAATAAATATTCACAAAATATAATAATTCTTCAAAAGCTCTTTTAAAAAGCACCTCTAAAGAATTACATTTCAAATCTATTCCACTATATAAAAACTTTAACGCTATTCCTGATGGTGATGAGCCAAACTTATCAATATCCTTACTTACTCCTTGTCCACATTCATTTATATCTCTTTTTAACTGCTCACAATGAATCTTTATGGCTTCAATATCCATTTTAGGAGTAAGAGTATCTACGGCTCCATCTTGAGGATCATCAATACATATAGACCTGAAATAATTAAGATTATCCATAAATTCTTCTAGATCTTCACCACCATAACCCTTAAGTACAAATATAATATTTTTGACTTCATCAATAAAATTCGCCACATCACTTCTGCTAGAATCATAATTGTCAATTAAGCTTTTTATAAATTTTATATCAGGTTTTTCAATCCTATTATTCTTAAAAGGTATAAAAGGTATTTTCCCCCAAGCACACCACTCATCATCTTTTAAATAATGACCTATGCTTCCTTTTACATCTAAATATTTTTCACTATCAAGTATTATATTTTCACCATCCTTAATATAATACTCAACTTTATCAGGATACCACACTTCTATCTTTGTTAATATTTTCTTTCTAATTCCTTCATAAGCAACTACATCATACAATCTTATTAGTCTATCTAACTCTTTATGATTTTTATCTTTCCACAAAGGAATTATTTGTTCTGATGGTATAACCATAGTATCAAATTCATCTTCATCATTAATGAAAATATGTAACCATCCTATTCCCTTATTAGAAGCTTCATATCCAAGTTCATTCAAAGTATCTTGAAAATGTTTCCCTACAGTAGAACTTATCTCCTTTATATACTGCTCATTATTTGATTTTAAAGTATACTCCTTAGCTAACAAATAGCTTACTTTTTCATCAACAAGATTTTTATAAAAACCATGTGCTAATTTATTATTAGCTTTAAATTTAATTTCTTCTTGTGTACCATTTTTTCTAACCCTTGTTATCCTTCTATTAAATATATCATTATCTACTTCATAATATCTCTGTCCAGTAAGCATAAAATTTCTATCTTCTGATTGTAAAAATTCATCTATTTCTTCTTTTAGCCATTGAATTGTTGTCATTGGACCTTTTGATTTAATTGGACTTATTAATGAAAACATAATCTCCTCCTTACTTAAATACTCTCATTCCACTTCCCTTTAAGTTTGATACTTCATAATCATCTAAAGCATACCAAATAGCACTTAATGTATGTGGATCTATATTAAATTCATCTTCTATTATTTCTCCATTTTTGTTTTCTTTATATGTTAAATTCTTTAACTCATATACAGTATTAACGCACTTATCTGAACAAATAATTTTATGAAATCTCTTTACTTTCTTAGTATATTGTTTTCTTGATCCCTTAAACTTTTTGCAAGCTTTCATCTTAAATCCTTGCTGCCTATAAAACTTTATGGCTTTAGGCTCTGCACAGTCTGCTTTAATAATCTCTCTAGTTTTCTTAAATTCCTCTATATCTTTTGATATTTCTATATCTGTTTTATCTCTACTATAATACTCTTCATAAATATATAAAACTTTATTATCATGATCTACTGCTAATTTTAATAAAGCATTATAAGAAGTAACAAAACCAAAATCCATTCCATTTTTTAATATAGGTTTATTTATATGTTCTATTTCTTTCATCACTTTATCATGATCCATCATTTGAAACTGAGGGAATACAATTTTACCATTAACTCCAAATCTACCTTTACGAGCTATACGCCATAAATCCACATCATGTATCTTAAGCTCGTCTAACTGTTTTATATAACTTTTAGGTACAAAAAAATTATCATCAACTGTTGAGTGGTGATAATATGTATAATTTCTTAATATAACTCTTTTTTCATATAATTCTTCATCATCTAAAATAAAAATATTATTACTCTTATCTTGAAAAAAATACTTATAGCACCAATTGCTTTTGCTTACAGGATTAGTAGAAAGTATTATGTGGTTTTTTACACCTGGATACCTTAATCTTCCCAAGATTTCTTTAAAGCCTTCATATTTAACTTCTGAACATTCTTCTATCCATACAATAGATATACCATTTATAGATTTTAATTTTGAAGGTTTATCCATGCCTTTAAATATTATTTTGCTACCATTTGAGAATCTTATTTGCATTGGTGAAACCATAAACTGCATTGTATTATATACACCCATATTTATTGCAATTTCTTGTAGTAAATCAAAACAAGAATCTCTTATAGTATCAAATACTTCTCTAACTACTAAAACTTTTCTTTTTTCTTCTAAAAGCTTCTTTATAATCTTTATTGCAACATGATAACTCTTGGAACTTCCATATCCTCCCACCAGGAAATAAAATTTACTTTCCCAATCATCTATGAATTGAAAAAATTGATCATTTATTCTAAACTTAATCTTATTCATTTTTTTCACTTGCTTTCACAAATTCTACTTTTATTGGTTGTATATCATCAATCTTTACTTTATTTCTTAAAACTTCAATTCTAGCTTTTTGCTCTTCTGTTGCTATGTCCATATGATCACTTAACCATTTAAGTGCTTTCATTTTGTCATTCAATTTTACTGATATATTATTTTTCACTTGTGATATTTGACTTATAACAGTTCCATCAATTTTATTACTATCCTTCAAATCAACATAATTAATTTCAAGTGTAGTAGTTTTATTATTACTTTTTTTACTTGGTACAACTATTTTTTTCTTCCCAAATGTAACATAATCAGTTATATCACTAAAAGCTATATCAACATATTTTTGAAAGATATCCTCTTCACTTAACAAAGCCTTATTAAATCTATCTTTTTTTAATTTCTGTATTTCTTCCTTTATACTAGCATTTCCAAGTAATCGAGGACCATTTGTATTGGCTGTAATATAATCACAATCATATGCTTTTAAATATGACTTTGTAGCATTAAAACATCTTATATAATAAATACAAAAAAGCTTCTGTTTATCTGTGAATTTAGAATTTATTATATCCTTTACTTGTTCTGATTCAACTTGCTTTTTTATGTTATTATATTTATTCTTTATTGTAGATTTTGTTAACTTATTCTTGATCCATGGAATACCTTTATCTTTATCTCTTTTAGACCAGCTTTTTATGGTTCCTAAGCTAATTCCAAATTCACTAGATAATTTTTTAAAAGTATATTTACCTGTTTCATATGCCTCTTTTATTACTTCCTTACTTGGTGCCCTTATATCACCCAATACCACCTCACCTCACACTAATTCTTTTGTTCATTTTTACTATTAAAAAATTCATTCAAAGCCTTTCAAATATACTATATTAAATGATTAAATATACTAAAAATAAAAACACCTATATACTAGGTGTAAGATAAATCTTATTCCTGTACACAAGTGCCTTATTATAATAACAAAAATATTTATGTTACTACACAAATTATAATTTAATATTCTCTGTAATTTAAACTTTCCATGTTCTTATTATATTATATATATACAAAACATTACTATATAGTTTTTCGTTATTTTATCAATATATTTACGTTACTTTATCATTAAATAATAATAATTGTAATTTTTTAATTGATTTATTTCTTATAACTCTACAACTAACTTCAGTTAAATTAATTAATTCAGATATTTTATTCCAACTTAATTTATTAAAATATCTTAATTCTATTATTTTCTTTTGCCTATCTTCTAATGCAGCAATAGCACTTTCTATTTTCTTTATTTTTATTTGTATATGTTCTTTTACTGATTCAAGATATTCAATTTTCTTTTCTTTTGATATTATTTCATTTTCTACATTACTATTAAATTTATTAGTATTTCCTGTATGTTCTTTATATTGAGCTGCTCTTATACCTTCATAATTTAATTTTAAGTCTCTAATATCTAAAGTAAGATTCATTTCCTTAGCAATTAAATCTTTATAATTATATAACATGTATTCTGTTTTTTTATATAAATTCACTAATATCACCTCTTAATTTTACAGTAACATTTTCAATTTAGTACAAAATGTTACTGTTTTAATGTGTATTAAATTCACCAATTATAACACCTAAGATGTATTTTTCTTTAGTAACATTTTTGTAAAAATAATGTACCTATCTTTTTATAACATATATAAATAACTATCCGTACCTGTAGTTTATTTTTATATTTATGTTACTTTGTTACTATATATATATATAATAGCAATACCAATACTTTAAATGGGTAACAATCTGAGTAACACTTAGGTAACGTTTTTTATTTTTTGTTACCTAAATCAAAAGGAATAATTTTTTCTTTTTCATCTATAACTTCTGTAAAATCTGGCGGAACAATTGCACTTATCTTTAATTTTTTTAACATTTCAACATCATAAGTATCAAATCTAATAACTTTCTTTTCTATTCTTATTAACTTATTGGAAAACCCTATTACGTATCCAGCTTTTTTAGCTTGCTTTTTAAAATCTCTTAACTTTAATGGAATAATGTCCGCATTTACTCTTGCTACATGTTCATGTATTTGATTTATCATTTCGGACGTTTTAATAAATAATCCATCACCTCTATATTTAACTACATCATCAGAATTTAGCGCTCTTCCATCATCTATCATGTCATTATACAAAAGTAACATTTTTTCAACTAAGCTTTGTGTATCTCCTGCACCTTCTAAAACTTCAACTTTTATATTTTTAGTAATATACTTATCAAATTCAGTTAATTGTTTTAATCTATGCTTTTCTAACAATAAATTTAATATCCTTATTCCACAACTTTCATTAATAGCAGTATTTAAAATTCTATTATTTAACCCTTTCATTTCAGAGTTACAATCACATCTTATTCTCCTATAGCCATCTACTCCTATTTCCAAAATTAATTGTATTAGACTTCTACCTAGTTTGTTTAATAATATTTGATTTTTTATTAACCATTCCATAGCTTTTGTATTTTCTTCTGTTCTTTCTCTTTTAGATAAATAAACTATAGAGCTTCTTTCTATTAATGCTTTTTCCTGGTTTGGATAACTTTCTTCACCTGCAATTATTACTGGCCTACTTAAATTAAAATCAGTTGTTTTTAAAGATTTATTACCTTTACTTATAGTTGTTCTATCATATAAATTTCTAAGTGTTTCACTTAAATTTAATATTTTATATCTATCTAAACTAGAAGGTTTAAATTCATCAAATAACATTGAATAATTTCCATCACTTAAACTCTTTATTAATGCAAAATTACTTATTAATCCTATAGCTTTTATATCTTTCTTAGGATAATTTAAAATTTGAGCCACTATGTTTTCAAGTATTGTACTTTTACCAGAACCACTTTCACCAACTATTAAAAGGTGATGCAATTTATATTTAAGCTTTTCACATTGATATACTGCTAAATTATTTATAATAGTTCCAATAATACTTATAGATTTTTCAGGACTTGCAAATTTAAAAAGATGTTTAATTAATTCTTTTAACTCACCTTTTTCTATTGAATTAATTTCTAATATATCAGCATTATTTCTTCCATCACTTTTAATATTTTTATTTATTCCATTTTCAGTTATAGCTCCATTGTTTTCTACAAACATTAATCTTTCATTTTTTTCTATAAATTTAATTCCTGAATAAACTCTTTGATTTTCTATTGCAAAAAATTTATTTATCCATCCTTTTAATTTGTTTAAATCCTCTATTCTTCCATCAAAAACAAGATCCATAGATCCTAAAAAGTGCTTAAAAGATTTAACATCATCAAATGCTGTACTTTTGCCTGTTCTTTCAATAATATTTCCTGTAATACTTTTAAATTTTAATTTTATTCCTTCTTCTTCTTCTTCAACAAATTCAATCCTAGTTGCTTCAACTAATCTAAAATCAGTAATATATTTTTTTATTTCTAATACATCATCTGATTTCTCTTTAAATATTGTCTTATAAATTCCTCCTGTATCTTGCTGCAGCTCATATTTATTTTTTAAATCTAAACTCCTATTAAATGCTGTAATTAAATCTTTCTTATTATGGCCAATCTCTACCCAGTCAGTTACATCTTTGTTATCACCTAACTGTTTTATTCCTGGAAGATTTATAAATTTAAATTCTTTACAATAATTTTTGAATGTATTATAAACATTCCACTTATATTTCTCTCCAGCTTGTCCAGTATCACCAATAACATAAATTCTTAATCTATGTTTTTTTAATATTTCTAATTCTTTACACCCTTTTAAGCTAGTTGATACATAATTTATATTTTTTAAGAGAGAATTTATTGTATTAGCATCTTTTTCACCTTCAACAACTATTATTACTTTATCTTCTTTTATAGCTTGTAAAACATTATATAGATTATATGGAACTTCATTAGTACCTCTTTTGTTTATTACTTTTCCATCCTTTATATGATAATAAGATAATTGTTTCTTACCTTCTCCTATGTCAAATTTTGCTTTATAATAAAGTATTTCTCCCTTTTGTCCAATAAATTCAAATAGCCCTAATAATTTTTGACCTTTTCTATACTCTCTAAGTTCCCATTCAACCCTATTTAATATTTTATCTTTATCTTTTTCTTTTTCAGTTTTTTCTATTGGAAAACCTAAATATTCTCTGGCCTTTATATAATCTAAATTTTTATATTTCTCTATAAAATCAATTGCATCACCACAAGATCCACAGCCAAAACATTTAAAGAAATCTTTGTTCGTATTTGAATTAAATTTTACTTTTAATGAAGGTGTTTTTTCCATATGAAAAGGGCACTTAACGTACCCTTGTTTATTAAATTTTTCTCCTGTTTCTGTTTCTATAAGTTCTTTCAAATCAATATCTTGTATTTCCAAACCTCCACCTCCTAAGCTGACTTTTCTATATATCCTTTATTCTTTAGTATTTCTCTTATATGATAGTGTAGTGTTTGATGTATCTTAAATCCACTATATTTTTTGTCTATAAACTGCAAATTCAATCCATATCTTGCTATAAAAGTCTCCATTGTACCTATTGCACTAGCTGGCCTATACTTACTTCTATAATCTCCTTTTAGTATTTTTTCATATCCATTTTTATCTTCTATAATAAATACAGTTTTAGTATTATATTTATCTAATCTTAAAAATTCATTTTCTAACCTATCTCTATCAACAAAATTCCCTATAAGTTCATCAACATATCCTTTTCTTTCTACTGCAATTTCATCTGAAAAATACCAATCTCTATTAACCCCTAATATTTTAGTTTCTTCATTTGATTCTATATAAGCTGAATAATCTCCCTGATCCAATTTTTGAACTATATACCTTTTTTTCTTTAAATCAAAATAATCTAGTATGTGTTTATTAACTTGCTCCCTTGTATCTACTACTATTACAAGATTTTTAAGAAGCTTTTTTATTTCTGCATCAGTAAACCTATATTTCATTAATACCCTTCCTTTACTCTATTTATATTAATTTGCCTTTTCTTAAAAAAGGCATCTTCTATTTCTTTATGTTTAAATCCTAACTGGTTACCAACTGATAAGAAAAAATGTAATACGTCTACATATTCTTCTAAAATTTCATCACGTTCCATAGGACCTTTATTACTCCAATGTTTAAATATCCTGGTTGCATTTGCTAGTTCACTAACTTCTACATGTAAAGCTAATATTGTATCTGTTAGAAGTTCTTTTTCATCTATCTTCTTTTTCTTATTCTCTAAAATATAATCATCTAATTCTTTTTGTAATTCATATAGATCCTTTAAGTTAATCATTTCAAAGCTTCCTTTCATATGATTATCAATTGATAATTAATTTCCAAAATTGTATTTCATATATCCTTATTTCTTAATATATTTATTCTCTCTAATAAATTTATTTAATTGATAACATATACTGCTATCATTACTACCATATATTTCTGCTAATTCTACATAAGTTATCCCTTTTCTTTTTAATATATATATATATCCTCTAAATCTTTAACTTTCCACTTTCTTCTTTTATCTATTTTTCCTGTTCTATAAATTTCAAAAGCCTTTTCAATACTTAATGGCTTTTTATTTAATATAGCTACACATAATACATACCAATTATCTAGCATCTAAAATCACCTCTGTTAAAAAGGTATATCTCCTTCATCTACTGGAGTAATATCTTTTCCATAGTCTTCAACTTGATTATTATCAACATTACCAGTAATATTGTTAGATTTAAAATTCAAAAAGTCAGTTTCTTCTGCTACAATTTCAGTAATATATACTGTATTGCCTTCTTTATTTGTATAATTTCTAGTTTCAATTCTTCCTGAAATACCTATCAAATCACCTTTTTTGCCACAATAATTAGATGTTGATTCTGCTTGTTTCCTCCAAATAACTATTGGTAAAAAATCTGCTTGAGGTTGTCCTTCTTTTTTAAATTTTTTATTCACTGCTAGAATCCCTTTTGCTACAGCTGTACCATTGCCTGGTAAAAATGTAAGCTCTAAATCTTTTGTCCAACGTCCAGTTAAATTTACTTTATTCATTATTTTTTCCTCCTAATAATTTAGCAACTATTACTATAATTGCTATCAAAAATATTATTGTTGTTAATCCTTGCATCATAAATTCTCCTATTAAATTTCTATACCTGGTACTGCAATATAAGTAGGTATACCGGTTAAACCTTCAATTTCTTCTTTAAATTCTGTTTGATTACTATTATTTAATGATAAATGAATTAATGTTATTGTCTTGGTATTAGATAAATCCCAGCTTTTTAGCGTCTCTTTTAATGTTTGCAAGCTCATATGAGACTTAACTGTTCTTTTCTGATATGCTTCTAAATCTTCCATGTATTTTTCCGAATAATTGCATTCTACAAGGATATGGTCCACATTCTTAAATTTATATTTTAAATAACAAGTATCCGTTACAAATAGTATTTTTCCTATCTTTTCATGTTGTATTAAATAGCCTAAATTTTGGCACTGTGAACCATCTGAATTAATATGCTGACAATTGAATGCCCTTATATTGAAATTTCCTACTTTAAATTTATCTTTATTTTCTATTATCTTTGTCTTATGCAAATTGTGGCACTTATATTTTTCAAACACTTCTACTGGAGCATATATCTTTCTTATGTTCTCTAACACTCTTTTAAAAGCTCTACAGTGATCAAAATGTTTATGACTTATTAAACATCCTTTAACTCCCTCAACACTGCAATTTAAGCCTTTAAGTATATTTCTCCAATCAATTCCACATTCAAGCAAAAGTTTTTCTTTACCTGCTTCAATAATGTAACAGTTTCCTTTACTTCCTGAAGCTAATACTTTAATCATTAGTATGGAGCCTCCTGCTCTTCATCTTCTTCATTTACAATTTCAGCTTCAATAAATTCTTCTTTTTCTTCTTTATGCTTTTCATTTTTTACTGGTTCTGTATCTTCTATGTCAATAACTTCTTTATTAGCTTCTTCTTTTATCTCTTCCTTAACTTCTTGATGAACATCAACAATTTTAGATTCATCTATTCCCATTTCTTCCTTAGAATATAAAGCACCAATATCTCCCGGAAATGCTTCTCTTAGCGCTTGTACTAGTGCAACTTTCCTAATCATAGTAGCTGGCATACTCTTCCATGTACTTTGATGCTTTCCATATTCAGCAATTGAAACTTTAGATACTATTGACTTTTCTTTTCCTTCAACAAAAACTTCAGCCCATCCACCTACTAATGTATCACTTGATAGTTTAAAGCATCCTTCAAGTTCCATTACCTTCTTATCTCTAACAATAATTATTCCAGCTCTATGACCTTTATATCTTGGATTTTCTTCTGCCTTTCTCATAAAAGCCTCTTTACCTGTAACTATTTGAGCATCTTCTCCAAATTTAACCAAATATGCTTCATTTAAAAATGGATTAAGCTTTCTATACTTACATAAGTTCATGAAAACAACTAATTCCTTGTTTGTTATTTGTTTATTACCTCTTGCTAGATAATTTTTAACTATGTTCCCTGTAAGTTTAACTTCTTCTTCTCCTACTTGATATACCATTTCCTTTTCTAATAATGCTACTGAACTGTTATTTTTATTTGTCATTTACATTACCTCCACTCTAAATTCTTTATCTGTACTAACTATTAAATTAATTATTTGAGAATTAGTTTCTATAAGCTGATTAACTGATTCTCTATTATCTATAAATATTGGAGCTTGTACACCATAATGGCTACATAAAGTATTTATTATATCTAGCCCTGCATTAATCTTTGCAGCAGTATTTAAATTACTTGTAAATGTAACTCCATCAATGCAAGGTTCACAGCACTCCTCTAACCCTCCATTAATTTGATTATTAAACATTTTAAATTTTACATATTTAAATTTACTATTAACCTTGTCTTCTAATAACTTAACTTTACTTCTTATAAACTCTTCTGAAAGAATCTCTAACCCTTCAAGTTCTGCTATATTTTCACTTAATTTAGTTTCTTTTTCTTCTAATTCATTAATTCTATCTAGTGTTTTTTGATTCATTTCTTTATAAGCTAATTGACTATTTATATATTCTAATTCCATACTTAAATCTGTTTTTTTCTTTTTTAGTTCTGATATATCTACTTGTTTAAAGTCTTCCACTTGATTCTTTAATGCTTCTATCTCTTCTTTTAGTTTTTTACTTTCCTCTGTATCTTCTATATTTACATCCTTTATACTATTTAATTTACTTTTCAAATTTTCTAATGTATTTTGATATAATTTAATATTTTCTCTTTGAACTTCTAATCTTTTTTGTAATAAATTAATTCTTTCTTCTATGTCCTTTTTTTCTTCTGCAACCATTTTCCCTTGTTTTATGTTTTCTTCTAATTTCTTTGCCTTTGATATATTGAAGTTTTGTTCAAGTTCTATCTTCTTATTTTCTATATCTTCGTTATCAAATTTTCTTTTACAAGTAGGACATATAAAATTATTTTCATCTATTTCAAAAGTTGATACTTTAATATCCCTATATTCTTTCAAAAGTTTATCTCTTTTAGGTTTTAAAGTATTTTTTATATGTGTGTCTCTTCTTTGAATATCTCCTTCTAATTCTTGAATATTAGTATTAGAATGCTTTATTCTTTGTACAGTCATTCTTATTTTAGATTCTAAATTTTCTTTAGGTTTATTACCTTTCAATTTAAGTTCATATTCTAATTGAGATAAGTTATATTCTTTTTCAAGTATCTTATTTTTAATTTCTATCAAACCTTTATTAATTTCACTTTTATCTATTATTTTTTTATCTATGTTTTTTATTCCCGCAGTAATACTTCTCTTTTGAAACTCTAAAGCATCAAAATCAAGTTCTTTCATTGAATTATTAAGCTCATCTATTCGTGAAGGTATTTGCTCCCTGTCTTTGTTAAGTTGTCTTATTTTAGACTTATTAGCTTTCATAAAATCATTTAACATCTTATCCTTTATGTGTTTTTCTAATGGTTTCAAGTCTTTATTTGATTTTATTACATCTATATTATCTACATTTTCAATAATTGAATATATAATCTTTCTCCTATTCTTCCATGGTAATGCTGAAAAATACATAGGATTTGTTATTAATTTAAATATCTTTTCATTTAATAACTCATCTATAAATTTTTTATATTCAGTTACTTTTTTAGGTACTTCATTCACATAATACTTATTTTCATAGCCTTTAAATTCTGTATTAGCTGTACCTCTAACTTTACTGTATTTTTCCTTATATACTCTTTTTAAAACTATTTCTCTACCATCAATTACTAGTGTTGCTTCAATTACTGTTTCTAAGTTGTGAATAGGATTATTATTTTTATCTAATGGTTGCACATCAAACTTAGTTGAATCCTTACTATCTTTATCAAATAATAAAAATGTAAAAGCATCTTGTATTGAAGTTTTACCTAATCCATTTTCTCCAAATATGTTAGTACCTTGTCCAAACTCTAAGTTTAGATTTTTTATACCTTTAAAATTTCTTATACTTAAATATCTTAAAATTATTTTTTTCAACATTATATCTCCCTTCTATAGCTTGTACTTTTTTATGAAACATAAAACCTAAATTCACATAAGTTAATCACTTTACATCCTTATTTGTTATATTATTCTTCTTCATCCATATCTAATATTTTTGAAGCATTGTTTTCATATAGTCTTAGTACTGCTTCTGTTACCAAAGCCGGAGTTTTTTCAGTTGATATTACTTCAACTTCTATATCCTCTATGTTCACATTTACCTCCTACAATATTTTTCAATATCATGATATGCATTAACATTTACTTATGATAATCTTTTTTACTCCATCCACATAAATAACTTTTACTTTAATTTTCATTACTTTGCCTCCTTGCAAAATATATCTTCAATAGAACAATCTAAAACATTTGCTATTTTTTTAGCTGTAGAAATTCTAGGTTCTCTATTTCCGTGTACTAATCCATGTGCAGTAGCTTGTCCTATTCCTGCAGTTTTTGCTAATTTATAAGTTGATATTTTTTTATTTATTAATATTTCTTTTAATTTATTCATCCTTGACCTCCTTTCGTTATCGAAAGCATGTATTGATTATATTTCACATTACGAAAATATTCAAAGCATATATATTACTATTTTTTGTTATTTATCAAAACCATTTTGATAATTCTCATAAATCCTTTTTATTGCTTAAATTATTTTCGCTTTCGAAAATTTCAACCCTATAAAAGTACAAAAATTAATTGACTATGGGTAAACATAATGATAAAATATTTTTGATTACGGAAATATTTATAATTAAACATAAAGGAGAATTTAAAATGAATATATCTATAATGGGTTTAAATATAAAAAAAATAAGAGAAAAAAAAGGTATGAGTGCTTACAGATTGGCTAAAGATGCGAAAGTAGGTGTTTCTACTATTTCACAAATTGAAAGTGGTAAAAGACAAAGTTTGAATTCTAATACAGCAGAAAAAATTGCTAATACTTTAAATGTGTCTGTAGATGAATTAATGGCTACAGAAACTAATAAAGAATACATAGTAACAGATATAGAACAAACAATTAAACTTATATTATCAAGTGATGAATTACTTCTTGATGACTTAGAATTAACCGATACTGAAAAGTTACAAATTGAAAGTGCATTAAATGCAACTTTTACTCTTATAAGAAATCAAAGAAAAAAGGAGAATTAATAAATGGAACGCATAGCTATATATTCTCGTAAATCTAGAGAAACAGATACAGGAGAAAGTATAAAAAATCAAATAGATATGTGTAAAGATTATTTTAGGAGAAAAGAAAAATGTACATTTGAAATTTTTCAAGATGAAGGTTTTTCAGGAGGAAATACCAATAGACCAGCTTTCAAAAGAATGATAGAACTTGCTAAACATAAGCAGTTTGATATAATAGCTGTTTATAAAGTTGATAGAATAGCAAGAAACATAGTTGATTTCGTAAATACCTTTAATGAGTTAGAAAATCATGATGTTAAACTAGTTAGTATTACTGAAGGTTTTGATCCTTCTACTCCTATTGGTAAAATGATGATGATGCTTTTAGCATCTTTTGCAGAAATGGAAAGAATGAATATCGCTCAAAGAGTTAAAGATAATATGAAATCGCTTGCTAAAATGGGACGTTGGAGTGGCGGAACTCCACCTACTGGATATAAAAGTAAAACTATAGTTAATAATAATGGTAAAAAAGAGACTTATTTAGAATTAATAGAAGAAAAACAACACCTTATTGAATCTGTATTTAAAGAAATAGCTGAAGGCTACTCTACATACCAGGTTGGGAAACTGCTCAATATATCACCTAAAACAGTTTCAAATATTATAAGTAATCCAACTTATGTAGAATCAAATGAACTAAGCGCAAACTACTTAAAATCTATTGGATATAGTATATTTGGAAAACTAAATGGAAATGGATATCTAGTTTATAATCGTAGACCTAGAAAAAAAGGCAAAAAATTATTTAATGCTAAAGAAATGTTTGTAGCTGTTTCCAATCATAAACCTGTAATAGATTCTAAAACATTTATATCTGCTAATAGCAATATAAAAGATAGGGCAATAGAATCTAAGCCTAGAATATCGAATGAAAGCTTTTTAGCACATCTTGTTGAATGTAGTTGTGGTAACAGCATGTATATAAGACCTGGGCATAAACGAAAAGATGGAACTAGAAATGTATATTTTGTATGTTCTAAAAAAGGAACTAAAGAAAAATGTAACTCTAAGTGGTTAAGAATAGATATTGTAGAAGAAACAGTTATAAATACATTTAGAAAAATATCAGTAGACAATACTACATTAGATAATTATTTAAAACAAAAAAATAACTCTATAGACTATTCAAATATAATTAAAAATCTAAAAAAACAAATTAATAAAAATAATAAGGATATAAATTCTTTAACAGATAAATTGGTTCTTCTTGAAGGTCCATCTATAGATATAGTATCTAAAAAAATAAATGAACTTGCAAATAAAAATACAACTTTAAATGAAGAACTATTAAAAATAGAAAGGCAAAAAATGTTTTCAAAAGTTGACGGAGAAAACGTGGTTGTTTTATCTAATAATATAAGAAGATTCTTAAAAAACTTTGATAAAATAGATATTACAGAAAAACAAAATTTTATTAAATCTATAGTAAAAAAAGTAGTATGGAATAGTAATGCCAATAATAATAAGGGGAAAATTAGCATTGAATTTTTAAAATAATTATGGAACAATTTTAGTTGGGCAGGATGTGCAGCTGCTATAAGTGCTAAAAAGGCAGGAGCGGACGTTAGCCTTTTTGAAAGAACTGATATGATTTTAGGTCTTGGAAACGTAGGCGGAATAATGAGAAATAACGGAAGATACACAGCCTCAGAAGAACTTATGGCTTTAGGATGTGGCGATTTAATAAACATTACAGATGAAAATAGTAGACATAAAAATATAGATTTCCCAGGACATAAACATGCATGGCTTTATGATGTTAACACAATAGAACCGGCAGTAAGAGATTATGTAAGGTCTATGGGTATAAAGATAAATCTAATATCTAGGGTTATAGATGTAAAAAAAGATGGCAATAAAATAAAAGGAATCTATTTATCTGATGGAACTTATGTAGAAGGTGACGTATTTATAGAAACTACAGGTTCCACAGGTCCTATGGGTAACTGCTTAAGATACGGAAACGGCTGCTCTATGTGTATACTAAGATGTCCTGCTTTTGGACCAAGAATAAGTTTAAGTCAAAGGGCTGGAATAGATGATCTTCAAGGAGAAAGAAAAGAAGATGTTTTAGGTGCCTTTAGTGGTTCTTGTAAACTTTCAAAAGATACCATGTCAAAAGAATTAGTAGATGAACTAGAAAAAACTGGCGTATTAGTTTTAAAAGTTCCAAAAGAAGATATAAATTTAGATAAATTACAAATTAAAGTCTGTCAGCAATATGCTCTAAGAGAATTTGCAGAAAATATCGTAGTACTAGATACAGGTCATGCAAAACTCATGACTTGCTATTATCCTCTAGAAAAACTCAGAAAAATAAAAGGCCTTGAAAAAGTAAAATATGTAGACCCTTATGCAGGAGGTAAAGGTAATTCTGTAAGATATTTATCTGTAGCTCCAAGAACTGATGACATGAAAATAAAGGGTCTTGACAATATGTTCTGTGCTGGAGAAAAGTCCGGATTATTCGTAGGACATACAGAAGCTTGTTAAAGCAAAGTGCAAGGAACTAGGAAGATTATTGTTTAGGGAATTTAAAGTACCTATGGTGTAATTGTATTATAAATTTAATAAAACGTCATATATCCTTACTTTATTTTAAGATATTACTATAGTTTTATTAATTATCAACCTTTAATATAAACTCATTATTATGTTTATGAATTAATAAAACCCTATGAGGATTTCCCTTTTCCCAAGTATTTAATCCTTTCTTAATTAAATACTTACCTATCTCAATACTTCGTAATTCTGGACACTTCCCCCAAAAAGTATTGTTAATATGTATATCAACAGTATTTTCTACTTCACCAATATGAATAACTACCTTATCCCAAGATTCATTGAAAAATTCAGCCCTATTTAATTTAGAAATTCTAACCCCATATCCTGAACCAGAAGAATTATAACTGCCATTATTCCATGTCGTAACTATCATAATACTTTCTCCCTTTTATATTATAAAATATATCATACTTATATATTTAAAATTATTTATTATTAAACAATTCTTTTTCTTCGTCATCAGATAATAGCCTTTCACGATATTTTAAATCATTAGGAACATTTTTATTAATCATACAGTTATTTTCTAAACATTCTAAATACAATGCTAGTTTAACTAATGCATAACATTCAAAATCACCTTTAGCATTCTCAAATGAAACATATTTTTCAAAAAACGGACATGCTTCTTCCAATTGTATATACGCCAATTGTTTGTTATCAAAACCTGAATCATAACTTAAATAACTAATTTTCTCTAAATTATAATTGTATCTTCCTCGTTCATCACTTCCACTATAAGGTGATTGTAACTGAATATATAGTGATGTTTCTATATTTTTTTCAGGATACAATAATCCATTATTTTCAAAACCTTTATAACTCATATTTTGAATACTATTATGTTCAAATGAAATAGCATATCTTAATACATTTAGATATAAATTTATCTTATGTTGGTTTTGTGGATTTGATAACCTAAGCTCAAATAAATTAATAATGTTATCAAAGGGATGCCAAACTTCTAAACCAAATCGTTCTTTCAACTCTTTGTTTAAATTTCTTAGATACTCAACATAATTATCAAATTCTTCTTCTTTTTTTATAGGTGTATTCCTCAAATCACAAATAACTTGCTTTTGATATTTATCAATAGCGTTTATTATTTCTCCAACAAACTCTAGCCTTGTTTTAACATATTTAAATATTTGTGGTATATATATTTGAACCCTTTTATTTATATTTTTATCTTTACTTGTATAAACAACTGCATGAATATCACAGTTATCATTAATCCATATTCTTCTATTATTCCAAATTACATACGGACTACATTCAACGTCGTTATCTTGATATCTTTTATGCCTACTTGTTTCTACTGGATGAACTGAACATAAAGAACGCAAATATTCAAAATATTTCTCATCTGTTCCTTTACCATCCTTACCAGACTGATTAAAAATCTCTGTTGACTTTTTAAATTTATCGTTCGGTACATCAAAAATTTTTGATAACTCTTTTATACAATCTATTACTACAGACGCAGCATTCATAAAGTTATAAAAATCAAATGCACTTCTAGTATATATACCAGTATTTAACTTAAGTCCATTTAAATAATATACTGTATCATCAAGCCTGTTCATTATTGCACAAATTTTATCCCATGCACGATACTTCTTTTTATATGTTTTATTATATGAAATATTTTGTTGTTCATTTACTTTATTTCTCAATTTATGGAGAACATCAGTGTTAAGATTTATTTGAAATACATGTTTATTCATCAAAATATCCTTTCATTACATAATCCTCTATTTATTTTTATATTATCCTCATAATATGACTCTAAAAAGGTATATCACTAAAATAAATTTCAATCCTTATTTTAGATAACCTAGTATAAATATTATCTAATACAATTTTTTTGTTTTTGAGGAGTAAACTATATTATTATTATTAATTGATAAAACTTTTTAATGCAATAACTTTCTATTTACCCCCAATTTACATTTCACTATGATTCTTATTATTTGATACAAATTCTAACCCCTGGTGCACTTTCTTCTAAAACAAAGTCAAACCTTTCATAAATTTGTATAATAACTCGTTCCTCAATATATAATGACTGTTTATTTGAATCACCCTTTTTAATTAACCAATTAGGGGGATTTTCTAAAATTTCTCTTTCTTTTTGTGACCCTTTTACTATTTCTTGTACATCAATAGTAAAATAATTAAATACTTCTGACTGATCTTTCTCATTTTCTATAGGTGAATATTGTATCATTTTTCCTATTTTAGATATATCAACAATAAAAATCTCAAATTCATTTTTATCACAAAACACATTATAAACAGGAATGTTATAATTTTTATGCTTATATATCCCTGTAATCTCTTTTGAATATTTTTTTGCATTATTTTCCCCAAATTCTCTATGCCACTTAGGAATATATTTATTATTATCAAATTTTCTTTCAAAAAAATCATAAGCCGCATTATTAACTGATATAAATATCAATTTAGAAATATCTTCAACCCCATCTAAATAATTTTCAAATTCACTTTTATCAATTATATCCACTAATTCATTCATTTTTTTAATAATTGTTTTGTTTTCACCTTCAATTATACTTCTACCAAAATTAAAAGCATCATCTAGTCCCCTAAATTGAAAATAAGGCTCAATATCATCATCAAAAAAAGCTGATTTATCAAAAAAAGTATTAATTCCAAATTTTTTATTATTTCCAGTTAAAACTGTTTGCATTTCAAATTTTATCAACTCATAAAAAGATAAAATACTTCTAAATCCATATGTAGATTCAACATTTTTTATAAAATTACATTTGAATTCTTTAACCTTTTTTTGAGAAATTCTCGTATTTCTTTTCTTTTCTTGCTCAAGATTTTCTTGCTCTTGTTTTGATTTCATTAATAAATTCTTAAATTGCTCACATTTTGAAATTGCTTCTTCCGATAGCACATTAAGCCATTTATGTTTTTCAGACTCTATAGATTTAATAGTTTTCATCAAACTTCTTGTACCTTCCGCTAAAAAAGCTAACTCTCTTGAAAAAGGTAATTTTATATTTTTAATTTGATTTTCTGTTTTATTTTCCAAAATTTTCAAACATACTACTAAATAAAATACTTCTAATTTGTCTAAAATACCAATACTATACCATTCATCATCATCATTGTGTTCATCAAACTCCCAGTTTGACCACTGCCATATATCTTCTTTCTCAAACGTATGAACCTTTATAAATAAATTTGTAACTTCAGTTATATCAGAAAGTAAATTAATTAATATATTCTCAAAAAAATGAAGAATTTTTTTATCATTAAATTTTCTGTATTCATAAAGAATCCAACTTCCAAGAGCAAACAGTACTTCTTGTTTTGAATTATTTAAAAAATCACATACAACTTTATTGTATTGAAAATTTCTAATATAATATCCTGTATCTAATCTATCAAAAAGCTTTAACATTTTTTTTAAAAATATTTTAAAATTATTTATATCCCTATAATCGAAACTTTGCTTTAATAAATTTTGAAATACTTTTAACAAATAAAATGAAAAATCATTAAAATCTTTGTCTGATAACTCTTTTTCATCATATAAATTAACAAGGTAGTAATCTGATAGTTCAGTTATATATTTCCAACTTCTATCAATCATAAAATCAGCTAGTTCTTTATTATCTTCTAATTGTTTATATCCTTCTATATACATTATTTCTGGATAGTAAATAAAACTTTGATATATTAAATGATCTCCCTGCTTAATTGAAAGTTGCGCTAAGGAAATCGGAGTATATGCTACGATTCTAATAATATCTTTATTTTCAGATTTTAGTCCTTCATCAAATATTTTACGGATATCGTCTGAAATCCAATCTAAAGGCTTTAAGCGTTCTCCAAAAAAAGCTGTTCTTTCACTTTGTGCTTGCTGTTTAGAAAAAAACCCTCCATATTGTTTCTTCATATACTTATATAATTCTCTAATTAACTGATTGTATAAGTTAAGATTTTTTTTCAACTCGTCTTCTCTTTCAATTCCAATTAAATGTAGACATCTCTGTTTTAATTTAGATATTTCAAATCTTGCTTCTTCTTCACTATCTTCATAGTTATTAACAATAAATATAAACTTAATGTTACTAATAATTTCATCTAGTAATGCAACATTATCTTCAATAATATCTTTTCTTACTTCTAATAAAGTAGTTTCTTCAGTTATTTTACAATAAATACTTGCTGTAATAACTATTATTGGTTCATTTATTTTTCTTTCGGTATTAGAATATATATCTAAACTTCCTTCATGTAAAGTTGAAATTAAGTCTATTGTTGACGTTTTATTAATAATTGTATCAATTAACATATTTAATTCTAAAAAATTTATATCAACGAGTCTTCCTTTAAATGGAGATTTGATTTTAACATATTTATTTTTATTTATAGCTCCAAACTTATTTATTGAAATAACACCGCTATATATTTTAACCAATTGTTGTATCTTTTGTCGAAATTTATTATTACTTATTCTTTTATTAATTTCATTATTCCATATTTTTATAAAACTCCTTTTTAATATATCAACAAAAACTTCTTTTTTGGCATTCTCTAAATTATTAGCTCTTATCAATATACTTACTGTATTACCAAGAGAATATATTGTTGCTAATCCTAATAACATTGTAACAACTATAATCATATAATTTAAGTTTCCAGTTAAAAATATTAAGAAAGTAAAAATTTCACTGCTTAATAAAGGATAAAATTTACTTTTATAAAGAAGCACCCTAGCCTTATCCGGTTCTTCTTTATCCATTAAACTTTGGGCAACAAAAAATGCTACTCCTATTAAAACAGCTCCTATTCCAGTATTAATTGCAATTAAATTTTGAAACATAGGTGTATTACTTTTAATAATTGGAACATTAATTTTATTAATAATATAAAAGTTTAAACGTGATAATATATAAGATGATGCACCTATATTACATATTATTGTAATTATTAAAAATAGCAATAATAATTTAATAAAAGAACTAACTGATGGAATCCATAAAGATGTTTCTTTTTCCTTAATTAATTTTTTATTATCTTTCAATTCATATTTTAACATTTCACTTAAAGTTGTCCCATTTTTAAATAAATATTTTTTTTTATTTCTAATTCTAAACAAAACTCTTTTTATCTTTCTCATAATATTTTCTCCAATTAAACTACTCCTTGTTTTAAAATACTATATATTACACAACAGGTTATCTTTTGGCCTACACAGATTTATATAGTTTTATAAAGTAATAACACCCTAATCTAATAAGTTTCTCTAAATAAATACAAATTACATTTTTGTCCTATTCTTTTTTTCCCTAGTTTTTAAAGATAAGATATCCCCTCTTTTAAAGTGTGAATAAAAACTTAATAATACTAAAAGACAAATTATCATTATTTATGAAATTATCCTTAAACAGCAAATATGTCGGTATTGATTTTTATTATTTTTATATACTATCTATATGGTTTTTCCTGATATCCACAGTTATGAAGTGCTATTATAATACCTAAAATTATCTTATATAATTCCCCTTCTTCTTTGTATATAGAAATCTCATAAGAATCCGTAAAATCAAAAAATGTTTTCTTAAACTCTCCTATTTCATATCCATCTTTAAGAATGGTAAAATTTTTAGCCCAGATGCTACCTTTGATTTCAAACTTTCCATAATCACTAGTTATATAAATTTTAGGTTTAAAGCATGTTTTTCCTTCTATTATTGAAGCAACTACGGAATCATTTATTAATATCTCATATTTAGAGGAAATAACTGATGGCTTCTTCCTAAGTATAAATTCTTCTTGTCCATTTAAATTATTAACACAAAACCTATGTCCTAAGTGAAAAAATCCTAGAGAAATTTGATCAATTAATCCAGTAATCTTGTTTCCTACAACTTCAAACACAGGCTTTTCAGAAATATCATATATGTAATATTTATTAGTAATAGAAATCCTCTTTTGTTTTAAATAATAGAAGCTCATTTGTTTTTCTCCTTTGTAACATAATAATATATTGATACTATTTTACTATATAAAGAATATATTTCCAAATAAATCTTGTGATTTTAATTATTAATATTTACAGTATTTTATCTTAACTTATACATAGGGGAAACCCTCAAATTTTCCATTCCACCAAATCCACCTTAACAGCCAATTTTAATTATTAGATTCATCCAGGTTCTTAAACAATCATTTAATATTTTAATAATTAAACTTATTAATCAGTTTAATTACCTTTTCCTCTTCCTAAAAAATCAGTTAATGTTTTAACATTAAAATCTTATTATTAAGAAAATTATGAATATTATTAACACTTTGGAATCTTAAAAGCATATTTTGAAACATAATCCGATAGTTTGTGACAAATTATTAAGCTTTTGTGATAAATTTTAAAATAAAATTAAATTTCATAATATAATAAATGTAATAAACAAAGACATTCAAACAACTCATTACTTAATATAGCTTAATGCTATAAGTACACTAAAAAAACAACTATTTAATCTTAATAAGGGGGGAATGTAAGATGAAAAAGCAAATTTTCAAAAAAATAAGAGGAAGCTTCAAAACATTATTTTCAGGAGTATTAGTTTTAAGCATTGTTGGTCAACCAATTGGTGTTTTCGCTAGTCAAACAAACAGACAAGTATCACAAACTCAAAGAAATGCAGAAGCTATTAATAACGGAATAGGTAATTTAGATTACAACAAAAATGAAGTTTTAGCATCTAAGGGAGATAAGATAGAAAGCTTTGTACCTAAAGATGGTAAAAAAACAGCAGATAAATTTATTGTTGTTGAACGTATTAAAAGATCACTTACAAGCTCACCTGTGGATATTTCAGTTATTGATTCAATGAAAGATAGAACATATCCTGGAGCATTGCAACTTGCAAACAGTGATTTTGTAGATAACCAACCTAATTTATTAGTAACTAAGAGAAAGCCTATAAATATTAGCGTAGATTTACCTGGTCTTGGAAAAAATAATGTTGTGAAAGTTCAAAATCCAAATTACAGTAATGTAACTGGTGCTATTGATGGACAAGTAACTAAATGGCTTAATGAAAATTCAGATTCAAGAACTTTGCCAGCTAGAATGCAATATAACGAATCTATGGTATATAGTAAATCTCAGTTATCTACAGCTCTTAATATTAATGCTAGTGATGCAACTAAAAAACTTGGAATTGATTTTAGCGCTATTCAAAGTGGTGAGAAAAAAGTGATGGTGGTAGCTTACAAACAAATATTTTATACTGTAAGTGCTGAGCTTCCTAATAATCCATCAGATTTATTTGATAAGAGTGTTACTTATAATGAGTTAACTCGTAAAGGAGTAAGCAAATCAGCACCTCCTGTTTTAGTATCAAATGTAGCTTATGGTAGAACAATTTATGTAAAATTAGAAACAACATCTAAAAGTAACAATGTAAAAGCTGCTTTCTCAGCTGCAGTAAAATCTGGATTCAAAAATGTAGATGTAAAAGGAAATGTAGAATACAAAAATATTTTAAATAATAGTTCATTTACAGCTGTAGTATTAGGCGGAGATGCAGAAAAACATAATATGGTAGTAACAAAAGATTTTGATAAAATAAGAGAAGTAATTTTAAATAATTCAAAATTTAGTGCTAAAAATCCAGGCTATCCAATTTCATATACAAGCACCTTTGTAAAAGATAATTCTGTTGCAGCTATCCATAATAACACAGAATATGTTGAAACTAAATCCACAGAATATTCTAAGGGAAAAATAACTCTTGATCATACTGGAGCATATGTTGCTCAATTCGTAGTAAGTTGGGATGAATTTTCTTATGATGAACAAGGAAAAGAGGTAATAGTTCATAAAAATTGGAATGGAAATTGGAGTGATAGAACAGCTCATTTTTCAACAGAGATACCACTTCCTGCAAATTCAAAAAATATAAGAATAATGGCAAGAGAATGTACAGGCCTTGCATGGGAATGGTGGAGAACAGTTGTAAATGAATATAATGTTCCTTTAACTAATAATATAAGAGTTCATATTGGAGGAACTACATTATATCCAAACAAGAGCGTTACTTATAAATAGCACTATATTAAAGTAAAAGTATAATTACAAATAATATTACTCATACTTAGTAGAAATCTTTTATAAGCATATAAATTTATTTTCTCATAAATTTATATGCTTATTTGTTTTTTTTAATCCCCTTCTATACAGCTATATTTTTTGTATATCATCCACTAACTTTATCCTCATGGTTTTCCTCTTTAACTTTACCATTGTTATTTATTTGAATCTTCCTAAAATATATAAAAAGAATAATAAATGAAAAGAGAAAATAAATTCTATCAGGAATAAAGTACCAGGAAGCTTCAGATATATCATCTTTAAGGTTATCATATTTAAGTTTATCCCGTTTATGTAACCATAAGTTTTTCCCAGGAAAATATAATAAAATATTTGATATAAGATAAAAACCTATAATTATTTTTAAAAACAAATTCATATTAGATTCATATAGCCATGCATAAACGCAAAAGCTTAAAAAACCAGAAAATGCTAAGCTAAGAATTCTTAGTATAAAACCAGATTTTTTAATATCCTGCCACCAAATACATAATAATATTTTTTTCATTACTTTAAGGATGCTCACTTTTTTCTCCATAATTAATCACCCTTTCAAATGAGGATTTATATTTTATTACTTAAAGATATATTATATTAATCTTATTTTACTATAAATCGGAATATGTTTCCAAAATAAAAAGAATGACCTTTATAGATCATTCTTTCTATCTTAACTAAATTGGTTGATTGTTGTTGTTTTTTTATGATTTTTAAGCATATTGATTAAAAGAATTATTGTAACTATAATTCCTGCTCCTAAACATATAGCTATATAACTCTCTTTATCCGATAATATCATTGGTAAAATTAAAGAACCAAATAAATTAAAGACTATATGACCAATTATATTTGACCAAATTGACTTAGTATAAATGTATAAAATACTTAATATTACTCCAAGTATAAATGCATATATGCCTTGAAGCATATTACCATGGGCTAATCCAAAAATTAAAGCTTGTACTATTACAGCAATAACAATATTCATATTTTTCTTTAACTCATTAAATATTAATCCTCTAAATAATATCTCTTCAAATATTGGAATTAATACTATGATACATATCATAGATAAAAGAGATCCATGGGCTGAAACTATACTTTCAGATACTTGACCGTAACTTTTAAATTTACTTGATAAAAAATACACCATAGGAATACAAATTAAACTTGTACTTATAGCAAGGATAATTGAATTTGCTATATAAGAACCTTTTATCTTTGCAAAATTACATCTTTGCCCTAGGTTTTCTTTTTTATTTTTTAATACTAACATGTAAATAATAAGTGTTATAGCACATCCAACCGCAGTTACTATATAAAGATTATTTGTTATAGCCTCTTCAACAGCTTTAGATGATTTAGTATTACATACCAAAGAATACATAATTCCATACAAAAACATAAATATAACTTGCATAATACCGTATACTAGGCCAAAGAATACTATATTTCTAATCATTCTTAAATATTTTTTCATTATGTCACTTCCTAATCTTGTTATAATTTAAAAATTTCTAAGTAAATTTACAGTTAAAATATTTACTTTATTGTTTAAATTTACTTATATGTATTTTTTTACAATACGCTAAAAAGTATAACAAAAATTCAACTCCATTTCAATGATTATTTCTACTATTATACAAATGATTTGTAACATTAAATAATATAGCCAAGCTTGTATATTTCTGTTAAAACCAATACAATAAAGCTATGGAAAATATATAAAGACATTTCATAGATCTTGAATGTATTATTGACCGTGAAATAATAAAATAAATGATGAGGTGTTATTATTAGAAAATTACCTTTTATTTCTCATGGTACTTATATATAATCAATAATTTAAAGAAAGGTGAAAATAAATGAAACATATATTTTTAGTTGAAGACGATACAGCAATTGCTAAAAACCTTATACTTTTACTGAGCTCGGAAGGATTTACAGTAACTCACTCCCCTACTCGAAGTGAAGCCATTACTGCCCTTTCCCATAACAAATTTGACTTAAGCTTAATTGATATTTCTTTGCCTGACGGAAATGGCTTTACAGTTTGTACAGAAATCAAAGAAGCTCAAAATATTCCAGTTATCTTTCTAACAGCTTACGGCGATGAAGGAAGCGTTGTTACTGGGCTTAATATGGGTGCTGACGACTATATCACAAAGCCTTTTCGTCCTCGTGAATTGATTGCAAGAATTAAAACCGCCTTACGAAAAAACGGCCACTCCATGCCAGATTTTCAAATTCATGGGCTTAATGTGGATACAACAAAGGGAATAGTTAAAAAAGATGGAGAGGAAATTTTTCTTTCAGCATTAGAATACCGCTTGCTTTTGGTTTTTATTAATAATCCTAAAAGTATTATCACAAGAGGAACGCTCCTTGATGAACTATGGGACGCAGCAGGAGAATTTGTAAATGACAATACACTGACAGTCTATATCAAAAGATTAAGAAAGAAGATAGAAGAAGACCCTACAAAACCTAAAATTATTCTTACCGTTAGAGGCACAGGATATAGATTGGGAGGCACCTATGCTTAGAAATAAAGACTTTTGTGAGTTTGCCATTTTGTTCTCTTTAATGGCTACAACCTTTATAATACTAGGATTTAAAATAAATAAGTGGGCAGGAATCCTTACTATTACTTTTACAATAGCTTTTGGTACAGCTTTTTTTATATTTACTAAGTTAAGGTATAAAAACATTGCTAAAATTTCAGAGCAAATTGATCTTGTGCTTCATAATGCTGACCATCTACATATTGGCGAATCGGAGGAAGGGGAACTTTCCATTTTGCACAGCGAAATAACAAAAATGATGCTCCGAATTCGTGAACAAAACGATGCCTTAAAAAAAGAAAAAGAGCATCTTTCTGATTCACTGGCTGACATAGCTCACCAGCTTAAAACTCCCCTTACATCAGTGAATTTGATTTTATCATTGTTAAGAAATAATCCTGATGAAAGAGAACGTAAAAACTTATTAAGGGAAGCTGAAGAATTACTTCTTAGGATGGATTGGCTTATTACTTCCCTTTTAAAGTTATCCCGTTTAGATGCTGGTATTGTAGCTTTTAAAAAAGAAGAAATCCATGTGAACCACTTAATAAATACCGCACTTCACCCTCTTTTAATTCCTATGGAGCTCCATAATATTTCTTTAGAAATGGATATTCCAAAAAACATAAAAATTTTAGGGGATTTAGGTTGGCTTTGTGAAGCAATACAAAATGTCATAAAAAATTGCATGGAAGGCGCCGGAGATAAGGGTACTCTTAATATTGCTTGTGAGGACAACCCTCTCTTTACTGAGATTACAATTAAAGACAACGGCAAAGGCTTTAAAAAAGAAGATTTACCTTGCCTCTTTAGGAGGTTCTATCGTGGAAAAAACTCTGAGACCACAGGATACGGAATTGGATTGTCTCTTTGCCACATGATTATATCAAGGCAGGGTGGAACTATTACTGCCAAAAATCACCCAAAAGGTGGCGCATTATTTTCCATTCGTTTCCCAAAGTGACAAATCTCTCACCTAAAAGTCACTAAGATGTAAGATGAAAGTTCTATTATATGGGTAGAACATAAAAAGGAGGCTCACATAATGGAGTTTTTAAAAATTAAAAATTTATGTAAAATCTACGGTAAGGGAGAAAACAAAGTTACCGCCCTTGATCATGTTTCCCTTACAATTGAAAAGGGTGAATTCACCGCAATAATTGGTTCCTCTGGCTCTGGCAAATCTACATTGCTTCATGCCATAGCTGGTGTAGATGTTCCAACAAGCGGAAAAATATATTTAGACGAACAAGATATATATGGACAAAGTAATGAAAAACTTGCTATTTTTAGAAGGCGTCAAGTAGGACTTATTTACCAATTTCATAACCTGATTCCTACTTTGAATGTAGTAGAAAACATCACCCTGCCTATTTTGATGGACAAAAGAAAAGTCAACCAAGAAAGGCTAAATGACTTACTTAATTTATTAGGACTTGAAAGTCGTAAAACTCATTTGCCAAACCAGCTTTCCGGTGGCCAGCAACAACGTATTGCAATTGGTCGAGCTTTAATGAATGCACCAGCAGTTATGCTTGCAGATGAACCTACTGGTAGTTTGGATAGCAAAAATGGTGATGAGATTATCCGTCTTTTAAAAGAAAGCCATAATAAATATCATCAGACCCTTATTATTGTTACCCATGATGAAAATATCGCTCTTCAAGCAGACCGTATTATTGGTATAGCAGACGGTAAAGTAGTTCGAGATGAAAGGCAGGTTAAAAGTAATGAACGTTTTTAACAAAGTCGCTCTTCAAGGACTAAAAAAGAACCGCACACGAACTCTTGTAACTATTATAGGAGTTATTTTATCTGCTGCCATGATTACAGCTGTTGCTACCTTTGGGATTTCCCTACTAAGTTATATGGCAAATGGTGCAGCCCATAAATCCGGCAATTGGCACGTTAAGTTTTTAGATACACCTTCTTCCTTTGTAGAAAAAAGAAGTAAGAATGAGAAAATCTCTAACAGCGTAACATTTCAAAATATAGGCTATGCAAAACTTAAGGGAGTGGAAGACGAAAAAAAGCCTTACCTTTTTCTAGCTGGATTTAATAATAAGTCCTTTGACAGTTTACCTATAAACCTAATTTCCGGAAGACTGCCAAAAAATAGTAAGGAAATTGTTATTCCAACAAGCATACTAATAAGAGGTGGGGATAAAATATCTATAGGGGATACCCTTTCCCTTAATATAGGAGATCGTATAAGTGGTAACAAAACCCTAGGTCAAAAGGATCCTTACACTTTAGGAAAGGAAACTCTTGTAGAAAAAGATAAGAGAACTTATAAAATTGTGGGCATCTCTCAAAAACCCGGTTTTCAAAATTCTTCTACACCTTTTTATACTTTGATAACTAAAGCAGATTCAAAGTACAAAGAAAACAGCTTTAGTTTATTTCTTACACTTAAAAATCCCAGAAGTGTTCACTCTTACGCAAAAGACACAGGTAAAAATTATGCTTACGAGTTCAACGATAACGTACTACGCTTTATGGGACTTTCCGATAGTAATATATTCAATACGCTTTTATATTCAGTTGGCGCCATTGTAAGTATCATTATAATGATAGGTTCCATTTTCCTCATATATAATGCTTTCAATATTTCGCTGAACGAGAGGACACACCAATTTGGAATTTTATCTTCCGTTGGAGCTACAGAAAAGCAGCTTAGAAATTCCGTATTATTTGAAGGTCTTTTAATCAGTGCAGTTGGAATACCTATTGGCATTATAGTAGGCTTAGGTAGCATTGGACTTGTACTTTCAGTTGTAGCCAAGAATTTTTCAAATATTTTATACAGCAATGTACCTTTAACCTTAAAAATATCCGCTCCAGCAATCATCTTAGCCGCTACCCTTAGCATGATTACTATTTTAATTTCAGCCTATATTCCAGCAAGGAAGGCTGCAAGTACCCCGGTTATGGAATGTATTCGTCAAACAAAGGAAATTAAAATTCAAAATAAAACTGTGAAAATCTCAAAATTTGCCAAACATATTTATGGTTTAGAGGGAATCCTTGCTCTAAAGAATTTTAAAAGAAACAAGAAACGCTATCGTAGCATTGTGTTATCCCTTGCTTTAAGTATACTTCTATTTATATCCACTAGTTCTTTTGTAACCTATATGAAACAAACATCAGATAAAGCAAAAGAAAGCTTTACTTATGACATTACTCTTTCTGCAACGGATATGAAAGATAATAAAATGTTAGACCTTTACGATAAACTTAAAACAACAGATGGTGTTTATGAAAGCTCTTGCCAAAAGGTTTTAAGATATTCCTCAACCGTTAAAGATAATGTTCTTTCAGACAATTACTTTAAATCAAAAGATTCTCATTCCACAGGAAAAAAGGTTGATATTGGAGTAGATCTTCAATTTATTAATGATAAGACTTATTTTAATATTATTAAAGATCTAGGATTACCCTTAAAAGAATATACAGGAAAAGATCCAAAACTAATAAGTGTTGCAACAATGAAGGGTGCAACCACTAAAGGAAATGATTCTGATTCCTATGGTAATATATTTAAAAATTCTTCTATGAATTTTACCATAGCTCCAAAAATAAATGGCAAAACAAATACAAAACAGGGTAAAAAGGTAACCATTAAGTTTCTAGAAAAATTTGTTCCCCCGGATATACCACCAATGCTTAAAAACTCTGGAGCAAAAAGTCCCTTCTTTTTTAGAATAATGGCTCCCTATTCTATGAAAGAAAAATTTGAAACTAAAAAAGCAGATGTAACTGCTAAAGGCTTTACATTTAAATCAAAAAATCCATCACAGTCCATGGATAAAATGGAAACATTAATTGAAGCTAAAGGAATTACAGATGGCTACAAGTTATTAAATGTACATGAAATAAATGATTCTAACCGTAATATGATATTCATTGCCAATGTGTTTTCTTATACTTTTATAATTATGATTTCTTTAATTGCAGTTGCCAATGTGTTCAACACTATTTCAACCAATATTAAGCTTAGAAGACGAGAACTTGCAATGCTTAGGTCTGTTGGAATGTCTGAAAAAGATTTCCAAAAGATGATGAACTTTGAATGCGCCTTTTATGGGATAAAAGCCCTACTCTTTGGTCTTCCCTTATCCATACTTTCTTCTTGGCTAATTTACAAAGGAATGATTAAAGGTGGTGCAGAAAATATCCATTTTGTATTCCCTTGGATCAGTATAGGAATCAGTGCCTTTACCGTATTCATTGTGGTATTTATTACAATGCTGTATGCAACAGACAAGATTAAAAAAGAAAATATCATTGATGCACTTCGAGATGATATGGCTTAGTTTAAAAAAACTTTAACTCTAAGAGGATTTGGCTTTTAATTCCACATGAAAATAACTGTCCTTAGGACATTTAGCTTTAGAGATAGTTGTTTTAAATACAAAAATAGGAGAAGGTAGAGGTACATTCTCCCTAAAAACTTAAAAGGAGTAAAATTTATAGTTTTACTCCTTTCATAAATGGAATATTTGGATTAGGCAAGTAAAGCAAAAATCCATATTGAGTTCAATTTTAACACTTGTCATAATTAATACTACTATTCTGATAAAATAGTTCTATTTGACTTTGCAACAACCAATTCTTTATGAAGATGGACAGCCATAAACACAGTTACAAGGGCAGATATTACATCTGCAATAGGCTGTGCATAAAGAATACCATTCAATCCAAAAAGTCTTGGGAGAATGAAAATAACTGGTACAAAACAAATTCCCTGTCTACAAGCACCAAGGAAACAGCCTTCCTTCGCCTTTCCCATAACAAGAAACAAAAATGAATATACAGTATATAAACCAAACAACATGAAGGAAATGCCATTTGCCCTAAGGGCAATTTGGCCTACATGAATCATTTCCATATCTCCTTTGGTAAAGAGTGACATAATACCCTTAGAAAATATAGCGGCTATTAAACCAAAAATAATGCAAAATATAGTTGACCATAGAATGGAAATTTTAATTACTTCATGCAAACGATCATACTTTTTTGCACCGTAACTAAAACCTGCAATAGGCTGAAAGCCCTTTAAAAATCCAAATACAATTAAAGTACCAACAGTCATGATTTTTGTCACCGGTCCCATGGCAGCCAGAGCGGAACCCCCGTATTCTTTTGCCCCACTGTTGATCATTGCAATAGAAAGGCTTGTCAATACTTGAAATATCAATGTAGGAATTCCAATCTTCAAAATTTCAGACATGATTTCTTTTGAAAAACTGCATTTTTTGATATTAAAGGAAAACATACTCTTTTTGCTAATGATATAAAAAAAGTAAATTAAAGTTGAAACAATTTGTGAAATTGCTGTAGCAATAGCTGCACCGGCAACCCCAATATTAAGAACATAAATAAAAATTGGGTCTAAAATCACATTAAGTATAGCTCCTAACATCAACGCACACATAGCTGTTTTGGCAGCACCCTCGCTTGACACAATATTATTCATGGTAACATTGAATATGTTAAAAATTGAGAACGTAATATAAATACTAGTATAAGTAATCGCATAAGGCATGACACTTTCAATGGCACCTAACTGCTTCAAAATTGGCCTTAAAAAAAGAAGCAAACAGATGATAATAATTAGCCCAGTTAAAACGCTACTATACAATGCAGTACTTGCAACCTTGTTTGCAGTTTTAATGTCCTTGCGCCCCAGCAATCTAGAAAGATATGCCGCAGCACCATTTCCAAAAAGTAATCCTAAACCTACCACAACTTGTCCAAGGGGAAAAGCCACAGTAATTGCCCCCATCTGATCAGTTCCAAGACCACCTACAAAGTAAGTATCTACCAGATTGTACAAGGCATTGATTAACATTCCAATCATTGTGGGAAGTCCAAGTGCCATAAGTGCCTTTGGAATTGGCGCACTCCCCAGCAATACCATTTTTTTGTTTTGTTCATTCATAATAAGTCTCCTTTCACTTTCTATGTACTATATTTTATTTTACTTTATTTTATACTACTATACTTTATAGTAGTTGAACAACAAGGAAAATGGTACTATAATTTATAATATTTGTCAAGTTTAAAAAAGAAACCTTCTGCAGCTTAAGAAATTTATAGGGCTATCCAATTTATCTTCTTATATTAATTAATAATACTTTTATGTTACGACATAAAAACACCGTAAAATTCAAAGTTGAATTTTACGGTGTTTTTTAAATTGTTTGTTTATTAATTTATTGAGTTAAATAAGAACTTTGGGTACTAAGCTTAGCTATCTACTAAAAAATTTTATCTAAGGCACATTCAAATAAATAACTGGTCAGTATGCTAATTTATTTTAATATGCCTAAACCTCTAATTTTAAATTTATGCTTCAATAGCTTTATGAAGTGATTTTTTCAATGCTTCTATAAAGTTATTACATGTCCCATCTTTTAACTCTAAAAGAGAAAGATAAGGGTTTAAATCCTCTAACTCTACCAGTAAAAGTTCTCCCTCTTTAGTTCTACATGCATCTACTCTTTGAATTCCCCAATTTAGATTATTCCATTCTATAAAACGTTTCGCAAATGCTAAATCTTCTTCTGTAGCAATATATTCTTTAAGTTCCCATCTCTTAGTTTTATCTGGTGCATAAAATGCATATTGGAATTGTTTATCAATAAAATAGAAAGATACCTCATATTCAAAGTTGATTAAAGGTTGTATTAAAGTATCTTTATTGTCTGATCTAACTTGTTCAAACACTTCGTCTTTGGATAAAAACTTCATACCTATTGAATCTGCACCATCTTTTGGCTTTATAACGTAAGTAGTTGCATTAGGTAGTTTTTCAAAAGAATTCAATGTATCAATGGTTGGAATCACTGGAAATTTCTTATTTGTTAAATCTATCAAATATTCTTTACCATTCATATCCGCCTTACCATTAAACGAATTATAAGTTTTAAGATTATTAGAAAGGATTCTTTTACGAAACTCTTGATATTTATCTTTAAAATTAGCTATTGGACCAGCATTTCTAAATACTATTAAGTCAAAATTTTTCTCAAAATCTTCAATATCTTCAGGATGACAAATAACTAATTTAAAATCTTCTCTTAGTTTAGATGTTAAAAATAAATCTTCTTCATAATAAAGTCTTCCTTTTGCTTTATAATATAAGTCAGTTATAAATAGTATTGTTTTCATTATATATTTCCTCCATAAAAGTTAGTTATAAATAATATTTTTTAGCTTGTAAGTTAATTATATGCTATTTTACAAAATATCTATAATAAAACATTTTTGCCTCACAATAAATTACAATTCTTTCTTAATTATTAACAATCATACCCTATAAATTGTTAGTAGTAAAATTAAATCCTTTGAAAGAATTAATTTTTTTCTCCATAAGATGGAATTTTCCCTTTCTCCAATTAGTAAATCCCACTTTTGAAAATCCTGACTTTTCATACAATTTTACAGCATGTGGATTTAACGTAAAAGCATCTAATCTAATTGTATCTATCCCCATTTTTCCAACCTCATTTTCTATGTGTTCCATTGTTGAAGTTCCAATTCCTTTATTTTGAAATTTTGGATTGACACATAATCTATCAATCACATAATATGTAGAATTAGGATATTTCCATGTACCATTAGCATATTGCTCATCACATTCTTGGTTTAAAACATATGCAGATAGAACTGCATCTTCAGATACACCTATATATAATTCCTTTTTTGCTATATCATCCTCAAGTATATTCCTGTCTGGGTATATATTATCCCATTGGTCAATACCATTTTTCTTCATTTCATTAATAGCATCTTTAAACATATCAAAAATATTATCTAAATCTTCTCTTTCTGCTAATCTAAATTCTAATTTTATCATTTGATAGTCACCTCTTTAAGTCTATTTTTCAATTTTACTGTTAATTACTATTTCTTTATCTTTAGCCGCCATAGATATTGAATTAACTTTATAGTTGTTTCAAACTCATGGCATTTAATTTTCCCTTTTCATAATTATACCCTAAAGCTTATATGCTAGCTACTAAAGAATTTAAAGTACAAACATCAAAAAAATACTAACTTACTACCCCTTTCTGATATCCTATAAAAATTAGTATTCATTAGTAAATTGTTAAAACTATATATATTTATATCAACCTTAAAATTACTTTTAATACTTTTTATGTATATTATTTCATCTAATTTATCTCATTATATTAATTCATAATACTTTTATATTACGACATAAAAACACCGTAAAATTCAAAGTTGAATAATACGGTGTTTTTAAATATAGTTTATTTTTTAAATCATTATAAAACATATCTACTAATAAAGTAATTTAATTTACATTCCTTAAATTTATATTTTTAAAATAGTCTTTTGAATTATTTTCAAAGTTAATTGTCATATCATTATTTTCAATAACATCTTTTAAAAAATCACCAACTGCTCTTCTTAAAGCTTGTAAAAAACTTTCTATATTTAATGATATATACCTTGAATCAGTAACCTTTTTTAATAAACTGTTATCAGCTGTACCCCATGAATACTTAATTAATTTTGCTTGATTTTCATTTGATAAACTTGATGATTCTATAAATGAATGTAAAACACCGCATCGTGCTGCATATAAGTCAATCCCCTTACAATTACTGTCTAAATATTTCACTAAATATTTTTCTGTCCATTCTATAAAATCCTTTCTAGCAACGGTATTCTTTGTACTAGATTTACTTAAATATGCCATACTATCCATTGTTGAATAAATTAAAATTAGTGTTGAAAGTTGACTTTTATTTTTAATGCACAATTCTATCGAATCTAAAATATCTCCAATTAAAATAATTTTTTCTCCTATTTTTATACCCTTTATTTTGGTATCCATAAAATATTTTCTCACCCCAATCTTCTCTAACTACAAAATAAATACATATATATAATATATTAACATATTTTTCTTTAAATATCTCTATATCTACACACACTATTTTCACCATATTATTCAATTTTCAAAGAACACTATTCTCTTCACAATCTACCGATATTATGTATTAATATATAACTCTCTTAACCTATATTCTATTTAACTTTTTAAAATTTCACTGCAATCCTCATTGACATACTATTCCATATCAATATCTGCCCCTCTACTTTCACTCAATGGAAAACTCATCTCTAAAAACAGTAGAGTAGCTTTAACTAATGCTTGTTAAATTAGGATTAGAATATGTTGAAAAGCTACAGGAGAAAGAGAAAGAAATCTAATTTATTTTTTTATATTATAGTTTGTCAAATATAATTAGAGCCTCTACTTTTAAAAAGTAGAGGCTCATTTATGTTAAATACCCTATGCTTTATGCTGTATATATTTCTTCTGTAGTTCTTTCTATAATGTCTGCAGAATCTTTTGCTACGATTGGTGAATCATATGCAAAGGCATCTTTTTTCTCAACTATAACATCCATTAACCCAGATACATCTTCTTTAGTTAAACCTTCTTTTACATCACTTATAGAAAAAGAAATTTTCTTTCCTTCCTCTGTTATAAACTTCATGCTTAATGTTCTATTCACTTAAAAACCCCCCTTTTTTCAATTAGCAATTTTCAGATAACAATTAACAATTTTGGTTAGAATTTTTTAAGACAAAATTCTTTATAATATAGTTCAAGAAATTCCATTGGAATTTCAACAGTAATTGTTAATTGCTCATTGTTAATTATAAATTCTATTTCCAATTGTTATTTGTTAATTTTAAATTATCAATTGTGCCTAGCCTTCCTGAACTAATGCACTCTTATCTACTCTATTGATTTCTCTTACTTCATACATTAATACTTTTTCTACTTCAGTTGCTATAGTAAATAGATCTTCATCCTTAGCATTTACATTAATTTTTGATATTGTTTTGCGTCTTAATATTGCTTTCCCATCTTTATCTAAACCTGCATCTAAAGTTAATACTATATCTGAATCATTTTTATGTGCTGCTACTGCCATTTTAAAATCCCCCTTCTTTCTTTGTTTTGTTGTTCACCTATATATATGAATTCACTTATATATTTGTAAAAAAATAAAGTTTCTAAATTACTATAATTAATAAATATAATTTCAAAGTTTAAAATAGTAAAAAAAGTAATTAAATGGACGAAAAATTAATATAAGATAAAAACATACTTTTATCTTAAAAAAATTAATTATTACAACTATAGTTTTTTAAATTTAGGAGGTTATGTAATATGAATAAGACTTGTAGTAAATGTGGATCAAATATACTAAAGAAAGGAAAGTTAAGTGGAGTAGCTGCCGTTAAATCTTTAAATTCAAAAACAGGATTAGGAGGATCTGATTTACAAGTAACATTTTGTTCTAAATGTGGAACTGTTATTGAAATGACAGTTTTAGATCCTGATAAAATTAAATAATTTAAAGTATATTTAAAAATCTTTATAAAAATTCAAACTAATACATATAGTAAAAAACAAAGGCCCTAAACATAAAATTTAAGGCCTCCATTTTTGGTTTTGTGTAGCTGCTATAACCTTTTTTTTAAAATCACTAAAAGCTTTATTAAACTATCATACATATTTTCACGCCCCCTAAATAGAAAGAACCTCAATCTCTGATTTGTCAATAGTCGCTTACTCCTTAGACAAGTGGAGAAGGAATTACATTAACAATAGGAAGAATAAATCTGAGTTACTTAAATGTTAAACTAAAATCTCTGATTTGTTAATGGTCGCTTACTCCTTTGACAAAGGGAAAAGAAGTTTCATCTATAATTGCTATTTATTATTTTTTATCTATTATTTGCTTTTGTAATTGCTTTTTAAGTTTCTTTACCATTTTATCTTTTTCATATCTTGTGTTGTTGTAACTTCTGCCATTTTCTTTGGCAATATCCTTTATAGTTTTTTTCTCTATATAAAATCCATTTAAAATATTTTTCTCTCTTTCACTTAACGTGTCTATTGCCTTATATATTTCCTTTGTTTTTTCATAAGCTATAACTTCATCTTCTACAGTAAACTTATAAGAATATATCATCTTTTTCCTGTGGAATTTCTCTGTGATGTTTTATTTCACCTTTTAAAAGAGCTTTATAATTTTGCTTTATAGCCTTTATGCAGTAAAATCTAAAGCTTTCACCGCTGCCTTTGTACATATTGGCCGGTTTTATAACTGATAGTTATCCATGTTGAACTAAATCCTCATAATCGTAACATTTAACTATATACCTTGAAGATTCTTTAAGTATTAGAGGAACAAATCCTTCTATTATTTTTTCTATAACCTTTTTATCCCCTGCTCTGTATTTTTTCAAAAGTCTATACATTAAAATACCCCCTCTTTAAAATTTAAAATCATACAATACACTGCCAGACAAACATTTGGAGTTAAATTAAAGAAAGCCCTAAGAGATTTCTCCTCTTAAGACTTATATATTTGAATTTTTTAGTTTTACAAAACTTGTTTCTAAAAGTATTTATTTTCTATATTTTAATGATATCATTGATTTTACTATACTTTCAATGGAGGGTTACTTTAGTGGAAAGTATAACTTTTAAAAAACTTATAATAAAACTCCATATACTATGTTATATTTAGAACACATTTCACATACTATGGCTTTAAAAAAAGCTTATACAATATAGAATTTGGATTAAAGGGGCCAAATCCTAGTGCAATAAGCAAGCAAAAAGTAGTAACTAAAAATATTGCAATATAAACTATAGATAAAATAATATTTATAACATTTCCTTTTCTTCTTCTTAAAGTATTTATATTTTGTACTACTCCCCCAAATGAAAATCCAATTATACCTATAAAAGTCATTATCCCTAAGATATTAGAATCCTCATAGGAAAATGGTAGAAACATAAAAAATTTTCTAAATAAAAATACTCCAAATAATAAACATACAATTCCTATAGGACAAACTATCACTTTCTTATTCATACAAAAACCTCCTTTCTTATTTTTTATAATAAAAAACTTCTAGCTATTTATACTATTTTCTTTTTCATTGAAGACTAATGATAAGCCATATATAATCAAAGTTACTGGAAATAGAACTATGACTCCTACTTTATAATAAAGATAATTTAAACCTAATCCTAAAATCATAGAAATAATTACTGATGTAACATCTTTTTTAGTTTTTGAAGAAAATTTACTACGGAAAATAAATATAAAATTTCCTAGCCCTAAACTTAAAATTATTAAAATCATAACTTGACCAATTAATTTTAACCCCTGGATAAAACCTAAAAAGTATACATCCACAATACCCAATAATATAATAAAATAAAAATATTCTTTAAAAACACTGCTATATTGCTAGCTATTATTTTCTTATAAAAGTTATCCTCTTTAGTTATTTCTTTGTTTACAGAAGTATATAATTTGTTTGTAATACAGTCGCAAGAAAAAATTATTAAAATAACTGAAAAAACTACACTAATAGAAAAATTTAATTGTGGAAGCTGTCCTTTAGTTCCTTGCATATAAAATAATAATCCCATCCATATACAAACTATCAAATTTCTAATACTAAAAATAGCATAATCCTTTTCTGCTTTTACTTTTAAATATTTTTTTAGTATATATAGCATATAATCCTCCAGCAAAACAAATATTTTCCTTATTATACCACAAGATATCTATAATTTCACAATAACCCATTTAACTTAGCCAAACGCTCTCCCCAAATCAAACATCTTTCTTATTTCATCTATCCCTTTATTTTTATATTTGCTTAAAGTCCTCTCGCTAATTTGACATTTAAAAGCAGTTTTATTCCATGTGGATTTTTCTAAAAACAGTTCCTCAATATGTTCCAAGATAATTTATATACAACCTTTAAAACATCTACAAAAGAAATAGAAGCAAATTTCTTTGCAGCAGAACTTCTTATTAAAACTGATACTTTTTTAGATTTAGCATCAAAGAACTTTACATATAAACAAATAGCCTGTGCTCTTGAAGTAAGTACAGAACTTGTACTAATAAAAGCACAATTCTTAAAGAAAAATGGTTATAAAATTAAGGTACCCTTTGTACCAGAAGCTAATTTTTTAGGGAAGTAACATTTAATATTACTGAAGAATACTATATAGATAAAAGATTTAATGGAGGGTCATTATGGAGTTTCCTGTAAAGACAAACACCTTTAGGACTATAACACCTAGAATAAATTTTTATTATCCAATGGTATATTGTATGAATAATCTTTTATTGCAAAGAAAAATCAATTCACAAATTTATAATTTTACTAAAAAGTTTATATCGGATCTTAACTATGAAGATATTCCAACATATATTATGGGATCCTATGAAATTAAAAATAATCAAAGAGGTGTGTTAAGCTTTAATTTAAGTGGACTTGGAGATTTTAAAGGAGCTCATCCTATAAATTCCATAAAGTCTCTAAATTTTGACGTTGACACAGGAAAAGTATATGAATTTAAAGATTTATTTAAAAAGGACAGTGATTATATAAACATAATATCAAAAATAGGAAAAAGAGAACTAAAAAAGCAAAAGACAGTTCTTTATAAAGATGGATATAAAGGAGTAAAACCTGATCAAGATTATTTTATAGCAGACAAAAATTTGATGATTTATTTCCAACAATATGAAATAGGGCCAAGACAATCAGGATTTCCTTATTTTTCAGTTCCTGTTTATGAAATAGAGGACATAATAGACAAAGATAGCATTTTGGGAAAAATGATACCATTTCTATAAACATTTCATAACATTATAATCTTTTCAATTTATACACATACAAAACACTACTTTAAAGTCTTTTAAATAAAGCTCTAAAGTAGTGTTATTGTTATGCTTTATACTAAAATAAAATTAGTAAATTTATTATATTTTCAAAACTAAGATACTAGGAAATCTCCTTATTCTATTTCAGAATACCTTTTTTCTCCTGTTGTAAATATATGATTAAATATTCCTGTAATTGCTACTAATGAAATTATTATTATAGATATAACTGCTATAGTTGCACTTGGTCTAAACTTAATAGCTAAAAAGACTATTAATCCACCTAAAATTAAACATGTAAAGAAAATACTAATAGCATTTTTGTTTTGTTTTACAGCTTTTTGCTCATTATCCCAATTTAAAATAGGATTGTTAATTTCTTTTATCATACCAAGACCACTACTTATAATACTAGCTAATAAGCCTATTATAAATATTAGTATAGCAATCATTATTGGTATCTTTATTATAAAAACAAGTATTAGTAAAATTAGCAAAGTACTAATAGAATTCATAATAGTATCTGGAAGAATTTTAGCCAATATTTGTTTTCTATAACTTATAGGAATATACTTGTTTATAAACATATTTTGACCTTCTCTAGATATAGCAGTACTTGCTATCATAGTTCTAGATGATAAAAGTAATAAACCAGCAAAACTTATAGTTAAAACCAAACCTGTTATTTCTTTATTTGAAAAGATTGCACTTATAGTTTCCTTTGAAAAATATGAATCAAGCTTTGTATATATCCCTATTAGTAAAAATATCGGAAAAATTAAACCTGGTACAATACAGTTTAATAAAAAAGCTGGGGTTCTAAGTACAATTCTCATTTCTTTTAGCACATAAGTTTTAAACTTTGAACTTTTACTTACATTTTTTCCAATATAATAATCATCCAATTTTTCTCTTTTTGAAAATGATTCAGAGCTTCCAATTATACTATTCAAATAAAGTTTTTGCCCGATGATTATAAACAGTATTATAAATAATACACTGGCTAAAACAACTAAAAATAAACTTAAAATAGCTTCATTAATTGAATTTCCTACTAAAGAACGAGTTCCCCATTTAGCTATAGGAAGTACAGAGTTCATAGTTTTAACTAAAGAATTATTTCCAAGAGCAATTAGTTCTAATGTTTTTCCTTGACTTGATTCATTACTTCTTAATAAGTTGATACCCAAAAATATTACAATAGAGAATATTCCGCCAACAACCCTAAGTGTATCTTTATGCTTTCCTAAATTAGTAAATCTCATTACTACCATGCTAAATAACGAAGATAAAACTAATGGTATTATAGGTAATATCAAAAACAAAAAGATTGCTGTAATCCAGTAAACTATTCCTGAAGAACTTTTATATCCATACACCCCTAAAGAAGGCACTAAAAAAAGTAACGCCATTAAGTATTGATATATCAATACTGTAATGAATTTTGCACCCACTATTTCATAGGATTTAAAAGGTAAAGGTAATAACACGTCTATATCCTTTGTAAAATAAAACGTTGTTAAAATATAAGGGATACTAAAAATAAATATTACAACTATTGTTATAGAAAATCCTGCATTAATTATAACATCTTGCTGATTAGTATTAGCAAAAACATCATACATTTTAGAAATAGAATTAACTACAGGTATCATAAAAAGTATACCTAATAAAGGTAAAACTAATTTTGATATGGAATAAGCTCTATTATTTTTTTTCTTTGATTTTTCTCCACTACTATTTTTCAATAAAATTTTTGTTAACATATATAGCTTATTCATCTTTAGTCATCTCCAAGAATATATTTTCCAATGAGTCATTGTTTTTTATATTGTTTTTTAGTTCATCTAAGCTTCCACAAAACATAAGTTTTCCTTTATTAATTATTCCAACTCTATCACAAACTTTTTCTGCTACTTCTAAAACGTGGGTGGAGAAAAAAACAGTATTGCCAGCATCTGCATGTTCTCTCATCATTTCTTTTAATATATATGCTGACTTAGGATCTAATCCTGTTAAAGGTTCATCTAAAATCCATATAGATGGATTATGTATAAGCACTCCCATAATAACTATTTTTTGTCTCATTCCATGGGAATAACTTTGAATTTTATCACCAAGTGCATGTTCCATACTAAATCTAGTACTCAATTTTTTAATTCTATCTTTTCTTAAATCTATTGGAACGTCGTATATATCAGCCATAAAATTCAAATATTCAATTCCTTTTAGTTTTAAAAACATATCTGGACTATCAGGAACAAATCCAAATTGCTTTTTAGCCTTTAAAGGTTCCTTTTTTATATCTATTCCATCTAGAAGTATAGAACCACTGTCTTGATCTGATATACCTGTTATCATTTTTATAGTAGTTGTCTTTCCCGCTCCATTATGTCCTAAAAATCCAAATATTTCTCCGTCTCTTACTCGTAAATTCAAATTATCTACTGCATTAACTTTTCCATTATAACTTTTCGTAACATTTGAAATTTCTATCATATTCTCATCCTTTGCTTATAATAATTTAAATCTAAATTTTAAATAACATTTCCGTTTTTTATTATTTAGTGTATATACATTAATTTTTTGTAACTTTATTATAACAAAGCTAATAAAATAAAAAAATTAAGATAGACTTAATTTTCATGAAAAAAAATTAAATTTGTCTTAATTTTAAATCTAATTCCCCTAAAATAAATAATCTAAGAATTGTTTAGTTATTTAAAACTAAGCAGTCCTTAGATTAAATTATTTTTTGTTTTAAATAATAACAACTCATTGGTTTTCTCCCTTATTATAGAATATTGTATAAAATATGTAATAATGATATTATTTTACTATACACTTAGTATACATACAAATTAATAATGCAGTTATTTAATTGAATAAAAAATGTGAAATTCCAATTATGTTATACTCTATTCTTTTAAAATAAAACTTTAGTGATTATATTTTTTATTTTATTAAAATTAAACAAAGGAGCTCTAAAATGATTTCTATAGATAATATTTATATGGATTATGATAATAATGAAATATTATCAAATATATCCTATAAATTTGATAATAATAAAATTTACGGTTTAATTGGCAAAAATGGTGTAGGTAAAACAACTTTATTAAAAACAATCTGTCGTTTAATAAGAAGTAATAAAGGTAATCTTTTTTTAGATGACAAGTGTATAAATAGCAAAGATTTTTTAAGCTTACCAATAACATACATAGGAGATTCATCAGTATATTATTCAGACCTTACATTAAAAGAACACCTTTTACTAATGTGTAATATAAAAAATTTTTCTAAAAGAGAAAGTATAAATAAAATTAAATCTTTATTAGATACTTTAAAATTAGAAAAATATCAATATTCATTTCCTGATACTTTATCTAAAGGAACTCTACAAAGAATGAGTATTGCTATCGGGATAATTAGAAATGAACCTAATATATTGATGGATGAACCTTTCAACGGATTAGATCCTGTTCAAGTTGAATCAGTAGAAAATTTAATAATGTCAGAAAGAGAAAAAGACAAAACAATTATTGTATCTAGCCATGATATTGAAAGTTTAAATAAAATTTGTGATGTATATCTTATTTTAAAAAATGGTAAGTTACTAGACTATGTGCCTAGAGATTTAACTAAAAAAAATATTACAACAATGATAAGGGATAGCTATGAAAATTAATATTATTAAGTTTACATTATTAAATTTAAAAAGAAAGATGTTAAAAATAATAAAGAAAAACAAATTAAAAACTCTAGCTTTTTTAATAATAGTAGTTTTTCTAATTGTAACTTTTAAAGAAATGATATCTACACTTAAACCTGAATATATAAAATATGTTCCAGTTATAATTTTTATATATTGTATAGCAAAACTTATGCAAGATGCACCAACTATGAATATACGACCTGAATTAATAGAATTAAAAGTTTTAACAGTTAATGATTTAAAATTATTTATAATACTAAAATCCACTTTTTTGTCTATTTTAATTATAGGTGTTATTTTACTGAATAATCTTCAAATCTATGGATTTAGAAAGATTATTATAGTAGCATCTTTAATTAATATAATCTCTAACTTAGTTTGTTTTTTTATACATCAGGTAAAACGCCCTGATTTTTTAAGAGTAGTTATAATATTAATACTAACAGCAATATATTATTATGATTCCATTATAATGAGTACAGCTTTAACAATAGCTTTAATTATTTATATGGTTAAAATTGATTATATAAAATATGACAATATACTTCCTTATTATAAATCTATTACTAACCTATCTGATGGTTTTTTTTATGGAAACATGGACTCAATGTCCCAAGATAAAGTTACCTTTAACAAAAAAAACAACTCATCACTACATTTGATGGAAAAACAATACTCTACTAATTATAAATTTTATTTTTATAAAGAAATTTCTAGAATTATATGTAATAAAAAGTTACTAATAAACTCCTGCTTAGTATGCTTTATTATTTCATTATTAGTATATCTATATGCTGATAAATTGATAGTTAAATTCATTGCTATTGAAATAGTTCTAGTAATTGGAGATAACTTATTATCTGTTTTAAATAAATCTGAAGCCAATATTAAAAATAATGGATTCTATTTACCCTACTCTATTAGTGATTTAATAATGCAAAAATTTATTCCTCAGTTATTAATAACATTAATATGTGTTTTTAGCGGATTTCTTTTAGTTAAATATATAAATATATATCTTTTAATAATATGTATATTGTTATCACCTTTAAGAAATATATTATATAATTTTTCTAATAATTCATTCACTAAATTTTTATCTTACATACTTTCTTTTTTAATATCTTTTATTTCTTTTTTAGGTGTGTATGGATTTAACTTCATAAACTTCTATTGATCCTAATAACAATGCTATACATAACCTAAAATAAAATGGATAGCCTTTCACAGACCATCCATTTTTAATAAACTATCAACATTTTATATCTTGTTTAACCACATATATATAAATTATTATCTTACTATTTATGAAGCTATTATTATCTTTCTTCTCCCTTTACCAAAATACTATGACTTTTTCTATAAAATCAAAACACATATTTGTGAATTCAAAACTATCTAGTATACTGCCATCTTTTACATTATATACTTTTAAGTAACGGGTAAATTTATCATCTTTTAAAATAATATTTCCTGAAACAAGTATTTTTTCATCTACATAAAAAGCTTCTCCATCACTTTCTAGTATCTTATAATTGTCTCTAATACTATATACATCAAAGAAGCTATCTTCTTTTTTAATAAAACCATAAAATTTATTGTTATGCATTTCTATATAATCATACTTTTCTTCTACTTCTATAGTCTTTATTTCTTTTGATTTAAAATCATAGCTTTTTAGATACTTTAAACTGCTTTTAAAATCCCTTAATAAGTAATATATTTTATCATTATCCATACTAATTAATCTTACAGACTTATCAAATTTACATTTCTCAATAATTCTATCTCTATTTAGATTTACTTTGTTTTTTACTTTATTTATAAATTCATCTTTTTCACATATAATCAAATCTTCTTCGTTGTCATAGATCTCTTTTTTATCTATAAACTCCGTAACACTTTTATCCATTATCTCCTTAAACTTCTTAGGTTCTATTGTACTGCATTCATCTGTTATATCCTTAAACTTTTTAGGTTCTAATGTAATACTTTTATCTATTATATTGTTAACCTTTCTACTCTGTACTAAATCATTTTTATACTCATCATAAAACTCTTTTTTCTCAAAATCTCCAATTCTTCCTGTTTTAAAAGCTATGTATTCTCCACTATAATCTACTAATATACTATCTATTTTTAAAACTTCTTCCTTTTGCCCTATAATATTTTTAAATGAATAACTCTTTTTTAAAATTGAATCAATAAGAAATGCATCTTTAAAAAAGCTTTCTCCATTCACCTCATAGTCTGGAATCAAAAGGATAGCATACCTATAATCAATTCCAGTTAATATACCACCAAATCTTAAATCTATTTTATCTTTACAATTTCCTATCTCTATTTTAGTAATAAAATCATCCTTAAATTCATCACAATCAAATTTATATATCTTTATATAATTCTTTTTTTCATTTAAATCAAATAAATCCTTTCCATAATAAAGCACTTTATTTAGAGTTACATTAGATATCAAATCCGCTTCTTTTTTAAGTTTAAATTCCTCTACACTCTTTAATATATAATTAAACTTTATAATTTTAGTATAATGATTTTTGTGAGTAGATTCTTCCCCAAAGACAAAAGTATCCTTTGAAGTCATTCCTAATTTATTTAAACTACCTTTTAATAATTTTTTAGCATCTATCATTTGAATCATAAATATTCATCCTTTTTTAAATTTATTCTTTACCCTCTATTTATTTTCAATTTATAATACATTACCTTTTATGTAGTAAAATTAAAAAGTTGATACATTAAAATAAAAAACTTCAAATCATGAAATACAGCTATTTTCAAGAATTTCACATCAAACAACAAAAAAACTCCAGAGATTACTCTCTAGAGGATTGGAATTTATGAGTGTATACTTTAGTGAAGTGAAATGTTTTTTAGCAATATATACTTATATATGTTAATAATACCATGAATTTTCATGCATTTTCAATGGATATTTACTGTAAAAAATATTAATATATAATGAACTCCTTAAATATGAAAACATTTACCTTTTCGTAAGAAATACTTATTACTATTTTAAGGTAATGTTAATATTTTCTTCTACTTTTAATTAAGAAGTGTGTCCTATACTAAATATATAAGGCAGATTAAAGTAAATAAAATTTATTATTTATTTTTTCATGCTTAACAAAAATTAAATTAGGGAGTGTTTTTTATGGAAAACAAAAAATTTTGGGCTTATGCATTTTCATTATTACCTGGTGCTGGTCATTTATATATTGGAGTGCAAAAGAAAGGCCTCCAGCTTATGTCATGCTTTTTAGGTGCCGCTTTTTTAGGTGAGTTAACTAATCTTCATATATTTAATTTTCTAATGCCTATAATCTGGTTTTACAGCATATTTGATGTTAGAAAAATTTTATATCTTGGTACACCAATTGATGATTCCTTAAGTTTTGATTTTAACTTTAATGGTAAATTACCTAAAATAATAGCTTATGGATTTATAATTATAGGAGTATGGTCCTTACTACACAATATGGTTTTCCCTATTCTTAACATAAATATAGATTATCATATAGAAAATTATGTTAAAACAGCTATTGGATCTTTTATATTAATATTCTTTGGACTTAAACTTTTAAGCGGAAACAAAAGATTATTACTTCCCCATAAAAAAGGAGGCCAATAAACAATGCGTCAATGGAAAGTTGGATCTATAACTTTAGGATTTACACTGATTTTTTTAGGAATCATATTTTTAATAGGAACTTTCGTTGATTTAAGTTTAGTAGGCCGTGTTATAAAATTTTGGCCTTTCATCTTTATATTTTTAGGCGTAGAAATTTTGCTATGTCAATTTTTCTCTAATAAGGCCCATGAAAAATTTAGAATAACCGGATCTAGCATATTTATGTTTATTATTCTAATCTTTATATGTGGTGGATTGTTTATAACAAGTAATGTACTGACTTTTGATAAAGATCACATTCGATTTAATAATTTAAGAAAAATTAATTATAAACTTACGGAAAATTTCAATAAAACTTATAAGGTTCAACGTAAAAATGCTGATACTGTCAATATAAAATCTAATATTGGAAATATATATATAGATAAATCCCAAACAGATACTATAGAAATTAGAGCTAAAGGAACAATTTATGGTAATAACAAGAAAGCTATGGCTAGTGCTATTGATTCTTTAGTAAATATAGATGAAGGCAGTACTATAAATATAACTACTGATGAAATGTATCAAGAAAATAATGGCCCCATTAATACTGATTTATATCTTTATGTTAAAATTCCTGAAAAAATGTATGCTAAAATATCTAATAACTATGGCAATATAGATGTGTCTAATCTAACTAAAGGAGCAAAAGTTTCTAGTGATAACGGTAATATCTCTATAAAAAATATAACTGGAGATTTAGATTTAAAAAACTCTTACGGAGCAACTACTGTTAATAGTATAAAAGGAAATGTAGATACTACTTCTGAAAACGGAAATGTTACCATTAACGATATTTCTGGTTATCTTAACGCTTCAAATAGCTATGGAGATATTAAACTAAAAAATGTATTAGGTAAAATAGATGTCTCTGCAACTAACGGTAAAATATCTTTAACTAGTTCTAACCCCTTAACTAAAGGTTTAAATCTAAAATCTGAGTATGGTGCTATAGATGTCAATTTACCTAAAAAACAAGCTGGTAATTTTGATTTAAAAACTGAATACGGAAAAATATCTAATGATTTTGGTTTATCCGTACAAAAAGATGAAGACAGTAACAAACAAAGTTCTAATAAAAAAATAGGAAATAGTGATATTCCAATTAAAATATCCAGCGACAATGGTGATATTGATTTAAGAGCAAACTAAAGTAAAAAAACTTTATTAGATTTAAATAAGTTAGATTGTATTACTTAATAAACAACCTTAAGCTTAGCTTATGCTTTTCTAAAACAGACAATAAAAAGCGTAGCAGATTAATTTCCAGCTTAATCTGCTACGCTTTTTTTAAATAAATACTTCTTGTAAAATATATTATGTATCCGGTTATAAAATAATCACATTATGGACAGCTACACAAACAGTTTCAGCAAATATAATTAAAATTTCATGTCCACTATTTACAATTAACCCCTTTTTATTCAAGGTAAAAAATCTAATTTTACAGGATTTAATCTGTTGAAACTAAAATTACTCAGCACACTTTAAAACTTTGTAGCGGAAATAAATCAAAAGCTGCTCATATTTTAGCAATTTCATGAATGACCCTTTATAGAAAAATAAATAGGATTCTTAAATTAGAAATTAAAAATCCTACTCCAAAACTTAAAATCCTTAAAACAAATGAAAGATATATAGTAAACGTAAAACTCAACTTAATTTTTTATAATAAAAAACCTTAAGAATTTAAAATTCATTCCATAAAATAAAGTTTTTAAGTTCTCAAGGTTTTAAATCACTTATTTAGTTTTTAGTTATATTAATTTAACACAATTAAACTGGTTGTAAAGCATTTTTTCTAACCCATTGTGCATTTCTTCCTCTTGCTATTAAATACCAATCTCCATATTCTGCATATATATCTACTACAGTTCCTCTTGTCAAAGTTCTAGAACTCCATGCTGTATCACTTGGATATATTCTTGCTGTTATTGAAGATGATATAACTTTATAACGAGTTGTTGTTATTGGTTTTTCATTTCCTGTATCTGCTGTTGGCACTACTGGTGCTAAATATGTACCTCTTATCCACTGTGCTTTTCTTCCTCTTCCTATTAAACACCATCCATTATGTTCTGCATATACATCTACTCTATCTCCATGGCTTAATGTTCTAGATGCTGTAGCTGTATCACTTGGATATATTCTTGCTATCTGTGAATCTGGAGTTATCATCATTAATCCAGTTTTAATTGGTTTTTCTCTTCCTGTATCTGCTGTTGGTACTACTGGTGCTAAATATGTACCTCTTATCCACTGTGCTTTTCTTCCTCTTCCTATTAAACACCATCCATTATGTTCTGCATATACATCTACTCTATCTCCATGACTTAAAGTTCTAGACGCTGTAGCTGTATCACTTGGATATATTCTTGCTATCTGTGAATCTGGAGTTATCATCATTAATCCAGTTTTAATTGGTTTTTCTCTTCCTGTATCTGCTGTTGGTACTTTACTTGCTAAATATGTTGATCTTATCCATTGCTGTTGTCTTCCTCTTGCTATTAATGACCATCCCTTATACTCTGCATATACATCTATTACATCTCCATGTCTTAATGTTCTAACAACTGAAGCTGAATCAGTTGGAGCACTTCTTACTGCTTGAGAATCAGGAGTTATTATCATTTGACTATACTTTATTGGTCTAGCATTATCTGAAACCTTAGGATATTGTTGAATTCCACTTATTCTTCTTCCTGCATAAAATGAATATATTGGAACTATTTTTACAACCTGACCAGGCTGAGGTGCATGGATTATTTGCCCATTTCCTATATATATACATACATGGTGTGCTCCAGGTCTTGGAAACACTAAATCGCCTGGTTGTAACTGGCTTCTTGATACCGGTGTACCTACATTAACTTGATTTTCTGATACTCGTGGAAGCGATATTCCAAAATGATTATATACATATTGTACAAAACCAGAACAATCAAAACCTGATGGTGATGTTCCCCCCCATACATATGGTACTCCTAAAAATCTTTTTGCATAACTTACTATATCTTGTCCACTTGCAGCCTTTACTTTTACATTTGTAAATGTTAATCCTGTTGAAACAAAAACTGCTACTAATAATATTGTTAGTACTTTTTTTAATTTCTTCATACTTTTCCCCCTATTTTAAATTGTATATGAATATGAGATAAATTATGTATTATTTCTTCAATATTGTCAATAATTTCTACAATGATGTATATTATTCTACAAATTATTACAAAAATATACAAGTACTAATTTACTATTTATCTAAAAAAAGTATATAAATAAAAAGTAGATATAAAAATTTATACCTACCTTAACATATATTGCTTTTTATTAGTCTGCTAATATTGCATCCCAATCTTTACTTCTTATGATTCCATCTGCTCCAGATGAACTCCATATTTTTGCTCTTATTTGCCATTGACGTACCTCTTCTTTAGTTTTAGTACTATATAAACCATCTTTAGGACTGCTTCCAATCCACCATTGAACAAATCTTATAGCATAAGCACGCTTGTCATTAACGCTTAATCTTGGCTTATGTACAATTTGATTTAACGCATTTACTACTGAACTATCTAAAGTAGTATTAACTGGTAACCCTACAATTCCTCTAAACTTCCATATAGCTTCTTTTGTTTTTTGATCTATTACTCCTGTTGCTACTCCAGAATAGCATCTACAATGTCTTAAATCTCTTTGAACTGAACCAATAAAGTCTTTTGTATATCCTCCTGATGAAGGAGATGAAGTTATTCCACTTATTCTTCTTCCTGCATAAAATGCATATACTGAACTTATTTTTACAACATCACCAGTATGAGGTGAATGAATCATTTGACCATTACCTACATATATACCTACATGCCCTGTACTTGGAAATACTAAATCGCCTGGTTGTAACTGGCTTCTTGATACTGGTGTACCTACATTAATTTGAGCTTGTGTTGTTCTTGGAAGTGATATTCCTGCACAATTTTTATACACATATTGTACAAATCCAGAACAATCAAAACCTGATGGTGATGTTCCTCCCCATACATATGGAGTTCCTAAAAATTTTCTTGCATAACTTACTATATTTTGTCCACTTGCAGCTTTAACTTTTACATTTGTGAATGCTAATCCTGTTGAAACAAAAACTGCTATCAACATCATAGTCATTATTGTTTTAAGTTTTTTCATGTTTCTCCCCCCGTTGTTGAAATAAAATTTTACTGCCAACACCATTATGGTTTATTTTATAATTTTTGTCAATATTTTCTATAATATATATAATTATACATATGGAATAAACTAAAAACAATAGACTTTCAAAAATAAACAATCTAAATAACAGAATTTTATTCTTTTATCCACTTTATCAATTTTTTTCATTATATTTGCAATTTATTTACAAATAATATCCCTTAGAATTCCTTTCCATGCTTATAAGGTCTATTTTTGTTTTTCTCCATTTTCTTTTTAAGTTCTTCTTCTAAATCTATATCTAATCCTCCTGCTAAATCTGAAACTCTTAATATTATATCTGCTAACTCCTCTTTGAAATTTTCATAATCTTTTTTTCTAAGGGCTTCATGAGCTTCTGATACCTCTCCTGTTATAAGCATTAGTCTGTTACTTAAAGAGTTAACATCTTGTATATTTAAAATTCCTCCCTTATTTTTAAAAAAAGGTCTTAATTTATTCACATCAACATCTTCCCAAAATCCATGCTTTTTTGAATTATAATAAGCATCTTTTATAAGATTTTTAACTTCTATATTTGCAGTATCTTTATTTTTCATCTAATCTTCCCTTCTAATTTACCATCACTAAATCATTTAGTTTAATTATATTTAATAATTTCAAAATTTTTCATATAACTAGTTTTATCTAATATATACTTTTCTAGATTCATTATTAAAATACAAAATATAAATCTAATTATCTTTTTAACATTAAATTCCACCATTCCATTCAGCATAAAAATTATTTAAAAATTCTTCCATAATTTCATGTCTTCTTTGGGCTTTTTTATAACCAATTTCTGTATTCATTAGATCTTTTAATAATAATAATTTCTCATAAAAGTGGCTAATAGTATCACTGTCACAGCATTCTCTTATTTCTTTTTCATTTTCTTCTCTTAAGTTTGGATTATACATAGTTCTTTTTGCATATCCTCCATAAGAAAAGGCTCTACCTATTCCTATTGCTCCAATTGCATCAAGTCTATCACCATCTTGAACAATCTTTGATTCTATTGTAGCTAGCTCATGTTTATTGGTTCCACCTTTAAAAGAAATATTATTAGCTATGTATACAACTTCTTCAATAATTTCATCCTGTACTTTTAAGGTCTTTAAAAAATCTAAAATGATTTTTCTTCTATCTTCATCACTATACCCAAATTTATGGTCAGCTATATCATGAAGTAGCGCTCCTAACTGAACAACAAAACAATCTACATTTTCTGTTTGTTTAGCAATATCTAAAGCATTATTATACACTCTAACAATATGCCACCAATCATGTCCTGAGCCCTCCCCCTCTAACTTTCTTCTTACAAATTCTTTTGTTTTATTTAAAATTAATTTCTTATCCATAATAGTTTTTCTCCTTTATTATTACTATCTACTGGTACCTTTTAAAATACCGCCATATTAATTCATTTTCATATTTGCTACATTTATATATCTTTACCCCTATTACAATAATCTCTAAAAATCTAGGTTACCTATACTACTACTTTCACAACTTACTAAAACATAATATATAAATTAATTATATCAATAAAATTCTATTTACTTTCCTCTATTTTAAAATTGAATAAAAATAATTATAAATTTATTCAAAATTCGACTTTTAGAAAACGTAAACATTTGTATATTTTTATAAAATTTTGTTATAAAGTAAAATTTATGGTCTAAATTAGTAAACTAAGCTAGATAATAATCGAAAATAGATAATAGGAAATATTATTTAATAATTTTTGCTATAGGGAGAGAGGAAAATGAACACAAATAAAACTAAAATGGGAATTAGAAAAAAACTTCTACTTTATTTTGGGATACTAATATTTTGTATTAGTGCAGGTCTTGGATTAATTTCTTATCTAATATCTTCTAAAATATTAGTTAAAAATATTGATTCTACCTTACCAGAAGCTACTAAAGAAGCAGCTCAAATAGTGGAAAGTAGATTACAAGACGATTTAAATGCACTTAAACAAATAGCTGATATAAAAGAAATCAAAAATCCTAAAATAAAATGGGAAGAGAAAGAAAAAATACTAAGTAAAAAAGCAAAAGAATTAGATATGTTAAACATGACTTTTTCTGATACCAAGGGAAACGCTGTATCTACTGAAAATAAAAAAATTAATATATCTGATAGAAAATATTTTAAAGAATCCTTACAAGGAAAAGCTAATGTTTCAGATCCAATAGTAAGCAAAGCAGATAAAAACGTAGTGGTACCTTTTTCAGTACCTATAAAGGATGATACTGGTAAAATTATAGGAGTTTTAGCTGGCGTAAAAGATGGATTAGGCTTAAGCGATATAGTTAAAGATATAAAATATGGAAAAGAAAGTTTTACTTTTATGATAAATAATGAAGGAAGAACTATAGCTGATAAAGATTCAAATCTAGTATTAAGTAGTGAAAACTTATTATCTCAATCTAAAACTGATAAATCCTTAGAAGACTTAGGAGAAATATATGAAAGAATGATACAGGGTGAAACCGGTGTTGGAGAATACGAGTATCAGGGTACAAAAAAATACTTAGGATTTACTCCAGTAAAACTTACAGGATGGTCTATAGGAATTACTACACCTAAAAATGTATTAATGAGTGGCGTTAATAAAATAATGCTTTACATGCTAATATTTTCATTAGTTTTCCTATGTTTAGGCATTCTTATATCAGATTTTATAGGAAAATCTATTGTAACTCCTATAACTTTAGCCATAGCTCATTTAAAAATTATAGCTTCAGGGGATTATACAAAAGAAGTGCCTGAAAAGTATTTAAAATATAATGATGAAGTTGGTGAACTAGCTAAAGGTGTTAAATCTATGCAAGAAGATATAAAAGAAATGGTTTTATCTATAAAGGCAAGTATGGGAAAAGTTAATTCACATTCAGAAAACTTAAGTGCTATATCAGAGGAAATGTCTTCATCTTCTGAAAACATAAGCAAAACTATTCAAGATGTTGCTGAAGGCACTGGATCACAAGCTCAAGATTTAACTAATATAACCGGAATATTAAACAACTTTGAAAAATCATTAAATGAAATGTTAGTTTCTATAGAAGATATAAATAATACATCAAATGATATAGAACATACAGCTAATGAAAGTAACGAAAAAATGGCTAACTTAGTATCTTCAATATCAAAAGTAACAACTAACTTTGATGATTTTATAAAAAAACTTAATAAGTTAGGAAAAAATATAGGTAAAATAACTAATATAACAGAACTTATAAATAGCATAGCAGAGCAAACAAATCTTTTAGCTTTAAACGCTGCTATTGAAGCTGCAAGAGTTGGTGAAGCTGGAAAAGGATTTGCAGTAGTTGCTGATGAAATAAGAAAACTTGCAGAACAAAGTAAAAATTCTTCTGAAGAAATAAGTACACTTATAGATGCTATTTCTACAGAAAATCATCAAATAATAGAATCTAGTAAAGGAGTTACTAATGAATTAGAGGAATCAAGAAAGACAGTAGACATAGGTGTTGAATCTTTTAAAAACATAATAAAAGCAGTACAAAATGTTATTCCTAAAATACAATCTGTTAATTCATCTGCATCTCTTATTGATAAAGAAAAGAACTCAATCATCGAAACAGTAGAAGGTACAAGTAGCATTGCAGAAGAAATTTCAGCATCCTCTGAAGAAATCGCTGCATCATCGGAAGAAATGACAGCCTCTACAGAAGAAGTTTCAAACGCTGCTGTTGAGTTAACTCATATGACAGAGGACGTAAAACAAAAACTAGATAAATTCAGATTAGAAGAACCCTCTAATTAATAATATATTAGTTTCTATAAAAAATATTTTTAACCGGTGGATTAAAATATTTTCTGAGGCCCCTAGAAAGTTCAAATTAACTGGGAATTACGAATTAACTAGTAATACTTATGAAAAAATAGAACTAGAAAGAACTATGATTATTGGGATTTTTAAAAAAATGTTATTATTAGCTGATAAATTAGAAAAAGAAAACTGTTATTTAATTCATCTAGGTATTTAAAAATAGTAAAAGGACTCCTATTAATAAATTTACGAGTCCTTTTACTCACTTATTTCAAAGTAACTAACTACACTTCTATTTTAAAGAATGTAATCTCCCTATCTTTAATATTTATTTTCCTTACCATCATTGTTTTCATTATTAATCTTTATAATACCGTTTCCCCTACCCTTCTCATCCATCTTCTACAATATAGTCCTGATATTAAATAAACAACTATCTACTATTCTATTAAACATTAGGACATATCCTTTTATTATATAAAACCTATTAATTCATCTTAAATTCAATTTAAATTTATTTGAAATTTGAACATATTCTTAAAAAAGCTTAAAAATATCTATTAATTTATAAAAGATTACTATAAATTAATATTTTTAGTCTAAAATAGTAAATTAAGCTAAATAACTGTCGAAAATAAATAAAAGAAAACATTTTGTTAATTTTATTATTGTATACTAATTTATGGCCAAGGAGAGTGACAAATGGGTAAAAACAAAAACACAATGAGCATCATGAAAAAACTTCTACTTTATTTTGGACTACTGATATTTTGTATCTGTATAGGTCTTGGATTAATTTCTTATTTAGTATCTTCAAAAATACTAGTTAAAAACATTGATTCTACCTTACCAGATGCTGCTAAAGAAGCATCTCAGATAGTTGAAAGTAGATTACAAGAAAATTTAAATTCATTAAAACAAATAGCAGACATAAAAGAGATTAAAGACCCTAAAGTAAAATGGGAAGAAAAAAACAAATTATTAACTAAAAAAGCAAAAGAATTAGATATGCTAAACATGACTTTAGCAGATGTTAAAGGAAATGCTTTATCTACTGAAAACAAAAAATTCAATGTATCTGATAGAGATTATTTTAAAAAATGTTTAGAAGGAAAAACTGATATTTCAGATCCAATAGTAAGTAAGGGAGATAAAAACATAGTAATAGCTTTTGCAGTTCCTATAAAAGATGACAATGGGAAAGTTACAGGAGCTTTGGCTGGGGTAGTAGATGGCTTAGGTTTAAGTGATATGGTAAAAGACATAAAATACGGCGAAGAAAGCTTTACTTTTATGATAAATAACGAAGGAAGAACTATAGCAGATAAGGACAAGGATTTAGTATTAAATAGTGAAAATCTATTAAAACAGTCTAAAACAGATAGCTCCTTAGAAAGTTTAGGAAAAATATATACAAGAATGGTTAGTGGAGAAACTGGCGTTGGAGAGTATGAATATAAAGGTGTAAAAAAATACTTAGGCTTTACTCCAATAAAAATTACCGGTTGGTCTATAGCTATTATATCCCCTAAGCATGTACTAATGAGTGGCGTTCAAAAAATAATGCTTTTCATGGTAATATTTTCACTAATTTTTATGGCCTTAGGAATTTTCTTATCATTTATTATAGGAAAATCCATTTCCGGTCCTATAACTGAAGCTATAGCCCATTTAAAAGTAATAGCTTCTGGAGATTATACAAAAGATGTAAATACTAAATACTTAGAATATAATGATGAAGTAGGCGATCTTGCTAGAGCTATTGAATCTATGCAAAATGATATAAAAACTACTGTTTCATCTATAAAAGAAAGTATGGAAAAAGTTAATTCCCATTCTGAGAATTTAAGTGCTATATCCGAGGAAATGTCTTCTTCTTCTGAAAATATAAGTACAACAATTCAAGATGTTGCAGAAGGTACAGGATCACAGGCACAGGATTTAACTAATATAACCACAACATTAAATGACTTTGAAAAATCCTTAAATGAAATGTTAGTTTCTATAGAAGATATAAATAATACCTCAAATGGTATTCAAGAAACAGCTAATGAAAGTAATGAAAAAATGGCTAATTTAGTCTCTTCAATTTCAAAAGTAACAACTAACTTTGATGATTTTATAAAGAAACTTAATAAATTAGGTAAAAATATAGGTAAGATAAATAACATAACAGAACTTATAAATAGCATAGCAGAGCAAACAAACCTTTTAGCTTTAAATGCTGCAATTGAAGCTGCTAGAGTTGGTGAAGCTGGCAAAGGATTTGCTGTAGTTGCTGAAGAAATAAGAAAACTTGCAGAACAAAGTAAAACTTCATCAGAAGAAATAAACGCTCTTATAGACACTATATCTAGAGAAAATAACGAAATAATAGAATCTAGTAAAGGTGTTAATTATGAACTAGAAGAATCCGGAAAAACAGTAGACATAGGAGTTAATTCTTTTAAAAACATAATAGATGCAGTACAAAATGTTATTCCTAAAATTCAATCTGTTAATTCATCAGCATCTCTTATAAATAAAGAAAAGAACTCAATAATTGCAACAGTAGAAAATGCAAGCAGTGTTGCTGAAGAAATTTCTGCATCCTCAGAAGAAATTGCTGCATCATCAGAAGAAATGACAGCATCTACAGAAGAAGTTTCAAATGCTGCTGTAGAGTTAAACTACATGACTGAAGATGTAAAAAAACAATTAGACAAATTTAAATTAGAAGAAGCTTTATTAAATGAAGATAAAGATGATAGCAATACTTCTGAAGAATAAAAATATATTAGAGAAATTTCAAAAAACTCTTTCTTAAAATAACTTATTTTTAATTTAATCAATTTATAATATATAAAAACTCTTATAAACTTTAATTAAAACTTTTAAATTAACTATATGAAAAAACTCTATAAACTTTAATAAAAATTTGAAAATCAATATAAAAGAATCTTATAACCTTTGATTAAATCTTCTAAATTAATATTATTAAAATGACTAAATTTAGAAAAAACTTTTTCTTATTTAGTCATTTTAAATTTTTCTTTTTATTGTTCTATAATTATATTTTAACTACATTATTAAAATATACGCTAAGATTAAAACGTTCACAAGATATAATTATATCTTCCTACCTTTATTATTTGTATACATATCCCCTAAAAGTTCCATCTATTATATAGTAAAACTTTTAGTACCACTCTCCCCTCTTATAGCTTCTTAAATATTAGGTTTTTATAAATTTCTATCTTATAAGAACAATATTCATCTCATATATAGCCGCAAATATATATATCGTTTTACAAAATATTAATAAAAAATAAAATTTATTGTCTAAAATAGTAAACTAAAAGAAAGATTATCCGAATATAAATAATAGTAACTATTATTTAGTTTTAGTAACTTAGTAATAATTTATATTATAAGGAGACTTGAAAATGAACAAAAATAAAATTAATATGGGAATAAGAAAAAAACTTTTACTTTATTTTGGACTACTAATATTTTGTATTACTATAGGTCTTGGATTGATTTCTTATTCAATATCTTCTAGGGTATTAATCAAAAATATTGATTCCACCCTTCCAGATGCTGCTAAAGAAGCATCACAAATCGTTGAAAGTAGATTAGAAAGCGATTTAAATTCACTAAAGCAAATAGCAGATATAAAAGAAATTAAAGACCCTAAAGTAAAATGGGAAGAAAAGAGAAAAATATTAAGTAAAAAAGCAAAAGATTTAAATATGATAAGATTAAATTTATCTGATACTAAAGGAAATGCTATTTCCACTGAAAATAAAAAGCTTAATATTTCTGATAGAGATTACTTTGACAAATGCTTAGAAGGAAATGCTGCTGTTTCAAGTCCTGTAGAAAGCAGAACTGATAAAGGCACAGTAATAACCCCTTTTGCAGTACCTATAAAAGATAGTAATAATAAAGTTATTGGAGTTCTTGCTGGATTAAAAAACGGACTAGGTATAAGCGATATGATTAAAGATATAAAATATGGTGAAAATAGTGCCGCTTTTATAATAAATAAAGATGGAAAAACTATCGCTGACAAAAATAAGGATTTGGTTTTAAGTAGTGAAAATATATTAAATCAATCTAAAACTGATAAATCATTAGAAAGCTTAGGAAAAATATATGAAAGAATGGTTAAAGGAGAAACTGGTGTTGGAGAGTATGAATATAAAGGTGTAAAAAAATATTTAGGCTTTACTCCAGTAAAACTTACAGGGTGGTCCATAGGAATCACTGCCCCTAAAAATATATTAATGAGTGGCGTTAATAAAATAATGACTTACATGATAGTATTTTCATTAATTTTCTTAGGTGTTGGAATAGCTCTATCCTACCTTATTGGAAAATCTATTTCAGACCCTATAACTAAAGCTGTTAAACATTTAAAAATCATAGCTTCTGGTGATTATTCAAGGGATGTAGACAAAAGCTATTTAAAATATAATGATGAAGTTGGAGATCTTACTAGAGCTATTAACTCTATGCAAGAAGATATAAAAGATACTATTTTATCTATAAAGGAGAGCACAGAAAAAGTTAATTCCTATTCAGAAAATTTAAGTGCTATATCAGAAGAAATGTCCTCTTCCGCTGAAAATGTAAGCACAACTATTCAAGATGTTGCACAAGGCACTGGATCACAAGCTGAAGATTTAACTAATATAACTTCTATATTAAACGACTTTGAAAAATCATTAAACGAAATGTTAGTTTCTATAGAAGATATAAATGATACATCTAATGATATAGAAAATACAGCTAATGAAAGTAACGAAAAAATGGGTGATTTGGTATCTTCAATATCAAAGGTTATGACTAACTTCGATAATTTCATAAAGAAACTTAATAAATTAGGGAAGAATATAGGTAAGATAAATAACATAACAGATCTTATAAATAGCATTGCAGAGCAAACAAATCTTTTAGCTTTAAATGCCGCAATTGAAGCTGCAAGAGTTGGTGAAGCTGGAAAAGGATTTGCAGTAGTTGCTGAGGAAATAAGAAAACTTGCAGAACAAAGTAAAGATTCCTCAGAAGAAATAAATGCTCTTATAGATACTATTTCTAAAGAAAATGAAGAAATAATAGAATCTAGTAAAGATGTTAATAATGAACTAGAAGAATCAGAAAAAACAATAGAAATAGGTGTTCAGTCTTTTAAAAACATAATAGATGCAGTACAAAATGTTATACCTAAAATACAATCTGTTAATTCATCAGCATCACATATAAATAAGGAAAAGAACTCAATAGTTGAAACAGTAGAAAACTCAAGCAGTGTTGCAGAAGAAATTTCAGCATCCTCTGAAGAAATTGCTGCCTCATCTGAAGAAATGGCAGCTTCTACAGAAGAAGTTTCAAATGCTGCTGTTGAATTAAACCACATGACAGACGACGTAAAAAAACAACTAGATAAATTTAAGTTAAAAGAAACTGATGAAACTGATAAGGATTCTACTTTTTAAAAGTAAAAATATAAAAAATTAAAAATATATAATTTTAAAAAGCCTCATTTCATTAAAAAGATTAAAACTAAAAAAGTATATGAGAATTTTTGTATAAACATCCCTAGAAACTTTTGAATCTGTACTGTTAAGATATACTTATAATAAAATTAAAGTGGTAAGTAGATAAATTTACATAAAAACAAATTTACCTACTTACCTTCAATTTTAATATAAATAATTGTGTTTTAGATATTAATTAAGCTTTTTAATCTTTTTTAATTTAAAATTTAAGTTACCTTTTATAGATCTTAAATATATAATTATTTTTTCAACTTGCTCTTATCAAATGTAAAAGTATCCTTATCAAATTTTTGATTAAATTTAATAGTATATTCAGTTCTATAACTTGACTTACTACCATCACCATTATAAGACTCTTGCTGCTCTTTTATCATAATTCCTGTTTTATTAATATTCCTGTTTTAGCATCGTAGGAATACTTTGAATTTATTTTGAATTTTCCTTAAATATATCTAATATTTCCTGTTTACTTAATACTGGTAGTATTGTTTGTTTTTCATCTTTTCCTGGTAATTTAGCTTTAAGAATTTCGCCTTTATCATTAACTAGTATTGCACCACCAAAGTCCCCCATAAGAGAAACAAACTCATTATAAAATTTCTCATTTGGGATTATATTAGTATATGTAACCTTTTTTTGTGATAAAATATTATTTACACTCTCTTCGTTGTCGTATCCATCTTCCACAATACCAACTATATTAAAATCTTTATCTTTAATTTCATTATATGCACCCTGCACATCTGATATCTTACTTATACAATGCTCTCACCATGTTCCCCAAAATATAAGTAAAGTAAGTTTTTTATGTTTGAATATTTCATTACTTACTTCTTTGCCTTTTGCATCTTTAACTTTAAAATTTGGTACAGATTTCATAGTATCAAGAGAAATATATTCATCAGATTCTCCTTCTTTTGAATCTTTATTTTTTATTACTATAGGTTTTGAATTTTGATTTTCCCCTATCATAGCTTTTGTATCATCTGATTTTTCCCTTAAATTTGAACTGCATGCTGTAAAAGATAACAATAAAGTTATACAAAGCAATAGAGCCAAAAAAGCTTTTTTCATCTTATATCACCCTTTCTTTTAGGTTTTGCTGGTACTTTATTTAAATCTTTATTTAGATTTTCACTGAGACTTCTTTTTAATTATATTTAAGTTTTACATTAATTTTTCTTTTAAATTTTCATTTGAACTTTCACTTAAATTTTTCATAGAAAAACTAGGTTTTATAGCCTTTGTAGGACAACTTTTAATGCAATCCCCACATCTTATACATTCTAAACTATTAGGCTTTATATATATTTCTATATCTATTTTATTAATTCCATTAACTTTAAAATTTTTTAATATTTATATTCCTTAATACTCTATATCATATTAAAATATTATACTATAAAAAATCAGTTTTTTTAGAAATTTTAACACATATATATAAACAAATTTAATATTTATATAAAGGCCACCACATTTCCTTTTAGGATTAACACATCAAAATTTATTATATACATCCCTTAGTAAAGAAGTTAACAATGAACTAAAAGAATGAGGAAAGACAATAGACATAGGTATTTAATACAGAAGAAGTTTCAAATGCTGCTGTTTTATTAAACCACATGACAGAGGGCCGAAAAAACAACTAGATAAATTTAAGTTAAAAGAAACTTCAGAAGATAAAGAATAAAAAAAGGGCAAGTGAATATATATTCCATTTACCCTTTTTAGCTCTTAACTATATAATTATTTCTTTAACTTGCTCTTATCAAATGTAAAAGTATCTTTATCAAATTTTTGATTAAATTTAATAGTATATTCAGTACTATAAGTTGACTTACTACCATCACCATTATAAGACTCTTGCTGCTCTTTTATTATTATTCCTGTTTTAGCATCGTACCAATACTTTGAAATTATTTTAAATTTATTACCACCGTTATCAATTGATTCAAATTTATTCTCTCCATAAACTACTTTTTTACCTTTATAATCAATATATTTTAAATCAGCACTTGGAGCATTAGTTCCTTGGTGTATAAAATAACCATATTGATATGGATACTCACCGCTATGCTTTTTACTGAACTTTGTAACTTTTTTTACTTTATCTTTGTTTGCATCATAATCTATAGCTGTATCCTTATCTTTAGAATAAATTGATAAAAAAGCTAATTTACCATCAATATGTTCTTCCTTACGACTGTTTCCATTAGAACTTTTAATATTTAATTTATGTTCTCCATTATTCTCCATAGAACTTTTTATAGTACCTTCTACGTAAAACCCTTTAGCACAACTCTCTTTTGCCTTTTGATTTAATTCTATGAAAGTTGGAAGATTTTTTTCAATCTTTTTGAAATTTTCTTCAGCCATATCCTTTACTTCTGGTCTTTCTTTTATAGTTTTTTCCATACTTTTCTTATGTTTAATTAAGTAATCATCATAATATTTCTTAACATCTTCATCAATAAGTGTATTTGAATCTTTGATAATACTTCCCTCAACCTTTTTTTTAGTTGAAGTAGCTTCTGTTTTAACACTTTCATTTTTCTTATCTTTATTACTTGATGAATTAGAACATCCTAAAGTACTCATTGTAGTAACTACAACTAAACTAGCTATAAGAATTATTTTATTAAATTTCATTTATTTTCCCCCATCATTTTTAAATTTAATATTGTACTAAGTGTTTTTTAATAATCATCTTTATAGAAACAAATAATGCTTTATATATAGGAAAAATTTACTTTTTTGAATTCTCCTTAAATATATCTAATATTTCCTGTTTAGTTAATATGGATAGTCTTTTTTGTTTTACATCTTTTCCTGGTAATTTAGCTTTAAGAATTTCACCTTTATCATTAACTAATATTGAAGTAGGAAATGCCCCTACAAGGGAAACAAAATCATCATAAAATTTATCATCTGGAATTATATTAGTATATGTAACCTTTTTTTCTGATAAAATCTTATTTACGCCATCTTCATTGTCTTTTCCATCTTCCACAATACCAACTATATTAAAATCTTTATCTTTAATTTCACTATATGCAGCCTGCATATCTGGTATTTCACCTATACAAGGGCCTCACCATGTTCCCCAAAATGTAACTAAAGTAAGTTTTTTATCTTTAAATATTTCATTACTTACTTCTTTGCCTTTTACATCTTTAAGTTTAAACTTTGGTACAGATTTCATAGTATCAAGAGAAATATATTCATCAGATTCCACCTCTTTTGAATCTTGGTTTTCCGTTACTGTAGCTTTTGTATCATCTGATTTTTCGCTTGAATTTGAACTGCAAGCTGTAAAAGATAAAGCTAAGGTTATACAAAGCAATGCAGCTAAAAAAACTTTTTTCATTTTTATATCATCCTTTCTTTTAGGTTTTGATAGTAGTTTATTTAAACCTTTATTTAGATTTTCACTAAAACTTCTTTTAATGATATTTAAGTTTTACATTAATTTTTGTTTTAAATTTTCACTTGAACTTTTACTTGAATTTTTAATAGAAAAACTAGGTTTTATAGCTTTTGTAGGACAACTTTTAATGCACTCTCCACATCTTATACATTCTAAACTATTAGGCTTTTTATAAATTTCTATATCTAATTTACATTTATTACTGCAGGCTCTGCAGCTTGTACACTTATTTTTGTCAACTTTAAAACTAAAAATACTAATTGGATTAAACAAAGAATATATGGCTCCAAGTGGACAAATAAACCTACAAAATGGTCTATATACTATAATTGATAAAACACTTATAAAAACTAATACACTAACCTTCCATTGAAATAAAAAGCCTAAAGCAGGTCTTAATGATTTATCTATTAAAGTTAAAGGGATTCCTCCAAGGACCGTTCCTGATGGACATATATATTTACAAAATGCAGGCTCTCCCATATTAAAACTATTTGTGAAAAACATAGGAATTATAATTACAAATACTAATAAAATCACATATTTTAAATACTTTAGAAATCTAAGTCTTTTGTGAATTTTAAACTTAGGAGAAGGTATTTTATATAATAAGTCCTCTATTAATCCAAAAGGACACATCCACCCACAAACTAACCTTCCAAAAAGAACACCAATAAATATTAAAAACCCTAATATATAATAGGAAATATGAAACCGTGCTGCTCCTAAAACTGACTGGAGAGATCCTATTGGACAAGATCCTATTGCTCCAGGACAGGAATAACAATTTAGTCCAGGCACACATATTTTCTTGCTATTTCCTCTATATATAGTCCCTTTAGTAAAACCTTTTAAATTTATATTAGTTACCAAAGCTGTAGCAAATTGAACTATTCTTCTTTTGAAATTACCCAATTCCAATACACTCCATTCATAACTTAATAGCTTTTTTTAAAATTAGGCTTACTTCTTTTCTATATATCCCAAGTGCTATAAATGCAATCCCAAGGATTAATAAACTTATTTGTGCTTTACTCTTCATATAACCTCCTCCTTTTTATATAATATTTACAATTTATCCAAGGATACGTTAATGATATAAAATATCCTTGAAATACTAATACATGCATTAATCATAATTTAACAATGTAATAATAAATTAATCACAATGTAATGAAGTTGTATAATTTTAGAAATATATTAAGAGATTTATTTTATTTTAAATTTTATAAACTTTTTTTTAAAAACAAAATAATATATTTACAAAATAATTCCAAAATTCATTCATTTTTATTCATCCTATATATGAAAATTATTATTTTAAGATTTCAAAAAATAATCTCAATTTATATACATCTCAAGAAAACGTAAACATATGTATTATTCTTCAAAATATATACATATATGAATATTTATACTATAAAATGGTAAATTAAACTCTAAAAATACCGAAAATATATAGTAAAATATTATATTGTTTTTATGACTTTAGAATAATAACGACATAAGGAGAGTGATAAAATGACTAAGAGTAAAAATGGTATGGGGATAAGAAAAAAACTTCTACTTTATTTTGCAATAATAATATTTTGTATAAGTATAGGTCTTGGATTAATTTCTTATTTTGTATCCTCTAAAATACTTGTTAAAAATATTGATTCTACCCTACCAGATGCTGCTAAAGAAGCATCTCAAATAGTTGAAAGTAGACTACAAGGACAATTAAACTCATTAAAACAAATAGCAGATATAAATGAAATTAAAGACCCTAAAGTAAAATGGGATGAAAAGAGAAAAATACTAACTAAAAAAGCAAAAGATTTAAATATATTAAGAATGACTTTGTCTGATAGTAAAGGAAATGCTATATCCACTGAAAATAAAAAATTTAATATATCCGATAGAGAATATTTTAAAAAATGCTTAAATGGAAATGCTGCAGTTTCAGATCCAATATCAAGTAAAGCAGACAACAGCATGATTATAACTTTCGCAGTTCCTGTAAAAGATAACAATGATAAAGTTATAGGAGCTTTACTTGGAATAGAATATGGAATGACCCTAAGCAATATGGTTAAAGATATTAGTTATGGCGATAAAAGTTTAACATTTATGATAAATAAAGAAGGTAAAACCATAGCTGATAAAGATAAACAGCTAGTTTTAAGTGGTAATAACATATTAAATCAATCAAAATCTGATAAATCACTAAAAGAATTAGGTAAAGTATATGAAAGAATGATAGCCGGAGAAACTGGCGTTGGAGACTATGAATATAAAGGAGTGGAAAAATATTTAGGCTTTACTAAAGTAAACCTTACAGGATGGTCTATAGGAATTACAGCGCCTAAAAATGTATTAATGAGTGGTGTAAAAAGAATAATGATTTACATGCTAATTTGCTCATTTATTTTCTTAATTTTAGGAGTTGTATTCTCTGATTTTATTGGAAGATCAATTGTAAACCCTATAACTAAAGCTGTATCTCACTTAAAAATCATAGCATCTGGTGATTATTCAAAAGATGTAGAGAAAAAATATTTAAATCAAAATGATGAAGTTGGAGAATTAACTAGGGCTATTGACTCTATGCAAGAAGATATAAAACATACAGTTTTATCTGTAAAGTCAAGTATCGAAAAAGTTAATTCTCATTCAGAAAATTTAAGTGCTATATCAGAGGAAATGTCTTCTTCATCAGAAAATGTAAGCAGAACTATTCAAGACGTTGCAGAAGGTACAGGATCACAAGCTAATGATTTAACTAAAATAACTTCTGTACTAAACGATTTTGAAAAATCACTAAATGAAATGCTACTTTCCATAGAAGATATAAATTCTACATCAACTGGCATTGAAAAAACTGCTAATGAAAGCAATGAAAAAATGATTGACCTAGTGTCTTCTATTTCAAAAGTAATAACTAATTTTGATGAATTCGTTAAAAAACTCAATAAATTAGGACAAAACATAGGAAAAATAAACAACATAACAGACCTTATAAATAGCATCGCAGAGCAAACCAATCTTTTAGCTTTAAATGCTGCCATAGAAGCTGCAAGAGTTGGCGCCGCTGGAAAAGGATTTGCAGTAGTTGCAGATGAAATAAGAAAGCTTGCAGAACAAAGTAAAGATTCCTCAGAAGAAATAAGTAATCTTATAGATACTATATCTAGAGAAAATCATCAAATAATTGAATCTAGCAAAATAGTCAGCACTAAACTTGAAGAATCCGGTAAAACGATTGATATAGGAGTTATCTCCTTTAACAATATAATAGATGCAGTAAAAAATGTTATCCCTAAAATACAATCTGTTAATTCATCAGCTTCTCTTATAAATAAAGAAAAGAACTCAATAATAGAAACAATAGAAAATTCTAGCAGTATTGCAGAAGAAATTTCAGCCTCTTCAGAAGAAATCGCAGCATCCTCAGAAGAGATGACAGCATCAACAGAAGAAGTTTCAACTGCCGCTACAGAATTAAGCTATATGACCGGAGACGTAAAAAAAGAATTAGACAAGTTTAAATTAGGAAAAATCTCAAAGGATAAAGGCTCCACTTCTAACTTAAGAAAAGATGAAGAAGATAAAGAAAATGAAGAATAAAAAGCATTAATGCCCTATGTATTAAATAAATATTTTTTTAGCTATATAGAAAAATTCAAATTTTCTCTACTAACTTAGCCATTGAAAAATAATAAACTTACATCAAATAAAAAGCTAGATAAGTGCAAGGCTCCATTTTACCCTTGCCTTTATCTAGCTTTCTTTATATTTAATCCTATGAGAATATATGTTTATTCACACTACTCCTCTATTCTAAATAAAAAAAATTCTATTAAATTTACTTAATATCTAATAATTACTACTGTAATTATTTTCATAATATTGACATTAATTCAAGTTAATAGTAGTATAATTAATAAATCTTATTGTCGAAATAATGGTTTATCTAGTAAAAAAAATACTATTATACATTTAAGGAGAAATACCTTAATAAACAATCATGAGGAGACTTTTAAAATGAATGTATTAACAATTGAAAATTTAAAGAAAAACATTGGTAGAAATGAAATAATTAAAAACGTAAATCTTACTATTGATGAAGGAGAAATCTTAGGTTTATTAGGTAAAAACGGTGCAGGCAAAACAACAATAATACGAATGATCGTAGGTCTTATAAAACCAACTAAAGGAAAGATTTTTATAATGGGTCATAATGTAGAAAAAAATATAGAAACTGCTCTTAAAAATGTTGGATCCATAGTAGAAAATCCTGATTTATATGGTTATATGACTGGTAGAGAAAATCTTAAGCAAATAGCTAGAATGTATAAAAATATCTCTAAAGAAAGAATTGAAAAGATTATAGAAATTATAGATTTAAATAGTGATATAGATAAAAAAGTTAAAAAATATTCATTAGGAATGAAGCAACGACTAGGACTTGGTCAAGCTCTCCTATCAAACCCTAAACTTCTTATACTTGATGAACCAACAAATGGTTTAGATCCAATTGGTATTATAGAGTTTAGAGATATTATAAAGAAAATATCTCTAGATGGCACCGCTGTTTTAATTTCATCTCATATTCTTTCAGAGATACAAAATATTTGCACTAAAGTTGCTTTTATTGATAAGGGTGAAATTAAATCCATAGATACTTTAGATAAAGATAATACATCTTTAGAAGAAAAATTTATAGACATAATCGGAGGTGGAAAAGTAAATGTTATTTAATTTAGTAACTAATGAATTACAAAAGATTATAAAGAAAAAAAGAATTTTACTAATACTAGCAACCCTTTGTGTAACAATCTTTCTATCTTATTTAAATACATTTAATAGTTTTAAAGCTTCATCTAACAAACCTAAATTAAAAATACAGCAAAACGAAAAATCCCTACTTTCTATTAATAAAAGATTGAATAATTCTGTTTTATCTACTAAGGAAAGACAAAGTCTAGTTAATCAAAATAAATATCTTAAAATAAATACAAAGACCTTAAAAAAACTAGCTTCTCCACAAAAGAGTGAATGGAAAAAGATTTTAAAAGAAGAAGTAACTGATTTACAAAACCTAAAAAGTAACATATACAAAGATAATACTACCCAAAAAAGCTCAATAAATAATAAAATAGATATGGATAACTACTATATTAATCATAATATAAATCCTAATGATTATAACCATAAATTTAATGCTACAAAATTTTCATCTGAGATCTTTTCATTTTTAAATATATTGTTTTTACCATTAATAATTATACTAGGCTGCTGTGACACAGTTTCTGGTGCAAATAACCCTCCAACAATAAAAGTACTTCTTACGAAACCAATTTCTAGAGGTAAAATTTTATTTTCAAAATTTATTTCTTCTATAATATCTATAACATTATCTTTATTTCTTTGTGAATTTTTAACTTTCATAATCATAGGTATTGTATTTAAATTTGGTAATTTACTATCACCAGTAGTTGTAGGCTTTGATTTTAAACATATTAAAGGAATTCAGAGAATTGCTGAAATAGGCACTCACTCTCACATTATCCCTATGTGGCAATTTCTTATGGAATCTTTATGTCTTCAAATTCTATTTATAATAGCCACTGCATCCTTAGCAACTTTAATATCTGTTTTTGTTAAAAATACTTCTGCATCAACATCTATAAATTTTGTAGTTATAATAATATTAACATTTACTAATTTTTTAATGTTAACAAACTCAGGCAGCTCTCCAAAGTCTCCTTTTATAACAAAAATACTTCCCTTTTTATTTACAACCTATAGCAATGGTATAATGCTTCTTTCTGGAAATATCAACAGATTCACCGGTATAACCTTTATAAATGTAAAACTATCTATTCTTGTTTTAATAGCATGGACTATAATTTGTTATGGTATAGCTCACTTTAAATTTACTAAACAAGATGTCTTTGCATAGGTCTAAACTTATCAGTGGAAATAAGCTCTTAAATTAATAAAAAAGTAGATAGAAATATAAAAAAAGATATAGGCAAGCTTTTAAGCTTGTCTATATCTTTTTTTAATAGAATACAGTCTTTTATCTATGGTAATACTATTTTTATATTGAAATTATAAACCTAAAAAATATAAAAATCCAATTGGGCATATGAAAATAAACTAGCATACTGACTAGTTATTTATTTGAATGTGCCTCGATACTTGTTATTTGCTTACATAGTCTATAGATAATGTATTAATCACACTATCTGGTAAGATATAAAATATTTGATATTAATGAAAGAAGGATTTTGAAATGAATGATGATTTAAATTTTATAAATAGTTTTCCTAAATCTGTTGAGGGTCAACATCAACAAAAGCATCCTGGAATAGAGTCTATCATGAAACCTAGACCAATTTTTGATAACCCAAACTACAAAGCTTCCGGAAAACTTTTAGATAAAGTTGCTTTAATAACTGGAGGAGACAGTGGAATTGGTAGAGCCGCTTCTATAGCCTTTGCTAAAGAAGGTGCAGATATTTCTATAGTTTATTATGATGAACATGAAGATGCCAAGGAAACTCAAAAGATTATAGAAGGCTTAGGTAGAAAATGTCTATTATTACCTGGAGATATAACCGATGAAAACTTTTGTAATAAATCAATAAAAGATACAATAGCTAAGTTTAATAAATTAGACATATTAGTAAACAATGCAGCTGTTCAATATGTTCAAAACGGCATTGAAAATATAACAGCAGATCAACTTCAAAAAACTTTTGCTACAAACATATTTAGCATGTTTTATCTAGTAAAAGCAGCTCTGCCTCATTTAAAAGAAGGGGCTTCAATTATAAATACTACTTCCGTGACTGCATATAAAGGAAATGAACTTTTACTTGATTATTCTTCAACTAAAGGAGCTATTGTTGCATTTACCCGTTCACTCTCTTTATCTTTAGCTCCCAAAAATATAAGAGTTAACGCAGTAGCTCCTGGTCCTATTTGGACTCCTTTAATTCCTTCATCTTTTGATATTAATAAAGTTGCTGAGTTTGGAGCAAAGGCAAGTTTAGGTAGGCTGGGTCAGCCTGTTGAACTTGCAAGTTCTTATGTATACTTAGCATCTGATGACTCATCTTACACAACTGGAGAAGTTATGCATATAAACGGCGGAGAAATTGTAAATGGATAAATAGCAAAAGCATATATTACTAGAAAAACTATCACTTGACTAAGAAATCTTAATATATTTTTTATAAGCTTGAATGTAAAAATAATGAGCTGTGGGATAAAAAAGATTTTAAATATCTTTTATTCCAAAGCTCATTTAAATTATATAAGAAAATTCAATTTCATAATTAAAATATTACAAGTATTAACTTAGGCTATTAATGAAAATATATTTTAAATGTAAACATAAATTTTTCTCATATAAATAATATTTAAAGTTTTATGATTTCACTGCTTTTATTGATGCAGACATAATGTATTCTCCAACCTTTAAGTTATGTCCCCACTTTTCAGCATATTCTTTTGAAACTTCTTTAGTTTCAATTGTAATATCACTAAAACCTGCTTTTTCTAAATATACTTTTAATTCTTCAACTGAAGATGCGCCAGTAACTCATCCACAATAAAGCTTCTCATCTTGCTTCATTTCTTCAGTTAATTCTTTCATAAGTACTATATCTGAAATAGCAAGTCTTCCACCTTTTTTTAGTACTCGGTAAGCTTCATCATATACCCTTTGTTTTTTAGGAGATAAATTTATAACGCAATTTGAAATAATCACATCTGAAGTATTATCAGCTACAGGAAGATTTTCAATTTCACCTAATCTAAAATCCACATTTCTATATCTATGTTTACTGGCAATAATTCTTGATTTACTAATCATCTCAGATGTCATATCAACTCCAATAACATATCCTTTAGATCCAACTTTTTTTGAAGCTAAGAAACAATCAATTCCTCCTCCGCTACCAAGATCTATAACAGTCTCTCCTTCTTTAATATTAGCTATTAACTGAGGATTCCCACAACCTAATCCCATATTAGCTTCATCTGGAATAGTCGATATTTCTTCATCAGAATATCCAATTTTACGTGATATATCCTTAGAGGATTTTTTTAGCTTAATAGTTTTACTGCAGCATCCACTCTTATTTCCCTTTTCTATAGCTATTTTCCCATAACTAGAACGAACAGCATTTCTAATATCTCTTTTTTTAATATCACTCATATTTTTCCTCCTTAGTATAATTGTACAGTTACTTTTAATATACTACCATTTATAACGCTTTAATAATCTTTACATTATTATTATAATTTAATTTTATTATTTTATAAATCTCAACTAAAATTTGAAGAAAAATTATATTTGATAAACCTATATTTATTAAATTATTTTATTTTTAGTTTTTAAGTATATATTCTATATGATCTTAAGTTATACAATATCATATCTAAAAATTTCAACTAAAACCTAGATAATACTAAATATACTCTCAATACAAAATGTAAAAAGTTCTTGACATTATTTATTGATAATAATATACTGTGAATGTAAAAACAATTTTACATTTAAGGAGTAATGCGTTATGAAAAAGATGGATGAAATGGAACTATATATAACATCAAAAAGTATGAAAATAGCCTATGCATATACAACAATTTTTCTAATCATTTGGAGTATTTATAACTATTTTAAATACTCTGAAGCTGGATTACCGCTCTTATTATTTATAACTCAAAGTGTTGTAATAAATGTAAGTTCTCTTATACTTAAGAAAAAAATGGGTGGAAAAAGTGAAGAATAGAATTAAAGAATTAAGAAAGAAATATGGATACACCCAAGAAGATTTAGCAAACCTTCTCAATGTAACTAGACAAACTATAAATGCAATTGAAAATAACAAATATAATCCTACTTTAGAACTAGCAATAAAAATGTCAAGACTTTTAAAAACAAATGTAGAAGAACTATTTTTGATAGATGAGTAACTATGGGGGAATTTTAAATGAAAGACGATAATAGTAAGGAATTTTTAATTATATTTATTGTAGTAATTATTATATCCGTAATACTAGCTTTCCTATTATAAATATTACTTTATAATACGAAAGCTTATTTGTTCCATATGACTTAGTTATATGGAAATTATTCTATGTTTTATTCGTAACTATTATAATATAGCCTATAAAAGTTTCATATGGAGAATAGGAAATGGATTGCCTCCATCATCAAGTTCTGATCTTTTAAATGCATCAAACCCCATATGCTTATAAAATCCTACAGCTTGCATATTTTGTTCATTTACATCTACATACTTTATATTTAAAACCTCAACTGCATAACTAATAAGTTTTTTGCCTATACCCTTGCCTCTTTTATTTCCATCTATAAATAGCATTTCAATCTTATCATTCTCTACTCCCATAAATGCCTTTATTATCCCTTTTTCATCTCTTACACATAGAAATTTACTAACATAATTTACTCCTTCTTTAACTTGAGGTATTAATGATATTATATCCTCTTCTTTTAAAAAAGTATGAGTTGCTCTTACTGACGACTCCCACACCTTTAATATACTCTCTAAATCATCTTTACTAATATTATCTAAAGTTTCTATGCTAACCATAGGTTATGTCCTCCTAAAATCATTTGATATTAAAAATAAATCTTAATTATCATTTTGATAATTTCACTTATAATATAGGCTATAAACCACTTACCTTTAAACGTAATACTCTTAACTTCAATATATTAAATATAGAGTTTGCAGTCAAGTTTTATATATTTATTAAAAAAGTAGATAGACTTATTTTTATGTTAAACTTTAATTATTATACTTTAAATCAAGATGTACACTATTCTTATTTTATTATATATCTTTAATTTTAAAATACTATTGATTATATCTTTAAACTAATATATATAATACAAATCTAGCCACCATTTTTCTACTTATATATCTGCATTGTAAAAAAACTAGTCTAATATAAAATATTTTATATTTGTAAATAAATAATAGCCTATCTTTAAGATAACATACTAGTAACTAGCAAATCCTATATCTTCTATGTTATAATTTTTTTATAATAATTCCATATATGTAAACACAAGTAAATTTATAAAAACAAAGCTCTGCCTTAATTTTATAAAAAACTACTTTATATATTATATATGTACTAAGTAGTAATACAACTTTAATATAAGAAGGTGATACCTTGAACAAAGACAAAATTGTTATTTACATATGGTTTTTATTAATAATACTCTATTTTATATTAAAAAGAAAAATTAATTCTACTTTTAAAAATAAATTTAGTAAAAAAGTATACTATACTTTTCTTACTGTATTTTTAGTTTCATCAGTAGCATTTTTATTATATCTATATGTAACATTTATGATAGATGGGTTTTAACATAGGCTAAATCCTTTGTTCTTTTAAATATATTTTTATAAATAAAAAACTCTAATATATTTATAAATATACTAGAGTTTTTTAAAAATTTCTTCGCTCCATTTAGGAATATTTTCACTTTTCCATTCAATTATTCCATTAATTAAATAAGCTATTTCTTCGATACTCTTTGTGTTATCATATATATTTACCTCATCACATAAATTTAATACTTGTTTTAAATTATCTAATGATTCATAGTATCTTCTTTGTATAGCCTCTTTTGGTATCCCATGTCCACCTTTTAAAACTCTAATTTCAACTCTTTCTTTTGCAATCTCAGGGCTATCCACCCCTATATAATTCATAACTATATAAAATCCATTTTGTTTTGCTTTCTTTATGTTTCTAATAATGCTCTTACCCGAAAGAGTAGTTTCTTGATTAAAAGATATATGATTCCTTATATAATAGTTTATAAGCTTTATTGCTTCTCTAGCACATTTAATTTGAAGATTATTATCTTTCCAAGAACCTATTCTAGATACCATTTCATCAGTATTTATCCTTTTTTCATCTTTATTTTCCTTATAATAAGTAGACTTATATATAGAAGTTTTTCCTGCACCGTTAACTCCAGCAAATATAGTATAAGTAGCCATTATTGTTTACCTATAACCTTTTTATGTTCTTTTTTCAAAACAATATTAGATAAAGCCATATAAAAATCTTTTTCTTCTTTACTTTTAGCTTTTTTGAATAATTCTTTCAAATCATAATAGGAGTATTTTAAAAATTGTTCATATAAATTTTTATTATCATTTACCTCTTTCATAGATATCCCCTCCGATAAATAATATTTTTATTATATTATAACCTAATAATCATCTAATATAAAATAATTTATATTTGTAAATAAATAATACCCTATTTTTATTATATCTATATGTAACATTTATGATAGAGGGGTTTTAAATTACTATCTAGTACCTAAATAAACTTACATCTTCTCTTAATTTATATAAATATTTATGATAAAAATAAAAAACTATCCATTCTTCTAAAAAATCTTAATTTAATATATTTTAAAAAATTAATTAAGATCTCTCAGTAAAATGAATAGTTTTCTTAGTAGTTATACCTTTTTATTATTTTGTTTCTATTTTTAAGGTTTTAAATCTATCAATATATATGTTTTCAGATAGATCAGTAATAACCTCTATTACCATAGGCCCTTTTCTATCTTTTAATAAATCCTTTAAATCTTTGATTTGATTAAAATCATCTATTCTAACAGATGGTATCCCCATAGCTTCAACTATTTTGTGGATATCTACATCTTCATCATAAAATCCACTATGTGCTCTTTTATATACCATTTTTTGGCCTTTTGCTACAAGCCCTAAAGCTGAATTATTAATTACAAAATAGATTATATTCATGTTATATTTTTTAGCAGTTAAAAGTTCTGACATTACATTCATATAGAAAGCGCCATCACCTATAAACACAGCAATTACACGATCTTTATATAATCTACTTACCCCTAAAGCTCCTGAAGTACTTCCCATAGAACCATAGGTAGGGTTACATTCAAACCCTCCCCCTTTTGGAACACTTAAGTATTTATAGGCAAAAGCCATAGATAAACCAATATCTTGCATATAAAAAGTATTTTTAGGAAGAATATTTGTTATGTTTTCGTATAAAAGTCTCACAGACAATCCTTTATGATCTTTAACATAAGGCTTATTTCTTAATTCTTTTATATCGTTATTTAAATCTTTTTTATCTATTTTACATAAATAATCTAAGGCATTATCCAAATCTGAAGTTATAGGTAAGTCAGCTTTAAAAGCTTTTTGGAAAACTCTTTTATCTACATCTATGTGTATCAATTTTCTATTTTTAAATAAAGTTTTATCAAAATAATTACTAGCTAATTCTCCAAGCTGAGAACCAAGAGCTAATACGCATTCAATATCATCTCTTTTCATGTATTCTGAAGCTAACTTTGTACTACAAAATCCATAGTTTCCCATATTTAATCTATAATCATCTTCTATAATCCCTTTACCACCGCTCGTATAAAATATTCTCCAGTTTAATTTTTCTTCAAGTTTTTTTATTTTATCGGATACTTTGCGGCATCCTCCACCTAAAAGTATAACCCCATTTTTACAATCATTTATCATATCAACTGCTTTATCTAATGAAGCATAATCAGTTTCACCATTTTTAATAGATACTTTTTCTATATCTTCACCAGTATATTCTTGTCTTTGTATATTTATAGGCAATCCTACAAAAACAGGACCTCTTGGATATTCTAATGCTTTTTCCATAGCTTCTTTTATTTTAGTTAAAGTTTCTTTTTCATTTTCTACTACAGTATAGTGTTTTACTATATCTTTTACTAATCTATGTCCTTCTAATTCCTGAATCGCCCCTAAATTCTGATCTGGCTGATTTACATATCCACCTATTATAAGTACTGGGGATTTAGTTTGCTCAGCTTCTGCTATACCATTCATAGCATTGGCAACTCCAACAGAACCACCTAAGATGCATACCCCTAATTTTCTTGAAATTTTAGCATATTTAGTAGCTGAAAATCCTGCTGCTCCTTCATTTTTAGGTATTATTAATTCTATTTCATTAAAATCATCTATACAATCCACAATAGCACTAAATGTACCGCAAGGAATGCCATATAAAGTTTTAATATTATTCTTTATCAAATAGTCTAATACTGCTTCACATACTTTCATTATTTAAACCCCCTAATGATTTTAGACTTTTAAACAAATACCTAATCTAGCATCCCATAGTATCCCATATTTTATTTAATATCTCTATCTAATATTTTTATTTTTTAATCTTTATTTTTTAATCTTTATTTTTTCTTTCTCATTTAACTTTTATTTTTCTAATCTTAGTTTTTTATCTACTATTTAATTTTTGTTCTTCTAATCTTTTCCTATTCATTATTTTTCATCTGTTCTTTCTTCTTTGTTTTCTGTCTTTTTTCCATATTTATTATTTTTTATTTGTTATCTGTTATCTTTTATCTGTTATCTTTTATCTGTTCTTTGTTCTCTATAAATTCTTTTATTTTGTTTTCAACTTGTACAATTTTTTCTTTTTCAAAAATCCTAGGTTTACTTATTGATATACAAGTAATCAATCCTATTACTGTATCATTTTTTATAATAGGAAAAACTACTAAACTTTTAATCCCAAATTCAAAGAATTCTTTGGAAGATTCAGGATCTTTAGAAGTATCTTCTATACAAACAATCTCTTTATTCATTGTTCTTTTTAAAGATGCTTCTTGTGAAACTTTAACTTTAAACTTTTCATGTTTAGCTTTCCACTCTTCTACACTGCAAAAGGGATTTTTAGTAGTAGACAAGGGATGAAGTCTATCATCATATATTTCATGCATCCCTACACTATCCACTTTTAAAATATTATTAATTTCATTTAATAATTCTTTTATTTTTAGTATATTCATAAACAAACCTCTTTTCTGTAAAGGATTTAATTTTGAAAATAAAACAAACTTTTTATTTTTGAATATTCTATTTCCAAATATTTCATTTTATACAATGATATTACAAAGAAAAATTTAAATCAATACTTTTTTTTATAAAATATTATTTTTTCCAAATTGACAATTATAAACAATTTCAATATAATAAATGGATAATATGTAAAATAATAATATATAATTTTATTAAAATATTTAATACTAGCTACTTTCCATTAAACATAAATCCTAACACTATAAAAAATAAATCAACTATAAAAATGGAGGTTCATATGAAAAAATTTAATATTCCAAGAAATTTTCGTCCTACTTTAGTTATCCTAGCCATTGTAATTCTAGCAATAAGTGTATATAGAACTGTTTATGTTAATATTGATTCTAAATATTATTTAGCAAGTGAAGAAGAAGACCCTAATGTTACAAATTTACCTGCTGGAAAGGAAACAAAGGACAGTAGAGAATTTGATTTTGGTAAATTTTCAGGCAGATGGAATATAATGGAGTTTAAATCTACAAAGGGTAACAAAATAAAAATAGTAGATAACTCTAAAATTACTAAAGGAAAGCTTTATGTTGTAGTTTTAGATTCAAACTATAAAAGTTTAGCTATTCATAAATCTGATGGAAAATCTACACTAAATTTAACTACACCTAAAGACGGGAAATATATTATAAGAATTGTTGGACAAAAGACTTCTGGTCATATAAATATGAAAGTAACTTCCCCTCAAAATATACACCTTATTCATAGAGGAGTATTTGGATAAGAAGAAATATTTTTTACTTAATATAGCTTTTTAAAACGAATTATTTATATTTCCATATTCAGTAAAAATCACAACTGATAAAAATAAGTGTCACATACCATTTAAATATAAAAATAAAAAAAGCTTAAAAACTTAAGCTTTTTTTATAATAATATTATTAAAAATTTAAAAAGGGACTTAAGCCCCTTTATTCTCTTTTTCTAGTTTATCTATAATTTTATCAATTACTTCTAAAGGACAATCATCACACCAAACTTTAATTAAGGCTCTTGATATTCTTCTTTCAAATTCATCTTTATTTTCAGAAGTTGGATAATAAACTCTAACTTTCTTAACCTTTTTTCTTATCACAAGCCTTACCTTCCCCTAAATCTATCTCGCTTACTAATATATGATTTATATATGTAAGTGGTGATAACATTTCTTTATCTTAATATGTTCCAATTTATACTAAATTAATAAATCAAATCTTATAAAAGGAGATAAAAATCACAGATACGAAAAAAATTATTAATTCTTTCTTGCTCTTATAAATAAAAACTGAGGTTTCTTAGTTAATCTATGGTATGCATCTGGCAGTTTATTTTTAAATTCTTCTGTAGGCATAGGCTCTAATAATTTTTCTATTGTAAATCCTGAATCAATAATAGACATTATAATTTTACTTAATGGTCGTCTGTAAAATTGCAATTTTACCTTTCCACTTGGAGTATCCCATTCATCGTCTAATAATTCTGTCAAAAAGTAATTTTCTCTATTAAATACTGTAAAATCCATAAATGGATGATGAACAGAAATAATAATTTGTCCTTCTTTTTTTAAAACTCTATTAAATTCACCTAATACTCCATCCCAATTTTCAATATAATGAAGTGCCAGTGATGACAAAACAACATCCATAGATTGATCATGGATAAAACTTAGTGGCTCATTTAAATCCGCTCTTATAATTTTAGCACTATCCCCTACTCTTTTTTTAGTCATCTCTATCATTTGGGGACTAAAATCTAATGCTGTTACAGCAGCTCCTTTTTCTAATAAGTATTTAGTATACCATCCTGCTGCACAGCCTGCATCTAAAACCTTTTTTCCTTTTACTTTTGGAATTAATGATACCGTTGCAGGCCTTTCATAGTAAGCATTATATGGTTTTGTATCTACATCTTTAAAATAATATTCCGCCATTTGTTCATAGGAATTAAGTGATATCGCTTCTTTATTTACCTCTTGATTTTTATCTGATATATTATTCAAATTAATCCCTCCTCGATAATTTTTAGTATAGTACAATTATACCTAACTAACATAGATTTTCATTGATCCTTTTGTTTCAATAATCTTTACACTTATCATTCATTTTAAAAAATTTTAAATAAATAATCTACCTATATTATTTATTAATCTTAACATCCTTTTTCTTTATTTCTTTAAATACTAAATATAAAAGTGGAACCATAAGTATAAAATATATAACTGCTAATATATTTTCAATAAAACTACTAATATTGGTTCCATAGATTTTTCGTATAACCTAACAATTATACCATATAATTACAATAAAGCTAAATGTATAAATTCACTTTAAGTTTTCCACAGAATTATAAGTTTAAATATAGATTTATTGAATTATTTTAACTATTTTTATTCATTTATTATAATAAATGGTAGACAAATTGCATAATTTGAGTTATAATTTTTTAAAATTGCATAATTTTTACCGTTTTATTTATATATTTACAATAAGGTATAGATTTTAATATGGGGGGACTACCTATGAAAAAGAAAAAAAGATTAAAATTTCCAACGGCATTTACTGTTTTATTTATAGTTCTAATTATTGCTGATATATTGACCTATGTTATACCAGCCGGTAATTATTCAAAATTAAACTATAAAAAAGAAACTAAAAAATTTGAAATAACTAATTCAAATGGAAACGTTTCAACTAAACCACCAACACAAAAAACATTAGATGATTTAAATATAAAAATTGAAGTAGATAAATTCATTGATGGAAGTATTAATAAACCAATTGCAATTCCTAACACATACAAAAGAATTAAGCAAACACCTCAAAAAATATCAGACATTGTTCAAGCTCCAGTTAAAGGAACTGCCAATGGCATAGATATTGTTTTATTTATCTTAGTAGTAGGAGGACTTATATCTATAGTTAATGCCACAGGAGCTTTTGAATCTGGATTTGCCAGTTTATCAAAAGTAACCAAAGGAAAGGAATTTATATTATTAATATTAGTTAATTTATTAATAGGACTTGGAGGAACTACTTTTGGATTTGCAGAAGAGACAATTGCATTATATCCAATATTGACCTCTATATTTTTAGCAACCGGTTATGATTCTATGGTATGTATAGCTATTATATATGTAGGTTCAACAATAGGTACAATGTTTTCAACTGTAAATCCTTTTGCAACTGTAATAGCATCAAATTCAGCAGGCATAAGCTTTACTGAAGGTATTGGTCTTAGAATGGTTGGACTTGTAATTGCTTTTATTATATCCTTAATCTACGTATTAAGGTATGCTAAAAAAGTTAAAGATGATCCATCTAAATCACTGGTCTTTGATCAAAAGGAAGAAATTGAAGCAAAATTTTTAACAAATAATGATAATAAAAAAGAAATACCTCAACTTAATTTTAAATTAAAATTAATACTTATACTTTTTGGATCTGCTTTTATAATTATGGTATATGGTGTTGTTGTGAGAAAATGGTGGTTTACAGAAATGACTGCTTTATTCTTAGTTATTTCAATAATAGTAGGTATCATATCTGATTTAAAAGAAAAAGAATGTGTAGATAATTTTCTAGCTGGTGCTGGAGATGTAATTGGTGTTGGATTAATAATAGGAGTAGCTAGATCTATTAATTTAGTTCTTGAAAATGGTAATATTTCAGATACATTATTATACTTTTTCTCTAACTCTGTTCAAGGAATGAATAGTTCAGTTTTTGCAATAGTCATGCTACTTATTTTTATGGTTTTAGGATTATTTATTCCTTCCTCATCAGGACTTGCAGTTTTATCTATGCCTATAATGGCTCCACTAGCTGACACTGTAGGAATTTCAAGAGCTATTATAGTAAGTGCTTTTCAATTTGGCCATGGACTTATAACTTTTATAACTCCAACAGGAATTATTTTAGCAGCTTTGTCAATGGTAGATATAACCTATGATAGATGGCTAAAATTCATAGCTCCTTTATTAGTAATAATGCTTATATTATCAATGATATTGTTATCCTTCGCTGTTATCATATAAATAAAAAGAAAAGATTCTACCTTCCAATTATTACATCTTCTATACACATAGCTAATTAATATAATAATAAAAAGATAACATTAAGTTCTACCTTAAATAAATACTTATTTTTCATACCAAAAAGAGGAATATGGCTATCATATTCCTCTTTTAAATATATTTTATTAAATCACTAATTTTAAGGTCATCAATCTACTCTACACATAACTTAAACCTATCATTACTTCCCCCGTTTCTTCCTACTTCCATCTTTATTAAATAATTTTCTTAAATGCATTTCTTCAAAAATTATCATAATTACAACACCTACTAATAAAATTATTGTTTGTACCTTTTCATTATTAATACCTCTTGGCAGAGCAATTGACCAAACACCTATAATTCCATTAAAGGCTCCAAGTATCATCATGCTAAATCCGCTATGTTTTTGAGATTCATCCCAAGTATCCTGATTTTTCATTGCTAAAGGTGTTCTATATCCATATACTTTATTTATACTTTTTGGTGGATACTTCATTAAAATAAAACCAAATAAAATAAAAATTATTGCTGCTGTTATAGAGATCATATTTTTCACTTCCTTTATTCCATATTATACTAAATATATTATATATTCACAAAAAATTTCTCTACACTTTCATCAGTAGGAACCTTTGAAAATATAATATTAGTAGTTGTTGTAGCATTTAATGCTGCAACAGAATCAACAAACTTTTCAATTTCTAATATAGATTCAACGCTTAATTTTACAAGTATACAAGAATGTCCCGCTATTCTATAACAAAACTTTACACGAGGATGATTATAAATAAATTTTTTAAAATTCTCAAATCCACTATTTTTTAAATCAATTTGAATGATACATTCTATATTAAGCCCTAAAGCTTTCTCATTTATTTTTATAGTATAACCTTCAATTACTCCCCTATCTTCTAGCTTTCTTATTCTTTCTGCTACAGAAGGTGGTGATAGATTTACCCTTTTAGATAATTCTCTAATAGATAAACGACTATCTTTTTGAAGTTCTCTTAATATTTTAATATCTGTATTGTCCATTTTCATATGTATATAAGTCTCCTTTTTTTTATTACATTTAAAATATAATTCTCTAAAAATAGTATCAAATAAATATGTTTTTTCAATATTTAACTATTATAATATAATAAACAACACAATTTATCAATTTCTATATGACAGAGCTCACTTCATACAAATTTATATTATATATGAAAGGTTGATTTAAATGAAAAATATAAAAAGTTATACAGTTTTAAGAAATGGAGTAAAAATGCCCTGGCTTGGCTTTGGTACATACAAACTGGAAGAAGAAAATATAACTATAAATTCAGTAAAAGAAGCCTTAAAAATCGGTTACCGTCATATAGATACAGCCTCTTTTTATGACAATGAAAAAGCTGTAGGTACTGCTATAAAAGAAAGTAATGTTCCTAGAGAAGAAATTTTCTTAGTAAGTAAAGTTTGGAAAACAGATCAAGGCTATGAGAAAACATTAAAAGCTTTTGAATCTTCTATAAAAAAACTTGGTACAGATTATCTTGATTTATATTTAATTCATTGGCCAAGTAAGATGCAAAAAGAAACTTGGAAAGCTTTAGAAAAACTTTATAAAGAAAAGCGCATAAGAGCTATAGGAGTAAGTAACTTTACAGTTAATCAGCTGAAAAATTTAATGGAAGATGCTGAAATTATGCCTGCAGTAAATCAGATAGAATTTCATCCTAAACTTATTCAAAATAGATTAATTGAATTCTGTAAAAATAAGAATATACAATTAGAAGCATGGTCACCCTTAATGAGGGGTAAGGTTTTTAAAATACAGCTTTTAAAAGATCTCTCTTTAAAATATGAAAAAACAATAGCTCAAATTATACTAAAATGGAATTTACAAATGGGATTTGTAACTATTCCTAAATCAACAACTCCTTGGAGAATAAAAGAAAATGCAGATATATTTGATTTTAAATTAACTATAGAAGATATAAATAAAATTAATAGCTTAAATGAAGGATTAAGAATAGGCTCAGACCCAGATAAAGTTTATGAATGTATAGAAATTATAAAAGACTAAATTTACGTTATATATTTAAATAATTACTAACTATATTTTAAATAATTGCTACTTATAATTCAAATAAAATTACATGATGAATTATAGATAGATTCACTATCCTTAACCCTTAATATTTCTTATTATGTTATAATTAGTTAAATACGTTAAATTGGAATAAAGATAAATTATTTATTTTTATATGCCTAAAAAGGAGGACCTATTATGACAGCTCCAGTTAAAGAGAGTATAGATATGAATGCAATTGATAAAGTCGATATAAGAGTTGGAACAATTAAATTAGTTGAGGATGTAAAAAAATCAAATAAATTAGTTAAACTAACTGTTGATTTCGGTGAATTTACAAGAACTATCTTAGTAGGAATGAAAGGTGAAAGAGAAAATCCAAAAGAAATTGAAGGGCAGCAAGCACTATTTATAGTTAATTTAGCTCCAAAGAAAATGGCTGGAGAAATTTCTGAAGGAATGCTTTTTGATATTGGATATGCAGACGGCATTATTCCTGTTTTAGCACAACCTGAAAAGCCAGTACCTAATGGTACAAGAGTTGGATAAATCTTTTAACATACATTCTACAATAAATACATAATAGCTAAAAAAGTATACAAACCATCCTATAATTAAAATGAAATTTAGGATGGTTTTATTTTTTAATATAAAAATTATTTATTCATTATTATATATTATAATTACTTTTTACCAGTTATTTAATTCAGGAATTGATCTTACTAAATCATTTTCCTCTATAGTAAATACGTTAGTATCTTTACCTACATACCAAGAATATAATACTGATTTAAGTCCAAAATGAACTGTACTTACACTACTTTTTGCAATTTCTCTACTTTTTCTATAAGCTCTTTGATATACCCACCTATTATCATATTTAATAGTATTTTCTATAAGACTAACTTTTCTATCTGAATCCAGCATATATATTAAAGCACTAGGATCATAATTTCCATAATATTCTTGTATTAAGCGATCGTTTATAACTCTGTTATTTTCTTTCTGTAAATAATATATATTATTATTTTGTGCTAAAGCAACTCCTGTATTTTGATTTTTAGTACCCTCTGTTAAATAAATTGTGTCCATTGGCTGACTACTTCCCGGTGCAAAGAATTCTAATATATAGTCTGGTGTACCTGGACTTGTATCTATCTCTAACATATCACCACTTCTTAAATTATAAACTCTAGGCGCTGCACCGTCTTCTGTATAAAGCACTACTTTATTCATAATATCATTTCCTGTTTTATTAAAAAAATTATATGCACTTATACAAAACTTATTATTTTCAAACTTAGGTGGAATAAAAAATAAATTTTCCACATCTGCTCCTGCTCTTGCTTCAGCCTCCAATCCCGACTGGTGTAAACTTGGAACTCCAAAAGTATTAAGGATATTTCTAATTAATTTTGCTATAGGCTTAGCAACCGTAGCCGGTGAAGCTGCTGAAACAGTTGTAGGCTTTGCCGTGGCAAACATACCTGTACAAATAACCGTTCCAATAATTAAACTTAATAATTTTTTCTTAATCATAATAAAACACTCCTCTTTTCTAGATTATCACTTATAATCATTATTAATAAATAATAATATATAACAGAAAATGATATTCTATAAATATTCCCTCTTAAAAGTGTAATATTTTATCATAAAAAGTAAGAAAGTGTAATATATTATACATTTACGAGTCTCTAGTGTAATAATTTGTATTAAATACAACTTATCTATTAATAATTACTTTAAATATTAATAAATAGCTTTCTATTTAAATAAAACTAATATAAGGATATTTTTAAAATAGATATATTAAAAATTTAAATATAAATGTGAGGTTTAAATATGAAAGCTGCAATATATAGTAGAAAATCTGTGTTCACATCTAAAGGTGAATCTATAGAAAACCAAATAAATCTATGTAAAAACTACGGAAAAACTAATTTAGATATAGATGAATTTTTAATTTATGAAGATGAAGGTTTTAGTGGTGGAAATACTAACAGACCTAAATTTCAACAGTTAATTAAAGATGTTAAAAAGAAAAAATTTGATACTCTTATATGCTATAGATTAGATCGTATCAGTAGAAATGTAGCTGATTTTTCTTCTACTTTAGAATTACTTCAAAATAACGATATAAGCTTTGTAAGCATAAAAGAGCAATTTGATACAAGCTCTCCTATGGGAAAAGCCATGGTTTATATTGCATCTGTATTTGCTCAATTAGAAAGAGAAACCATAGCAGAACGTGTTAGAGATAATATGCTAGAACTCTCTAAAACCGGTCGCTGGCTTGGTGGTCAAAGTCCTTTAGGTTTTAAATCTGAAAAAGTATCCTTCTTTGATGAAGAAATGAAAGAAAGAAGTATGTTTAAACTTTCTCCTAAAAAAGAAGAACTTAAACTTGTAAAGCTTATATTTAAAAAATATATAGAACTAAAATCAATAAGAAAACTTCATAAGTATCTTATGATAAATAATTTTAAAACTAGACAAGGTGGCTCCTTTGATACTAGCAGCTTATCTTTTCTTCTACAAAATCCTTGCTATGCAAAATCAAGTAAAGAAATATTTAACTATTTAAGAGAAAAAGGTATAACTTGTATAGGAACCCCTGATGGAATTCATGGTGTTTTAACTTATAACAAGAAAAAAGGCCTCTATAAATACAGAGATAAAAAAGAATGGCTTGCAGTAATAGCTAAACATAAAGGAGTTATAGAATCTGATATTTGGCTTAAAACTCAAAGTATATTAGATAAAAATAAAGCTAAAGCTCCAAAACTTGGCAAAACTCACAAAGCTTTATTAACTGGAATAGTAAAATGCTCTAAGTGCGGCTCTAATATGGTAATATCCCATGGACCTAAAAATAAAGATGGGAAAAGAACTTATTTTTATATATGTTCTAATAAAAAAAAATCTAAAGGAAAGCTTTGTGATAATGGAAATATAAGAACAGAGGAATTAGAAACTGTAGTTATAGATAGATTAAAAACTATTACTAAAAATAAGGGGAATTTAATTGAAGAGCTAAATTCAGTAAAAAAAGAAATCTATTCCTCTAAAGAGGAGGCTAATGAATTAAAAACATTAAAATCTTCTATTAAATCAAATAAAAAAGCTATAGAAAGTTTAGTAAAACAACTATCCTTAAATCCTTCTAAAACAGTATCAAAATATATATCAAAAGAAATAGAAAAAAGAGAAGCTGAAATAAAAAGGGCTGAATCTAAAATTGAATCCTTTAAAAATGATAAATTAAAATCATCAAAAGTAAATCTAGATTTAGACTTAATAATAGAGAATTTAAAGAGCTTTTCTAAAACTATAGATACAGTAGATTTAAAAGCTAAAAAGTATTTAATATCTTCTCTAGTAGAGAAAATAACTTGGGATGGTGATACTGGATCTTTACACATAAAACTTTTTGGAAGTTCGAAAAATAATTAATTTTAAATTTGCACTTTGCTCTAACATGCAGAAGCTATCTGTTTGGGGTCACTTGCAGGTCATAATGCTGTAAGATATGGCCTAGGCATGCCAATGCTTATACTTCCAAAGAGCATTGCTATAGGTGATTTAATAGCTTATGCAAATTATAAACTTACTACAAAAGAAGGAAGAAGAAATAGATATACTTTTGCAGGGGCTGAATATTTTGAAAGAATGAAAGCTCAAGGTCTTTATACAACAGATAAAGAAGAAATAGTAAAAAGAGTTCAAAAACTTAATCTAGAAGGAATTCTTAGCCAAAAACTAGTATAAAAAAAATAAAGGCATGACTTAATGTCATGCCTTTGTTATTTAAATATTTTATACTGTTATTTCAGCTTTTTCTCCTAAAGCATCTTTATTTTCTTCTAATATAGGCTTAACTGCCTCATTTACAAAAGCAACTACTTGACCTGGAGCTCTACCTACAAACTTTTTAGCATCTATTAAAGCTAATATTTCTTCTTTAGAAAGTCCAAAAGAATCATCTTCTATAATTCTAGATATAAGGTCGTTATCAAGACCTTCTTGTTTTACTCTTTTAGCAGCTTCCATAGAATGTTCTCTTATTCTTTCATGAAGTTCTTGTCTGTCTCCACCTTTTTTAACTGCTTCCATCATTATGTTTTCAGTAGCCATAAATGGTAATTCTCTATCAACATGACTTGCTATAACTTTTTCGTAAACTACCATGTTTTCTGATATATTCATATATAAGTTAAGTACACCATCTAAAGCTAAGAAAGCTTCTGCAACAGATATTCTTTTATTAGCTGAATCATCTAATGTTCTTTCAAACCATTGAGTTGAAGCAGTTATTGCTGGGTTTAATGCATCTACTATAACATATCTTGATAGTGCTCCCATTCTTTCAGATCTCATTGGATTTCTCTTATATGCCATAGCCGAAGATCCTATTTGATTTTTACCAAAAGGTTCTTCTACTTCTTTCATATTTTGAAGTAATCTTAAATCATTACTGAATTTATAAGCACTTTGAGCTATTTCAGATAACATATTTAAAACTACAGAATCAACTTTTCTTGTATAAGTTTGACCTGTAACCATAAATTCTTTTGAGAATCCTAATTTTTCAGTTACTTTTTTATCTAATTCTTTTACTTTTTCTTCATCTCCATCAAATAGTTCCATAAAACTTGCTTGGGTTCCTGTAGTTCCTTTTACTCCTCTAAATCTTAAAGTACTATCTATTGTAAAATCTAATTTTTCAATATCCATTACTAAATCTTGAATCCATAATGTAGCTCTTTTACCTACTGTAGTAAGCTGAGCTGGTTGAAGATGAGTAAATCCTAATGTAGGAATTTCTTTATATTTTAAAGCAAAGTTACTTAATAAATTTATAACATTTACTAATTTCTTTTTAACTAAAAGTAGTGCTTCTTTCATTATGATTAAATCTGTGTTATCTCCTACATAGCAGCTAGTAGCTCCTAAATGTATAATTCCTTTAGCACTTGGACATTGAACTCCATAAGCATATACATGGCTCATAACATCATGTCTTACTACTTTTTCTCTTTCTTCTGCTACTTCATAATTTATATTTTCAATATTATCTTTTAATTCTTTTAATTGCTCATCTGTAATATTTAGTCCTAATTCTTTTTCACTTTCAGCTAAAGCTACCCATAGCTTTCTCCAAGTTTTAAATTTCATCTCTTCTGAAAATAAATAACTCATTTCTTTAGATGCATATCTTTTATTTAAAGGACTGTTATATGTATTTCTCATTTTATTCTATCCCTCCGTGCGTATATTATATATATATAATTATTTTTCATTCACATTATAACATATATTTTTTATTTTTAAAAACATTATATTCGTATAATGTTAGAATTCCATTCTATATGTATTAAAAATTAAATGCAATTATATTTAATTTTATTTTTTTCTAATATTTAATTTATTAATTTTAAGAAAATATCCCCATCTTATTTAACTTATGATTTATTTTTATAAGAATTAAGTTTAAAAATTTATAGTTCTATTTCTTATCATAACTAATATACTTTAGTAAGATATAAATTACATCCTTAAAGGAGGATACATATATGTATAAATTAAGTTTAATAGACAAACTATCATTTATATTAGTTATAATAGGAGCCTTAAATTGGGGACTTATAGGATTATTTAATTTTAATTTAATCGGAGCTATTTTTGGAGAACCTGCCAACTTCATAGGAAGAATAATTTACATTTTAGTAGGAGTTGCTGGTATTTATCTAATTTATTTTTGGTTAAGCACTAAAAGAAAAGCTTATAAATAAAAGGCCCTCTTAGAGCCTTTTATTTTTTATATTATTCTAATGTATTTATTAGTTTAGCTAATTCTTCTACTGCTAGAGTTTCGTCATCTCCAGAAGCTACAAGTTTTATATTAGCGCCTTTCACTACTCCTAAAGAAAGAACTCCTATAAGACTTTTGATATTAGCTTTTTTACCATTAAATTCGATTGATAAATCTGATTTAAATGATGATGCTTTTTTTACTAGTAAAGTTGCTGGTCTAGCATGTAAGCCAGTTGAAGCATTTACTACTAATTCTCTTTCTACCATTTTGTTCTCCACCTCTTTTTATGAATTTGTTTAATAGCACACATTTATAATTATACCATTAATTCTACAGTTTTCAACACATTTAATTACTAAAATGTAAAATTAATGTAAAACTAATAAAATTATTGTGCTTTTCCTACAAAATCAGCTATTCTATTTAAACCTTTTTCTATATTTTCCATAGATGTAGCATATGATAGTCTAATAAATTCATCTGATCCAAAAGCTATTCCTGGTATTACAGCTACATTTTCTTCTTCTAAAAGTATTTTAGAAAAACTCATTGAATCCTTTATAGTTTGCCCACAAACTGATTTATTTATAAGCTTTGAAATATTAACCATTACGTAAAAAGCACCCTTTGGCTTAACACAGCTAATGTTTTCAGTAGCGTTAATTTTATCTACCATATAGTCTCTTCTTTTAGAAAATTCTTTTACCATAGCATTTAATGCAGTTTTATCTCCATTTAAAGCTTCAACAGATGCATATTGTGCTATAGAATTTGGATTTGAAGTTGTATGGCTTTGAATGCTGCTCATAACTTTTATTATATCTTCTGGTCCTGCTGCATATCCTATTCTCCAACCAGTCATAGAATAAGCTTTTGACATACCATTTATTACAACAGTTCTATTATAAGCATCTTCTGATAAAGAAGCTATACTTACATGTTTTTCATCACCATATACAAGTTTTTCATATATTTCATCTGAAATTATTATAAGATCATGTTTTTTAGCAAATTCAGCTATTTCTTTTAATTCTTCCTCAGTATATAAAGTACCTGTAGGATTATTTGGACTGTTTAATAAAAGTCCTTTAGTTTTTGAAGTTAATGCTTTTTCTAAATCACTAACAGTAAATTTAAATCCTTTTTCTTCTTTTGTTTCAATAAATACTGGAACACCTTCATATAACTTCATAAGTTCTGGATAACTTACCCAATAAGGTGATCCTAATATAATTTCATCTCCTGGATTTAATATAGTTTCAAATACGTTAGATAAACACTGTTTTGCTCCTGTGCTTACAATTATTTGACTGTTTTTGTAAGTAAGATTGTTATCTTCTTTAAGTTTATTTGCTATAGCTTTTTTAAGATCATCTATTCCAGATGCTGAAGTATATTTTGTAAATCCTTCTTCTATAGCTTTTATAGCTGCGTTTTTAATGTTTGAAGGTGTATCAAAATCTGGCTCTCCTGCTCCAAATCCTACTACATCTAATCCTTCTGCTTTCATTTTTTTAGCTTTTGCAGTTATTGCTAATGTTAAAGATGGTTCAATCTTAGTAGCTTTTTTAGATAAATTCATTACTTTGCCTCCCTTTATTAAACCTATATATTAAATTAAATATAAAACACTAACTTCTTGCTATTAATATTACTCCTGTTATTATAAAAACAACTCCTAAAACTCTTATAAAAGTTATATTTTCTTTAAAAACAAAATAAGAGAATATCATAACTAAAACATAGCCTAAACTAACCATAGGATATGCATAACTAAGTTCAACTTTACTAAGTACTTTTATCCATAAAAGAAAGCTTAGTCCATAAGTTATTATTCCAGCCATTACCGGTACGTTTTTCAAAATTTGAATTATACTACTTATTGCTCCTGTAGCAAAATTTAAATCTAAATTTCCTGCTCCGTATTTTACAAGTATTTGTCCTAAAGAACTTAAGAAAACCGATGCTAATATTAAATATATCATTTTATAAACTCCTTAAATAGTAATACTAAATATTTTACTATATAAAACCAAAAATATATAATTATAAATATTAAAGGAAAGGCATATCTAGCTTGTCCTTCTGTTACAAAATATATTGTTGTAAACATGTAAAATATTACTGTAATATATAAATTAAATTTATTTAAAGTTTCTGTTTGTCTTTTTATGATTTTATACAGTATAAATATGCTATAAAGTAATATATATATTATAGCTGGTATAAAAAATATATTTTTAAGAATAGTAGATTTTACTACCATTTTAAATTTAGTTTGACTACTTAAACCAGATCCATAGGTACTATATCCTATATCGTCACCTAAAAAATATGTATTAACAAGTCTTTTTGTACCTAATACTAAAAATTCCTTTGGATGAGCTTTTATCCACTTATTAGCTTCTTTTTTTAACATATGATTTTTTTCAGTCATATTAGCTTTTTTATATTCTTCCTTTTTAACTAAAGAATCTTTAACATCTGCAGCTGCCATCCATCTTCCAAAAGTATTCTCAGAATTATTATTTATGTATAATACTATACCATCATTATTTGATACATATGTATATTGTCCCATCATTTTTGTATTTCTATAAATCCAAGGAGCTATACATATAGCTGAAACTACAAATATAGTTAAACTGCATTTTAAAGAATGTAAAAACTTTTTTTCTTTTAAAAGTTCAACTAAAAATACTGCAAAGGCAAAGACCATAAAAAATGGTTTTATTATAGTTATTACACCAGTTAATACTCCTAGTAATATATATTTATATTTAAAATTACCAAAATAAACATTAGTAACTAATAAAAGCATTGTAGTAAATAATATTTCTGTTCCAAGTACACTAGTATAAAATATATTGTTAGGGAAAAATGCAAAAATAGTAAAAACTATCTTCATACGTTTCTCATCTATATCTAATTTTTTTAATAATCTATAAAAAATAAAATTATTTAAAAAAGCAAGAACTATATTAAATATTTTAGCCTTTAATACACTTGCTCCAAATAGTTTAAATATTCCTCCAAGTATTATACAATAACCTACAGATGTATAGGTATTTCCCCAGGAACCACCATTTGCTATTTGAACTGATAAATTATAATAATACTGAAAATCTGAAAATGGCTTTGTATTTATAAAACTTACCCATAAAATACAAAATAAAAGTGATATTATCATAATAATTTTATAATAAATAGTACTATTACTATTTTTTTTATTACTCATTACTTCTAAACTTCCATACATAGTATTTATATATACCCCTCTCCTAAAGCTTCATGTATATTATAACACCAATTGACAAAACCCATAGTATTATATCTACTAAAAAAGGGATGTCCTTTTGAAATACGTCTTCTGGCTTGCCACCAATGTTATTTTTAGTCATTAAATATTGATATCTAAATATACCATATAATACAAAAGGAATAGTATACATCATACTTCTACTTTGTACAGAACTAAAAGTATATAAACAATAAGATATTAATATAGATGGCGTTACAATAGTAAGCATATTATCTAATAATTCTATAGAATAATCTTCTAAAATCTTTCTGTGGGATCCTCTCTTGTCTTTTAATGTTATAATTTCGCTTTTTCTTTTATTTAATGCTAAAAATAAAGACAACAATATAGTACACAAAAATAACCAAGGAGATACTCTAACCCCTGTAGCTATACTTCCACTTTCAACTCTAAGTACAAATCCTAATGTTATAAGCATAACATCTAATATAACTACGTTTTTAAGCTTAAAACAATACATTATATTAGTTATTATGTAAGTCATATATATAAGCATTATTCTATAACTAACAAACTTATAAGATGTAAACATTACAACAAGAAATATAACTATATCTAAAATTATAGCAGTATTTTTAGATACTTTTCCACTTGGAAGTGGTCTTTTTCTTTTCTCTGGATGCTTTTGATCCTTTTCTAAATCAACTATGTCATTTAATACGTATATAGTTGATGATGTTAAGCAAAATAATATAAATGTTACAATGTTAATTTTAAGTAGATTTAAATTTAATAGGTTTCCAGAAAATATTATAGCTGCAAACACAAAAAAATTCTTTATCCACTGTTTAGGCCTCATCAATTGAAGAATAGCCTTTATATTCATACACTCACTCCTCTTAAGTCTTCCTCATAATTATATATAATTCAGTGTAATTTTTTCCCTTTTATCTGACATCATATTTATACTATTATAATTTAACATATTTTTAACGCAAATTAAAGGACTTGAATTTAATTCAAGCCCTTTATATTTAAATATTATGTGAATTTTATCTAGGCTGTATTATAAGTTTTATAGCCGTTCTTTCTTCACCATCAATTTCTATATCAGTAAATGCTGGTATACATATTAAATCGATACCACTTGGAGCAACAAAGCCTCTAGCTATAGCAACAGCTTTTATAGCTTGGTTTATAGCACCTGCTCCTATTGCTTGTATTTCAGCAGCTCCTCTTTCTCTTAGTACCCCTGCTAAAGCTCCTGCCACTGAATTTGGACTTGATTTTGCTGAAACTTTTAATACTTCCATAAGTAAACCTCCTATATTAACTTTATTTTTGTTTATTGTCATATCTATTTAGTATATATATTCTACAAAAAATAGAAAATTCCTTTTAATTTTTGTAAATCTTAGTAAATTTTAAAATTAAAAGGAATTTATTTTTATTATTTTGTTTTTATTTTGCGTACTCTATGGCTCTAGTTTCACGAATTACATTTATCTTTATTTGTCCTGGATATTCTAATTCGCTTTCTATAGTTTTAACAACATTTCTAGCCATTTCTGTACATTCTGCATCATCTATTACTTCTGGTTTAACCATAATTCTAATTTCTCTTCCAGCTTGAATTGCATATGACTTTTCTACACCTTCACACTGATTTGCAATTTCTTCTAACTTTTCAAGCCTTTTTATATAGGCCTCTAAAGTTTCTCTTCTAGCACCTGGTCTTGCTGCTGATATAGCATCTGCAGCTTGAACAATCACTGCCTCTAGAGATTTAGGTTCTTCATCACCATGATGGGCTGCTATAGCATTTACAACTGTTTGTGATTCTCTGTACTTTTTAGCCATTTCAGCTCCTATTATAGCATGTGGACCTTCTATTTCATGATCTACAGCTTTACCTATATCATGAAGTAATCCAACTCTCTTAGCAAGTGTTGGTTCCATGCCAAGTTCTGAAGCTATAAGTCCTGATAGGTAAGCTACTTCTATGGAATGTTTTAAAACATTTTGACCATAACTAGTTCTATATTTAAGTCTTCCAAGTAATCTAATTAATTCCATGTGAAGACCGTGTATACCAGTTTCAAAGGTAGCTTGTTCTCCCTCTTCTTTTATATCACTTTCTACTTCTTTCTTAGCTTTTTCAACCATCTCTTCTATTCTTGCTGGATGAATTCTTCCATCTACTATTAATTTTTCTAAAGCAATTCTGGCAACTTCTCTCCTTATAGGATCAAAACCAGATAAAACGACTGCTTCTGGTGTATCATCTATTATTAAATCAACCCCAGTAAGTGTTTCTAATGTTCTGATATTTCTTCCTTCTCTACCTATAATTCTTCCCTTCATTTCATCGTTAGGAAGATTAACTACGTGTACTGTAGTTTCTGCTACATGATCTGCTGCGCATCTTTGAACGGCGTATGTAATGATTTCTCTAGCCTTCTTTTCTGCCTCTTCTTTTGCTTTAGTTTCTATTTCTTTTACAAGCATTGCAGATTCATGTTTTATTTCTTTTCTAACCTCTTCTAATAATATTTCCTTTGCTTCTTCACTAGTTAGTGAAGAAATTCTTTCAAGTTCTGTTCTTTGTTTATCATAAAGCTCCTGGATACTGTTTTCTTTGTGTTCTATTTCGCCTTGTTTTTTGCTTAAGAAATCTTCTTTTTTCTCAAGAGCTTCACCCTTTTTATCTAAAGATTCTTCTTTTTGAATTACTCTTCTTTCAAGACGCTGAACCTCGTTACGTCTTTCTCTAACTTCTTTTTCTACTTCTGCTCTTAGTCTATGAGCTTCTTCTTTGGATTCTAATATAGCTTCTTTCTTCTTAGATTCAACATCTCTTTCAGCATCTTCTCTCAATCTGTGAGCTTCTTCAGCTGCTTTCGATAGTTTATCTTTAGCTTTTTTATCTACAACATACAAACCTATAATAAACAATATTATTATTATAACTACTGCAACTATTATATATATAGGACCCATTTAAAACACCTCCTTTGCTTTTTTGAGCTTTATATATTAAGTAACATGAAGCTTAGAAAAGGTGTCATACTATTCAATTGGACCATATATGCTAAACCAGATTTTGTCTTAATTTTATATTAAAACTTTTCCATTGTCAAGCTGATATCAACTAATATAGAAGATTAATATTTTTTTATTTTCTAAAGCAAAAATATATTTAATTAATAAATTTATTTTTTAGTAGTTTCAGTTTTTTTATTATTTTGTGAAGCTTCCTTTTCTTCTACATTTATAGGCAAATTATATTTTTTTCTGATATTATTTTCTATTTCTAATGACATTTTAGGATTTTCCTTTAAAAATTGTTTAGCATTTTCTCTTCCTTGCCCTAATCTTGTATCGTTATAAGAATACCATGACCCGCTTTTTTGAACTAATTCTTCTCTAACACCAACGTCTAATATATTTCCCTCTTTTGAAATTCCTTCGTTATACATAATATCAAATTCTGCTTTTTTAAATGGAGGAGCTACTTTATTTTTAGTTACTTTTACTCTTGTTCTATTTCCTAAAATAGCATCTCCTTGTTTTATAGAATCTATTCTTCTTACATCAAGTCTTACAGATGAATAAAACTTAAGTGCTCTACCACCGGGAGTTGTTTCAGGATTTCCAAACATAATACCTACTTTTTCTCTTAATTGGTTTATAAATACTGTTACACATTTTGTTTTATTTATAGAACCGGTTAATTTTCTTAATGCTTGAGACATAAGTCTTGCTTGAAGTCCTACATGAGAATCTCCCATTTCTCCTTCTATTTCTGCTCTTGGAACTAAAGCTGCTACTGAATCTATAACTATTATATCTATTGCACCAGATCTAACTAATGCTTCTGTTATTTCTAAAGCCTGTTCTCCAGTATCTGGTTGTGAAACTATTAAACTTTCAATATCAACCCCTAAATTTCTAGCATAGCCAGGATCTAAGGCATGTTCTGCATCTATAAAGGCTGCTGTGCCTCCTGCCTTTTGAGCTTCTGCTATCATATGTAGAGCTACTGTTGTTTTACCTGAAGATTCAGGTCCAAAAACTTCTACTATTCTTCCTCTTGGTACTCCCCCTATTCCAAGGGCTATATCAAGATCTAAACTTCCAGTAGATATTGATTCAACATTTAATATGCTTTCTTCTCCTAATTTCATTACTGAACCTTTACCAAATTGTTTTTCTATTTGTGACATTGCTGATTCTATTGCTTTTAATTTATCTGTATTTATATTATTTGCCATAAAATAACCTACCTCCTTAATTTTACGAACATCCGTTCTAATTAAAATTATATATTATTTTTAGAGTAAGGTCAAGAATAAAATCATAAATTTAAACTTTGTAGTAAATATATAATTTAACATTTTGCATATTAAAATAAATAATATATTAAAAATTCAAAGCTATTTTTTTAAACTTTCTCTTTAGTTTTCACTAGAAATCCCTCTATAAGTGTATTCTAAAGAAAAATCACTTTACAAAACAGCTAAAAACTATCTAGTTATTTATTTAAATATGCCTTAATAATAAATACAAATAAAAGCCCCTTCAAGGAACTTTTATTTTAATTATTGACAAGTAAATATATAACTAAACCTATTTATCATGTCTAATTACTTCTTTATTTTTAACAAAATAATCTACTCCAGATATTATAGTTATAATAGCTGCAAGAATCATCATAAAATCAGTGATTGTTTGTAAATTTTTATTTGTTACATCCATTATAAAATTTAATATAGATATATTGTTATGGTAATTTAAATTTACAAGGCCAAATATTATGGCTATTATTTGTATAACTGTTTTTAATTTTCCCCATTTACTCGCTGCTATAACTATACCTTCTGAAGAAGCTATAGTTCTAAGGCCTGTTACTGCAAATTCTCTAGCGATTATTATTATAGCAACTACTCCTGGTATTATTTGAAAATCTACTAAACAAATTAATGCTGCTGTAACTAAAAGCTTATCTGCTAAAGGATCCATAAACTTACCAAATTTAGTTACTTGGTTTCTACTTCTTGCTATGTACCCATCAAGTTTATCTGTTATAGAAGCAATTATAAATATAGCTGTAGCTATAACTGTACCATAGGGTATATCTTTAATTGTAATAAAAACAAGAAATATAGGAACTAAAAAAATTCTTAAAATTGTCAATTTATTTGCAAGATTCATCCTGAACAACTCCTATTAAATCATATTCTAAAGCATGAGTTATCATAACTTTAATTATATCACCAATTTTTATATCTTTATTACCTTTAAAAGATATATCTCCATCAATTTCTGGTGACATTTCAAAGCTTCTTCCATACCACATATTATCTTTAAATTCTTCTACTAATACATCATAGCATTTTCCTATTTTATCGCTATTTATATCTCTTGAAACCCCTTGTTGAAGTATCATTATTTCTTCTTCTCTTTTTTCTTTTACTTCTTCATCTATTTGATTTTCCATAATAGCTGCTGGTGTTCCTTCTTCTTTTGAATATTTAAAAACTCCAACTTTATCAAGTTTTGTATCTTTTATAAAATCTTTAAGTTCTTCAAAATCTTCCTTAGTTTCTCCTGGGAATCCTACAATTAAAGAAGTTCTTAAAGTTATACCTTCTATGTTTTCTCTAAGTTTTTCTATTATGTTTAATATTGCCTCTTTGTTAGTTTTTCTTCCCATTCTTTTTAATATATTATTACTTATATGCTGAATAGGAATATCTAAGTACTTACAGACTTTTTTGTTATCTGCCATTTCTTTTACAAGTTCATCTGTTATTTCTTCTGGATAACAATAAAGTATTCTTATCCACTCTACACCTTCTACTTTTGAAATATCTCTTAAAAGCTCTGGTAAAATTTTTTTACCATATAAATCTATTCCATACATAGTAGTGTCTTGAGCTATAAGTATTATTTCTTTTACTCCTTGAGATGCTAAATTTTCTACTTCTTTTAATATGTTTTCTTTCTTTCTACTTCTATATTTACCCCTTATTTTAGGGATAATACAGTATGTACAAAAATTATTACAACCTTCTGCTATCCTTACATAAGAAGAATAGGATGGAGTAGTTAAAATTCTTCTTCCTTCATTTATAACTTTATCACTATAATTATAATAAAAACTCTTATCTCCTTTTTTTATAAATCTTTTTATACTATCTAAAAGCTTATCATAATCATTAACTCCTAAAATTATATCTATCTCTGGTATAAGTTTTTCTATATCTTCTTTATACCTTTGAGTTAAACAACCGGTAGCTATTAAAACCTTGCAATTATAACTTTTTTTATATTCTGCCATCTCTAAAATAGTATTTATCGATTGTTGCTTTGATTCTTCAATGAACCCACAAGTGTTTACAATGACTACATCTGCTTCTTTAGGATCCTCTACTATAACTCCTTCTCCATTTAAATTACTAAGCATTATTTCTGAATCTATTCTATTCTTGTCACAACCTAAACTTATTAGTGCCACTTTAAACTTATTCACTTACTATTTGCCCTCCTAAAGTTATTTAAAATTAGTGCCTAAAAGCATAAAAATAAATTTATTATTTATTTTTACATGCCTAAAAACTATTTTAAAACTACTTTAATTATTTTACAAGTACTATAAAATATATTTATCTTTAATAATTAATTTTTATCAAAATACTTTCCATAAATAGGGTCATTTTCATCTATAACAACCTGTCTTGCTTTATTACCTTCCCTTTGAGATATTATCCCTCTATCTTCCATCTGTTCTATAATTCTAGCTGCCCTATTATATCCTACTTTTAATCTTCTTTGTATAAAGGAAGCTGAAATTTTACCTTGGTTAACTGTTATTTTTATAGCCTCTCCTAAAAGTTCATCTTCTTCTCCATTAGATACATTAGTTGCTGTATCTATTTTATCTATTATTTCTTCTCTATAGTCTGCTTCTCCTTGACTTTTCTTTATATTTTCAACAACTTTTTCTACTTCACTTTCAGAAATAAAAGCTCCTTGTATTCTAGTAGGTTTTGAATCTCCTGATGGGAAAAATAACATATCTCCTTTTCCTAAAAGCTTTTCTGCACCAGACATATCTAGTATTGTTCTAGAATCTATAGAACTTGATACTGCAAAGGATATTCTAGAAGGTATATTTGCCTTTATCATACCAGTTATTACATCTACTGATGGCCTTTGAGTTGCAATTACAAGATGCATTCCTGCCGCTCTAGCCTTTTGTGCAAGTCTTGCTATATAATTTTCCACATCACTTGCTGATACCATCATAAGATCTGCAAGTTCGTCTATTATAATAACCACATATGGAAGTTTATTATCTATTTTACCTTTTTCATATAATTTATTATAGCTTTCTATACTTCTAACATTGTTTTGAGCAAAAAGTTCGTATCTTTTATCCATTTCATTTACAGCCCAATTTAAAGCTCCTGCTGCCTTCTTAGGGTCAGTAACAACGGGTATTAAAAGATGAGGTATTCCGTTATATATACTAAGTTCTACTACCTTAGGATCGATCATAAGAAGTTTTACGTTCTCTGGTGAATATTTATATAAAATACTAAGTATAAGTGAATTTATACATACACTTTTACCAGAACCTGTAGCTCCTGCAATTAAAAGATGGGGAGCTCCTGCAATATCTGCCACTGCACAATTTCCACTTATATCTTTTCCAAGAGCAAAGGCTAGCCCCTTATTAAAGTTTGTAAACTTATCTGATTCTATAACTTCTCTTAAATATACAGGAGTTAAAACTTTGTTTGGAACTTCAATACCAACAGCTGATTTACCTGGTATTGGAGCTTCTATTCTAACTGCTGAAGCTGCTAAATTTAAAGCTATATCATCTGCTAAATTAACAATTTTGCTAACTTTAACACCAACACTTGGTTGAAGTTCAAATCTAGTAACTGATGGACCTTTACTTACTTGAATTACTTTAGCCTCTACACCAAAACTACTTAATGTTTCTTCTAATTTATTAGCATTTTCTAATAATTCTTGTTTATCCTGTTTACCAAGTTTAGACTTATTATTTTCCTTTAAAAGTTCTAAGCCTGGATATGTATAATCTACAATAGGGTTTTTACTTTCATGATCTAATTTTTTATTTAATTCCTCATCAATAGACACAGCATCTTCTAAAGGCATATTACTGCTTTCTCTACTATTTGTGTCTTCACTACTGTCTACTATATTTATTTCTTCTTTCTTATCTTTATCCCTAGAGTCTTCTATATCATCTTTAGATTTCATAAAATCTAAAATTTTAATTTTATTAGTAACATTTTTTATAAATTTATCTTTCTTACTGTCTTCATCATCCTTATAATTAGGTTCACTATACATTTTTTCTTTTTTATCTTCGGAGCCATCTTTAACATTAATTTTCTTAGTAAAATCTTTAGATTTTGAATTTACTCCTTTAAAAACGCTACTTAAAGAAACTTGGAATATTAATATAAAAGATATTATATAAAGACATAAAAATATTATATAAGATCCTACACTTCCAAAAAGTTTAAAAAGTGGTTTATCTAAAGAATAAGATAAAAGTCCTCCATGAATGATATCTTTACTGTTATAAAAGTTTTCCATAACTTGTACAACATTATTTCCATCATATTCTTCAAGTAAAACCATCTGTATAAGCAATAAGGTTGTAACTAAAAATATAACTATTCCATAAAACTTAGAATTAAAATTAATTTTATTCTTTTTAGATATAATACATACTCCTATAAATATCATAAGAATTGGAAATGTTAAAGCGCCTAAGCCTACCATGGCTATAAGTATCTTTTTTATAAAAACACCTACTATTCCCATAGAATTAGATGCAAATACACTAAAGAGCACAAAAATCCCTAAACAAATAAGTATTATTCCATTTATATCATTACTTCCTTTTAATTTAGATTTATTATTTTCTTTAGTATTTTTAGTTTTTCTTCTTGTTTTTTTCGCCACTTTTCATCCACCTCCTTATATAAATTCTACACTAAAATTAATTATTCCTTTCTATTAAAATATCAAAGATATGTTTGTTAATAGAAAATTCTCATTAAGGCACATTTAAATAAAATTCTAAAAGAAAAAATATTGATTTTATAAAAAACAAAGAAATATTTTACTTATAAAAGCATTAAAGTGCCATAGAATTTTAAAATTCTATGGCTTATAATTACTTATTATTTTCCTCTATCAAACTATCCAATTTCTTTAAAGCCTTGCTTATACCACCAACTTCATCTATAATACCACAATCAACTGCTTGTTTTCCAATTAATATAGTTCCCATATCATTTAACAAATCATTTGTCTTAAGCATAAAGCCTTCTAAAGTTTTTTTATCTATTTTTGAAGTTCTTACTATAAATTCTAATATACGCTCCTGCATCTTTTTAAAATAATCAAAAGTTTGAGGAACACCTATAACTAATCCATTCATTCTTATAGGATGAACTATCATAGTTGCTGTAGGAGATATAAATGAATAATCTGCTGAAGTAGCTAAAGGCACTCCTATAGAATGACCTCCACCTATAACAAGAGATACTGTAGGCTTACTTAAACTTCTTATCATTTCAGATATAGCAAGACCTGCTTCAACATCTCCACCTACTGTATTTAATATTATAAAAACTCCTTCTACTGTTTTAGAAGTCTCAAGTGCTATAAGTTGCGGAATTATATGTTCATATTTGGTGGCCTTAGTTTGAGGTGATACTGCCATATGCCCTTCAATTTGGCCTATTATAGGTAACACTTGTATTCTATCTTCTTGTTTAGGTAAATCATTTAAAGTACCTAACTCTTTTATTGATTCTCTTTTTTCTTTTTCAATATTTTTTTTCTCATCTGACATGAAATTCCCTCCTACCATATGATTATTTTGCTCATATGGTAGAGAGAGTATTCATTTATTTTTATATATCTAATTTTTTAAGGAAGATTTATACACCTAATTCAAATTCATCATGCAATACTTTTATAGCTTTTTTAGTATCTTCTCCTGGAACTAAACACCATATAGTAGTATGAGAATCTGCAGTTTGTAAAACTTCAATATCTCCTCTTGATAAAGCATTTAATATTTTTGCCATAACACCTGGAATTCCTCTCATTCTACTTCCTATTATAGCAATTTTACTACATCCTTTAACATAAGAATATTTAAGATCTTTTTCTTTCATTAAAGCTTCAAATTTATCAAAATCTTTATCATCTATAGTAAATATTTTTTCAGTTGGAAATACGTTAATTAAATCTATACTTATAAAGTTATCTGCTAATATATTAAATAGCCTTCTATAACTTTTATTTTCACTATTATCTTTTAGTTGAACATTTACTTGCATTCTATCGCTCATATGTGTGATTCCAGTTATTACATTTTTAGAATTACTATTTCCTACACTGCTTATAGTAGTTCCATCGCAGTCTGTTAAAGTATTTTTAATTACTAAAGGTATATTAGATTTCATAGCAATTTCTACAGCTCTTGGATGTATTACTTTAGCTCCTTGATCTGCAAATTGAAATACTTCATTATAACTTATTTCTTCTATTAAAGATGCATCAGAAACTATTCTAGGATCTGCAGTCATTATTCCATCTACATCTGTATATATTTCAACGCTTTTAGCATTAAGTGCTGCTCCTAAAAGTGCTGCAGTAACATCACTTCCGCCTCTTCCTAAAGTTGTTATAAATCCATCTTCACTTTGTCCTTGAAATCCTGCAACTATTGGAACCTTGTCTTCTTTTAATAAATCTAATATTTTATTTGTTTCTACTCTAATTACAGAGGCATTATTAAATTCTTTATCTGTGACTATTCCAGCTTGACCACCCATAAGTGGCACTGCATTTATTTTACTTTTATATAGTTCTTTACTCATAACTACAGTACTTATAAGTTCTCCACAACTCATAAGTAAATCTGAAGCTAATATATTTTGTCCTAAAAATTCATCTCCAACTAAACTTCTTAAGGTATCTGTAGCATAAGGTTGTCCTTTCCTACCCATGGCAGACACAACAACTACAGGATAATAACCTTCTTTTTTTGCTTTAATTATCTTTTTAACTACTAGTTTTCTTCTTTTTTCATCTGATACAGATGTTCCTCCAAACTTTTGTACTAATATTTTCATCATTCATCCAACTCCTTAACGAGCTTTTTTTATATCCTCGCTTTCAGCGTCTAATATTATTGTTCTTGACCCTATCTTTTTCACTAGATCCCAAGGAACTTCCAAAAATTGATTTTTAGCAAATAATCCAAATTTACTTTTATTTTCGTTTATTATTAAAAGTTTTAAATTTCCATCCTCATCTATTACTACGTCGTTTTGACCTAAAAATCCATATTTATCTCCATCATTAACATTTATTATTTCATATCTCTCCATGTCACTATAATATTTTATATTATCATCCATAATAATCCTCCTAGATTTTATCACATTATTTATACTGATTACTATGATAAAAAATTAGAAGTTATTACAAAATATATTATATGAAATTCTTCTTAGATTGTTTAAAAGAATATGAACTTTTTTCTATAATATTAGTTATTTTATCTAAATCTAAATTTTCTCCTACAAAGGCTGAATTTAAAATTCCCTTTGAATAAACTATATCCATAGCTTCTCTTATACTATCTTCATTTATTGCATCTATTTTATTTATAATATCTTCTGGCTTATTTATCCTATTTAAAAATAAAACAGATTTACCGTTATTAAACATTCTGCTGCTTGTGCTTTCTATTCCTAATATATATCCACCTTTTAATTGCTCTTTAGCTTTAATTAATTTTTCTTTACTTATACCTTTTTTATAAAAGTTATTAATTTCTTCTTTTATTAGATAAATTGCATTCTCTGCATACTTAGGATTTAAACCTGCATAAACAACATTAACACCAGTATTGTTTAAAGAAGACATATAAGAATATATGCTATAACAAAATCCTTTTTCTTCTCTCAATTTTTGAAATAATATAGAAGAAGCTCCTCCTCCTAAAATATTATTGGCCAAAATAATAGGATACACAAGATCATTACCAAGTTCTACACCTGGCATACCTAAACTTATATGTAATTGCTCTATATTTTTCTTTTTAAAAAGATTACTATTAAATGTCTTAGGATTAGAATATGTAGTTATTTTTTTATTTTTATCTGATTTCCAGCTTCCAAAATATTTTTCTACCATATTCTGAATTTTACTAGTATCAAAATTACCACATATAGATATAACTGAATTTTCTGGTATATAGTATCTATTCATATAATCTACTATTTCTTCTCTAGTAAATGATTTTACAGTATCAATAGTTCCTAATATAGGATAAGAAACTGGATCTTCTCCCCATATTGCACTGCTATGTAAATCTGAAAGAACATCTTCTGGAGAATCTTCATTCATATTTATTTCCTCTATGATTACTCCTTTTTCCTTTTCAATATCTTCTTTTAACATTTTACTATTAAAAATCATATCAGATAAAACATCTAAAGCTAAATCTATATGTGAATCTAATATTTTAACATAGTAACAAGTAGCCTCTTTACCTGTAAAGGCGTTAATTTGTCCCCCTATGCTTTCTATACAATCTGCTATTTCAAAAGCATTTCTATTTTCTGTTCCTTTAAACATCATATGTTCAATAAAATGAGAAATACCATTGTTATCTCTGTTTTCATTTCTTGAACCATTTTCTATCCACATACCTACACTAACAGATTTTACATAGTCTATATTTTCTAGAACTATTCTTAAACCATTATTTAGTTTAATCAAATTATACACTACATTTCCTCCTAAAATATATAATACAACATATAAAAAAATAAAAAGGCAATCATGCCCTTCTATTTTCTAATCTTCTTTTTCTTCTTCTTTTTTAGCTATAGCATCTTTTCTAGATAAGTTAACTCTTCCGTGGTTATCTATATCAGTTACTTTTACCAATATTTCATCGCCAACAGAAACTACATCTTCTACTTTGTTTACCCTCTTAAAGTCTAACTTAGATATATGAACTAAGCCTTCTTTTCCAGGTAAAACTTCTACAAAAGCACCAAAGTTAGTTGTTTTTGTAACTTTTCCTAGATAGATTTCTCCAATCTTAACATCTTTAGTTAAGCTTTCTATTATAGCTAAAGCTTTTTTAACACCTTCTGCGTCACTAGAGCTTACAAATACTTTTCCATCGTCTTTTATTTCGATTTTAACATTTGTTTCAGCTATTATTTTATTTATAACTTTTCCACCAGCACCAATTACGTCTCTTATTTTTTCTGGATCTATACTTATAGTCTCAGTTCTTGGAGCGTATTTAGATAACTCTTCTTTTGGTCCTGATATACATTCGCCCATTATACCTAATATCTTCATTCTAGCTTTTTTAGCTGCAGTTAATGCATTTTTTATACATTTTTCTGATAAACCATGTATTTTAGTATCAAATTGGATAGCTGTTATTCCAACTTCAGTTCCTGCAACTTTAAAGTCCATATCACCAAAGAAATCTTCTAATCCTTGAATATCAGTTAAAATTTCTTCTTTAGATAAGTCTTCACTAGTTATAAGTCCTATAGCAATTCCTGCTGCTGGTCTTTTTATTGGAACACCTGCATCTAATAATGCTAATGTACTACCACAAACACTTGCTTGAGAAGTAGATCCATTAGAACTTAAAACTTCTGATACTAATCTTATAGTATATGGAAAATCTTCTTGTGAAGGAATTAATGGCTCTAATGCTCTTTCAGCTAAAGCTCCATGACCTATTTCACGTCTACCAGGTCCTCTTAAAGGTCTAGTATCCCCTACACTATAAGCTGGGAAGTTATAATGATGCATATATGTTTTAGATTCTTCTTCAGCAATACCATCTAATGTTTGAGAATCACCTACAGCACCTAAAGTTGCTACTGTCATAACTTGAGTTAATCCTCTTGTAAAAAGACCTGTTCCATGAGTTCTTGGAAGTAATGATACATCACAGCTTATTGGTCTTACTTCATCAAAAGCTCTTCCATCTGGTCTTCTATGTTCATTTAATAGCATATTTCTTACTACTTCTTTTTGCATTTTATATACTACATCACTAATATCAGCACCAGCATCTGGATACTTTTCACCAAATTCTTCTTCAATTTTTTCTTTAACTTTATCCATGGCTTCGTTTCTTTCATCTTTATCTATGATATACATAGCTTCTTTAACCATATCAAAAGCAAATTCTCTAACTTCTTTTTCTATTTCTTCATCTACTTTATATAATTTAGGTTCAACCTTTTCTTTTCCAAATTCTTTCATAGCCTTTTCTTGGAAAGCTACAATTTTTTTACATTCTTCAAAGCCAAATATTATACCATCATACATTACATCTTCTGGTATTTCTTCTCCGCCAGATTCAACCATCATAACTCTATCTTTAGTTGCACAAACTGTTAAGCTCATAGTGCTTTTTTCTCTTTCTTCCACTGTAGGGTTGCAAACAAATTCACCATCTACTAATCCTACTGAAACTGCACCTACTGGTGTAGCAAATGGAATACTTGATAGGCATAATGCCAAAGATGAGCCATTTATAGCTAAAATTTCTGGAAGATTATCTTGCTCTACAGATACTATTGTATTTACTATTTGAACATCATTTCTATATCCTTTTGGAAATAATGGTCTTAAAGGTCTATCAATAGCTCTTGCATGTAATATAGATGTATCTGTTGGTTTACCTTCTCTTTTTATAAAGCCTCCAGGTATTTTACCTACAGAATATAATCTTTCCACATACTCAACACTTAATGGAAAAAAGTCAACTCCTTCTCTTGGTTCTTTTGAAGCATTAGCGTTGACCATAACTACTGTATCGCCATAACTTATAAATAAAGCACAATCAGACAACATACCTACTTTTCCATATTCTACTTTCATTTCTCTTCCTGCTACAGAAGTTTTTAAAGTATGTACCATGCGCTTACCTCCTCTCGATATATAACTAATTTATTAATATTATTATCACTATATAAATAACATAATATTCTTTAAAACTTTTCTTAAAATAATAGAGCGGTCTTAGCCGCTCTAGTATCTTACTTTCTTAAACCTAATTCTTTTATAATAGCACGATATCTGTGGATATCTGTATTAATTAAGTAGTTAAGAAGACCTCTTCTTTTACCAACCATCATTAAAAGACCTCTTCTTGAGTGATGATCTTTTTTATGCATTTTTAAATGGCTGTTTAAATGATTAATTCTTTCTGTAAGTAATGCTATTTGTACTTCTGGAGAACCTGTATCTCCTTCATGTCTTGCATGTTTAGTCATTATTTCTTGTTTTTTTGCCTTATTCATAAGTGCACCTCCAAATTGTTTATCTCCCTATTCCAAGAGTACCGTCGGCGTTCAGTATTCTTAGCATAAGGTTCACTCCACAATTATAACAAATTAACTTTTACTTGTAAATTAATTTATCACAATTCAATTTATATTTTTGGGATAGAGCATAGTTTTTATCTTTCTCTAACTGAGAAGCTAATTCATCTGTAGAAGCAAATTTCTTTTCTTCTCTTATTTTTTTTATAAATTTTATAGCTATCTTTGCCCCATATATATCTTTATCAAAACCTAACATATGAGTTTCTATGCTTAATTTACCATCATCTAAAGTAGGATTATATCCTACATTAGTTATCCCTTGATATACATTATTATGATATTCTACCAATGTATAGTATACCCCTCCTCTTGGAAGTATATACTTATTATCATAACTTAAATTAACTGTAGGAAACCCCCAGGTTCTACCTAGTTGCTTTCCTTTTTTAACAACTCCCCTTAAAGTATAACATTTTGAAAGCATTTCATTAGCTTTTCTCATGTTTCCTTCTTGAGCTATGGCATGTCTTATTCTAGAGCTACTTACCACTTCGTTTTTATAAGTTACAGGCTCTACTATCTTAAGTTTAAAGTTTAATTTTTCACTTAATTTTTTAAGAAGTCCTACGTCACCTAAATTTTTATATCCAAATCTAAAGTTAAATCCTACAACTATACCTTTAGCATTATAAAATCTAATTATATTTGTTATAAATTCTTCAGGAGACATCTCCATATAATCTTTATTAAAATTTATATAATTTACTATATCTATTCCTTGTTTTTTAAGTATTTCTGATTTCATCTTATTATCTAGTATAATTTTAGGAGCAGCTTCTTTATTTATTGTATTTAAAGGATGTTCCTTAAAGGTTAACACCATACTTTTAGAATCATATTTTTTAGCTAGTTTTACAGCTTGCTCTATAAGTTTTTGATGACCTCTATGAATTCCATCAAAACTGCCTAAGGCAATAAAAGTATTATAATCTAATTTTTTAGTAAAATTATCTTCTATAACCATAATATATTCTCCTAAATTAACATCTTATATATTTTAAATCCTCTTTTATCTTTCATACCTAACCCAACAAATTTATCGTTAGTTAAATATGTTCTAAATAACTTATCTTCTTCTATATTTTCTATTATACTTCTATCTTTAAGTGTTACACCATTTAATAGATGCTTTTCAAATCTTTCATCTATAAATATTTTATCATATAAACTTAAAGCTACATCTATAGGAATTAAATAATCTTCTACATTATTTTCATCTAACTTTTGAAGTTCTATAGCATCTTTTATGTTAAATTCTCCCGTTTCTAATCTTTGAAGATTCCACATAACAGCTCCACATTTTAAGTCTCTTCCTATATCATAGCATAAACTTCTTATATAAGTCCCCTTTGAACATTTAACATCAAAAACTATATAAGGTAAATCTACACTTAATATGTTAATAGAATATATATTAATCTTTCTAGATTTTCTTTCTATCTCTATTCCTTTTCTAGCTAATTCATAAAGTTTTTTACCGTTAACTTTTATAGCAGAATACATAGGTGGTACTTGATCTATTTCCCCTATATAATTTTTTATAGCTTCTATAACTTCTTCTTTTGAAAGATTTACATCATTTTCATCTATAACTTTACCTTCCCTATCATAGGTATCAGTAACAGTTCCAAGCTTCATTTCTACTCTATAGATTTTTTTATCTTTCATTAAATAATCAGAAATTTTAGTCCCTTTACCTACACATATAGGAAGAACCCCTGATGCTAATGGATCTAAGGTACCAGTGTGCCCTACTTTCTTTTGCTTAACTATTTTTCTAACTTTTCTTACTACATCAAAAGAACTTATTCCTGAAGGTTTTAGTATATTTATTACACCATTCATATTATATCAACTCTTCTTTTATAGATTCAATAATCATTTTTTCTACTTCATGTAAAGTTTTTCCTTTAACATATGCTCCTGAGGCTCTTACATGTCCTCCTCCAGAAAATTTTTCTGCTACTTTTCTTACATCTACAAATTTTTTAGATCTTAAGCTAATTTTTATACCTTCTTCTGCTTCTTTAAGTAAAACTGAAGCTTCTACAGATCCAACCTGCATTCCCATAGAAATAACATCAGAAGTATCCTTAGCTTCCTCTAAACCAATTTCTTTTAACATAGAGTAAGTAATTTTCATTACACAAATTTTTTCATCTACAAGTTTCATTTCTTCAAAAACTTTTCCGTATAGTTTTAATCTTGTAAAATCTTTATTTTCATATATTTCTCTATGAATAGAGCTAAAATCCACCCCAGTATTTATAAGATTTCCAGCTACCTTATGAGTATTTTCCGTAGTAGATGGATATCTAAAAGACCCTGTGTCCGTTATAATTGATGTATATAAACACTTTGCTATATCTTTATCTATAGTAACCTTTAAAGTTTTTAATATTTCATAAACACTTTCTGATACTGCTGCTGCATCGGTATTTACATAATTTAAATCTCCATAAAACTCATTGGACATATGATGGTCTATGTTCATTAAAAAATAGTTTCTATTTTCTAAATCTAATTCTGCATTTATTCTTTCAACATTTCCACAATCTAAAACAATTACACAATCTACATCTTCTTTTACTTTATAATTTTTACCATCTATTTTATTAGAGAAAGGTAAAAACTTAAAAGTCTTTGGCATATCTTCCTTAGAAAGTATATCAACTTTTTTCCCTAAGTTCTTTATCCCTTGATAAAGAGCTAATGCACTTCCTAAAGAATCTCCATCAGGAGATGTATGGAAAGTAATATTTATATTATTACTCTCCATTATCTTGTTTAAAATGTCATTAATTATCATGCTTTTTGTTCTCCTTTATTTCATCAAGGATCTTATCTATATGCATGCCTTTTTCAATGCTTTCATCTAATTCTATTATTATTTTTGGTGTACATCTTAATTTTACTTTTTTACCTACTTCTTTTCTTATAAACCCTACAGAACTTTTTAAAGCTTCTAAGGATTGTTCTTTAGATGTTTCACTTCCAAAAATACTTACATAAACTTTAGCATAACTTAAATCTTTAGTTACATCTACTCCAGTTACGCTTACCATAGCACTTAATCTTGGATCTTTTATTTTATTTTGAATTATATTACTTACTTCTTTTTTCATCTCTTCGTTAATTCTACCAGATCTATAATTAGCCACGTATACCACTCCTTTATATAATGCAGAAATTATAGTTTATCTTTCTTTATTTCTTCCATAACATAAGCTTCTATAACGTCGCCTTCTTTTAAATCGTTGAATTTTTCAACGCTAAATCCACATTCATATCCTTGTGCAACTTCTTTTGCATCATCTTTAAATCTCTTTAAAGATGCAAGTTCTGATTCAAATATTACTATTCCATCTCTTATAACTCTTACACTACTATTTCTAGCTAATTTACCGTTTTGAACATAAGCTCCTGCTATAGTTCCTACGCTAGATATTTTATATACTTTTCTAACTTCAGCGTTTCCTATAACATTTTCTCTATATTCAGGTTCTAACATACCTATCATAGCAGATTTTATATCATCTATAGCATCATATATAACTCTATATGTTTTAATTTCAACTTCTTCTTTTTCAGAAGCTGCTAGAGCATTATTATCTGGTCTTACATTAAATCCTAATATTATAGCATTAGATGCAGTTGCAAGTGTAACATCTGTTTCATTTACAGCACCTACGCCACCATGGATAACTCTAACTTTTACTTCTTCTGTAGAAAGTTTTTCTAAAGATTGTTTTAAAGCTTCTACAGAACCTTGTACGTCTGCTTTTACAATTAAACCAAGTTCTTTAACAGTTCCTTCTTGAATTTGATTATATAAATCTTCTAAAGAAACTTTATGAGTTGATTGTAAATATTCATCTCTTAATTTTTCTTTTCTCTTATTAGCTATTTCTCTTGCAGTTTTTTCATCTTTTACTTGATAGAATTTATCTCCTGCTTCTGGAACTTCTGATAATCCAAGTATTTCTACTGGAGTAGAAGGACCTGCTGATTTAATCTTTTGACGTTTGTCATTAAACATTGCTCTTATTCTACCATATGTAGAGCCTACAACTATAGAATCTCCTACTCTTAAAGTACCATTTTGTACAAGTAATGTAGCAACAGATCCTCTTCCTTTATCAAGTTTAGCTTCTACAACAGTTCCTTTTGCTTTTCTAGTTGGATCTGCTTTTAGCTCTAACATTTCTGAAGATAAAACTAGCATTTCTAAAAGGTCATCTATACCTTCTTTAGTATGTGCTGAAACTGGAACGCATACAGTATCTCCGCCCCAATCTTCTGGTATAAGTTCATACTCTGTTAATTCTTGTTTTACTTTATCTATGTTAGCTCCTGGTCTATCTATTTTGTTTATAGCAACAATTATAGGAACGCCAGCTGCTTTACAGTGACTTATAGCTTCTTTAGTTTGAGGCATTATTCCATCATCTGCAGCTACTACTAATATAACTACATCTGTAACTTGAGCTCCTCTAGCTCTCATAGCTGTAAATGCTGCATGGCCTGGAGTATCTAAAAATGTAACGAATTCTCCATTTACAGGAACTTTATAAGCACCTATATGTTGAGTTATTCCACCAGCTTCTGTAGAAGTTACAGCTGATTTTCTTATAGAATCTAAAAGTGAAGTTTTACCATGGTCAACGTGACCCATAACAGTAACTATTGGATATCTTTTTACTAAGTTTTCTTCGCTTTCATCTTCTTTTAATATTTCTTCAATATCTTCTTCTTCTTCTTTTTCTTCTTTTACTAATTCTACATCAAATTTATTTGCTAATTTTTCTGCTATTTCAAAGTTTATTTCTTGGTTAACAGATGCCATTACACCTATAAGCATTAACTCTTTTATAACTTCTGCAAAAGATTTATCTAATTTTTCTGATATTTCTTTTACAGTTATAGTTTCTGAATTCATAGTTATAACGCCACTGTTGTCTTTTTCTTTATCATCTTTATTAGATTTTTTTCCTGCTTTTTTAGGCTTTTCTTCTTCATCATCTTCATTATTTCCTTCTTTATTACCGCCTAATAATTCTTTTATAAGATCTGCATCTTCATCTTCTATAGCACTCATATGATTTTTAACTTTTACACTAAATTCTTCATTTAATAGTTCTATAAGTTTTTTACTTGGTACATTTAATTCTTTTGCTAATTCATAAATTCTTACTTTTGCCAAATTGGTTCACCCCCGAAACTAATAATTGCTAGTTATTCGACTCTTTAGGCATAGAAAAATATCACTATGCCTTGCTTAATTCTAAAAGTTTATTTGCCATATTCTTATCCTTTACAGCTAAAACTTTTATGCTTTCTCTTCCTAAAACATCAGAAAGTCTTTGTGAATCATAATCTTTAAGCAGCGGTATTTCATTAAGTTTACATTTTGTAGTAAACTTTTTTTGTGTGTTTAAAGATGCTTCACCTGAAAGTATAACAAGACTAACTTTATTTCTAACTACATGTTCTTCACATTTATTATAACCCTCTACAAGGTTTCCTGATTTTTTCACAATACCTAAAAACTGAAAAAACTTACTCTCCATCTTTTATCTCTTCTCTCAATCTTTCGTAAACATCTTCATCTATTTTTGATTCTAGATTTCTCTCTAGTCTCTTAGATTTATATGCTTTATTAAGGCAGTCAATATCCTTGCATATATATGCACCTCTTCCGGATTTTTTACCGGTTAGATCTACAGATATTTCTCCTTCTTTACTTCTTACTACTCTTATAAGATCTTTTTTAGGTTTTGATTCTCCGCAACCAGTACACATTCTTAAAGGTATTTTTCTTTTTTTTACCATACTAATCACCTACTTTTAATATTTAGTTAGTAAGTATCATTAGGATTATTCTACTTCTAAATCATTTTCCTCTTTTTCTTTTGCCATATCTGCTTGAGATTTGCTTTTTATATCTATTTTCCAGCTTGTAAGTTTAGCCGCAAGTCTTACATTTTGGCCTTCTTTACCTATTGCTAAAGATAGCTGACTGTCATCTACTACAACCTTTGCAGATTTATTATCTTCATCTATTTCTACATCAATAGCTTTTGCAGGACTTAAAGAATTAGCTATAAATTCTTCTGGTAGTTTACTCCATTTTATTATGTCAATTTTTTCATTTTTAAGTTCATTAACTATGTTTTGAACTCTTATTCCTTTAGGACCAACACATGCTCCCATAGGATCAACACTTTCATCATTTGAATGAACAGCTATTTTTGTTCTAGAACCTGCTTCTCTTGCTATACTTTTTATTTCTACTACTCCATTATATATTTCTGGAACTTCAAGTTCAAATAATCTCTTAACAAGTCCTGGATGAGTTCTAGATATAACAACTTGAGGTCCTTTTGTAGTATTTTTTACTTCTACAACATATAATTTTATTTTTTCATTAAAATTATATCTTTCTCCTGTAATTTGTTCATTAGGTCCAAGTACAGCTTCAGTTTTTCCTATATTAACTAGAACATTTCCTTTATCTCTTCTTAAAACTGTTCCTGTTAGTATATCTTCTTCTCTTTCTATATAGTCATTATATACTATTCTTCTTTCTTCTTCTTTTATTCTTTGAACAACTACTTGCTTAGCTGCTTGTGCTGCAACTCTTCCAAACTTTTTAGGAGTTACTTCTATATTAATAGTATCTTCTAAATCATAATTTGGATCAATTTCTCTTGCATCTTCTAGTTTTATTTCGTTAATTTCATCTTCTACAAATTCAACAACTTTCTTTTGTGCATATACATGAATTTCTCCATTTTCTCTATCCATTGTAACTTTTACATTATATCCATTACCTGCATGTTTATAATAATTTTTCTTGTAAGCTGCAACTAAAGCATCCTCAATTGTTGTAAACAGAAGGTCCTCACTTATACCTTTTTCCTTTACTATTTCCTTTAATGCTTCAATAAATTCTTGGTTCACCTTTTTAAACCTCCTTATATTTATAGTTCTTCTTTTAATGTGATCTTTGAAATTTTTTCTCTAGGTACTATTACCTCTTTGTCTTCTTCGCTTATCTTTACTTCACTCTTATCAAATTCTAATAGTTTTCCTTCAAACTTTTTCTTCTTATCTATAGGAGCAAATAAATTTATAGTTATTTCATATCCTATATACTTTTCTAAATGTTTATCTGTATGTAATGTTCTACTTATTCCTGGTGAAGATACTTCTAAATAATAACTATATGGTATAGGGTCAATTTCATCTAAAAGTTCACTCACTCTTCTACTAACTTTTTCACAGTCATCTAATGATATACCCTTATCGTTATCTATATATATTCTAAGGAAATTTTCTTTTCCCTCTTTAACTAATTCTATAAAATATAATTCATATTCTAATTCTTCTACTATAGGAACAATATTTTTTCTTAATTCTTTCATTATACTACTTTTACTCATAATTACCTCCTTACACTCTGTATACGAAATACTTTATAAGTATATCTTTACCTATAAAAATCTCAATTATTTTTATTAATTTAAAAACGCAACTTTCGCTGCGTTTTTTACAAATATTAAAGAGCGGGTTTCTACCCACTCTTTTATAAAAAAGCATATATAACTAAATACTATTTAAATTGTATCATAGTAAAATATGAATTTCAAGGAAAAGTTAGAAAGGTATAGCCTCATTTAAAATTATAAATTATTGGTAAAACCTAAGTCAATGCAAGGGTTTATCTATTACAAATTAAATAAAGATATCTGATTTGTTTCCTGCATCCCCTTTAAGCAACCATGATTTTGAAGAGTTTCTATAACGGTTTTTGTAACCTTAGTTCTCATTCTTAAATCTTCTTTTGATATAAATTCTCCATCGGCTCTTGCTTCTTTAATACTTTTAGCTGCATTTTTACCAACACCTTGAAGAGAACTTAAAGGTGGCCTTATAGAGTCTTCTTCTATAAGAAATTTTGTAGCATCAGATTTATATAAATCTACTTTTAAAAATCTTATTCCTCTTTTATACATTTCATGAGATATCTCTAGTATAGTTAAAAGTCCTTTATCCTTTTGAGTTAAATTATTACCTTCAGAATATAACTCTTTCATTTTTTCCTTTATCTTTTCTTCTCCCTTTACAATTAAATCTGCATCAAAATCATCTGCTCTTACTGAAAAATATGTAGCATAATAAGCTTTTGGATAGTAAACCTTAAAATAAGCTATTCTTATTGCCATCATAACATAGGCTACAGCATGTCCTTTAGGGAACATATACTTTATCTTTTTACAAGATTCAATATACCAATCTGGTACATCATGCTCTTTCATTAAAGCTTCCCTTTCTTCTGTTAGTCCTTTTCCTTTTCTTACTTTCTCCATTATAGTAAAGGCATCTTTAGGAGGAAGATCCTTTTGAAGTAAATACATCATTATATCATCTCTTGTAGATATACAATCTTTTATAGTAGTATATCCTTCTTTTATAAAATACTGAGCATTATTAAGCCATACATCTGTACCATGGGAAAGACCAGATATTCTAACTAGCTCTGCAAAACTTTTAGGTTTTGTATCTACAAGCATCTGTCTTACAAATTTTGTTCCAAATTCCGGAAGTCCATATGTACCTACAGGGCAATCTATATCTTCTTCTGTAATTCCTAAAGCATCTGGCGCTGTAAATAAACTTATAACTTTTTCATCTCCTAAAGGAACTTTTTTAGGATTTACTCCTGTTAAATCTTGAAGCATCCTAAGTACCGTAGGATCATCGTGCCCTAGTATATCAAGTTTTAAAAGTCTACCACTTATAGAGTGATAGTCAAAGTGAGTTGTTATAACATCTGTTTCCATATCATTTGCTGGATGCTGAACTGGAGTAAAATTATATATTTCGTTATCTGCAGGAACAACCATTATTCCACCAGGATGCTGTCCTGATGTTCTTTTAACCCCAGTACACCCTTTAGAAAGTCTTTCTATCTCTGCTTGAGTTACAGTCATATTTCTCTCATCTAAATATTTTTTCACATAACCATAAGCAGTTTTTTCCGCTATAGTTCCTATAGTTCCTGCTTTAAAAACGTGTCCTTTACCAAATAAAACTTCTGTATATCTATGAACTACCCCTTGATATTCTCCAGAAAAGTTAAGATCTATATCCGGCTCTTTATCTCCTTCAAATCCTAGAAATGTTTCAAAAGGTATATCATGTCCATCTTTTATCATATCTATATTACATTTAGGACATTTTTTATCTGGTAGATCCGCTCCTGAACCTACTGACCCATCAGTAAAAAATTCACTATGAGTACATTTAGGACATACATAATGAGGTGGAAGTCCATTAACTTCTGTTATATCACACATTGTAGCTACTAAAGATGATCCAACAGATCCTCTAGATCCTACTAGATATCCATCAGAGTAAGACTTAGCAACAAGCTTTTGTGCAATTAGATAAAGCACTGCATAACCATTATTTATAATAGAATTTAACTCTTTTGTTAATCTTTTTTCTACTACCTCTGGAAGTTTTTCTCCATATATAGAGTGAGCTTTTTTTAAAGTCATCTCTTTTATTTCTTCTTCTGAACCTTCTATTTTAGGAGGAAAAGTCTCATCTGGTATAGGTTTTACATCTTCAACCATATCTGCAATTTTATTAGTATTTTCTATTACTACTTCTTTAGCTTTTTCTTCTCCTAAATATTCAAACTCTTTAAGCATTTCTTCTGTGGTTCTAAGATATAGGGGCGGTTGATTATCTGCATCCTTAAAGCCTTGTCCTGCCATTAAAACTTTTCTAAAAACTTCATCTTCAGGATCTAAAAAGTGAACATCACAGGTAGCAACTACTGGCTTATTATAAAATTCACCTAATTTACATATTTTTCTATTTATATCTTTAAGTTCTTCATTATCTTTTACTATTTTATTTCTTATCATAAATTCATTATTACCTAAAGGCTGTATTTCAAGATAATCATAAAAGTCTATAATATTTTTCATCTCTTCTTTTGTTTTTCCTTTAAGAACTTCTTTATATATTTGTCCAGCTTCACAAGCTCCTCCAATTATAAGACCCTCTCTATATTCATTTATGAGGCTTTTAGGAAGTCTTGGCCTTTTGAAAAAATATTCTAAATTAGATTTAGATACTAATTTATATAAATTTTTAAGTCCCTTTTGATTTTTAGCTAATATTATTAAATGATATGTTGGTTCTTTTTTTATATTTATACTCTCTAAAAATTCTTTATTTAAAGTTTTTAAATCAAATATCTCTTTATCTTTTAACATTTTAAAAGATTTAAGCAAAATATCTGCTGTAGCCTTTGCATCATCTACTGCTCTATGATGATTTTCTAAAGATACCCCTAAATGTTTTGCCACTGTATTTAATTTATATCTTTTTAATGAAGGAAATAAATATCTACTTAAAGTAACTGTATCCATAAAACTATTATTAAATTCTAAGTTTAAATCTTTACAATTTTTCTTTATAAAAGAAATATCAAAAGAAGCATTATGGGCAACTAAAACTGTATCTTTTGTAAATTCCATAAATTTAGGAAGTAAAACTTCTATAGTTTCTTTATCCTCTACCATCTCATCTTCTATACTTGTAAGCTCTGTTATTCTATCTGGAATATGAATTTTAGGATTTACAAATTCACTAAATCTATCTATTATTTTTCCTTCTTTTATCTTAACTGCACCAATTTCTATGATTTTATCATTTATAGGTGAAAAACCTGTAGTTTCTAAATCAAATACAACATAGGTATCATCTAATTTATAATCTTCATTTCCTATAGTTATTGGTATACCATCATCTACAAGGTAAGCTTCTACTCCATATATAACCTTTATATCATTTTTTCTAGAAGCTGCCATAGCTTCAGGATATGCTTGTACTACTCCGTGATCTGTAATAGCTACTGCTTTGTGTCCCCAAGTAGCTGCTCTTTTAACAAGATCTCCTGCAGAGGTCATTCCATCCATAGCACTCATTTGAGTGTGAAGATGAAGTTCTACTCTTTTTTCTTCAGCTCCATCCATTTTTTCTATTTTAGATACTTTTACTATGCTTTTAGCCATTATAACCGCTTCTCTAGCATAAGGATCGTTAACTACTTCTCCTTTTACTTTGCAGTAAAGACCTTCATTTATTTGTTCAATTATTTCATCTGCATCCTTAGGTCTTGGGAAAAACTTAACTGTCATAGAATTAGTAAGATCTGTAATAAAAAATGTGACTATTTTTCTACCGGTTTTTGTCTCTATTATTTCTTTTTTAAATATTTCTCCACATACAACTACAACTCCAGAATTTTGATCTAATTCTTCCATAGCTATAATATCTTCTTTAATACTTCTACCAAATATAACAGAACTATCTTTTGTTTCTTTATATGTATTTTTTCTCTTTTTAGGAGATGAAGATTTTGATATAGCTTTTTCTTTTATAACTTTTTTTATAATAGAATTATCTATACTATCTCTCTTTTTAAAGTAATCTTTAGTTTCTATTGTAGAATCATACTTTAATTTAATACTGCATTCTAATCCATATATAGATTTCATATAAAATTTTAATTTTTTTTCTAATTTATTCTTAGTTAGAAATTTACATAAAAATTGATTACCATAAGACAATATTAAAGTATCTTCCTCAATATCTCTTTTAGATTTAACTAAACATTCTTTAGCAATTGGAAGTGTTTCACCTACTGCATTTATTAAATCTACCCAATACTTGTTTGACATATCTTTTAAAGTTACATTAGATATATCTTTATAACAAACTATATCTATATTCTTTAAAAAGTGAAAAGATTTTTTCATGAAATTCTTTAATTTATTTTCTCTTTCTTTGTCAAAATCATTTTGAGATTTTAATATAAGCTTAAGTTTTTGTTGTCTTTTAAAATACTGGATTTTTATTATTTTAGAATCGCTACCTATAGGAATTTGTGAAGAGATCGCATTTTTATCACAATCTTTTACTTTTTCAATTTCCATACTCTTTTTATTCCCCCTACTAATAAATATCAGGCTATAGAGCCTGACATTTTAAATTCCTACATATTTTCTATTTCTTTTATAAGTTCATCTATAATATCTTCTTCTTTTACTTTTCTTATTATTTCTCCCTTTTTAAAAATGATGCCTTCGCCTTTTCCACCTGCTATACCAATATCCGCTTCTCTAGCTTCTCCTGGTCCATTAACTACACAGCCCATTATAGCAACTTTTATATTTTTTCTTAAGCCTTCAAGTCTTTTTTCAACTTCTTTTGCTATAGAAATCAAATCAATTTGGGTTCTTCCACAAGTTGGACAAGATATTATTTCAACGCCTTCATTTAAAAGTCCTAGTGATTTTAATATCTGTCTTCCTATTCTAACTTCCTCTACAGGATCTCCCGTAATAGAAACTCTTATTGTATCTCCTATGCCTTGTTGTAAAAGAGAACCTATACCTATACTAGACTTTATTGTTCCACTAAACAAAGTTCCAGCTTCTGTTACTCCTAAATGAAGAGGATAGGATACCTTTTGAGATATAAGTTTATAACTTTCTATCATATCTACTACATTTGAAGATTTTATAGATATAACTATATCTTTAAAATCATTTTCTTCTAATAAATTCACATGCTCTAATGCACTTTCTACTAAAGCTTCTGGACATACTTTTCCGTACTTTTCAAGGATTTCTTTCTTTAAAGATCCAGAATTAACTCCTACCCTAATAGGAATGTTTTTTTCTTTTGCGGCTTTAGCTAATATTTTAACTCTTTCTAAATCTCCTATATTTCCTGGATTTATTCTAAGAGCGCTTATTCCGTTTTTTATACATTCTAAAGCCAATCTATAATCAAAGTGTATATCTGCAACTACTGGTATATTACTTTTTTCTGTTATTTCTTTTATAGCTTCAGCTGCCTTCATATCTGGTACTGCACACCTTACTATATCGCAGCCTGCTTTTTCTAAATCCTTTATTTGAGATAAAGTTTTTTCTACATCTCTAGTATCAGTATTGGTCATAGATTGAACGGATACTTTAGAGTTTCCCCCTACATAAACATTACCTACTTTTACTTTTCTTGTTGTTTTTCTTTCCATAGTGTTTCCCATCTCCTAAATATCAAATTAGAAAACAAAATATAAAGATTGATTATATTTTGTTTTCTAATATTTATCAAAATTAGATTAGTAAATAATCTTTACAGATATTCCTACTGCTAAATTATTATTATATTTTTATAAACAAAGTATTATTAGTAAACAAGCAATTCACTTATGAATTTCAATTTATTTAAATAGACCTTATTTAAATGTACATTAAATATTAATAGGATACAATATATCTTTTATGGTTACCAAAACCATAATAGCCATCAAAATAGCAAATCCTATATAATTTATAACCCCTACCTTATTGTCATCTAATTTTCTTCCTGTAATCATTTCAAATAAGAATAATATTATATGTCCTCCATCTAAAGCTGGGAAAGGTATTATGTTAAATATAGCTAATTGAGCACTTATATAAGCACTTAATGTCATTAAACTAAATATTCCTGCCTTAGCTGCTTTACCAGAAATTCTTACTATAGAAACTGGTCCACCTACATCATTTTTATTTATTTGACCTTTAAATATTTTTCCAAAGAATCCAAAAGTTTCTTTTATTAAAAACTTAGTTTCTGAAACTCCACGTTTTAATGATTGACCAATAGTAGCATTTTCAACTGCTGTAGGATATACACCTATTATACTTCTATTTTCTTTTGTATCTTTAATAGGCGTAATTTTCACCGTTTTTTCTTGATTATTTCTTTCATATGTTATATTTACAGCTTCTCCTTTTGTTTTACTTAAAGCTGTAACAAACCCTTCCCATGTATCTATTTTCTTTTCATTTATCCCTATAAGCTTATCTCCAGCTTGAATTCCTGCTACAGCTGCTGGATTACTAGGAACAACTTTACTTACAACAGGAGATAAATATCCTTTAAAAGATGCTATTATAGCAAATAAAACTACACTAAGAACTAAATTCATTATAGGTCCTGCTATAACTACACTTAGTTTTCTTATTGGAGATTTGTTATTAAAGGCTCTTTCATCATTACTTTTTTCTTCATCCCCTAACATTTTTACATATCCACCTATTGGAAGAAGCTTTATTAAATACTCAGTTTCCTTTCCTTTTATGCCAAATAGCTTAGGTCCCATACCTATAGAAAACTCTTCAACTTTTATGCCGTTTGCTTTAGCCATGATAAAATGTCCAAATTCATGAACTATAACTAATAGCCCAAAGGCTAATATCGCCCATATTATATACATTATGTATCCTCCTTTTTTAAAACCCAATTAAAATTAAAATCTAAATATTTGAATACTTTTCTTTTACATATTTTTTTACTTTCTTATCTGTATCAATAACAATATCTAAAGTTATATCTTTTACAACTTTAAATTTATTCATACACTCTTTTAGTATGTTCCCAATATCTAAGAATTTTATTTTATCTTCTAAAAATAATTCAACACAAGCTTCATTAGCTGCATTTAATATACAAGGCATACTACCACCTATTTTTCCTGCTTTATATGCTAATTTTAAAGGTATAAAAGTATCCATATCTGGTTTTTCGAAGGTTAATTCTTTAAGTTTATAAAAATCTACCCTATCTATTAAAGTTTTTTCTCTTTTTGGATAATTCATTGCATACTGGATAGGAAGTCTCATATCAGCTGACGCAATTTGCGCCATAATACTACCATCTATATACTCAATCATAGAATGTACCATGCTTTGAGGATGAACTACAACCTGTATATCATCATAATCTACATCAAATAAAAAGTGAGCTTCTATAACTTCTAACCCCTTATTCATAAGTGTTGCAGAATCTATAGATATTTTTCTTCCCATATTCCATTTTGGATGCTTTAAAGCTTCTTTTGATGTTACATTTAATAAAGTTTCTTTTTTTCTACCTCTAAAAGGTCCTCCTGAAGCTGTTAAAATTATTTTATGAATGTCACTTTTTTTATTTCCTTGAAGGCATTGAAATATTGCCCCATGTTCTGAATCTACTGGTAAAATAGAAACTCCCATTTCTTTAGCCTTTTTCATTATAATTTCTCCTGCTACAACTAAAGTTTCTTTATTTGCAAGGGCTATATCTTTACCTTTTTCTATAGCTTTCATAGTAGGTAAAAGACCTACCATACCAACAACTGAAGTTACTACCATATCAACTTCTTCTAATGTAGATATATAAACTAATCCTTCCATTCCCATTAGGATTTTAGTATTTTCATTATTATTATTACAATAATCTCTAACTTTTATAAATGAATCTTCCTCCATTAAAACTGCATATTTAGGATGAAATTTAGAAATTATATCTATAATTTTATCATAACTTTTTTTAGCAGACACAGCTATCAGTTTAAATTTATCTTTTTCCCTTTCAATTACATCTAAAGTTTGAGTACCTATAGAGCCTGTTGCTCCAAGTATACAAATATTTTTCACTTGTATCGCTCCTAATCTAAATTTTAATAAATTCTTTTGTTGTTATAATATACATTGGCCCTACAAACAAACCTATAAAGCCAAAAATTTTAAATCCTATATAAAGTGATATTAGTATTAATAAAGAAGAAACCTCTAGTTTATTACTCATAAATTTTGTTTCCATTATATTTCTGTTTATCATTAATAATATATAAAGACAGATAAGCCCAAGGGCTATAATATAATTTTTGGTATATATTTTATAAAAGATAAGAGGAATAAAAATTATAGCTATTCCAAGGTAAGGTAAAATATCTAGTATTCCTGAAAATATGCCTAATATAAAATAATTATCTATATTAAGTATTTTAAAGCCTAATATAGTTTCAAAAGTAGTTATTAAAACTAACACACATTCTATTTTTACAATCTGATTAATTTTATATATTTTATCTTTTAACATGACCATTTGATTTGGTGATAAACTTTTTTCAACACGTTTAAATATAGCATATTTATCTACTAAAATAAAGTAAGTTGATAAATTACCTATAATGTAAGCTAAGAACCATTCTGTAGTGTAAGAGGCACTTTTTCTTATTATTTCATTGTTAACTACAAAATCTGATATATTATTTATTTTGTTATTTAAATCTAACCCATAGGTTTTTACAAAATCATTAAACTTACTCCAAATATTTGATATAACTAAGCTAAAATTAGTATAATTTTTTTTAATTATTATAATATATTTAACTAAAAAATTTCCTATAAAAAATAATATTATAAATAAGCTTAAATTAACTATTAAAATACTTAAAAAGGCACTTAATTTTTTACTAAATATTTTATGTTTACATAAAAAATTGTACAAAGGAGAGGCCAAAAAACTAATTATAACTATTATGAAAAAAGGTTTGAAATATCTAGTAATTAAAATTGTAACTATAAAAAACATAAAAAATATAAGAATACATTTAATTAAATTTTTATATTTATCATAATATTTCATTACTCTCCTCCAAATTAAGTATTACAAAATAATATATTCAAATTGACTAATTAATATGAGAAACAAAGACATATCTTACTAAAAACTATTGATTTATTTTTTAAAATATACTCTAAAAAATATAGTTTTCTTACAAAAGCAAAAAAACTTTAAGTCCTTCTATATAAAATAAGAAAGCTTAAAGTTTCATACGGCTAAATATAAAATTAACTATTAAATTTTATTTTAATGTGCCTTAAATTTATAAAGTAAGTACAAAGGTTAAATAATAGTATACTGCTAGTCCTGAAAAAAGTATGCTATCAAATCTATCTAAGATGCCACCATGACCTGGAATTAAATTACTATAATCTTTTACACCGGCAAATCTTTTTATTGATGAGGCTACTAAGTCTCCAAATTGACAAACTATTCCACATATAAGTCCTATTAATATATAATGAATTATGTTTATTGTAACACCATTATTAGTAGCTATAAGACCTATGATACTGCAACCTATAACACTACCTATAATTCCACCTATAGAACCTTCTATAGTTTTTTTAGGACTAACTTTAGGACAAAGTTTGTTTTTACCAAAAAACTTTCCTGTATAATAGGCTAAAGTATCACAAAGCCATGCTGAAACAAATATAAGCCAAACAAGATAATTCCCATTAGCCTTTTGATTTACTAATACTATAAAACTAAAAAATATAGCTACATATAAAAATCCTAAAATAGTAGTTGCTACATCTATAAAATTATATTTTAAGTCAATAACTGGTATACAAAGCATAACAAATATAGAAAATACTATAACATAGAATATTAATTTATAATTTATTTCTCCATTTAAAGTTAAATAATATACACAGCATAATATATATCCTATGATACTTATAGGATTTATTTTTTTCTCTTTTATTACTTTATAAAACTCATACATTCCCATTAGCGATAAAACAAAAACTCCATACTTTAAATAAATGCCACCTAAAAATAAAAATATGACAAAAGGTGCTAGTATTAAAGCTCCTATGTATCTACTGTTCATTCTTTTCTCTCCTGTCTAAAATAGATTTATTTAACAGCTCCAAATCTTCTATCTCTATTTTGATAATCATATATAGCTTTATGTAAATGTTCTTTTCTAAAATCTGGCCATTTTATATGTGAATACCAAAACTCAGAATAAGCACATTGCCATAACAAGAAATTACTTAATCTTTGTTCTCCACTAGGTCTTATTATTAAATCTGGATCTTCTATACCTTTTGTATATAAATAATTAGACATAGTATCATTATTTATTTCTTCTTCTTTTAATTTTCCTTCTTTTATATCTTTATAAATGTTTTTAACAGCTGTTATTATTTCATCTCTTCCACCATAGTTTAATGCTAAATTCAAAGTAAGTCCAGTATTATCTTTTGTTTTATCATATGCAGATTGAAGTTCCTTTACACAAAGATCAGGAAGTCTTTCTATATCTCCAATAGTATTTACAATAACATTATTTTCGTAAAGTTCTTTAACTTCTTTTCTTAAATATTGAACTAAAAGTTTCATTAAAGCAGAGACTTCATCTTTTGGTCTTTTCCAATTTTCAGTAGAAAAAGCATATAAAGTTAAATATTTAACACCTAACTTACTACACTCTTTTACTATTTCTCTTATTGTTTCTACTCCCGCTTTATGACCCATATATCTAGGTAAATTTCTTTCTTTTGCCCATCTTCCATTTCCATCCATTATTATAGCAATGTGACTTGGAATATTACCTTTTGTTATATCTATATTATTTTCTTTAATATCTTTTTCTTCTATTTTATCTTTATCGTTTTTCTTAAAAAAACTTACCATATCAAAACATAACCTCTCTTTCGTATACTATAAGTATTAAACATCTTTAAGCAAATAATTAGTTAGTATTATAGTTTTTATAAGTAAATTTTCTTAAATCCTACTAACAATATAAATTTCAGTAAAATCTAAGGCTTTTTAGTTTAAAAAGTAAACACTTTATTACTAAGCTTTTGCATTTTACAAAATATAAATTTTATTCTTAACTTATTTTTATAGTAATACACTTTAAAGAATTATTATAAAAACCTGCGATTTCGCAGGTTATTTATATTTATATTGATAATATGTCTTTTTCTTTTTTAGTTATTATATCATCTATTTCTTTTACAAATTTATTAGTTTTACTTTGGATATCATCTTCAGATTTCTTTATTTCATCTTCGGATATATCACTTTCTTTTTTAAGATTTTTTAATTTATCATTGCATTCTCTTCTTATACTTCTTATAGCAACTTTAGATTGCTCACCGGTTTTTTTAACATCTTTAACTAGTTTTTTTCTAGTTTCTTCTGTAAGTTCTGGTATTATAAGTCTTATAACTGAACCATCACTTGAAGGATTTAATCCTAAGTCAGATTTTAAGATAGCTCTTTCTATATCACTTAAAGAATTTTTATCCCAAGGTTGTATTAAAAGAGTTCTTGGTTCTGGAACTGAAATATTAGCTAACTGATTTAAAGGTGTTTCAGCTCCATAATATTCAGCTGTTATTTTATCAAGCATAGCTGGTGTAGCTCTTCCTGCTTTCATAGAAGCTAGGTCTTTCTTTAATACATCAATAGTTTTATTCATTTTTTCATCAGCTTTTGTTAGTATTTCTTTTATCATATAATACCCTCCTTCTATAATAAGGACTATGAAAATAAATAATAATTATTCATTTTAGTAGCCCTAAATCAATTAATCTAAATTACTAACTAAAGTACCTATAGGCTCTCCCTTGACAGCTCTAATTATATTTTCTGGCTTATCTAAGCCAAAAACTAGTATAGGTATATTGTTATCCATACATAATGAAGTTGCAGTTGAATCCATAACTTGTAATCCTTTTTCTAAAACTTCTATGTAAGATAATTTGTCATATTTTTTGGCACCTTCATATTTGTAAGGATCTTTATCATAAACGCCATCTACTTTTTTTGCAAGTAATATGACATCTGCTTCTATTTCCGCAGCTCTTAATGCAGCACATGTATCTGTAGAAAAATACGGATTTCCTGTACCTGCAGCAAATATAACTACCCTATCTTTTTCTAGATGTCTCATAGCTCTTCTTCTTATAAAAGGTTCTGCTACTTCTTTCATTTCTATTGCTGTTTGAACTCTAGTATTAACACCTATTTGTTCTAAAGAATCTTGAAGTGCTAGAGCATTTATACAAGTAGCTAGCATTCCCATATAGTCAGCTGTAGTTCTATCCATACCAGAACCACTTCTTCCTCTCCATATGTTTCCTCCACCTACTACTGCTCCAACTTCAATACCCATATCTATTAGGGCTTTTATTTGTTCAGATATTTTGTTTGTAAATTTAAAATCTATGCCATACCCTTTTTCGCCTGTTAAAGCCTCACCTGATAACTTTAACATAACTCTCTTGAATTTTGGCTTATCCATATATATTATACCTCCAAATTAACAAAAATCATATAGCCTAATTTTCTAGTTTTCGTTTTTAAATTATTTTTAAAATTTATAAGATGCCTTTAAAAAAAGAGAACACCCTGTGTTCTCTTTTATTTTTCATTTATTATTTACCCATTTGCTTTTTAACTTCTTCAGCAAAGTCTTCTTCTTTCTTTTCGATTCCTTCGCCTTTTTCAAATCTTACGAAATCTGCAACAGTTATTTCTGCACCGATTTCTTTTGATTTTTCTTGTAAATACTTAGTTATAGTATAATCTCCGTTTTTAACCCATACTTGTTCTACTAAGCAGTTTTCTTTGTAGTATTTGTTGATTCTTCCTTCAACCATTCTGTCAACGATTTTTTCAGGTTTTCCTTCATTTAAAGCTTGAACTCTATATATTTCTTTTTCTTTTTCTAGAGTTTCATTATCAACGCCATCTCTATTTAAAGCTATTGGATTAGTAGCTGCAACTTGCATAGCTACATCTTTAGCTATTTGTACTAATTCTTCACTATCTTTTTCACATTGAAGTTTAACAAGAACTCCGATTTTTCCACCACCGTGTATATAACTTTCGATTACTCCGTTATCTACAGTAAGTTTTTTGAATCTTCTTAAGTTCATATTTTCGCCTAATTTAGCTATTAATTCTGTAACTTTTTCTTTTACAGTTAAATCTTCATTTTCAAATTTTTCTTCTGCTAATGCTTCTACAGTTTCAACATTTGAAGCTGCTACTTGTTTAGCTAAACCATTAGATAAAGCAACAAATAAATCATTTACTGCTACGAAGTCAGTTTCGCAGTTTAATTCTAATATTGAAGCTGTTTTCTTGTCATCTGATATATATGTACTTATAAGACCTTCAGCTGCTACTCTTCCTGATTTTTTAGCTGCTGCAGCTAATCCTTTTTCTCTTAGTTCTTCTACAGCTTTTTCTATATCTCCGTCACATTTAGTTAAAGCTTTTTTACAATCCATCATTCCTGCACCAGTTTTTTCTCTTAACTCTTTTACCATTTTAGCAGTAATCATTTTTATTCCTCCATTTCGTAAATCAAAAGGTAAATAAGAATTGAAACTCTTACCTACCTTAATATTTTGCTTTTAACAATAAAAATTTATAAAAATTTTATTATTCAGCTAACTGTTCACCTTGTCTTCCTTCAAGTACAGCATCAGCTACTTTAGAAGTTATTAATTTAACCGCTCTTATAGCATCATCATTTCCTGGTATTACGTAGTCTACTTCATCTGGATCACAATTTGTATCTACTATAGCTACAACTGGTATTCCAAGTTTTTTAGCTTCTGATACAGCATTTTTTTCTTTTCTTGGGTCAACTACAAACATAGCACCTATATTTTCATTAGAACCTAAGTTTCTTATTCCGCCTAAGTTTCTTTCTAATTTTTCTTGTTCATTTTTTAAGTTTAAAACTTCTTTTTTAGGAAGAACTTCGAATGTTCCATCCTCTTCCATTTTTTCAATTTCGAATAATTTATTTATTCTATTTTTGATAGTAGAGAAGTTTGTTAACATTCCACCTAACCATCTGTTGTTAACAAAATGCATTCCTGATCTTATAGCTTCTTGTTTTATAGCTTCTTGTGCTTGTTTTTTAGTTCCTACAAATAAAATTTCTTTTCCTTCTTCTGAAACTTTTCTTATGAAATCATAAGCAGCATCTACTTTTCTAACTGTTTTTTGTAAGTCGATAATGTAGATTCCGTTTCTTTCTGTGAATATGTATGGAGCCATTTTAGGATTCCATCTTCTTGTTTGATGTCCAAAATGAACACCTGCTTCTAATAATTGTTTCATTGAAATAACTGACATATTTTTTCCCTCCTGGTTTTTTACCTCCATCGCCTTTCTCTCATAAACAACCTTTATGAACCATTTATAAATCAGACGATGTGTGTATTTTTCTCATTAGGTAGTATACCATAATGATTTATGTTATTCAATAATAAATTTAATTTTTAATATAAATACTACCTAATTATTATAAATTTTATCTATATACTATACTATTTCACATAAAGTATTCATAAAACAAGTTAAAACATCTTTACAAATAAAAAACAGATATTACTAGAAAAACTATTAACTTCACTTAACTTTCCTAATAAATTTCTATAGTAGAATTTCAAATAATGCCCCATTAATTAAATCACTTCACTTTTAATCTAATAAACTTACTAATAAAATTTATAATTTCCTATATAATAAAATAAAGATCTTGTTAGTTTTTACTAGCAAGATCTTTTTATTCATAACTTAATTATTTACTATTTTATTTTCTTTAACTCATCTAAAAGCTTGTCGTTTAATATCTTTATATGTGTACCTTTCATTCCTAAAGATCTAGACTCTATTACCCCTGCACTTTCAAATTTTCTTAATGCATTAACAATAACAGATCTAGTTATTCCAACTTTATCAGCGATTTTAGATGCTACAAGTAAACCTTCTGGTCCATCTAATTCATTAAATATATGTTCTACAGCTTCTAATTCTGAATAAGATAAAGTACCTATAGCTAATTGTACTACCGCTTTTTTTCTTGTTTCTTGTTCTATTTCATCTTGTTTAGATCTTAATATTTCAAGACCTATGATTGTAGCACTATATTCTGCTAATATTAAATCATCATCTGTAAATTCTTCTCCAAATCTAGCAATAAGTAATGTTCCTAATCTTTCTCTGTTTCCATTTATAGGAACTATTGTTGATAACTTATTATCAACTTCACATTCTTCACCTTCATAGAAAACACATTTATCATGATTTTCTGAATTTGATAAAGTTTCATGTACATTTAATAATTTATTGTTATAGAAATCAGGGAATCTTTTTTCATTGCATACTATATTCTTAACTTGTTCGCATTCGAAATTAGCATAGAATTTAGCACCTAATATTTTTCCTCTTCTACTTATTATATACACATTACAAGATAGTACATTACTTAATAATTCACATATATCATTAAAGTCTACCGGTTCAGTACCTGTTTTCTGTAATATTTTATTTAGCATTCTTGTTTTTTCTAATAACGAGTTCATTTATATTTCCTCCTCATAAGCTTTAGTCCATACAATATCTAGACTATAAATCTTACTCCTTTTCTTATTCTAGTTTTATAATTTTGTGATAATTTAAAATATTTAGAATTGTTGCCTGTCCTTATTTATAATAACATACAGGTTGTTTTATTTCAACATTATATTTTAAATACTGATAATATCTGCCTATTCTATAAAATTTCTACTTTTTATCTTCATCTAAATATTTTTTAAACTTACATTCATCATTGCTACATTGGTAATAATCACCTTTAGCTTTACTATGCTTCTTAACCATATAAGAACCACATTCTGGACATTTCTCTTCAACAGGCTCAAACCAACTTACAAAATCACATTCTGGATAATTACTACATCCAAAGAACTTTCTACCTTTTCTACTTTTTTTAACTTGAACTTTACCATCGCATTTAGGGCATTTAACATTTATTTCTTCTACAATAGGCTTAGTATTTTTACATTCAGGATATCCAGGACAAGCTAAAAAGTCTCCATATCTTCCATGTTTTATAACCATGTTTTTGCCACATTTTTCACAAATTACATCAGTTACTTTATCTTCTATAGTTATTTTTTCTATTTCTTTTTCTGCTATTTCTATAGATTTTTTAAGAGGACTGTAAAATTTATCTACAACATCTGTCCATTCTTTTTTTCCAGCTTCCACAGCATCTAAGTTACTTTCCATATCTGCTGTAAACTCTAAATCAACTATTTGGTTAAAATATTCACTAACTATATTGTTTACTATTTCACCTAATTCTGTTGGTTTTAAAGTTTTCTTTTCTCTTTCTACATATTTTCTATCTAATATAGTAGAAATTATTGGAGCATAAGTACTTGGTCTACCTATTCCGTTTTCTTCTAAAGTTTTAACTAAGGATGCTTCTGAATATCTTGCTGGTGGCTGTGTGAAATGTTGTTCTTTATCTGTAGATTTTTCTTCTAATTTTTCATCTTCTTTTAATTCTGGAATTTTAACAACTTTTTTTTCTTCTTCTTTATAATATTCATAAACCTTCATAAATCCATCAAATTTAACTTTTGAACCACTTGCTCTAAATTCATAAACTCCATTTTCTATTACTATAGATGTTGAATCTAGTATGCAAGAAGCCATTTGACTTGCTAAAAATCTTCTCCAAATCAAAGTATATAATTTATTTTGTTGAGGTGTTAAATTTTGTTTTGCAATCTCTGGATTTATAGCTACATTAGTTGGTCTTATAGCTTCGTGAGCATCTTGTATATTTTTTTTACTTTTAAAAATTCTTTCTGTTTTAGGAATATACTCTTCCCCATAAGTTTCTTTTATATAATTAGCTGCAGCTTCTTTAGCTTCTTTTGAGATTCTTACAGAGTCTGTTCTCATATATGTTATAAGTCCTACTGTTCCAAATCCTTTAACATCAATACCTTCATATAATTGTTGAGCTATTGACATAGTCTTTTTAGTTGAAAAATTTAATTTTCTATAAGCATCTTGTTGAAGTGTACTTGTTGTAAAAGGTGCTAGTGGATTTTTATTCTTTTTACTATTTTTTATTTTTTTAACTTTAAATTCTCCATTTTTTAATTCATCAAATATAGCTTGAGCTTCTTTTTCATTGTTTATTTCTATTTTCTTACCATCTTTTTTTGTAAGCTTTATTTTAAAAGCTCTTTTACCATTAATTTTATGAACTTCACATTCTATAGTCCAATATTCTTTAGGTATAAAATCGTTTATTTCTTTTTCTCTGTCACAAACCATTCTTAATGCAACGGATTGAACTCTACCTGCACTAAGACCCCATTTTACCTTTTGCCATAAAATAGGACTGATTTTATAACCTACTAACCTATCTAAAATTCTTCTTGCTTGTTGTGCATCAACTACGTTATCATTAATTTTTCTTGGTTTACCTATTGCTTTTTTAATTGAACTTTTTGTTATTTCATTAAACTCTATCCTACATTTTTTATCTTCATCTAATTTTAAAGCATGAACTAAATGCCAAGATATAGCTTCCCCCTCTCTATCAGGGTCAGTTGCCAAATATACTTTGTCGCTTTTTTTAGCTTGCTTTCTTAATTTCCCTAGAAGTTCTCCCTTTCCTCTAATTGTAATATACTTAGGATTATAATTTTCTTCTATATTAACTCCTAATTGACTTTTAGGAAGATCTCTTACATGACCCATAGATGCTTCAACTATATAGTTTTTACCTAAATATTTTTTTATAGTTTTAGCTTTTGCTGGTGATTCTACTATAACTAAACTCTGTCCCATACTGGTCTCCGGTATGCTATATACCAGAGTTACACCCCCTTATTCTCACTGTTTCGTCTAATAAATTTTATTATATAAATAATCAATTATTAGGATTTTACATAATAATTGCCAGGCAAACAAATTATTTGTTCCCTAAGCTGCAATTCAAATAATACCTCATATAATTGTTTAATGTCAATATTAACTAATCTAATTATGTCATCTATATGTATTGGATTATCATTTATATATTTAAATATTTTACCTTCAATAGACTTATCATTATATTTTTTTTCTTTATCTTTTTTCATAAAACTATACTCTTCTATATTTAAAAGGTCAAATAAATCTTTTTCTTCTGTAAAGACATAGGCTCCATCTTTTATTAATTTATTTGCTCCAATACTTTGCCCTGAAAATATAGATCCTGGAACTACTAAAACATCCTTTCCCTGTTCTAAAGCAAGACCTGCTGTTATTAAAGATCCACTTTTTTTCCCTGCTTCAACTACTATTAATATATCACTTAATCCGCTTATTATTCTATTTCTCCTTGGGAAATTATAAGCATAAGGTGGCGTCCCTAATAAAAACTCAGATACTATACATCCATCATTACATAAAATATCATATAATTTTTTATTCTCTTTAGGATATACAATATCAATACCACATCCTAATACAGCACAAGTAAATCCATTATTTTTTATACAATTTATATGACCATAATAATCTATTCCTCTAGCCATTCCACTAATAATAGAAATATTATTTTTAGTTAAAATCTCTGATATAAGTTTAGCTGCCTTTATTCCGTAAACAGTACAATTTCTAGATCCTACAATTCCTGCTGATTTAGTATTTTCTAAAGCTTTTATGTTTCCTCTATAAAAAAGCACAGAAGGTGAATCTTCGTAGCTTTTTAATTTTTTAGGGTATAGATCATCATTAAAATTTACTACATTAACATCTTTATCCAAAGCTTTTTCTTTTAATTTTTTTATTTTATCTACATCCCATGCTTTTTTAAGTAAATTAACTACTTTAGAATTTAACAAATTATCAGGAGTTTTTATAGGATTATCAAATATAATTTTAAAAATGTTATTTAAACTTTTATAATTTTTTAATAATTGTACTTTTATGCTATTAGGAATTTTAGCACTAGAATACCACAAATTTAATTCCATATCTAAATTCTCCTTGAATATTTATTTTATCTTTATTCCATTTTGGTCAAATATATAACTTTTATTCAAAATAGATATAAAATTATATTACATGTAAATATTTTGTTAATTTTTTAGTTTATATAATATATATTAATCCAATGTCAATACTTTATATAAAAAATTAATTAGGAGGAAACCTCTATGACTGGTAAAGTTTTAACAGCTACTTTAAACGGTATATGCTGTGAATTGGTATCTGTAGAAGTTGATATAAGCTCTGGCCTACCTTCTTTTAATATAGTAGGACTTGCAGATACCTCTGTTAAAGAATCAAAAGAAAGGGTGAAATCTGCAATAATAAATTCTAATTTTGAATTTCCTATAAATAAAATCACAGTAAACTTATCTCCTGCAGATATAAAAAAAGAAGGTTCTTTATTTGATCTTCCTATAGCTCTTGCCATACTATCTGCAACTTCCCAAATAAACCATAAATCTTTAAAAAATTTTGTTGCAATAGGAGAACTATCTCTATTTGGTAACTTAAATAAAATAAGAGGGGCTCTACCTATAACTTTAAATGCAGTTAAAAATAATATACCTAACTTTATTGTACCTTCTTCCAATTGTAATGAATGTGCAATAGTTAAAAAAGCTAAAGTCTTCCCTTTTTCTACCCTAAAACAAGTAGTACACTTTTTAAACTTTAAAGATTTACTTCCTTATAAAATAAACAAAGAAGATTTAAATCCATCTATAAAATATGAAAAAGATTTTTCTGAAATTTCAGGTCAAGAAAGCTGCAAAAGAGCTATTGAAGTTTCTTCTGCCGGCGGGCACAACCTTATAATGTTTGGACCTCCTGGCTGTGGAAAAACAATGATTGCTGAAAGAATACCTACAATATTACCGGATTTAACTTATGAAGAATCTTTAGAAGTAACTGAAATATATAGCATTTGTGGAAAGTTAAATAATAAAATATCTTTAATTAATAAAAGACCCTTTAGAAGTCCTCACAATACTTCTTCACAAATATCTTTAATAGGAGGGGGATCTAAAATACTTCCTGGCGAAATTTCTCTTGCTCACAATGGAGTATTATTTTTAGATGAAATTTTAGAATTTAAAAGAAAAGTATTAGAAACATTAAGACTACCTCTAGAAGATAAATGCATAAAAATTTCTAGATATAACGGATCATCTACATATCCTTGCAACTTTATGCTTGTAGCAGCATTAAATCCTTGTCCCTGTGGATTTTACGGAAGTGATAAACCTTGCTCTTGCACAGCTTATGAAAGAAAAAGATACATAAAAAAACTTTCAGGTCCTCTCTTAGATAGAATAGATATATTTACCTTTGTAAACTCTTTATCCTATGATGAAATAAATAGTTTTAATTCTTCTGAATCTTCCTCAACAATAAGAGATAGAGTTTCAAGGTCTAGACTTATTCAAAATAAAAGATTTAAAGATGAAAAAATACATACAAATTCTCAAATGAATAGAAATCATATAAAAAAATATTGTGCTTTAAACTTAAAAGCATCTAATTTAATGGAAAAAGCTTATAATAGTCTAAATTTAAGTGCTAGAGCTTACGGAAGAATATTAAAAGTAGCTAGAACTATAGCTGACCTTAGAGGTAGTAATAAAATTGAAGAACAGGATTTAATAGAATCTCTTCAATATAGAAAATTTATAAACAGCAAAATTATTTAAAATATAAAAATAATAACAAATGAAATATAAGTAGGATATTTTGTGAAATATATAAACTTAAATTTTACTAATAATTTCTCTATAGTAAACACAAATATAATAATTCATAAATTAAGCTTAAGAAAAATAGAAAGGGGATTTTTATGCACTCATTTAATAAAGATGTAGGTTATCTTGGGGAAGATATTGCTTTTAGATATTTAAAAAACTTAGGATATATTATATTAGATAGAAATTTTTCCTGTAAAATAGGAGAAATAGATTTGATTGGTAAAGATAAAGATTACATATGTTTTATTGAAGTAAAATCAAGATATGGAACTATTTATGGAAAACCTTGTGAATCTATCACCTATTATAAACAAAGAAAAATATATAAAACAGCTCAAATGTATATTTTAAAGAAAAAGTTATACCCTAAATTTAACTTTAGATTTGATGTAGTTGAAATAATATTAAACCATTCTAATAATAATCATTCAATACGTCTTATAAAAAATGCTTTTGGTCTATAAAAAATAATTTATTATATAATAAAAAGAACCATTTCATATATTTTTATACACCTAATGAAAATATAAGTATTTTATCAAATACTTTGTTAAATATATGCCAATTGGTTCTTTATTTTTAACTTTATAAAAACATTTTTGTATGTTTTATTTTTCTAAAATATTTGTTAGAAAACTTTTTCTATGTATTTTACAAGGGCCTTGGCTTTTTATTGAATCAATATGTTTTTGTGCTCCATAGCCTACATTTGAATCAAACCCATAACCAGGATAAGTTTCATTATATTCTTTCATAATATTGTCTCTATAAACTTTAGCTATAATAGAAGCACAGGCTATACTAGCACTTTTGTTATCTCCCTTTATTACATATTCATTTCTTATATTACCTTTTTTTATAGGATATCCATCTGAAAGAACTAACTCTGGTTTAACCTTTAATCCTTCTGATGCTCTTTTTAGCACTTCATTATTACACCATGCTATACCTCTTTCATCTATAACTTTATTATCTAATAATTCTATATTAAAACTTAATGCTTTTTCTCTTATTATTAAATCTAGCTCTTCTCTTTTCTTCTTAGATAGTTTTTTAGAATCTTTAATTTCAAGTATCATCTTTTCTTCTAAAACATTTAAATCTAATACTACAGATGCAGAAACTATAGGACCTGCTAAGGGTCCTCTTCCAACTTCATCTACTCCACAAAGTATATTTAGTCCCTTTTTTCTTAAGATTTCTCTATCAAATTCGTACATAGAATTTACTCTACTAACTTCACTATGATACTTGTCCAAAAACTTTAAAAGGTTATTTGAAAGATTTATAACATTTTTTCTTGAATCTTTACTTAAAAGTTCAACTACAGATTGAACTCTTTCTCTAAAAGAAATGCTATATTCTTTTTTAAATTTATCTACAGCCTTTTTTATATCACTGTATTTATAATCTGATGTATTATTAATATCATATATATTTTCTATACTCATATAATCAATCTCCTAAAATTAAACAGTATCCGGTCTTTCTAAGGATACTTTCCCTAGTTTTCCCCCTCTAAATTCATCTAAAAGAGTAACTGCAATTCTATTATAATCTACTTCTCCTCTAGATATTATAGCACCTCTTTTTCTTGCTATATTCTCCATGTTTTCTAATCCACTTTCACTTAACTCATCTAATTTGTATCTTTCCATTAATCTATCAGGGTAACAATCTTGAAGCTTTTCTACTAATCTTAAAGCTAAAGTTTCTATATCCATAATTTCATCTTTTATAGCTCCAGTAAAAGCTAAATTTAATTGTACATCACTGCTATTTAATTTAGGCCATAATACTCCTGGTGTATCCATAAGTTCTATTCCTATTTTAGTTTTTATCCATTGTTTACTTCTTGTAACTCCTGGCCTATCTCCTACTTTTGCTATAGAATTTTTAGCCATTTTATTTATAAAAGATGATTTACCTACATTAGGTATTCCTACAACCATAACTCTATCTATAATATTTACTATACCTTTACTTTTTAACTTATCATGTTTATCTTTTAAAAGATCATTTAAAGTTGGTTTTATTTTTTTTAATCCTTCTCCAGTATGAGAATTCACAGCTAAAACCTTTATATTACTTTTACTTAAATGATTTATCCATCCATTAGTTATATTTTGTTCACTTAAATCTTTTTTGTTAAGCAATATTATTCTAGGCTTATTTTCACATATAGATTCAATATCAGGATTTTTACTAGAACTTACTATTCTTGAATCTCTAATTTCTATTACAGCATCTACTAATTTCAAATTTTCTTTTATTTGTCTACGAGTTTTAGCCATATGTCCTGGAAACCAATTTATATTCATTTGTTTATTTGTCCTCCTTAATATCTTAAAGCTTACTCTATCTAAAATATGATAAGTAATAAGCATACTTGCCTATTACTTATTCTAAATTTAAATTATAAAGCACATTTAAGCCTATTATTATTTTTTATTATACAAACTTCCAAACCTACTAAAAGGATATATTCTTAAAGCAGCTCTTCCAACTACCAGTTTTAAATTAACAAAACCAACATCTGGATATCTACTATCTCTACTATGATTTCTATTATCCCCTAATACAAAAACTGTATCCTCTGGAACAATAACTTCATTAAAATCTTCCATTCTTTCCTTTGCTATATAAGGTTCGTCCTTTTCTTTTCCATTAACATATACTTTATCATCATGTATGCTAACCTTATCTCCAGCAACTGCTACTACCCTTTTTATAAACTTTTCTCTAGTATCTGATGGATATTTTAAAACTATTATATCCTCTGGTTTAGGTTTCCTAAAATAATAAGAAACTTTCTCCACTATTAATCTATCTCTGTCATTTAATGTTGGGTCCATAGAATGTCCATCAACACTTACCGTTTCAAAGACAAAGGTTATTATAAGAAATGCTGCTATAACAGCTATAACAATAGATTTTATAATTTCCATAAATTGTTTTGCCATTTTAGGGTAATTCACCTCCTGATATGAAAAAAGGGACTTTATAAAGTCCCTAATTATTATCTCATTAATTCTTTAACTTTTGCAGCTTTACCAACTCTGTCTCTTAAGTAGTAAAGTTTAGCTCTTCTTACTTTACCTCTTCTTACTACTTGGATTTTTTCAACTAATGGAGAGTTAACAGGAAAAGTTTTTTCAACTGCTACGTTGTAAGCAACTCTTCTTACTGTGAAAGTTTCTCTTGCTCCACCATTTTGTCTTTTAAGAACAGTACCTTCGAAAATTTGGATTCTTTCTCTGTTACCTTCTTTAATTCTTTGGTGAACTTTTACAGTATCTCCTACGTGAAATTCTGGTAAATCACTTTTAACTTGTTCTGCTTCTATAGCTTTTATTATATCTAACATGTGCATTCCCTCCTATCGTTTATTGACGTTCGTACTCACTTTTGTAAAATATGTAAATAGAGGACCGCCCGTACTAGCACAACCATCATTTTACCACATATATAATAGTAATTCAACAGGTTTATTTAAAATTCATTATATAATATAAATTTATTTAATTATTTATCCCTGTTAAATTTTTTTAAAATCTTTTTATCTTCTTTAGTAATAGTGTATTTTTTAAATAAATCCGGTCTTTTAATTCTAGTAGTTTCTATAGATTTGAATTTTCTCCACTTTCTTATGTTTTCATGATGACCTGAAAGTAGAACTTCAGGAACTGGTTTTTCTTCAAAAACAGCTGGCCTTGTATATTGAGGATATTCTAAAAGTCCATTATAAAAAGATTCATCTTCATAACTTTCACTTTTAGATAAAACTCCATCTACCATTCTACATACAGAATCAACTACAGGTATACAGGCCATTTCTCCTCCTGTTAAAACAAAATCCCCTAAGGATATTTCCATATCTATGTAATCATAACACCTTTCGTCTATTCCTTCATAATGTCCACATAAAAATATTATCTCATCCTCTTTAGATAAGCTTTTAGCAATCTCTTGGTTAAAAGGAATACCTCTAGGTCCTAGAAATACTACCTTACCTTTATTAAGCTTCTTTACCGCTCTTATAGAGTCTACTATAGGCTGGGTAGCCATAAGCATTCCCGCTCCTCCTCCATAAGGGTAATCATCTACTTTTTTATGTTTATCTTTGGTAAAGTCTCTTATATTAAAAGTATTTATATCTATAATACCCTTTTCCTGAGCTCTTCCAATAATACTATGATTAAATATATTAAACATCTCAGGAAATAATGTTAAAATATCTATTTTCATTATTGCCACATCTCCAAAGGTTTTATGGTAATTAATTTATTTTCTATATCAATATTAGTTACTACATATTCTATAGCAGGTATAAGTATTTCTTTTTCACCTTTTACAACATAAACATCATTGCTACCAGTTTCCATAACATCATAAACTTTACCTATATTTTCTCCATTAGTATCTACTACGCTGCAACCTATTATATCTATAACAAAGTACCTTCCCTCTGGAAGATTAACAGCATTTTCTCTTTCAACTTCTAGATATTTATTTCTATATTTATTTCCTTCTTCTATAGAATCTATTCCTTCTATTTTTAAAACTACAGTAGTAGGTTTTAATTTACAACTTAATATATTTCTTTCTTCACCATCTATGTAAACTTTTTTTAGTTTTTTAAATCTTTTAGTATCATCAGTTAAAGGATATACTTTTACTTCTCCTTTTATACCATGAGTATTTACAATTTGACCTATAGATATAAAATCTTTCATTTTCATTCTCCTTTAAATCATGTAATTAATACTATTTCTTATTATTTATTTTTATATAATTAATTATATATTACTTTAAAATATATTAAAACAATTAAATTATGTACTAATGCCCTTTAAATAATTTTAAAAATAAAAGAGTTAGGCTCACCTAACTCTTTTATATTATTTCAACAACTACTCTTTTATTTTCCTTAATAGCTGCTGCTTTAACAACAGTTCTAATAGCCTTTGCTATTCTTCCCTGTTTTCCAATTACTTTTCCCATATCATCAGGTGCAACTCTTAGTTCAAGAATAACTGATTGTTCACCAGCTACTTCATTCACTTGAACTTTATCTGGGTTATCTACTAATGCCTTAGCTATAGTTTCAACCAAAGTTTTCACTTTATACACCCCCAGTATTATTTTTCTGATATTCCAGCTTGTTTCATTAATCTTTTAACTGTATCAGTTGGTTGTGCACCATTTTTAATCCATTTAGATACTTTTTCTTCATCTAATTTAACTTCTACTGGTTTCACGATTGGGTTGTAGTATCCTATTTGTTCTATAAATCTACCATCTCTTGGAGATCTTGAATCTGCAACAACAACTCTGTAAAAAGGAGCTTTTTTAGCACCCATTCTTCTTAATCTGATTTTTACTGCCATGTGTTTCACCTCCTTTAGGTTAATAATTTATTTTATCTAAAACGGGAGTTTCCCAAATAGACCTTTTTTCATTCCTTTTTGCATGCCTTTCATTTGCTTCATCATTTTCTTTGAAGCTTGAAAATCTTTCAAAAGTTTATTTACATTTTGAACCTTTGTACCTGACCCATTAGCAATTCTTCTTTTTCTTGAAGAAGATGATGATATAAGAGTAGGATTTTGTCTTTCTTTTTTAGTCATAGAATTTATTATAGCTTCTATTCTTTTTAAATCTTTTTCACTTTGACTTAAATCCATATTCTTAAGTTGCTTTGAGTTCATACCAGGAACCATTTCTAAAAGTTTAGTAATAGGTCCTAATTTTTTCATCTGTTTCATAGATTCTAAGAAATCTTCAAAGTTAAACTCTTGGTTTAACATTCTCTCTCCAATTTCTTTTGCTTTTTCCTGATCAATTGATTGTTCTGCTTTTTCAATTAATGAGAGAACATCTCCCATTCCAAGTATTCTAGATGCCATTCTATCTGGGTGAAAAACTTCTAAATCATTCATTTTTTCACCGATACCTGCAAACTTTATAGGTTTTCCTGTCATTTCTTTTATAGAAAGAGCAGCTCCACCTCTTGTGTCACCATCTAGTTTTGTAAGGACTACTCCTGTTATATCTAATTTATCATTAAAATTATTAGCTACATTAACTGCATCTTGACCAGTCATAGAATCTACTACTAAAAGTATTTCACTAGGATCAACATTTTCTTTTATGTTTTTAAGTTCATCCATAAGATCTTCATCTATATGAAGTCTACCGGCTGTATCTATTATAACTACATTGTGTTTATTGTTTTTAGCATATTCAATAGCACCTTTTGATATATCTACTGGGTTTAATTTATCTCCCATAGTAAATACAGGTATATCTATTTGTTTTCCTACAACTTGAAGTTGTTTTATAGCAGCTGGTCTATATACATCACAAGCTACCAACAATGGACTTTTATTTCTTTTTCTAAAATGAAGTGCTAATTTCCCTGCCATTGTAGTTTTACCAGCACCTTGAAGTCCTGCAAGCATTATAACTGTGATTCCACTATTTGAATATTTTATTGTACTTTCTTCACTTCCCATAAGCTTAGTTAACTCATCATTAACTATTTTTACAACTTGCTGACCGGGAGTTAAACTTTCTAGTACTTCTTTATCTACAGCTTTTTCACTAACACCTTTTACAAATTTTTTAACAACTTTATAGTTAACATCTGCTTCTAACAGTGCAAGTTTTACTTCTCGCATTGCTTGCTTTATGTCTTTTTCTGAAAGTTTACCTTTACCTCTAAGTTTTTTCATTGCATCTTGAAGCTTAGAAGCTAATCCATCAAACGCCATTACAATCCACTCCTAAATATTATCAATTACGTACTGTTTTATTTCTTCTATATTATCATAAAGTTCATCTGATTGTCTTGACTTTAATTTATTTAATCTATCTATTAATTGTTTTTTTGCTTTTTTAAGTTCTAAATCTTTATTCATAATTTGTAACTTGCTTTCATATTGAACCAAAAGCTTATGGCATCTTTTTATAATATCATAAACAGCCTGCCTTGTAGTATTAGTAATTTCGGATATCTCCTTTAAAGAAAAATCTTCATTATAATATAGGTTCATTATTTTATTTTGCTTATCTGTAAGTAAGTTACCATAAAAGTCTATTAATACTGATACTTCTATTCTTTCATCCATATTAAAATCTTTAAGTTTAATATCGATTCCCCATTTCCATATCTATTTATTAAATACAACGATTTATATATTACCAAACTATTAAAGGGCTGTCAAGTATTTTTACTTAACAGCCCTAATTTTTTAAAATAATGCTTCTACAAATTCTTCAGGATCAAATTCTTGAAGGTCTTCTATGCCTTCTCCTACACCTATAAGTTTTACTGGAATATCAAGTTGTTCTTTTATAGAAATAACTACTCCACCTTTTGCAGTACCATCTAATTTAGTAAGTATTATGCCATCTATAGGACAAACTTCCATAAACTCCTTAGCCTGTATAACAGCATTTTGTCCTGTAGTTGCATCTAACACTAATAAAGTTTCCTTTGAAGCTTCCTCATATTCTCTTTCTAATATTTTATTTATCTTAGAAAGTTCATTCATTAAATTTTTCTTGTTATGTAATCTTCCTGCTGTATCACATATTAAAACATCTGCTTTTCTAGCTTTAGATGCTTGTATTGCATCAAAAACAACAGCACCAGGATCTGATCCTTCTTGATGTTTTATTATATCTACACCGGATCTATTACTCCATACTTCAAGCTGATCTATAGCTGCTGCTCTAAAAGTATCTGCTGCTGCCATAATAACTTTAAATCCTTTATTTTTAAGTTTTGAAGATATTTTTCCTATAGAAGTTGTTTTACCTACCCCATTTACTCCAATTATAAAAGTAACCTTAGGAGTAGTTTCAGGTTCTATACTACCTTTTTCTCTACCTAATATATCTAGTACAACAGCTTTTAAAGCTGGTATTATTTCCTCTGGATCTTTTATTTTCTCTTCTCTTACTTTTTTTCTTAATCTTTCTATTATTTCAAGGGATGTGTCTACTCCAATATCAGCAGTAACAAGTATTTCTTCTAATTCTTCATATAAATCCTCATCAATTGTAACTGCAAGTTTTAATACACTATTAACTTTGTCTGTAAAGTTATCTTTAGTTTTTGAAAGTCCAGTTTTTAATTTTTCAAAAAATCCTCCAAACATGTTTATCTCTCCTTTAAGTTTTTTTATGAGGTAACAGCAGCTTCTTTTCTTGCTGTTAAATCTACAGAAATAAGTTTTGATACTCCTTTTTCTTCCATGGTAACTCCGTACAATGCATCACATGCTTCCATTGTACCTTTTCTGTGAGTTATAACTATAAATTGTATTTTCTCTGAAAACTCTTTTAAAAATTCGCCATAACGTATTACATTAGCATCATCTAAAGCTGCTTCAATTTCATCTAATATACAAAAAGGTGTAGGTTTCATTTTTAATATAGCAAATAAAAGTGCTATAGCAGAAAGTCCCTTTTCTCCACCGGACATAAGATTAATGTTTTGTAATTTTTTACCTGGCGGCTGAACATTAATATCTATATTACAAGTAAGTTCATCTTCACCATTTAATATTAGATTACCGCTTCCACCTTTAAATAGTTGCCTAAAAGTTTCATTAAAATACCTATTTAGCTTATTAAAATTTTCAGAAAATACAGTTCTCATTTTTTTAGTCATTTCATCAATAACATTTTGAAGTTCTTCTTTAGATTTAACTAAATCTTCTTTTTGGTTATTCATAAAAGTAATTTTTTCATTTAATTCTTTATATTCTTCTATAGCTCCTAAATTTACATTTCCTAAGGAAGTTATCTTCCCCTTTAAAGATGATACCTCTGATTTATATTTTACTATATCTAAAATATCTTTTTTAAAGCTTAATGCCTCTGCATAAGTTAAAGAAAATTCTTCATTTAACTTATTATAAAAACTTTCCTTCTCTGTTTTATGCTTAGTTATTTGTAGTTCTTGCTTGTGTACTTCTTGTTCTTTATTTTGAAAAACCAAACTTATACTTTCTTCTTTATTTTTATATTTTTCTAAATTATCTTTTAGCTTTATTCTATAAACTTCATATTCTTTAAAACTACTCTCTAGATTTTCAATAGAATTTTTTATGCTGTCTATTTCTTTTTTATTGTTTATAATATTATTTTTATAATCCTCTATAGTACCATTATCTCTTTTATTTTTTACTAATATATCACTTTGATTATTTTGTAATTCTTTTATATCCTTTTGTATATTATTAAAATCTTTTGATTTACTATCTATATTTTCTTTTAATTGAGCATTTTTTATTTTAAGCTCTGTTAATTTTTCTTCTGAATCTTTTATTGTTTTATTTTTCTCATTTATTAGTTTTTCTAAACTATCTATATTTTTCTCGTTAATTTCTTTGTTTTTTATTAATTCATTTAATTTATTTTCTTCTTTTTTTATGTTTACTTCTGTAGAATTTATATCACTTTCTATAAGTTCTACTTCTTTTTTTGAAACTCTTAAATTACTTTTTAAAGTATCAGTATTTTCTCTAATAGACATAAGTTTACTTTGAAGTTTAGTTACTTCTATGTTGTCTTTATATACTTCATCTTTTATATTTAGATTTTCTTCATCTAATATTTTTAATTCATTTCTTCTTTGACTAATATTTTTACTTAAAATTTCAATTTCTTCTTTTGAAGATTTAACTTTCATGCTTATTTCTTCAATTTCTCTTTTTCTGCTTATTATGCTACTTCCTGATTTTTTTCTAAAGCTTCCACCGGTTAAAGAACCTCCAGGATTAACAACTTCTCCTTCTATAGTAACAACTTTACAAGAAAATTTCATTATTTTAGATACATGTAATGCTGAATCCATATCTTTCACCACTATAGTTCTTCCTAATACATGATTTATTATATTTGAAAATCTATCATTGTATTTTATAAGATCACTTGCAATTCCAATAAACCCTTTATAATTTAAAATATTATTATTCAAATTAAGCTTTTTACCTTTAATAGTTGTAAGAGGTAAAAAAGTTGCTCTTCCTAAATTATTACTTTTTAAATAGTTTATAAGATTTTTAGCTATAAACTCATCCTTAGTTATTATGTTAGAAATATAACCTCCTAAAGCAATCTCCATAGCTTTTTCTAAATGTTTTTCAACTTTTATTACTTTACCTAAAACTTCACACTTACCTTTAGAGTCTTTAATTCTATCTTTAGAAATATGCTCCATAAGAACTTTTACACTTCTATTATACCCTTCATAATGCTTTTCTAGGTTAGATAACATTTGATAGTTTGCTTCTAATCTGTTTGTTTCTGAAGTAGTTTGCTTTAATTTTTTTTCTTTACTACTTAGTGATATTTTTATACTTGATATCTCTTTACAATTTCTTTCTAAATTATTTTTCAAGTTATCTATATTTTTATTTATATTTTCTATTTGTTTTTCTATTTCTAACTTAGTTTTTAAATTTATATTTATAGAATTTAAGTAAGTTTTGCAAGAACTTTCTATTTGTTCTAATTTATTTTGAATATTTTTCATATCATTTTTAAGTATTGCAATATCATTTCTTGTATTAGAAATATCACTTACTATATCTATTTGATTTTCTTTTAATTTATTAAGCCTATTAGATTTATCTTTATAAAACTCATTAAAATCCAAAATATTTTTCTCTGAATTTTCTATGCTAAATTTTATCTCATCTGATTTTTCTTTTATATTTTTTATTATTTTTTCTAATTTTTCTTTTTCTTCTATGTAATTTTTTAATTTATTCTCATTAGATTTAAACTCTTCTTCTCTTTCTAATATATCCTTTTGTATATTTTTCATTTTTTCGCTTATTAATATATTTTCAGACTCTAAATCTTTACATAAATCTTTTTTATTATAATATTTTTCTTTTGAAAGAGAATTATTCTTATCTAATTTTTCTAACTCAGAAGTAAGCCTCTCAGTATCCTCTTTATATTTATCCTTTTCTTTTTTTAATTCATCTATTTTTTCTTTAGATAAATTAAACTTTTCATTTATCTCCTCTAATTTTTTATTTATATTTTCTATAGAATAAACTATTAAATTTATTTCTTTTTCTTTTAAACTATTTGATAAATCTATGAAAACCTTAGCTTTTTCGCTATCATTTTTTAAAGGTTCTAAACGTTCACTATAAGTATTTAAGATATCCTCAATTCTAACTAAGTTTTCATCTGTATTTAAAAGTCTTTTTGTAGCTTCATCTTTTCTTGATTTAAATTTAACTATTCCAGCAGCTTCTTCTAAAAGACTTCTTCTCTCTTCCGGTCTTCCACTTAATACAGCATCTATCTTACCTTGTCCTATTATAGAATACCCTTCTTTACCTATACCTGTATCCATAAAAAGTTCCTGAATATCTTTAAGTCTACATTTAGTATTATTTATATAATATTCACTATCTCCTGATCTATATAGTCTTCTAGTTATTATAACCTCTGAATATTCCATGTCCAATTCTTTATCATTATTATCTAATATTAAAGACACCTGGGATACACCTACAGGTTTTCTAAATTGAGTCCCTGCAAATATAACATCTTCCATTTTGCTGCCTCTTAAGGATTTAACGCTTTGTTCACCAAGCACCCATCTAACTGCATCAGATATGTTACTTTTTCCACTACCATTAGGACCTACAATACCTGTAACCCCTCTTTTAAATAACAATTCTGTTTTATCAGCAAATGATTTAAATCCTCTTATTTCAATAGATTTTAAAAACATTCAGTACACTCCTATCTCATAAACAACATAGGCATCAAACCTATTACAAATATTAAAACTATAAATATAACTAATACTTTTTTCATTTTTTCTCTACTTTGCTTTTTCATGTTAAACACCTCTTTTATAAATGATCACATCTACCTAACTAAAATAAATAACTAGTAATTCTTATAATATATTTATGGATTACTTATTCATGAAAATCTACTAATAGAAAGGATACTTTAAATTCTAAAGTACTTTATTTAACAAAATATTAATAGCATCTTTCACTTATTATTTATTTTAATACGCCTTAATAGTTTATTATATATGTAAACAAATATCAATTATTTATTGAAATAAAGAGTACATATATAAGCTTAAATAACTTTAATGTAAATATAGTTTTAATTTTATTTTTAAACTCTTTAAATATAAGATTTTTAAAAAATCAAATACTTAAAATAATACTTATTTTACTAAAAAGCTTAAATTTTATAACTATTTTAAAACTTAAGAACCGTGTTTATTACACGGTTCTTAATCAATCTCTATATTATAAATTCAATTATATTTCTTAAATTCCTCTACCATATACATTTTTCATATATTCAATTAATGAAATTTTAATCACTTTATGGTCTAAATGGATTTCTAAACTTTCCCTTTGAATTTTTGAATTTTGTATAACTTTTATGGTATTTTTATTTAAATTCTTTAAAATTTTATTAAAAAAATATTTTTTATTGCAGTATAACTTAGATATATCTTTATTGTTTATAAAAACTTCTATAGATTTATCATAATCTTTAGGTATAGAATCAAAAATCATCTCATTCATAAGATTTCCTTCAACAAGTTCTCTAAAAGCTGGATGAAAGGGACCATCAACAATTTCCCCATCTACATTAATTTCTTCTGTTGGTTGAAGTCCTACTCTTATAACATTAACATTATTAATTTTATAGATAGAATATAACACTTTTGTTATTTCTACAGCTTCATCTAAGGTATATGGTCTATATATACCTTCCTTTAGCATTTCTTCCATAGGAGTATCCTTTATAACTAAGGCAGGATATATTCTAGCTATATCTGGTTTCATTTCTATAGATTTCTTTACCGTTTCCACATCTTTTTTAAAAGTGTCACAAGGTAATCCTACCATTATTTGATGACCTAAAGTAAATCCATATTCCTTTATAAGCTTAGATGCCTTATAAACATCTTTCCCTGAATGTCCTCTTCCTGATTTAAGTAAAACTTCTTCATTTAAAGATTGTACTCCTAGTTCAATTACATCAACGGAATAGCTTTTTAAGTTATGGAGTATAGTATCATCTATATAATCTGGTCTTGTTGACATATGTATATAATCTATTATACCTTTATCTTTATATTCTTTAGCAACCTTTAAAAACTTATTTTGCCTTTCCATAGGAATTGCTGTAAAAGTGCCTCCAAAAAATGAAACCTCTACTATGCTGTTTTCTTTTTCTATAGTTTTTATATACTCTTCTATAGTAGCTCTAGTATAATTATCATCTATAGTTTCACAATCTAATCCAGTAATCTTGTCTTGGTTACAAAATACACAGTTATGAGGACAACCTTCATGAGGTACAAATATAGGTATTATATAATGTCTTTTACTCATTTTTATCCTCCAAAACTTCTAATGCCTTTTTAGCTGCACTTTGTTCTGATTCTTTCTTACTGTATCCAAAGCCTGTTCCAACTACCTTTTTATCTACTATAACGCTTGTATAAAATTTTCTTCTATGAGGAGGACCTTCTTGTTTTATAAGTTTATATAAAATAACCTTGTCTGCCTTTTGTTGAACTAATTCTTGAAGCCTAGTTTTATAATCTAATATAATTTCATTTTTCATAGCTTTTTCAATTATTTCTTTAAAGTTATCTAATATAAAAGTACGTGCTTTTTCAAGTCCTTTATCTAAATAAACTGCAGCTATTATAGCTTCAACGCAATCTGCTAGTATAGAAGATCTTTCTCTTCCTCCAGTTAGCTCTTCCCCTTTACTCATATTAAGATATATTCCTAAATTCCAATCTTTAGCTACTTGATATAAAGAATTTTCACATACAATTATTGCTCTTTTTCTTGTAAGAACTCCTTCTGATTTATCTTTATATTTTGTAAATAAGTACTCTGATATTGTAATTTGAAGAACTGAATCTCCTAAGAATTCTAATCTTTCATTATATTTTATATTTTTCTTACCATTAGCATAAGAACTATGAGTAAGAGCTATATTAAGTAATTTTTCATCTTTAAAATAAACTTTCAATTTATATTGAAGTTGCTTTAGTACATCATCTCTGTTTTTCAAACATTTCACTTCCTTAACAAAGTTTATTCTTCAGCTAACTTTAAAAATAAACTCAAGAATAAACTTTAAAATTTAAATACAAATCCCCGCTTATGCGGGGATTTCAAATCAAAAATTATTCTTCACCAACATTTTTCTTTATGTATTCTACTACGTCGCCTACTTTAGATACTTTTTCTGCATCTTCATCAGCTATTTCTAAATCGAATTCTGTTTCCAATGCCATTATTAATTCTACTACGTCAAGTGAATCTGCACCTAAATCATCAACAAAAGATGATTCCATTTTGATTTCTTCTTCATCTATACTAAGCTGTTCTGCTATAATACTTTTTACTTTTTCAAATACCAAAAGTCTCACCTCCTAATGCTTTATAAATAAATAATATTACATAACCTAGTAGCCGTCAATATAAATTAGTTAATTCGGCTATATATATTTTATATTAAATTGTGTAAATTATCCTCTATTTTTTTAACTATCTTCTTATCATTACATATTTTTGCCTGTCTTATAGCATTCTTAAAAGCTTTGGCATTAGAGCTACCATGAGCTTTTATGCATATTCCTTTTGCTCCCAAAAATGGAGATCCACCATACTCTGTATAATCAAATTTCTTTTTAAAATTTTTAAATACAGGTTTTAAAAGTGCTCCTCCAACTTTTGATCTAAAAGAACTCATTATATCTTCTTTTAACATTTTAAATATATTTATTGCTACCCCTTCATAAGTTTTTAATATACTATTACCTACAAAGCCATCACAAACCAATACATTAACTTTTCCTTCTGGTATATCTCTAGGTTCTACATTACCTACAAAATTGTAATCTGTGTCTTTTAAGAGAGAATAGGCGGATTTTGTAAGTTCATTACCTTTTTCTTCTTCTTCTCCAATATTAACTAATCCTATAGTTGGATTTTTAACTCCTAAAACATTTTCAAAATAAACTTTACCCATCATTCCAAATTGAACTAAATATTCTGGCTTACAATCTACATTAGCACCAGAATCTGCTATCATAAATGGGTTTTTAACTCCAGGAAGAAGTGGCGCTAAACAAACTCTATTTATACCTTTTATCCTTCCAAGAACAAAAGTAGAACCTGCCATTAATGCTCCTGTACTTCCTGCTGAAATAATAGCATCAGCTTTTTTGTCTTTTACAAGTTGAAGAGCTTTCACCATACTAGAATCTTTTTTTCTTCTTACTGCTCTAACTGGAGCTTCATTAGTACTTACAACTTCTTCAGCATTTAATATCTCTATTTTATTACCATTATAACCTTTTTCTTTTAATTTATCTTTTATAATATTTTCTTTTCCAGTGATTATTATATGTATATCACTATAAGCTTTAACAGCCTGTATACATCCATCAACTACTGCATCAGGAGCTAAATCTCCTCCCATGCCATCTACAGCAATAATCATAAAACACACTCCCTTTCTTATAAAAGTATAAATGATAAAATCTATTGGGACAATATTTTTCTATTTTAAATATAAAACTCACTTAAATAAATACCTTATTTATATTCATAAGGTAAAAAAAATAAAAGAAAGTCATAAAGACTTTCTTTTATTATTTATCAGTTGAAGCAACTATTTCTTTGCCTTTATAATATCCACAACTTTTACATACTCTATGAGCAAGTTTCATCTCATGACATTGAGGACATTCAACTATTCCTGGTAAACTTAGTTTAAAAGTTTGAGCTCTTCTTGAATCTCTTCTTGCTTTTGAAATTTTTCTCTTTGGGCAAGCCACTGTAAACACCTCCTTAGTTGTTCGAAAAAAAGTCTTTCAATTTTGCCAATCTAGGATCTACATCTAATGTTTCACAATTACATTCTGAAACATTTAGATTTGCTCCACACTTTTGACATAATCCTTTGCAATCTTCTTTGCAGAGTCTTTTAATCGGTAATTGCACAATTATGTTATTTTCTATAACTTTCGTAATATCAATAACATCACCATTGATAACTATCAAATCATCATTATCTTCATTACTAGAATCATCAATAACAAATTGTTCTTGTATGTTCATATCAATAGGATAATGAAATTTTTCAAGACATCTTGAACAAGTTAATTCTAAATCAGCTTGCAATTTGCCATCTAAAACTATTACATTATCTGATATACTAACTTCCCCATTTAATTTTGGTACTTTAAAATAATTAATTTTTTCAGTTCCGTCAAAAAAACCTTCGCTGTCTTTTAATTCTACATGTACTTCTTTATAAGTTTTATTTTTTCTTATTAAATCCGATACATCTAATTTCATAAAACTCACCTCAATTATAGCAACCACAATTTATTATATAAAGGTGATATTAAAAAGTCAAGTATTTTATAATTAAGTTATAACATTTACTTGACTTTTTATCCTAATAAATTCCTATTATTAAGCGTTTACTATTTCTTCAGTATCTCTTGCTATCATTAATTCTTCGTTAGTTGGTATAGTAAATACTTTTACTTTTGAATCAGCTTTGCTTATTTCTACAGCTTCGCCTCTCATACCATTCTTTTCTTTATCAAGTTCTATTCCAAGGTAACTTAATCCATTACATATAGCTTCTCTATTAGTTGCTGAATTTTCTCCAAGACCTGCTGTGAATACGATAGCATCCACACCATTTAATGCAGCTACATAAGCTCCTATAGATGTTATTACTTTATAATCAAAAACTTTTAGTGCAAGTTCTGCTCTTTTGTTTCCTTCTTTAGAAGCGTTTTCTATATCTCTAAAGTCACTACTTACTCCAGATAAACCAAATACACCAGATTTTTTATTTATTACATTGTTTATATCATCTGCTGACATATTTAATTCTTTCATTAAGAAAGGTAATATAGATGGATCTATATCTCCGCATCTAGTTCCCATAACAAGTCCTGCAAGTGGAGTGAATCCCATAGTTGTATCTACAGCTTTTCCTCCGTTAATAGCACAAAGACTTGCTCCATTTCCTAAATGACAAGTTATTATTTTTAGATCTTTTATGTCTTTTCCCATCATTTTTGCTACTTCTGCAGATACAAATCTATGAGAAGTTCCGTGGAATCCATATTTTCTTACTCCTAAATCACTGTACATTTCATATGGCAACGCATATGTAAATGCATAATCTGGTAATGTTTGATGGAAAGCTGTATCAAAAACTGCTACCATTGGAGTTTTTGGCATAAGTTCTTTACAAGCATTTATTCCAATTAAGTTTGGTGGATTATGAAGTGGTGCTAATTTTATACAATCTTCTAATTCTTTCATAACATCTTCATCTATAAGTACAGATTTAGAATATTTTTCTCCACCATGAACTACTCTATGACCTACAGAAGCTATTTCTGACATGTCTTTTATAACACCATGTTTACCATCTACTAAAGCTTTTAAAACAAGCTCTATTGCTTTTTTATGATCATCCATTGGCTCTTCTATGATATATTTTTCTCCATTTGCTTTTTGAGTTAGTATAGAACCTTCTATTCCTATTCTTTCTACAAGACCTTTTGCTAAAGGTTTTTCTGTTTCCATATCTATTAATTGATATTTTAAAGATGAACTTCCGCAATTAACTACTAATATATTCATTTTTATACCGCCTTCCTTTTTTTATCTCTATTTTACCATATTTTTGTCTCTATTTTGTCATATTTTGAGCTTGTACTGCTGTTACCGCTACAACATTTACGATATCATCGCTGCTGCATCCTCTTGATAAGTCATTTATAGGTTTAGCAAAACCTTGACATATAGGTCCTATAGCTTCTGCTTTTGCAAATCTTTGAACTAATTTATATCCAATATTTCCTGCTTGTAAGTCTGGGAATACTAATACATTAGCTTTTCCAGCTACATTACTTTCTGGAGCTTTTAAATCAGCAACTTTTTTAACTATAGCTGCATCTAATTGTAATTCTCCATCTATATCTAAATCTGATCTTTGCTCTTTAGCTAGTTTAGTAGCTTCAACTACTTTATCAACTAGTTCATGTTTTGCACTTCCCATAGTAGAGAATGAAAGCATTGCAACTTTAGCATCCATATCACATAAAGATTTAGCAGTTTCTGCTGTTGATATAGCAATTGATGCTAATTGTTCTGATGTTGGATTAGGATTTACTGCACAATCAGAGAAAAGAAGCATTCCTGATTCACCAAATTCACAATTAGGAACTTCCATTATAAATGCACTTGATACCACTTTTGCACCTTTTTTAGTTTTAACTATTTGAAGTCCTGGTCTTAATAAATCTCCTGTAGTATGAACAGCACCAGATACTAAACCATCTCCATCATTCATTTTTACCATCATTGTTGCAAAATATAAGGGATCTCTAACTATTTTATCCGCTTTTTCTAAAGTCATACCTTTATGTTTTCTAAGTTCATAAAATTCTTTAGCATATCCTTCAGTTTTATCTGAAGTTTCTGGATCAAATATTTCTGCTCCATCTATGTTTAAACCTAATGATTTTGCTTTTTCTTTTATATTATTTTCATCCCCTACTAAGGCTACATTAGCAATTTTATTATTTAATATTTTTTCGCATGCTTGTAGATTTCTTTCCTCTTCCCCTTCTGCAAGGACGATTTTCTTTCTATCAGCCTTAGCTTTTTCCCATAGTTTTTCCATTAATTTCATGTCGTTTTCTCCCTTCAACCTTCAATTTAATATAGTAGTATATACATATATAATATAACCCTATTTAATACATATTTTCAATAATAAATTTATAAATACAAAAAAAACACAGATATTTATACAAAATATTGTGTTTTTCTACTTTTATTGATTTTATTTTATTGTATCTTACTACAAAAAATTATTATAAATTTACAAATTCTCTTTAATTGTACCTTCTTTTTTTAATCCCTGATTTAAACATACTAAATGATGTATATGCTATAACTACTATTACAACCCAAGTTAAAGTTTTAATTGGAAGAGATTTTACAATATATGCTGCAACTAAAACACCTACAGATCCAAATATAGTTATTGCTAAAGAAGCTTTTCTATCATAAGCATCTTCCTTTATGAATTTATAAGATGCAAAAGGCATTAAAAATGCACAAGATCCCATCATTATAGGAAATGCTATTTTAGGACTCATACCTAATGCAAAAACTAAAGCCATACAAGGGGCATAAAGGCCAATTCCAAGAGTCATTAATGCTCCTAATATAAAGTTACCTACAATAGCTATAACAAGCTTAAATCCAGTAAGACCTGTGGATGTACCACCAACTGGCATTAATTTTAATTGTGATGCAAGCATTAATAGGGCTACTAAAAGCAAAGCTATTCCCATATATATCTGTACTTTTTTTTCGTCTAATTTGGAAACAAAGCCTGCTCCTAATATAGATCCTATAGCAGCTGCTATAATCATTGAAAATAACGTAATAGTTTCTACTTTTATAACAGTCATAAATATAAGTGCTTCCACTACAATAGGAATAGTACTAGATACATTAAGAGTTCCTGGAAGAACTCTATCCTTTGAAAGTTTAAAGTTTCTTAAAAATCCTGTTATTATAGCAAAGCAACCAATTCCTAATGTATCAAAAAAACATGCTATAAATCCTATAACTCCTAAAAAGGCGAAATTAGAATTCTCTATCTTATTGCTTTTATATGCCTTTATATAATCACTTAAAAAAATATATGCAAAGTAAGCTGTCAAAACAAGTAATACTGCTAAAAATATTTTTATCATACTATTTCTCCTTTTAATATATTTAATATATATGTAAATTTTACTATATGTTTGTCGAAAGATTGATATTAACATAACATTATTTACGTTATATTAATATATAGTTAAAGAAAATATTATATAATATGCTTATTATTACTTTTATGTATAATATTTATTCAATATAAAAATAATATATTGTTAATAAATTATATCTAGCTTTAAAATAAATAAAACAAATAGGCTTGGATAATATCCAAACCTATTTGTTTTATTTATTTATTTTTTATTTTACTAATTAAGCAGTTTTTGCTTTAGAATAAGCTCTAAACATAGTAAATGAAGTGTATATAATAACAACTATTACAAGCCATGTTAATATGTTTATAGGAAGTGATTTTACTAAGTATGCTGCTATAAACACACCAATACATCCAAATATTGTTACAGCCATAGATGCTTTTCTATTATATGCTCCTTCTTTAACAAATTTAACTGATGCAGCTGGCATTAAGAATGCACAAGATCCCATCATTATTGGGAAAGCTATCTTAGGGCTCATTCCAAGAGAATATATAAGAGCCATACATGGTGCATATAATCCTATTCCAAGTGTCATTAAAGCTCCTAAGAAGAAGTTTACAACTACTGCTATTATTAACTTAACTCCTGTAAGACCTATTGCATCTCCACCAGATGGCATTAATTTAAGTTGTCCTGCAAGCATTGTTGCTGCAACTATAAGAAGCGCTATTGCCATTCCAAGTTGAACTTTCTTTTCATCAAGTTTAGATACAATTCCTGCTCCTATTACAGCACCAACTGTTGCTGCTGCTAAAAGAGAAACTAATGTTACAGGATCTACTTCTATAACTTTTATGAATATTATAGCTTCAACAACAACTGGGATAGTACATGAAACATTAAGTGTTCCTGGAAGTACTCCATCTCTAGTTTGTTTAAATCCTCTTAAAGAAGCTGTAAGTGGTGCGAAACTTCCTATTCCTAAAGTGTCGAAAAAGTTTATTACCATACCTATAATTCCTGATACTAAGAAGTTAGTGTCTTTTTCTAATTTACCTTCTTTTGCTGCTTGAAAATAATCTTTAATAAAGAAGAATCCGAAGAATGCTGTAAGTGCAACTAATACACCTATAACTATTTTTACCATATTAACACCTCTTTTATTTATTTTATTTTTCTTTGCTAGTTCATTTTAATACATTTTTCTTAAAATTTCTACATATTTTTATGAAAATATGTAAAATAATTTTATTTTTTTCATAATAAGTTAATCATGCTTTATTTTACAAAATATTTAGTTAATTTAATACAATTATTAAAATTGTTATTTTTCTAACAATTATTGTTATTAAATAGGCTTTGCTCTAAGCAAAGCCTATTTTATTTATAAATTAAACTTTAGCAACGTATTCGTATGGAAGTGGTACTATTTTACCTGCACTGCTGATTTTAGTTAATTGGATTAAAGAATCTTTAACTATTCCAGTTTGCATTTCTACGTTGTTTGGTTCTCCTGCATTAGCACCCATTGGTACTCTTGGAGCAACTGCTCTTGGAGTTCCTGTTTGTCTAACAACTGGTGGTAATGCTGCTATTATTATTGTAGGTATTCCTATTTTTTCTATCGCTCTCTGCACTAAAACTGCAGATCTATGACAAGTTCCTCATCCAGCTGTCATAAGTACAGCATCTACGCCTTCATCTTTTAAGATTTTAGCTACTTCAGGACCTGTTTCTTCTCTGAATTTTTGTTGGTTTCCGCCACCACCCATGAATCCTATATGAGTTTTAGCTACTGCTTTTATGAATCCTTCTTCTACTAGTTCTTTTAATCTATCTATTGGGAACATTGCATTGATGTCTTTATTAACATCTCCGTTATCGTATCCACCGTGAGATACCATTAAGTCTGCTGATGGAGCATCTCCTGGTATTGTTCTATAAGTGAAGTCACCTGCTAAATTAAATCTTTTGTCTGATTTTAAGTGAACTCCTGCTGCTGTAGCTATTGCTATTGTCATATCTTTTAATTCCATTTCAACTGGTGCCCATACTGGGTCTGGAGTAATAGGAACAAATATTTCTGATTGTAATCCTTTTATTGTATCCATTGTATTAACCTTCCTTTCCTGTAATAGCTTAATTATTTTTGTTTATTTCCATCTATCGTCTGAGCTTAATCCTCTTCTGTTTTGGATCTCTATATTACTTACATATTTTTCATTTACTTCATCAGATAAAACTTCTGGAAAACTCATATTAAGTCCAACTTCTTGACCAATTTTTAATTCATAATCAGATATTAACATTCTCTTTGGAACTCTTAAGTATCCAAGTCTACCTTTAAAATCTATAGCTACTGAGCCGTCTTTAACTTCTACTATAACGCCTTGCATTTCTATGATTTTATCAGCATATTTTAATTTCATCTTATTTTGTTGCATATTTTTCTTCTCTTTTTTTACTCATTGGTATAGAAGTTTCATTTAAAACTCTGTCTACTTTTTCTCCAGCAGTTTTTTCTATTAATTCTAAGTTGCTTTCTTTAACGTTTGGATTCCATTTTCTTTCAGATTTCTTAACTTCTTCGCCATTCATAGCGGCTTTAATCATTGCAAGACCTCTTACAGCATCTTCCTTACATAAAGTGTTACAACTTAATACTTCGTTTTCTATTCCGCCTTCTGATTTGTTGTTATCTACCATGTATTTCATGTATTTATTACCAACAACTAGAGCACCTTGAACTGCGCAGAATGAGAATGCTACACATGGTATGCCTCTCATACCTATTTGTTCAACATGGCTTGCGAAATCGATGTGGTTATTTCCGAATCCTTCAGTAGTAACGAATGCTCCGTCTACGTCCATAGCTTCAACCATCATACCCATTCTTTGAGATACATAGAATTTTTCGCTGTTTATTTGAGGACTTCCTACAAATAAAACTCCAGCTAAATCTACTTCAGGATCATTCATGCATTCTATTACAAGTGGTTCTCTAAAGTAATGTCTTGAACATTCTTTTGAAGCAGGTCCGATACAAGTTAATGCGTGGATACCACCATCCATTACTTCAAGTGGTGAAAGCATTACAGGTACATTTCCAAGGTCAACATTTGGTTTAGCTCCTAATACTCCAACTGGTTCTACAGGTAATATTAAGTTATCGTGCATAGCACCTTGACCCATGATTTCTTTAACTATTACAACTTTTTTCTTTCCTGGTCTTCTTACTTGTTCAAATGTTTCAGTATCTACTACTAATGATTCATCTTCAAGAGATTTTAAAGCTTCTCTTATTTCTTGAGTTATTGCATCAGTAGCTTTATGAGCAGCTAGAGGACCTGGTCTTTCCATGTTAGTTCCTCTTTCTATAGTAACTTGAGTTTTTATGAAGATTTCACCTTTATCTGGAGCTCCTGGTCTATTCCACATGATGTTTTCTTCTAATATACCTTCAGATGATCCAAATTCACCAATTTGAACTCCATCTTCGTCAGTACCAGTTACCATCATGATAACACCATCAAGTATTCTTGTAACACCTGAACCTAGAGAATCGTCTCCTTCTTTAGTAGCTATTGGTTGTACGTCCATTATAGTTTCACTATAAGTGTTGTACTTATCTGTAGTTATTATTTCAAGTTTTAAGTCTTTAACTAATACATCTATTTCTTTAGCATCTTCGCAAATATTTTCTCTTATATAAAGAGTAGTTCCTTCAATTTTTGTTTCTTTTGCAAATTTAACTTCTTCGATTTTGTAGTGTTTTCTTTTAAGAGTTCTTATTACTTTTTCTGGTTTAGCTTCTACTTTAGCTTCTGAAACTGGAACTACAGTAGCTTTTTCAGCTGAAACTTTTGGAGCTGCAACTGATTTTGCTGCACCTATTTTTCCATTTAAAGGTACTTCGATGTCTATTCCTTTTCCTTCAGCGATTCTAATTCTTAAAGTTCCACCATTTACTGTTGTGTTTGCATCAACGCTCATGTTTACTTCCTCCTCAAATCCTTCTAATATTTCAGGTGTTACAGGAGTTAAAGCCGGTGTGTCGACCTTTAATATAGATCCAATAACTTCTTCTCTACTTAAAACTCTTTCATCTAAGTTTAAAAGTAAAGAATCCTCAAGTTTTTCAAAATGCATTGGATTTTCTAAGTCACCAATCTTTATAGCTTCTCCTGCTTTTAAATTATATTTTAGAACTGCTTTTTCACTTCCATTTTCTAAAACTTCTTCAGAAACTTCTTCAGCTTCTGATTCTGCTTTTTTAGCTCCTTCCATTATGTCTGGAGTTAATGGAGTTAATGAATCTACAGTTTTTAACAATTTAGCTCCTATTACTTCTCCTACCTTTAGGCAATCATCTGGTATTGTTAGTAGTCCTGAATCCACCATATCTGGGAATATATCAGGATCTTCTAAATTTTCTGCTGTTATTATTGTTCCCTCTTCTGATCTACAACATACAACAGCTACTTCATCTTTTAGTTCTTCTGCATGTTCTGCTGACATTGACATATGTTAGTAACCTCCCTTAAATTCTTATTTACACTTCTACTCTTCTGGAAGTCTTCTTGTTAAAGTGTGATCTATTGTTCTAAATATATGATCAGTATGATGATATATTGGAAGCTTTGCTTTTGGAGCTATTTGCATAACTGTATTTGAACAATCATTACAATTTGAAATCATAATTCTTTGAGCTCCCTCTTTCTTAAGCTGCATAACTGCAGCTGCTTGACCTGGTCATTCACCTGGTGTCTTACATTTACCAGGACCATTTCCTTTGCCTTTTGCATATTCTATGTTTTTACAATCAACTACAGAAACTACTTCTGAGTTCATTTTTCCTGCTATATCTTTTAATCTATTTTCATTAGCTCCGCAAGCACAGACTAAAAGACCTAATTTTCCTTTGTATTGTGGTAGATTTATAGTAACAATTGCTCCACCAGATGTTTTTGTAACTGTTGATGTTTCAAAATCTCCAGCACTTCCTGTGTATGGTCCACCAATTACTAGCTCACCATATTCTCCATCTATTCCACCGCATTCTTCTATTAAATCTTTTACCATTGTACCTACTGGAACTTGAATAAATACATTTGGTTTGTTTCCACTTTTTAATTTTCCTACTACTGTTATATCTTTATCTATTACAGGTTTACCTTCTTCAACAGCTCTAGTTATGTTGCATAATGTTTCTGCATTTAAAACTACACATTTTGCTTCTAAAGGTAATTGTGTTGGTTCTAACCATCTATCAAATATAGCATTGATTATTGCTCTTTCTTCTCCCATTGGATATAAATCTTTTAGTTCTTTTATTTCTATATCATTTGAACCTTTTAAAGCATTTTTTAATACTTCTATAGTTTCACCATGTTTTGATTTTATAGCAATATATCCCTTTGGAGCTTTTGTAGCTTTCATTGCATATCTTATACCTTTTAATAAAACTTCTGGGTTTCTCTTCATAAATGTTATATTATGATGAAGTGCAGGTTCACACTCTACACAGTTTGCTATAACGTATCCATCAGGTATATCAGCTTTTAATTTAATATGAGTTGGGAATCCTGCTCCACCGGCTCCTATTATTCCAGCTTCTGCTACAGTTTCTTCTATACTGTCGCATTCCTTTATTTTTACGAAATCTGATGATTGGTTATCATCTGCTTTTACTATTATTTCTTTATCGTTAACTTCTTCTACTGTGCCTGTTACACTAGTATGAATTTTTGCACCTAAACCATTTGGTTTAGCTATGCATTCTCCTCTTTTAACTTCTTGTCCTTTTTCTACAGTTGGAACATCTGGTGCCCCTACATGCATCTTTAGAGGAAATTTGTAAAGCTTATTCATGTTACCCCTCCTCAACTTATTTACACACATATACTTCTTAGCAATGTTTATGCCAACTTTATAATTTTAATAAAATTTATTTAAAAAAAGTTAAATTTACTACAAAAAATCGCTATTTTCGCCTTTTATAAGCCTTCTTTTGTTATTTTATTATCATTTCCTATTTTTTATTCATTATTTAATTTATTTTTTAACTAATTAAAGTCAATATATTGACACTTATTTAATGTAAGTGTCAACTTTTAGTCATTATAATTATTTTTAATAGCTTTAGTTCTACTTTATTCGATTTTTTTATACCTTTTCATACTTATATATGTATGATTTTTTGACATTTTCAGAATATAAAGAATTTTATGTTAGTTGTAATCGTTATTAGGCCTTTATATATCCCCTGATATTTATATAGTAATTATTTCTGTTTGTTTATAAATAAACAAAAATAAAGTCGTTTTTTTAATATATTCTACTATGTAAATTTATTTTATGTAACTTTTATTTTTTAATTCTAAATAAATATAAAGTAATATATTACTAAAAATTATAATTTCTTAATAATAAAAAAAGAGATTGCAAAAATAAAATGCAATCTCTCTTTTTTATTATTTTATAACTTTTAAACTGTTCTAGGTTTAGAATAAGCTCTAAACATAGTAAATGAAGTATATATAATAACAACTATCACAAGCCATTTTAATATATTTATAGGAAGTGATTTTACTAAATATGCTGCTATAAACACTCCAATACATCCAAATATTGTTATTGCCATAGATGCTTTTCTATTGTATGCTTCTTCTTTAACAAATTTTGTTGCTGAAGCTGGCATTAAAAATGCGCAAGATCCCATCATTATTGGATATGCTATCTTTGGACTCATTCCAAGTAAAGATATAAGAGCCATACATGGTGCATATAATCCTATTCCAAGGGTCATAAGTGCTCCTAAAAAGAAGTTTACAACTACAGCTATTACTAATTTAACACCTGTAAGACCTATTGCATCTCCACCAGATGGCATTAATTTAAGTTGTCCTGCAAGCATTGTTACTGCAACTACAAGAAGGGCTATAGCCATTGCAAGTTGAACTTTCTTTTCATCAAGTTTAGATACAATCCCAGCTCCTATTACAGCACCAACTGTTGCTGATATTAACATAGAAAATAAAGTTACAGGCTCTACTTCTATAACTGTTATAAATATAAGAGCTTCTACAACAACAGGAATTGTACATGAAACATTAAGAGTTCCTGGAAGCACTCTATCTCTTGTTTGCTTAAATCCTCTTAATGCTGCTGTAAGTGGCGCAAAACTTCCTATTCCTAAAGTATCGAAAAAGTTAATAACCATTCCTATTATTCCTGATACTAAAAAATTAGTATCCTTTTCTAATTTTCCTTCTTTTGCTGCTTTGTAATAGTCTTTTAAAAAGAAAACTCCAAAATAAATTGTTAATACAGCTAATAGACCTGTAACTACTTTTACTATCATTTGTATCCCCCTATTTCCTTTTTTTATTTAGTTTATTATAAACAATACATTTTTAAATATATTATTTGTGTTAACTTATGTTTATAAAATATATTATGCAAATTATTTAATTAGATAAAGATTGACTTTCTTTAGCTTTATTTTTACTATAAGCTTTAAGCATAGTAATTGAAGTGTATACTATAACTACTATTACTATCCATGTTAAAACTTTTATAGGAAGTGATTTCACCAAATATGCTGCTATTAAAACTCCTATAACCCCAAATATTGTTATAGACATAGACACTTTTCTATTATATGCACTTTCTTTAACAAATTTTGATGCTGAAGCTGGCATCAAATAAGCACAAGAACCCATCATTATTGGATATGCAACCTTTGGACTCATTCCAAGTGCATATATAAGTGCCATACATGGTGCATATAATCCTATTCCAAGAGTCATTAAAGCTCCTAAGAAAAAGTTTACTACTACGGCTATTACAAGTTTTCCTCCAGTAAGTCCAATAGCATCTCCTCCCATTGGCATAAGCTTTAATTGACTTGCAAGCATTAATACAGCAACAACCAAAAGCGCAAGTCCCATTGCAAGCTGAACTTTTTTCTCATCAAATTTAGATACAACACTAGCTCCAACAACTGCACCTACAGTTGATGATATCAACATAGAAAATAATGTTATAGGATCTACTTCTATAACTGTTATAAATATAAGTGCTTCCGTAACAACTGGCAAAGTACAAGAAACATTTAATGTACCTGGAAGTACTCTATCTTCTACTAAATGAAAAAATTTAAGCATTGCTGTAAGTGGTGCAAAACTTCCTATTCCTAAAGTATCAAAGAAATTTGCTACAAACCCAACTCCTCCAGCAATCCAGAAGTTATCTTTTTCTAAATTTCCTTCCTTTGAAACTTTTGCATAATCCTTAAAAAATGTAATCGCAAAATAAATAGTCAAAATTAGAAGTACCCCAAAAACTACCTTTACTATCATAAAGCGCCCTCCTTAATTATTTATAATCTATATAATTAGTTCATATATAACAAACTAACTATAACTTTATAATTTTTAGAAAACTCTTTTGTTACTCAAATACTAACTTAATTAGATTTTATCTACAGTACTTCTATATATTGGTTTCACATTTTATAGAAATGGGCCCTATATATTTATAAGAGCCCACTTAATATCATTTTAAAAACTATATGTTTTAATAACACAAATTATATATTAAAGAAATTTGTCATAAAAAATAACTTTTCTTAATATAATTTTATTATGATTTTTAATACTTTATTACTTTATAAGTATTATTTTAAAACAAATCCGTATTTAACTGGATCATCTGGATCAACTAAGAATTGTGAAAATCCTGTAACATATGCACTACCAGTTATTTCTGGAATTATAGCATCATATTCTCCAACTTTTGTTTCAGACAATATTTTACCTCTGAATTTAGTACATATAATACTTTCGTTTACGATTTCTTCTCCTACCTTCATTTTTCCTTCAGCATGAAGTAATGCCATTTTAGCACTTGTTCCAGTTCCACATGGAGATCTATCTACTTGACCTTGACCAAATACAACTACATTTTGAACATCTGCATCTTCGCTTTTTGGTTCTCCGTAGAATTCACAAAGGTCAACAGTTTTTATATGTTCTAATTCTGGATGTTTTATTTCAACTTGTTCATTAACTGCATTGATTATTCTCATTCCAAGATCATTTAATTTTTGAGAATTTTCTGGAGAGATATCTATTCCAACGTTTTTAACATCAACCATTGCAAAGAAACTTCCTCCAAAAGATATATCTAATTTTAATTTTCCAAATTCAGGAACTTCAACTTCAATATCTTTCTTGTATAAGAAAGCTGGTACATTTACTATTGAAGCTTCTTTAGCTTTTCCATCTTCTACTTTTACTTTAGCTTTTATCATTCCAGCTGGAGCTTCTAATTTTATGTTTGTGTAAGGTTCTTCTATAGGAACTATTCCCATTTCTACTGCACAAGTAGCTGCACCCATTGATCCATGTCCACACATGTTTAGGTATCCGCCACCATCCATGAATATTATACCGATATCAGCTGTTTCATCAGCTGGATCTGTGTATATAGCACCAAACATATCGTTATGTCCTCTTGGTTCTGACATAAGCATTGTTCTTAAGTTATCCATGTTTTCTTCTAGATATTCCATTTTTTCAGCCATTGTTTTTCCAGGTATTTTTGGGATACCTCCAGTTACGATTCTTGTTGGTTCTCCAACAGTGTGTGATTCAATAGTTTGAATAGTTTTAATTGCTCTCATTTTTTGTGCCTCCTTATTTGTTTTGCTTTTTCATTTTTAATTTTAAATATGCTAAAGCTTTTTTAGCATCAATTGGCATTACTGTGTTTTCTCCTACTACTTCTGTTTCTATTCCTTCTTTTGACTTGTTAAAGTCTACTATTGTGTCCATATATTCATTGGTAACTACAAATTGAGCTTGAGTACCTACAAAACTCATTCCTACTACCGGTATATTCCTTTTTCCTATTGCTTCTATGGAAGATGCAAAATCTATATTACTATTTCCCCAACCATCAATAGATACTATTGCGCCATCGGCTCTCATAGCTTCAATCCAAGCTCCTATCCTTTGGCCTGTGAAAACTTTATCTTTATTTACTTGAGGAGTTCCTGCAACAATTATACCTAATAAATCTACATCGTTATCATTTGAAACGATTTCTAATAGTGGATCTCTAAAATGATGAAGTGTTGTTTCTTTTGTGGAGGGTCCTATACCCATAAAATATCACCTACCCTTTAATTCATAGATCTTAATATGCCATCTCTATACTCATTAGGACTTACTACTACAGGCATATTTCCCATATCAATTATAGATTTGCCCCCTACAAGTCCACCAGGTTCTTTGGCAAATAACCCAGTATCATACATACATCCTTGACCTGCTACTTGCTTAACAATAACAACTTTCTTTTTACCAGGTCTTATTCTATCATTATATTCATGTTTTTCATCACAAAATCTACCATTCATTTTTTTCATATAATTTCTTATTTCTTGAACAATCAAATCGCATACTCTGTGAGAAGCCATTGGACCAGGTCTATTAGTTGCCTCTCCATCTTTTAATGTCACATTTAAATGTATTATGATATCATTTTCTGAAGGAGTTCCTCTTCTTCCAAAAACTACTTGTTCATCTAATATTCCTTCTGAAGAACCAAATTCAGCTACTTGAATTCCACCTTTTTCTGCTCCTGTAAGCATAACTTGTACACCAGTTAGCACATGTGTTATACCTTCTCCAAGAGTACCTAAAACTTTAGTTGCTATTGGAGAAAAATCCATTATAGAATTTACAAATCTATGTCTCTGGTGTGGATATATAATATCAATATTAAGTTTTTCTATTAAGTTTTTATCTTCCATCTCTTCATGATCTAGTACATTTTCTAGTATGTTTTCTCTTATATATAAAACTTTATCTTTTATATATGTTCTTTCTCCAAATAAAACCTTATTTATATGGAAAGTTTTTATAACTAATCTTCTTAAATTTATCTCCTGTTCCATCACCATCACCACCTTTTTAAATTTACCAAATATAATAATACACTATTTATATTAACATTTCCATGTTATATTATGTTAATTATAAAATTAACATATATGATAAATATATAACTATTATAGCATTATTTTAACAATTTGTATATAATACCAAGGGTTTTTTGTTAATTTTTTCATTGTAAACGTTAAATAATTGTATTTATATTAACATAATAATAACATCCTAAATTCACAAAACCAATAGAAAATCTATATTTTTCTATAAAATATATACTCATATTTATCTATTAAATATTAAAGCACTAAATGAAATCAACCTATATTCTACTATTTTTTATAAAATAAGTGCAATAACATTGAGCAATTTTTGCACAACATTATTGCATCTTATTTTAAAAGAACTAAACTAAACTTTTGCTATATATTCATATGGAAGTGGTACTATTTTTCCAGCACTTTCTATTTTAGTTAGTTGAATTAAAGAATCTTTAACTATTCCAGTTTGCATTTCTACGTTATGAGGTTCACCTGCATTAGCACCCATTGGTACTCTTGGAGCAACTGCTCTTGGAGTTCCTGTTTGTCTAACAACTGGTGGCAATGCTGCTATGATTATTGTAGGTATTCCTACTTTTTCTATCGCTCTCTGCACTAAAACTGCAGATCTATGACAAGTTCCTCATCCAGCAGTCATAAGTACTGCGTCTACTCCTTCTTCTTTTAATATTTCAGCAATTTTTGGACCTGTTTCTTCTCTAAATTTTTGTTGGTTTCCGCCACCACCCATAAATCCAACATGAGTTTTAGCTACACCTTTTATAAAACCTTCTTTTGCTAATTCCCTTATTCTATCTATTGGGAACATACAGTTAATATCTTTATTAACATCTGAATTATCATATCCACCATGAGATACCATCATATCTTTTACATCAGCATCTCCTGGAATTAATCTATAAGTAAAGTCACCTGCTAAATTAAATCTTTCTTCTGATTTTAAGTGAACTCCTGCTGCTGTAGCTATTGCTACTGTCATATCTTTTAGTTCCTTTTCAACTGGTGCCCATACTGGATCTGGAGTAATAGGAACAAATATTTCTGATTGCAATCCTTTTACAATAGTTAAACTCATTATATCTTTACCTTCCTTCCTATTCTTAAACGAAATATTTTCATAAACTGACTTTTAATTCAATTATTTTTGCCATCTATCCTCTGAAGTCAATCCTCTTCTTTTTTGGATTTCTATATTACTTACATATTTTTCGTTTATTTCATCAGATAGCACTTCTGGGAAACTCATATTAAGCCCAACTTCTTGACCAACTTTTAATTCATAATCGGATATTAACATTCTCTTTGGAACTCTTAAATATCCAAGTCTACCTTTAAAATCTATAGCTACAGAACCATCTGTTATTTCTACTATAACGCCTTCCATTTCTATGATTTTGCTACCATATTTTAAATCCATATATTTTCCTACTTTTCTATATTATTTTGTTGAGTATTTTTCTTCTCTTTTTTTACTCATTGGTATAGAAGTTTCATTTAAAACTCTTTCTATTTTTTCTCCACTAGCTTTTTCTATTACTTCTAAGTTATTTTCTTTAACGTTTGGATTCCATTTTCTTTCAGATTTCTTAACTTCTTCACCATTCATAGCAGCTTTAATCATTGCAAGACCTCTTACAGCATCTTCCTTACATAAAGTATTACAACCTAATACTTCATTTTCTATTCCGCCTTCTGATTTGTTGTTATCTACCATGTATTTCATGTATTTATTACCAACAACTAAAGCACCTTGAACTGCACAGAATGAGAATGCTACACATGGTATGTCTCTCTTTCCTATTTCTTCAACATGACTTGCAAAATCTATGTGGTTATTTCCAAATCCTTCAGTAGTAACGAATGCGCCATCAACATCAAGAGCTTCAACCATCATACCCATTCTTTGAGATACATAGAATTTTTCAGTGTTTATTTGAGGACTTCCTACAAATATAACTCCACATAAATCTATTTCAGAATCATTCATGCATTCCATTACAAGTGGTTCTCTCCAATAATGTCTTGAACATTCTTTTGAAGCAGGTCCGATACAAGTTAATGCGTGGATACCACCATCCATTACTTCAAGTGGTGAAAGCATTACAGGTACATTTCCAAGGTCAACGTTTGGTTTTCCACCTAAGTATCCAACTGGTTCTACTGGTAATATTAAGTTATCATGCATAGCACCTTGACCCATAATTTCTTTAACTATTACAACTTTTTTCTTTCCTGGTCTTCTTACTTGTTCAAAGTTTTCTGTATCTACTACTAATGATTCATCTTCAAGAGATTTTAAAGCTTCTCTTATTTCTTGAGTTATTACATCAGTAGCTTTGTGAGCTGCCATTGGTCCTGGTCTTTCCATATTAGTTTTTTCTTTTATAGTAACTTGAGTTTTTATAAATGTTTCACCTTTATCTGGAGCTCCTGGTCTATTCCACATGATGTTTTCTTCTAATATACCTTCAGATGATCCAAATTCACCAATTTGAACTCCATCTTCATCAGTACCAGTTACCATCATTATAACGCCATCAAGCACTCTTGTAGTTCCAAGACCTAAAGTATCTTCTCCTTCTTTAGTAGCTATTGGTTGAACATCCATTATAGTTTCACTATAAGTATTATATTTATCTGGTGTTATTATATCTATTTTTACATCTAATACTAATGGACTTGCTTCTATAGCATCTTTGCAAACATCTTCTCTTATATAAAGAGTAGTACCTTCAATTTTTGTTTCTTTTCCAAATTTTATTTCATCTATTTTATAATGTTTTCTTTTAAGTGATCTTATAACTTTTTCAGGTTTAACTTCTTCTTTAACTTCTGAAACTGGAACTACAGTAGCTTTTTCAGCTGCAACTTTTGGAGCTGCCATTGTTTTTCCAGAACCTATTTTGCCATTTAAAGGAACTTCTATATCTATTCCTTTTCCTTCAGCAATTTTAATTCTTAAAGTTCCACCACTTACTGTTGCTTTTTCATCAACACTCATGTTTACTTCCTCCTCAAATCCTTCTAATATTTCAGGTGTTACAGGAGTTAAAGCTGGTGTATCGACCTTTAATATGGCTCCAACAACTTCTTCTCTACTTAAAACTCTTTCATCTAACTTTACAAGTAAAGAGTCTTCAAGTTTTTCAAAATGCATTGGATTTTCTAAGTCACCAATCTTTATAGCTTCTCCTGCTTTTAAATTATATTTTAGAACTGCTTTTTCACTTCCATCTTCTAACACTTCTTCAGAAACTTCTTTAGCTTCTGATTCTGACTTTTTAGCTCCTTCTACTATGTCTGGAGTTAATGGTGTTAGTGAATCTACAGTTTTTAGCAATTTAGCTCCTATTACTTCTCCTACTTTTAAACAATCATCAGGAATAGTTAACAGTCCTGAATCGACCATATCTGGGAATATATCTGGATCTTCTAAATTAGATGCTGCTAAAATTTCTCCTTCTTCTGTTCTGCAACATAATACGGCAGATTCATTCTTTAATTCTTCTGCATGTTCTACTGACATTGACATAATTTACATACCCTCCTATTTCTCTATTATTTATTTTCTACTGGAAATCTTCTAGTTAAAGTATGATCTATTGTTCTAAATATGTGATCAGTATGATGATATACTGGAAGTTTTGCTTTTGGAGCTATTGTCATAACTGTATTTGAACAATCATTACAATTTGATATTATAATTCTTTGGGCTCCATCTTTTTTAAACTGCATAACTGCAGCTGCTTGACCTGGTCATTCACCTGGTGTCTTACATTTACCAGGACCATTTCCTTTGCCTTTTGCATATACTATATTTTTACAATCCGCTACTGAAACTACTTGTGAATTCATTTTTCCTGCTACATCTTTCAATCTATCTTCATTAGCTCCACAAGCACAAACTAAAAGGCCTACTTTTCCTTTATATTCTGGTAATGGAATTGTAACTATTGCTCCACCAGATGTTTTTGTAACTGTAGATGTTTCAATATCTCCAGCTTTTCCTGTATATGGTCCACCAATTACTAGTTCACCATATTCTCCATCTATTCCACCGCATTCTTCTATTAAATCTTTTACCTTTATCCCTACTGGAACTTGAATAAATACATTAGGCTGATTTCCACTTTTCAATTTTCCTATTACTGTTATATCTTTATCTATTACTGGCTTTCTCTCTTCCACCGCTCTAGTTATATTGCATAATGTTTCTGCATTTAAAACTACACATTTTGCTTCTAAAGGTAATTGTGTTGGTTCTAACCACTTACCAAATATTGCATGTATTATAGCTCTTTCTTCTCCCATTGGGTATAAGTCTTTTAATTCTTTTATTTCTATATCCTTTGCACCTTTTAAAGCATTTTTTAAAACCTTTATAGTTTCTTTATGTTTTGATTTTATTGCTATGTATCCTTTTGGTGCTTTTGTGGCTTTCATTGCATATCTTATACCGCTTAATAAAACTTCAGGATTTCTTTTCATGAATGTCATATTATGATGAAGTGCTGGCTCACACTCTACACAATTTGCTATGACATATCCATCAGGTATATCTGCTTTTAGTTTAATATGAGTTGGGAATCCTGCTCCACCAGCTCCTATTATCCCAGCTTCTGCTACAGTTTCTTCTATAGTTTCACATTCTTTTATTTTTTCAAAGCTTGGTGATTGATTCTCAGCTGCTTTCACAACGATTTCTTTATCATTAACTTTTTCTACAATACCTGTTACACTAGTATGAATTTTTGCACCTAAACCATTTGGTTTAGCTATGCATTCTCCTCTTTTAACTTCTTGTCCTTTTTCTACTGTTGGAACATCTGGTGCTCCTACATGCATCTTTAGAGGAAATCGGTATAACTTCTCCATAAATCTGCCTCCTAAATCTTCAACTTAAGTATAACTTCATATATATATCCAAGCATAATCCATGCCAAGTTTGTTAAAAAATATAAAAACTAGTTATAATATTAACTTATAGCCATTTGTTCCATCTATAGATAAATATTATAATCACATATTCTGTTTAAATACTGACAAAATAAATTGAAATAAAATTCTTTTCCCTATATAAGGTAGGTTTTTCAAGTTATGGATAAGTTATGATGAATGTTATTTAATTGACACTTGTTTGCAAAAAATTGACACTTGTTTTAATATTTTAATTAAAATATTAAAATTATACCTTATTAATTTATTGTTTTTTAATAAAAAGAACTTTATTAAAACGTTTTCTTTAATATATATTGATAAAAATTATATTTTCTTTAGTATGAAAATAATAAATTTATAACAATTTAAAAGGTATACATTCTATTTTTTATAAATATTATATAGCAAAAATATAGTTTATAATTTAAAATACATATTTTTTAAGGTTTTATATAAAATCTTGATTTTAACATATTAAGATTAAAAGAATATATTACTAAAAACTTTATAATTTCCAAAATAATAAAAAAAGAAGCTAATAGTTCCTAACTATTAGCTTCTTCTATAATTTTAAACGAATACAAACTAGAATATTATAAAGGTAACTCTATATCTATACCTTTTCCTTCTTCAATTCTTATTTTAAGTACTCCATCTTCAACATAAGACTCTGCATCTTCTAAGTATTCACAAGGCTCTTCTACTTGAGCTTCTTCTGCTACTTCTTCTTTTGAAACTTCTTCTTTTTCATTTGATCCTTCTAATTCTTTTGCTCCTTCTACTATAGCTGGAGTTAAAGGTGTTAATGAATCTATAGTTTTAAGTAGTTTAGCTCCTATTACTTGTCCTACTTTCAAACAATCATCTGGAATATTTAATAATCCTGAATCCACCATATCTGGGAATATATCTGGATCTTCTAAATTTTCTGCTGTTAATACTGTTCCTTCTTCTGTTCTACAGCACACAACGGCTGATTCATTTTTTAGTTCTTCTGCATGTTCTGCTGACATTGACATAATAATATACCTCCTAAGTTTGAAATCTTTATTTTAAAATTTCTTATATAGAAATTTTCATATTAATAGTATAACCAATTAAACTAGACCTATGAAAATAAATATGAATTTAAATATTATCTTCATATTTATTTCAATGTGGTTCAGTAGATATTTTGTCAAAAATTGTTTAAAAATTCGACTATATCCATAAATATAATATCATATTTTATATATTGTAACAACAATAGCATTATTTTGTAATACTCTATATTTTATCTATTCAATAAAATCATACTGTTTAAGCTTATAATATAATGTACTTCTTTTTATTCTTAATATTTCAGCTGCTTTTTTCTTATTCCCTTTTGTTATTTTCATAACTTCTTTTATAATCTTTTTCTCTGTATTTTTAACCCTTTCATTTAAATCATATTTATGAGAAGAACCTTCTTTTATATCCCTTATATCCTCTATGATATGCTTTGGAACTGAATCTAATGTAACTTTCCCATCTGTAGATAAAACAACCATTCTCTCTACTACATTTTTAAGTTCTCTTATATTCCCTTCCCATTCATAAGCAGATAATGCATTATAAACACTATTTTCTACACTGTTTATTTTTATATCTTCTTGACAAGACACTTGGTTTATAAATAAATTTATAAAATCTTTTATATCTTCTCTTCTCTCTCTTAAAGGAGGTAATTCTATTTGAACAACAGCAAACCTATAAAATAAATCTTCTCTAAACTTTCCTTCTTTTATCATATTAGGAAGATTTCTATTTGTAGCTGCAACTATTCTACAATTAACTTTTATCCCCTTTTGACTTCCTATTCTATATATCATTCCATCTTGAAGAACTCTTAAAAATTTTGCTTGCATACTTAAAGGCATATCACCTATTTCATCTAAAAATAAAGTACCATTATTAGCAAACTCAAACTTACCTATTTTACCTTCTTTAAGGGATCCAGTAAAAGTTCCTCCTACATATCCAAACAATTCACTTTCAAATAAATTCTCAGGTATTGCACTACAGTTAATAGGAACAAAATTTCCAGTCCTTCCACTAGCTTTATGTATGGATTTTGCAAATACTTCTTTACCGGTACCACTTTCTCCAGTAACTAAAACACTAGCAGAAGTAGGTGCTACCTTTTTAGCAATACTTATGTTCTCTATTACTTTTGAACTTTTACCTATTATAGAAGAAAAGCTATAATTTGATGCTATTTCCTTTTTATAAGCACTTTCAAAAAATTCTACCTTCTTTTTTTCTTTCATAAGTTCCTTTGATAATGATATAACTTCTGTTACATCTCTATCTGTAGAAACAACAGCTAAAAGCTTATTTTTACTATTATATATAGGTACCGCACTTAATATAACCGTTTTACCGGGATAAGGTTCATTATTAACATTTGTTATTTTTCTAGGATTTTTAAGCACTTTAGTTATAAGAGCATTAGGGAATACATCATATATTTTTTTACCTAAAATATCTTTTCTATTTACTCCATATAATTCTTCTGAACTTTTATTCCAGTATATTATTACACCTTTGCTATTTGTTATACAAACTGCTTCATGCATATTTTCTAATATGTTATCTTGTAGAGTGTATAGTTCCTCCACATTTTTATAAAACTCATCATTTAAATTATGTAAATGTATAAGACCTACAACTTTTTCATCTTTATCTAATATAGGTAATCTTTTTATATTGTTTTTAACCATAGTATTTCTAGCAACGATTATAGATTTTTCCTGAGTAATAGTTATAGGTTTTTGTACTATTTTCTTTTCTAGAACTTCATAAAAAGTACTATATTCATCTTTTAATTTATATAAATCATTTTTAGTAAAAACTCCTACTAAATTATTATTATCGTCTACTAGGAGCATTTCATTTTTCTCTAAGTTTAGCATGTTATCAAGAGCCATTGATACCCTGCTAGAAGCTTTAATTTTCAAAAAATCCTTATTCATTATATCTTTAACTGTATAAATCAACTGTATGCCACTATTCATTATAAATTCCTCCAACGCTTTAGAAGATTATTAATAATACACAATAAAATGGTTTATGCTATTATATAATATGTATATATATTATATTAACACATATATAAATTTATATAAATAATTTGTAAAAAAAGGAATGATAACAATGAATATTGCTGGAATAATTGTTGAATATAACCCTATGCATAAGGGACACATAAAACATATAGAAGAAACTAAAAAATTAACTAATTGTGATGGCATAATAGCTATTATGAGTGGTAATTTCGTTCAAAGAGGATTACCTTCTATTTTAGATAAATGGACTAAAGCTAATATAGCTCTTTTAAATGGAGTAGATTTAGTTATAGAACTTCCTACAATTTATAGTCTATCCTCTGCTGAATTTTTCTCTTTAGGAGCTGTAGGAATACTAGATAAATTAAATATAGTTAATAGTATTTGTTTTGGAAGCGAAAGCGGTAATACAAAAGATTTAGATATTATATCAAAAATACTCTTAGATGAGCCCTTAGATTATAAAAAGTTTTTAAAAAATTCTTTAGATGAGGGTAACTCTTATGCTAAAGCAAGAAATATAGCTTTAGATGAATTTAATAAAAAGTATAAATTCTCTAAAAATTCCTTAACTTCTATAATAAGCTCTTCTAACAATATATTAGGCATTGAATATATGAAATCTTTGAAAAAACTTAAAAGTAATATAACTCCTTATACAATAGAAAGAAAAGGTTCTAATTATAATGACGAAGATTTAAATTTAAAATATTCTAGTGCATCTTCTATAAGAAAATATTTAAAAGAAAAGGATGATATATCCCTTTTAGAAAATCATATTCCTTTAAATACTTTTAATGTGTTAAAAAAATTAAAAGATTCAAATTTTGATTTTAACCTAGAAAATTCTATGACAAAATTCATACAATATAAAAATATATCAGAAAATAATAAATTAAATAATCTACCAGATATAAAAGAAGGCCTTGAAAATAGAATATCTAAACTATTATTAAATAAAAATTCAACTTTCAATGATTTGGTATTATCTATAAAAAGCAAAAGATATACTTATACTAGAATCTCTAGAATTCTATGCCAATATTTTATAGGTTTTGAAAATCACCCTACAAATTTATGGAGAAAAGAAGTTTGCAATTATGCTAGAATTTTAGGTTTTAATAAAAAAGGAGCTTCAATATTAAAAGAAATAAAGAAAACCTCTAATATTAATTTATATAGCAAAATCCCTAAAAATCCTGATCCTATATTAAATTTAGATATTGCATCAACTAAAGCTTATAGTTTATTAAACAAAAATATAAGTATGCATGAAGATTATTTAAAAAGTCCAATAATCATAAAATAAATTATTAATTATTTAATAGTTCAACTTAAATATAATATAAGTAAAACTAAATATAACTATATAACTTTCTTAAAGTTAACCACAATACTGTAATATAATTATATTTTTAAAATATAATTATATTAAATCACTTTAGGGAGAAAAAATTTGACTTTACTTTTTTGTATTATATTCCTATGCATTATATCTTTACTTTTTATAATTTTTAAAAGCAAAAACTTAATTATTTCAATAATTTCATCAATATTAATAGTATATATAATTCTAAATCCAAAACTTTGTATAGAGTCAACTATATCTGGATCAAATTTATTTTTTTATAAAGTATTTCCTTCATTGTTTCCTTTTTTAATACTTATAAATATAATAATAAATTGTGATGGAGTTTATATATATTCTAAACTTTTAGGCAGAGTTTTATGTCCTCCTTTAAGGGTTACAGAAAAATGCAGCCTTCCTTTAGTAGTAAGCGCTTTATGCGGATATCCTTTAGGAGCAAAATACTCTTGTGACCTTTACGAAAGAGGAGATATAGACTATCCAACCTGTCAAAGGTTAATAAATATTGCTTCAAATGCTGGCCCACTCTTTATAATTGGGTCTGTAGGTACTTCTATGCTTCAAAATCCTTATGCAGGATATTTACTACTTATATCAAATTATATATCTTGTATAATAATAGGTTTGCTTACTCCAAATTTTAATGATTTAAAATATAGATATACAAAACCTAAAATAAATACTTCTCCTAAAAATATAGGAGAAGTATTAAAAACTAGTGTAGATAATTCTATAAAAACTTGTTTAAATATAGCAGGATTTATTATTCTTTTTTCTGTACTTTTAAATATAATAAAAAACAATACAATGTTTCAAACCTCTTTAAATAACATATGTAATATTTTTTCTTTAGATAAAAACCTTATTGAAGGTTTTATTTTAGGACTAATAGAAATGACTAATGGATGTTATTTAATTTCATTAAGCTCTGTAAATTTATATGTAAAATTATTTACCATAAGCTTTTTATTATGTTTTAGTGGTTTTTCAGTAACATCACAAGTATATTCATTCACATATAAACACAACTTAAATATGAAAAGATATATAAAAATAAAAATTTTCCAAGGAATTATAGGATCTATAATTTGTATTTTACTTTATAAAATACCTATGCTTAATGTTTCATTAAATGCTTTTTCTAGATTTAACAAAACTTCACATATACAATCCAATTTATTATTTTTATCATTAGTTATTATTTTAATACTTCCTATAATATTATATAAAACTATAACAAAAAGAAAATTATAACTATTTCATATTTCTAAGTTCTTTTATATTATCTTTTATAACATCCGTTCTTAAATTAATACTTTCTTCTAATGAAGCTGAAAAAGCTTCTAAATTTTTTTCTATGTTATAAATTATATCATCACTTTTATTTTGTATTTCTTCTTCTAAATTACAAAGAATTTCATCTGCATAATTTCTAGCAGCTTTTCTTATAAAATTCCCCTCTTTTTTTGCTTCATTTATTATTTGGTCAGATTTTATATTAGCTTCTTTAATTATGTTATGATTTTCTATTTGTTTTTTCAGTATCTTCATATTATGAGTTTTCATATTTTCAGCTTCTTCCATAGCTTCTTGTAATATTTTTTCCTTTTGTTCACATATCCACTTAGCCTTTTTAAACTCATCTGGTAAACAGTTAATTACTCTATCAATAACTTCTAAACTTTCTTTTTTATTGATAGTAACCTTTCCTGTTAACGGTATAGAAGAAGCTGACTCTATTGTTTCTTGTAAATATTCTAAAAGCTTGATAACATCCACAGTCACATCTCCCTTCCTATATTCATTGGTAAAATAAAATTATTTATTGCTCACCTGTTTTTTTATATCTGGTATTATTTCTTTAGGTACTAAACCTTCTATAGATCCTCCAAACATAGCCACTTCTTTTACAGAAGAAGAACTAACATAAGAATATTTAGCATTAGCCATCATAAATACAGTTTCAATACTTGAATCTAATTTATTATTCATAAGAGCCATTTTAAATTCATATTCAAAGTCTGATACTGTTCTTAATCCTTTTATAATAACTTTAGATTCTTTTTTATTCATAAAGTTTACTAAAAGTCCTTGAAAACTATCTACTTCTACATTTTCGCAATCTTTAGTAACTTTCTTTATAAGTTCAACTCTTTTATCTATAGAAAAAAGACCTTTTTTTTCTGGATTGACTAAAATTGATACAATTACCTTATCAAAAACTTTTGAGGCTCTATGTATTATATCTAGATGTCCATTAGTTATAGGGTCAAAACTTCCAGGATATATTGCTACTTTCACTTTTTAGTCCTCCTTGTACTCATAAAAACAAATAGTTGTATTACCATATTTTTTATGTCTAACTAATTTAATTTTCTCACTACCTTCATATATTTCTTCTTTTGAATCTATTTTACTAACTATCAACCCATTCTTTTGTAATAAACCCTCTTCTTCTATTATTTTAATAGCTGGAGGTATCATTTCCTTAGCATAAGGCGGATCTACAAATATTAAATCAAAAACTATATTTCTTCTTGAAAATTCTTTTAACCCTTCATAGGAATCCATATTAAAACTTTTACATATATCTTCAAATTTCAAATTTTCTATATTTTTCCTAAGTAATGGATATGTCTCTGGGCTTCTATCTATCAAGTAAGAAAATTCTGCTCCACGACTTGCAGCTTCTAATCCTAAACTTCCTGTTCCTGCAAAAACATCCAAAACTTTAGAACCATAAACTCTATTTTGTATAATATTAAAAATTGATTCTTTTATTCTATCTAAAGTAGGTCTAGTTACTCTACTCTCTGGCGATAAAATTTTTCTTCCTCTAGCACTTCCTGATATGATTCTCATGCTGATTTTTCCTCCTTAAGAAACTATAAAACTTATATATTAATCTAAATTTCTTATAATATTTTAACATAAATAATATTCATTCACAAAAATATGTGTTTTAATTAAAGCATATAAATTTAGAGTTGTCTTTTATTTTATTTTTAACCTCTTTTTTTATCTTAATATCATCTTTATCATTACTTTTTAATATATTTTTCGCCTCATTATTAGCTATCTTTAATATATTCATATCATCTACTATATTAGCCAAAAGCAAATTGTCCTCGCCGTGCTGTCTAAATCCAAAAATTTCTCCACTACCTCTTAGCTTTAAATCTTCTTCTGCAATAAAAAAACCATCATTACTATTTTTCATAACTTCCATTCTTCTTTTTATTATATCATTTTTAATGTTAGCAATTAAAATACAATAAGATTTAAAAATTCCTCTTCCAACCCTTCCCCTAAGCTGGTGTAATTGGGCTAACCCAAACCTTTCAGAGTTTTCTATTATCATAAGAGTTGCATTTGGAACATTAACTCCAACTTCTATTACTGTAGTTGATATTAAAACGTCTATATCCCCATCTTTAAACTTTTTCATAATATGATCTTTTTCTTTCGGTGGCATTTTCCCATGCAATATGAAAACTTCTATATCTTTAAAATATAGTTCTTTTAATTCATTAAAAAGTTTTTCTACAGAGTTTAACTCCAATGTTTCATTTTCCTCAACTAAAGGACAAACTATATATACTTGTCTTCCTTCTTTTACTTGTTTTAAAGCAAAAGTGTATACTCTTTTTCTATAATTTTTATTAACATAATAAGTATCAATCTTTTGCCTTCCTGGTGGAAGCTCATCAATTATAGAAACATCTAAATCTCCATAAAGACTTAAAGTTAAAGTTCTAGGAATAGGTGTAGCACTCATAACTAATGTATCTGGACTATTTCCTTTATTTAAAATCTTACTTCTTTGCATAACACCAAATCTATGTTGTTCATCTGTTACAACTAATCCTAATTTTTTAAATTCAACATCATCTTCTAATAAAGCATGGGTACCTATAATCAAATCAATTTCTCCAAAAGCTAAATCTTTCTTTATTGTCTTTTTTTCTGATTGCTTTACACTTCCAGAAAGTAATCTTATATTTAAGTTATATTCTTTAAATATAGATTTAGCCTCTTCATAATGCTGCACCGCTAATATTTCTGTAGGAGCCATAATAACTGCTTGATACCCATTATTTATAACATTTAAAACAGATATCAAAGAAACTATAGTTTTTCCACTTCCTACATCTCCCTGAAGCAACCTATTCATAGGCTTATTTGAGTTTTGATCTTTGAATATCTCTTTTAAAACCTTACTTTGAGCAGAAGTTAACTTAAAAGGAAGATTCTCTATTAAATTTAAAGTATCCTCTGATGTTTTAAAAGAAATCCCTTGATCTTTCTCTTTTAAATATTTTGTAAGCATACATGTCTTTAAACAATAAGTTAGTAATTCTTGAAACTTAAGCCTTCTTTTAGCATCTATAAGGCCCTTTTTATCTTTAGGTTTATGTATACTTCTAATAGCCAAATCTAAAGAACATAATTTATATTTATCTATTAATCTTTTAGGTAAATTTTCTTCTATTTTAACTTTACTTAAAATGTCATTTATTAATTTTTCAAATAAACTATTCTTCAAGTTACCTTTTAAAGGATATTTAGGCAATATTCTATTTTTAACTTCAACTGGTTTAAAATCTTTAATTATTTTTGGATTATTTAAAGTTAAAACTCCTCTATATTCTTTTATAGAACCTTCAAGGATATAAGCTTTTCCTATAGAAAATTGTCTTTTCATATAAGGTTGATTAAACCAAACTGCTTTAATCTCTTTATTCCCATCATTTAATATTATATTAGTAATAGTTTTTCCATTCCTTGTCCTTACATCTCTTTTTATTTCTTCAACTTCAGCTTTTATAATAACCTTCCCTGCCTTAGCTCCGTTATTACAAACTTCTATAAATTCATAGTCCCTAGGAAAATATAAAAGTAAATCCAAAACATTAAAAATCATACATTTATTTAACTGTTCTAAAGTTTTAGGTCCTACTCCTTTTAAGGAACTTATATTTTCATACATATTCATAGAATTCCTCCTATATAAGAACCTAGTAATATAAATTCATACTATATTTATAAGAATATAATAGGAATTTATATAGTCTACAATTTTAAAATTCTGTGATTTCCTAATAAGTAAAAAAAGCCCTAAAAGGCTCTTTTTACTTAGGTATAAACTGTTTAAATATTCCTTAATATGTTCACTATTCTACTGATATTATAAAGTAATATAATGGTTGTTTACCATAATAACATTGAATATCCATATCTCCATATTTATCTTCTAATTTTTCTACAAATTCATTAACTTCATTTTCTTTACAATCTTCACCATAGAATAAACTTATAAGTTCACTGTCTTCTGTAACCATATCATCAATTACATCTTCACATACATCTAATGGATTACTTCCTACTTTTGATATTTTACCTTCTTTTAATCCTAATATATTACCTTCTTTTATTTCTTTTCCATCTATCTCTGTATCTCTTACAGCATAAGTTATAGATCCAGTACTAACTGTACCTATTATTTCTTTCATAGCTTTTTCATTTTCTTCTGGTTTTAAATCAGGATTAAAAACAGTTATAGAAGTTATTCCTTGTGGTATTGTTTTAGTTGGTATTACTACAACATTTTTATCAACTAATTCAGCTGCTTGATTAGATGCCATTATTATATTTTTATTATTAGGGAATATAAATATATTCTCTGCATTTATACTCTCTACAGCTTTAACTATATCCTCTGTACTAGGATTCATAGTTTGACCGCCTTCTATAACTACATCTACCCCAATATCTTTAAAAATATCGCTAATACCTTCGCCTAAGGCTACTGATATAAATCCATAGGGTTTTAATTCTTTTTCTTCCACAAAATCATCACTATCTACAGCAGTACTTCTTTCTTCTTTATCTTTATCTACTAGTAGATGTCTATGTTGTTCTCTCATATTATCTATTTTTATTTTAGAAAGAGATCCTAGTTTTATAGCTTTTGATAGTATATTTCCTGGGTCATTAGTATGAATATGAACTTTTACTAATCCTTCAGATGCTACAACTATCATAGAATCACCTAAAGGAGATAGTTCATTTCTAAATCCATCTACATCAACTTTATCAGCTAATATGAAAAACTCAGTACAATATCCATATTTTATATCTTCAGTATTAAATTCTTTTACTGAAGATCCCTCATTTTCTAAATTACCTGTTTCATTTTCTTCTTCTATTTCTACTTCTAAATGATTTTTTAAGGCTTCATACATACCTTCTAATATTATAAGTAATCCCATTCCTCCAGCATCAACAACTTTAGCTTCTTTAAGCACTGGTAACATTTCAGGAGTCTTGTTTAATATAGTTTCACTATACTGGCATACTTCTTCCATTAAATCTGTTATATTACTTGCTTCACTTTTCACTCCACTTTCAGCTGCTGCTCTTATTATTGTTAATATAGTACCTTCTGTAGGTCTCATTACAGCTTTATAAGCTGATTTTGAACCTTCTCCTAAAGCACTAGCTAGCTCTACTGCATCCACTTCTTCTTTGCCTTCTAATCCCTTAGCTATACCTCTAAATATTTGTGATAGTATAACTCCTGAATTACCTCTAGCACCCATTAGAGCTCCTCTTGCTAGCTTTTTAGCTAGGTCTCCTATAGTTTCACTTTGTGCATCTTTTATTTCATTAACAGCGGATCTAAAAGTCATAGACATATTAGTACCTGTATCTCCATCTGGAACTGGAAATACATTAAGTGAATTTACAAACTCTTTTTTGTTTTCAAGCTTGTTACTACCATTCACCACCATATTATAAAAGTCTATTCCTGTTATCTTAGTATACTCCATCAGTAAATTACCTCCTAAACTCTGACACCCTGAACATTAACTGTAATACTAGAAACCTTAATTCCTGTATAATTTTCTAGGTTGTATCTAATCTTTTGAATAATATTATTAGCTATAACTGAAATTTTTGTTCCATATTCAACTATTATATATAATTCTATACTTAACTTTTCATCATTTACTTTAATCTTAACTCCTCTATTAAAGCTTCCACCTTTAATTAATTCCCATAAACCGTCTCTAGCATTCTTAGAGGCCATTCCTACTACACCATAGCACTCCATTGTAGACACACCTACAATGTTTGCAACTACGTCTTCATTATAATTTATATATCCATACTCATTGCTTATATTTCCTATCATTAAAGAAACCTCCTCATCATGACATCATATAGATTATTTTATATTAAAATGGCCATTTATTCAAGGAAATATACAATTATTTATAATTTTTAATGCTTTTAATTACTATTTTGCTTGCATATAGCCTACAATTTGTGATAAAATAATTTGTGTTTGAATTGAGAAGCTCTGACTTCACAATTTTAAGGAGGTGTTTTCATGTCAAGAAAGTGTGAAATATGCGGCAAAGGCGTAGTTTATGGTGTTCAATACAGCCATTCACATCGTCAATCAAAAAGATCCTTTGCTCCTAACATAAAGAGAGTTAAAGCTATAGTTAATGGTGCTCCTAAAAGAGTTCACGTTTGTACTAGATGCTTACGTTCTGGTAAAGTACAACGTGCTATATAGCATAAAAAATGCAGTTGTTATAACAATTGCATTTTTTATTTTATGTTCTTTTATTTAATTTTTATCCTTTCTTACCTTTTTTATTATATAAGATAAGAATTTGGGCAATTTAAGAGCCATAATCTTCATAACAACACCTCTATATTTAATCTATAATTATAAGTTAACAATATCAATTTAAAATTAATAATTTAAATATATCAAATAATAATTAATATCTATCAAACATAAATTATAAAATAATTAAATTTATTTATGTGTATTAATTAAATTCCATCCAAAGTATATCAAAGCAGATCCAACTCCTAAAAGCCAGCCCCATATAGGAACAATTATTCCTATAATCATAAGAATACCTATAGCACCAGCTGTAAGTCCTAATCTTTTCTTTTTCTTTCTATGTTTCCTATGTTTAGACCGTCTCTTATAAGACACACCAATGCCTCCTTATAAATCTATATAATATCTATATGCTCATTAAAATATAACTGTTACTTTTATAACTAAGTTATAACTTTATAAAAAAGATTAAAAATCAAAACATATATTATCATAAAAACTATTTACTTTACTAAAAAACTTAATTTATTTTCTTTATATACTTAACCTATAAACTTATAATATTTTATTAATAATAAAAGCTTTATAGTGAAGGTATACTCACTATAAAGCTTTTAAATATTCTATTTAATTATTTCTCCAAATATTTTTAATCATTACTAATTATAAATATAACTTTCCCTTTTTCAAAAGATATTTCTAAGTCTTTTTCTACAAACTCATTAGAAATAGTTAAAGTATCTCCTACTTTTAATGTATAGTTATCTAAAGGATATTTAGCATTTTTTAAACAAAAGCCTTCCACTTTATTCTCATAGGCTTGTACAGAAAAATATTTATCTCTTTGAGCTTTAAAATCTATGGATTTATCTAATAACATAATTTTATTGTTATCATCTCTTATATAAGCTTTTATATGATTTTCTAAACATATATCTAATAACCCTAAATTACCTAATACATGATCAAATCTAGTTCCAGTAGCCCCTAAGAAAACCACTTCAGAAACCTTTAAATCCATAGCCCTTTTAAGTGCTATATAAGTATCTGTATAATCTTTTTCCGGTGGATAAACTTCCATTTTACATTCTTTATTTTTAAAAAAGTCTAATATATCTTTATTTATAGAATCAAAATCACCTAAAAGATAATCTGGTACTATATTATATTTATATAAACAGTTTGCTCCTCTATCAGCACAAATTATATAATCACTATTTTTAGCTTCCTCTTTTAAAATATCAAAAGAAGGTTCTTTTCCTCCAGCTAATATAAGTGCTTTCATTTTATAACGCCTCTCTTAAGTCCTTTATATTTTTTTCAACTTCCCCGTTTTTAAATACAGCAGAACCTGCAACTATTACATTAGCTCCACAATCTACTACATTTTTTATGTTATCTTTATTAACTCCACCATCTACTTCTATAAGTAAATTAGGATTACACTTTTCACTTAACTTTTTAACTTCTTTTATCTTATCTGAGCAATAATCTATATATTTTTGTCCACCAAAACCAGGATTAACAGACATAATAAGAACCATATCTAAATTAGGTATTAAATCTTTTATAACTGAAACTGGAGTACCTGGATTTAAAGCGATAGCAGCTTTACATCCTAAACTTTTTATGTATTGTATTGTTCTATCTATATGTCTATCTGCTTCATAATGAACTGTAATTATGTCAGCTCCTGCTTTTACGAAATCCTCTACATATCTTGCAGGATCTTCAATCATAAGATGTACATCAAAAGTTTTTTCAGTAAATTTTCTTATGCTTTTCATTATTGGAACACCAAAAGAAATATTAGGTACAAACATTCCATCCATAACATCTATATGTATAACATCTGCTCCATATTTATCTATAGTTTTTATATCCTCACCTAAATTTGAAAAATCTGCTGATAATATTGATGGGGCTAATTTCATCATCTTTTATTCCTCCTATTTATAATACTTTCTAAAGTTTTTATATAAAATTCATATCTATCTTTATGTATATCTCCCTTCTCCACAGCTTCCTTAACAACACAAGAAGGCTCTTTGTAATGAAGACATCCATTATACTTACAACCACCTATATACTCTCTAAACTCTGGAAAATCATATTGCAAATCTTCTTTATCCATAAAGTCTATATTTACAGAAGAAAATCCTGGAGTATCCACAACAAGTCCTTCATCTACATAAATAAGTTCACTATGTCTTGTGGTATGTTTCCCTCTTTTTAGCTTTTTGCTTATATCTCCTGTAGCCATAGTTTCTTTTCCTGTTATTTCATTTAATATAGTTGATTTTCCAACTCCAGAAGGTCCACATAACACTGTAACATTACCTTTTATTTTCTCTTTTACTTTATCCATACCAATACCTTTTTTAGCATTCAAAAATATTATATCATATCCTGCCTTCTCTATCATAGATATTGTATTTTCACATTCTTTTTCCTTTATTAAATCTAACTTATTAAAACATACAGTAGCTTTTAAATTATTATACTCACATATAAGCAAAAATTTGTTTAATAAATCTATATTTATTTCAGGATTTTTAAAAGAAAATACAACTAAAGCTTGAGTTACATTAGAAACAGCCGGCCTTATAAGTTCACTCTTTCTATCATAAATTTCATCTATAACACCTTTGCCTTTTTCTATAATAATTTCTACTTCATCACCAATCATAGGGGTAAGTTTAGATTTTCTAAACTTACCCCTAGCCTTACATTCCACTACTTCATCAGAACCATCTATTTTTATATAATAAAATCCGCCTATTCCTTTTATTATTGTTCCTCTCATATTTCCTCCTAAATAACTTTAAAGGTTAATTACTATTGTTTTGTCCGCTTCCACTACCGCTTCCATTAGTAGGTTGACTTGGATCTGGATTATCCGGTTGTGGTTTATCTGGCTCTGGCTTATCCGGCTCTGGTTTATCCGGCTCTGGTTTATCCGGCTCTGGTTTATCCGGTTTTGGCTGTGGATCTGGTTTTTGTTGCTCTTCAGCTCTTCTTTGCTCTTCCGCTTTTCTTTGGGCTTCTTCTTGAGCTTTTCTTTGGGCTTCTTGTGCTTTTCTTTGGGCTTCTTCTTCTCTTTTCCTTTGCTTTTCAGCTTCTCTTTGTTGCCTCCTTTTTTCTTCTAGGTTTTCACCTCTACTAACAACTAAATCTATCTTTGTTCCTTCTTTTACTTCTTCACCTGTATTTAAACTTTGACTTATTATATTACCTTCTGGCACTGAATCACTATATTCTCTACTTACATCTCCTACTTTTAAATCACTATTATTTATAAGATCTTTAGCAGACTGTAAATCCATCCCTTTTAAATCAGGCACAGTTAAGATTTTTCCTCCACTTATACTTACTCTAACTTCAGAATCTTTTTTTACTTTTGTTCCTGATGGTGGATAAGATTCTACAATTGTACCTTCTTTTTTATCACTTTTAACCTTTTGAGCGACTGTTAATTTAAGATTTTTCTCTTTTAAAGCTTTCTCTGCATCTTCTTTAGTCATTCCTACTATATTAGGAACTTCTACCTTATCTCCAGCATCTGATTTACCAAAAGAAAAGAAAGCTGCCACAGATCCTATTACAATAACAAGCACTGCAATTGCTCCAATTATAAGTTTATTATTTATTTTTTTAGATCTTTTTCTTTTTGGCTTTTCTTCAAAGTCTTCTTCATCTTCTTCAAAATCATCTTCATCTTCTAAATCAGAATCTTCTTTTAATTTGTCATTAACTAAATCAGTATCTAATACTCTAGTCATATCATTTTCCATCATATTGTTTATATTAACGTCTTCATTATTTTTTATTTTAGTTAGATCTTCTGATAACTCTTTTACTGATTGGTATCTTCTTATAGGATCCTTTTCTAAACATTTTAATATCAAATTATTTAAGCTATCTGGTATATCCTTATTTAAATCTTTAGGTGCAGTTGGCGCATCTTGTATATGTTTTAAAGCTACAGACACAGCACTTTCTGCATCAAAAGGAACTTTCCCTGTAAGCATTTCATACATAACTATACCTAAAGAATATATATCAGTCTTAAAATCCACAAAACTACCTTTTGCTTGTTCTGGAGAAAAATAATGAGCTGATCCCATAACTTTACTTGAATTAGTTATAGTTGCAGAACCGGAAGCTTTAGCTATACCAAAATCTGTAACCTTAACTATATTTTCTTCTGTAAGTAATATATTATGAGGTTTTATATCTCTGTGCACAATATTATTTTTATGAGCACATACTAATGCATTAGCTATTTGGATTGATAAAGAAAGAGCTTCATTGTTATTTAGTTTACCTTTTTCATCTATTAGTTCTTTTAAAGTTTTTCCTTTAACGTATTCCATAACAATATAATGTATATCTTCCTCTGATCCTACATCATAAATATTTACTATATTGTTATCTCCTAAGCTTGCAACAGAAGTAGCTTCTCTTTTAAATTTTTCTACGAATTCTTTATCATTACAAAATTGATCTTTTAATATTTTGATAGCAACAAATCTGTTTAGATAGTGACATTTAGCTTTATAAACTACTGCCATGCCACCTTCTCCAATTTTTTCTAGCAATTCATACCTATCGCCCAACATTTTCCCTATCATCTCTACACTCTCCTTCAAATAGGATAACTGATATATTATCTTTTCCACCTTTTAGATTACTAAGATCTACAAGTTGGTTACATGCTAATTTATTATCAGTCTTATTATTCATTATTATATCGTACATTTCATTTTCATTAACATAATTAGTAAGACCATCTGTACATAATAAAACTTTGTACACATCATTTAAATTGACACTAAAGGTGTCTACTTTTACTGAGTCAAATGTCCCTAGAGCCCTCGTAATTACATTCTTATTAGGATGAGTATTAGCTTCTTCTTTTGTAATTGTACCTTTATCTATAAGTTGTTGTACATATGAATGATCTTTAGTTATTTTAAAAACACCATTTTTCTTAAGTTTATAACAGCTACTGTCTCCTACATTTGCAACTACCATATTTTGATTTTTTACTAAACAAGCTGTTACTGTTGTTCCCATTCCTTTAAGTTTTGAATTTTCCTTGGCTAATTTATACACCTTTTCATTAGCTTTTAAAATCGATTCTATTAGGATTTCTTCTATATTTTCATAATCTTTTAAAGACTTAATGTTATCTATTATAGTTTCCACAGCAAGTTTACTTGCAACTTCTCCAGCATTGTGTCCACCCATCCCGTCTGCAACTATGTAAAATCCTATTTCTCTATTTATAAAATGTCCTACATAGTCTTCATTTATCTTTCTAACATTACCTATATCAGATAAAATCCCCAACATAATCTTGCACCCCTTTTTTCATTATTCTGAAATATAATCTCTTCTCAATTGTCCACAAGCAGCATTTATATCTGAACCCATTTCTCGCCTTACAGTAGTTTCTATACCACTTACCTTTAATAATTCTGCAAATTCATGTATGTTTTTACATGTAGACTTTTCATAGTCATTTTCTTTTATTTCATTTACGGGGATTAAATTAACATGACACATAATTGGTTTTAATAAACCTATTAATTCTGTAGCACTTTCCTTACTATCATTTACACCTTTAACTAAAGCATATTCAAAAGAAATTCTTCTATTTGTTTTATTTATATAATATTTACATGCATCTAATACCTCTTTTATAGAGTATTTGTTTGCTATAGGCATTATATTTTTTCGCATTGCATCATTAGAAGCATGAAGAGATATTGCTAAAGTTATCTGCATGTTCTCATCTGCAAGCTCTTTTATTTTAGGAACTATCCCACAAGTAGATAAAGTTATATGTCTTTGTCCTATATTTAATGTATAATCTGCTACAACTAATTTTAAAAATTTCAACACATTATTAAAATTATCCATAGGTTCTCCACTACCCATTAAAACTATATTAGAAATTCTTTCTTCTATTTCCTTTTGAGCTGCTAAAATTTGCCCTAAAATTTCTCCACAAGTTAAATCTCTAATTACTCCATCTATTGTAGATGCACAAAATTTACATCCCATTCTACAACCTACTTGAGTTGACACACAAATAGAATTCCCATGTTTATATTTCATAACTACAGATTCTATAATATTTCCATCAGGATATTTAAATAAAAATTTCCATGTATCATCATCTTTTGATTTAAATTTTTTAACTATCCTAGGTATTCCCACATAAAAGTTTTCTTTAAGCTTTTCCTTAGTATTCTTAGATAAGTTCTTCATAGCGTCAAAATCCCAAATAAAGTTACTATATATCCAACCAAAAACTTGTTTAGCTCTAAAAGCTTTTTCTCCATTTGAAACCATCCACTCTTTTAGTTCTTCTAAATTCAAGTCTAAAATATTATTCAATCTATACACCTACTATTTTTCTCATTCTACAAATAAAAAAACCATCCATTGATTTGTTAGGAAGTACTGTAACATACCCCTCCTTATGATAAATTATATTATCACAATTACCATAGTATAGTTTTTCAATTTTAAAATGTTTATTATTTCTTAAAAACCATTTCACATTTTCTTCATTTTCTTTCTTGTTTAACGTACAAGTAGAATATAATAATACACCATTGTCTTTTAAATACTTAGCTGAGTTTTTCATTATTTTTCTTTGAATATGTATTAGATTATTTATATCTGACGTATTTTTATTCCATTTTATTTCTGGTTTTTTTCTTATTATTCCAAGACCAGAACAAGGAACATCTATAAGAATTCTATCTGCAAAATTTTCTAATTCTTCCTTATATAAAGAAGCATCCATAGATTTTGTTACTATATTTTTTATTCCTAATCTATTAGCATTATCTTCAATTAAACATAACTTATTTTCATGTAAATCATAAGCATGAACTGTACTTTTATCACTAGTTATTTCAGATATATGAGTAGTTTTTCCTCCTGGAGCACTACATAAATCTAATACAACCATATTTTCCTTTAAATCCATAGAAGGTGCCACAAGCATAGCACTTTCATCTTGAACAGTAACTTTTCCCTTTTTAAATAAAATATTATTTTCTATATTTTTTCCATTAAATATTTTTATAGCTTCTGGACATATAAAACCTGGTTCTATATTATATCCTTCTTTAGTCATTTCTTCAAAAACACTATCATAGTCAGATTTCAAATCATTAACCCTTACAGTAATATTAGGTCTCTCATTTAATCCTTTTAATATATCTTCAGAAATTTTTTCTCCATATTGATTTATAAAAAGTTTAATCATCCACTTAGGAAAAGAATAATTAAAGCTTAAACTTTCTAAAACATCTTTTCCATTATAGTATATTTTTTTATTTTTGTCTCTTATATAATTTCTAAGAACTCCATTAACTAATTTAGAAAACTTAGAACAAACTCTTTTACTAAGATTTACTGCTTCATTAACTGCTGCAAATTCTGGTATTTTATCTAAATATCTTATTTGATATATTGTTATTCTTAATATATTTAATATATCTTTATCTAATTTTTTTATATTACTTTTTAAATAACTTTGTATTATTTTATCTATGGTTAATTTATATTTTATAGTACCATATACTATTTCTGTTACTAAGGCTTTATCTTTATCCTTTAAATTTGATTTATTCAGATGCATATTCAATACTATATTTGAATATGCATCTTTATAAAAAACAGAATTTACTACATCTAAGGCTACTTTTCTAGCATTTATCATTATATACCTAAACCTTTCTAGTTATTATTTCTATTACTTATTAGTATAAGTCTTATAAGCTGTGATATGGCGGTTAAAGCGGCAGCAACATAAGTCATAGCAGCTGCATCCAGTACTTTTTTTGCACCTATTATCTCATTTTCATAAAGAATTCTATTATCTTTAAGCATTATTAGTGCTCTCTTTGATGCATTAAATTCCACAGGAAGAGTAATTACTTGAAATAAAACCACTGCTGAAAAAAGTATTATTCCAATACTTAAAAGTCTTGGCATACTAAAAAATATCCCCATTATAAATAGTATCCATGAAGCACTTGAACTAAAATTAACCACTGGAACTATGGAATTTCTTATGACAAGGGGAGAGTATTTTTCCAAATCTTGCATAGCATGGCCAGTTTCATGAGCCGCCACTCCTATAGATGCTATAGAAGTACTATAATAAACATCTTTAGATAATCTAAGAGTTTTTGTCCTAGGATCATAGTGATCTGAAAGCTTACCTTCTATAAGTTCTATAGGTACACTTTGAAGTCCTTTATGATCTAAAAGCATCCTAGCTACTTGTGCTCCTGTATAATTATTATAAGACTGCACTCTAGAATATTTTTGAAAAGAACTAGATACCTTTGCTTGAGCTAATCCTGCTATTATAAGAGAAGGAATTAAAATTAAAATGGTACTATCATAATAAAACATATAACGCCCTCCTTTTAACTCTTTTACTTTTGTTTACTTATAACTTATTTACCTAAGGCACATTCAAATAAATAACTAGTCAGTATGCTAGTTTATTTTGTGAACTACTTCTTCCTTGGAACCTACTAATAGCATAACTATTAACAGAACCCAAGTCATTGTATTTCACAAAATATCCATCCCATCTTTGACCTGTTATTTATTTTCATATTCCTAATAATATTTCTTCTTTAATATTATGCCCTTTTATATAGTCTGATACACTCATAGGTCTCTTACCTGGAAATTGAATAGTCTTAACAAGTAAACTTCCATCAGATGTTGAAACTTTTATTCCATCATTAGATACTTTTAAAATGCATCCTGGTTTTTTAGAAGATTTTTCATTTAAAATTTCGCTTTCATAAATTTTCATAATCTTATTTTCATATTGAGTATATGCAACTGGCCAAGGATTTAATCCTCTTATAAATGAATTTATTTCTTCACTTTTTTTATTCCAATCTATATTAGCCATTTTTTTATTAAGCATTGAAGCATAGATAGTTTTTTCAGTATTTTGAGGAATTCTTTCTATATCATTTGAAACTAAACCATCTATTGTTTTTGAAAGAAGCTCAGCTCCATCTTCCATTAATATATCATGAAGTTCTCCTGCTGTCATAGTATCTGTTATTTTAACTTTACTTTTAAGAAGCATATCTCCAGTATCTAATCCTACATCCATAAACATAGTAGTATTTCCTGTTTCCTTTTCTCCATTAACTATGGCCCAATTTATAGGTGCTGCTCCTCTATATTTAGGTAAAAGTGATGCATGTAAGTTTATACAACCTATTTTAGGTATTTGAAGAACTTCTTTAGATAGTATTTGCCCAAAGGCCACAACTATAATAAAGTCAGGATTAATTTCTTTAAGTTTTTCTATACACTCAGTATCATTTTTTAATTTTAATGGCTGATACACAGCGATATCCTTTTCCATAGCTACTTCTTTTACTGGTGACATAGAAATCTTTTTACCTCTACCTTTTGGTCTATCTGGTTGAGTAAAAACTGCTTTAACATTATAATTTTCTATTAGTTTCTTTAGTGAAGGAACTGCAAATTCAGGAGTTCCCATAAAAACTATAGTAGTATCTTTCAATTTATTTATCCCCTTCCACATCTTTTATAACTTTATCTACAAATAATACACCATTTAAATGATCTGTTTCATGACATATAGCTCTTGCAAGTAAGTCTTCTCCTTCTATAATTATCTTTTCACCTTTTTCATTTAAAGCTGTAGCTTTTACTTTTATAGGTCTTTCAACTTTTCCTTGTTTACCTGGTACACTTAAACAACCTTCTACATCTATGTAACTTCCTTCTGTTTCTATTATTTCTGGGTTTATTAAAACTATAGGACCATTTCCTACATCTATAATTACTATTCTTTTTAAAATCCCTACTTGTGGAGCTGCAAGACCTACTCCATCAGCCTCATACATAGTTTCTTTCATATCTTCTATAAGAGTTAAAACTCTATCATCAATTTTTTCCACTTTTCTACTTTTTTTTCTTAATAAATCGTCTCCATATTTTCTTATATTTCTTAATGCCATATTATCTACCTCCGAATTAATTCTATTTTATAATAAGCTATTTGGATTAATATCCATACTTACCCTTATATCATTATAAACATGTTCTAATAAAGAATAAACCATTTTTTTAATATTTTCAGCTATATGGTAATTTATATTACCTTTTATAACTATTTGCCACCTATACTTTTCTTTTATCTTTGAAAGTGGGGAAGGACAAGGTCCTAAAATATTTAAATCTTTATAAGAAGATAATTTATTTTTTAAAATTATTCCTATAGATTGTGCTTTCTTTATAAGCTTATTTTCATATTTACTACTTAAGTTTATAAGAAATAATGTAGTAAAGGGTGGGTATCTCATATCTTCTCTTATTTTTATTTCTTTATCGTAAAAATCTTTATAATCTCCTTTAGATGCAGCTATTATACTATAATTGTCTGGATTATAAGTTTGAATTATAACTTTTCCTTTTTTGCTTCCTCTTCCAGATCTTCCAGAGACCTGAGTTATAAGCTGAAATGTTTTTTCTGCGGATCTATAATCTGGTAAATTAAGAGACATATCTGCAGCTAAAACTCCAACTAAAGTTACATTTTTAAAATCTAAACCTTTAGCTATCATTTGAGTTCCTATTAATATATCTGCTTTTCCCATTTTAAAATCATTATATATTTTTTCATAAGAATTTTTTTTCCTTGTAGTATCTAAATCCATTCTTATAACTTTAGCATCACTAAAACATCTTTTTATTTCACTTTCTACCTTTTCTGTACCTACTCCAAAATATTTAACATATTTACTTCCACATTTAGGACAAGTTTTAGGTACTTTTTTCACACTACCACAATAATGGCATTTTAAAAAATTACTATTGTTATGATATGTTAATGATATATCACATTTATCGCATTTAAATACATATCCACATTTTCTGCAAGATACAAAAGTAGAAAAACCTCTTCTATTTAAAAATAAAATAATTTGTTCTTTTTTTATTAATCTTTCTTTTATTTCACTGTATAACTTTCTACTAAATATAGATTTATTGCCTGATATAAGTTCTTCTCTCATATCTTCTACAATAATTTCTGGCATATCTACTCCATCTATTCTCTTATCTATATTAATTAAATTAAACTCTCTTTTTTTACTTCTATAATAAGTATCTAAAGAAGGAGTTGCAGAACCTAGAACTATTTTACAGCCTTCATTTAAAGCTCTAAGTTCAGCTATTTCTTTTGCATTATATTTAGGGTCACTATCAGATTTATAACTACTTTCATGCTCTTCGTCCACTATAATTGCCCCTAAATTCTTAAAAGGTAAAAAAACTGCAGATCTGGCTCCTATAGCAACTTTTACTTTTCCTTCCTTAACTCTCATCCATTCATCATATCTTTCTCCATCAGAAAGCTTACTATGAAAAACTGCTATATTAGTTCCAAATCTTCCTTTAAACCTTTCTACCATCTGAGGGGTTAAAGATATCTCTGGAACTAATATTATAGAATCTTTATCTTTTTCCATCATTTTTTTTACTATATGCATATATATTTCTGTTTTCCCACTTCCAGTAACACCATGGATTAAAAATTTTATATCCTTTGAATTAATTATTTTATATAATGCCAAGGATTGATTAGAATTAAGCATAACTTCTTTATAATCATTATACTTTTTTTCATTATATCTATTTATTATTTTAGATCTTTGAATTAAAAATTCATGTTTTATTAAAGTATTTATAGAAGATAGTGAAAGTCCTTTTTCTTTACTTAACTTACTTTTATTATATATTCCCTCATTATTTCTTACAAAATTATAAATGCTCATATAATTTTCTTTGTTATACTTTCCTTCTAACCTTTTACCTGTAAATAAAAAATTTTCTACTTTATGCTTTACACCTTTTATTATACCTGGTGGAATTATAACTTTTATAGCTTCTAAATAAGTACATAAATATTTAACTTTCATCTGTTTTATAAGTTTTATATTATTTACAGTAAGCATAGGATATCTATCGCATATTTTATCTATATATTTTATGTTTTTTATATCCTCTTTTATATACTCTTCTAAGTCTAAAACAAAAGCGTCTAATTTTCTGTTACCCTTTCCAAAGGGCACCTTAACTCTATGACCAATTTGTAACTTTCCCAAAAGTTCATCTGGCACTTTATAAGTAAATAATCTATCTAATTTTATTGAAGAATTATTTACTATAACTTTTGCATAGTTAAACACTTTATCACCCTTTTAATTAAATAAAAGAGGCTACACCGTTATTCGGTTTTTGCCTCTTTTAAAAATTATATTTTCTTTAATATTATATCAAATAAATTCTCTGCTACCTCTCTTTTTGTCATCTTAGGTAGTGAATTAATTTTACCATCTTTTGAAATTATGGTAACCATATTATCATTAGAAGCAAAGCCTGTATCCTTTGAAAGTATATTATTTGCAACAATATAGTCTAAATTTTTTCTATGTAGTTTACCTTTAGCATTTTCAAAAACATCTCTACTTTCAGCAGCAAATCCTACTAAAACTTGATTTGTTTTCATTTTCCCTAATTCTTTTAATATATCTTTATCTCTAGTAAGTTTTAAAGACATATCATCCTCTGTTTTCTTTATTTTATGATTAGAGTATTCTTTAGGTTTAAAATCTGCAACAGCCGCAGATTTTATAATAATATCTTGCTGATCAAAATTAGACTTAACTGCATTAAACATTTCCTCATTAGTTGAAACTTTTAAAAATTCAACTCCAAAAGGAACTTCTAAATTACTTGGACCAGAAACTAAAGTTACATTTGCCCCTCTATCTCTAGCTTCTTTTGCTATAGAATAGCCCATTTTACCGGAAGATTTATTAGTTATAAATCTTACTGGATCTATGGGAGCTAAAGTTGGTCCTGCTGTAACAAGTACATTTTTACCTTTCAAATCCTTTTTAGAATATAATTTACTATCTAAAAATTCAGCTATAATTTCAGTATCTTCTAATTTCCCTTCTCCTACGTCACCACATGCAAGTCTTCCTGATTTTGGATTTATAAATTCATATCCATATTTCTTTAATTTCTTAATATTATCCTGAACTATAGGATTAGCATACATGTTTGTATTCATTGCAGGAGCAAATACAACTGGGCTTTTGCATGCCATTATAGTTGTAGATAACATATCATCTGCTATTCCATTTGCAACTTTTCCTATAATATTTGCAGTGGCTGGTGCTATAATCATTAAATCTGCTTTCTTAGCTAAAGATATATGTTGTATTTCAAAAACTTTAGGCTCATTAAACATATCTATAGTAACCATGTTTTGGCTTAAGCTTTGAAAAGACAGTGGTGTTACAAATTTTGTTGCAGATTCTGTCATAATTACATGTACATCATAATTTTTCTTTTTTAATCTACTAACTATATCTAAAGCTTTATAACTAGCAATGCCGCCAGTTACCCCTATAACTATAGACTTTTTTTCTTTCATTTATTTAATACCTTCTTCAACTGTTTCATAAGATAACTTTTCTTCATTTATCTCATTAATTGCTATAGTTACTGGCTTAGTTGACTCTATATCAATTAAAGGTTCCTCACCTGCTATTATTTGTCTTGCTCTTTGAGACGCTAAAACAACTAATGCATATCTATTATCAACTTTCTCCATTAAATCTACTATAGATGGATTAATCATAGAATTGCTCATGAATAAATTCCTCCTTTGACTCTAATATACTTTCTTTAATTCTGTCTACCCGACAGTTTTCTGCTGAGATTATGTTTCTAATTTTTGTTACTGCATCTTCCACAGTATCATTAACAACTGCGTAGTTATACTTAGATACATAATTTATTTCTCTGTATGCAGACTTAAATCTAGTCATAAAAGACTCTTCAGTCTCACTACCTCTATTTATTATTCTTTTTTTAAGCTCTTCCATAGAAGGTGGAAGTACAAAAACAAATATTCCTTCTGGATATTTTTCTTTTACTTTTAGAGCTCCTTGAATATCTATCTCTAATATTACATTATTACCATTATGGACTTTTTCTAGTACTTTTGATTTAGGTGTTCCATAATAATTGCCATAAACCTCAGCATATTCTAGAAAATCATCTTCTTTAATCTTTTGTTTAAAGTCTTCTTTGTTTAAAAAGTAATAGTTAACACCATCTTCTTCACCTTTTCTAGGTGATCTAGTTGTAGCAGATACTGAAACCCATAATTCTTCTTGTTTTATAAGTTCTTTACATATTGTACCTTTACCTGCTCCTGATGGCCCTGATATAACTATAAGTAAACCTTTTTTATCCATTACATATTTCCCTCATTTTCATCAGCTACAGAATCTTCACCTTTTGTAACTAATCTATGAGCTACTGTTTCTGGTTGAACTGCTGATAATATTACATGATCACTATCAGTTATTATAACTGCTCTAGTTCTTCTTCCATATGTAGCATCTATAAGCATTCCTCTATCTCTTGCTTCTTGTATTATTCTTTTTATAGGCGCTGATTCTGGACTAACTATAGCCACCAATCTATTAGCTGAAACTATGTTACCAAATCCTATATTTATTAATTTTATTCCCATCGTAATCCTCCTAATTATTCAATATTTTGAATTTGCTCTCTTATTTTTTCTATATCATTCTTAATATTTAATACTAAGTTTACTGTCTCTAAATCTGTTGTTTTAGATGCTATTGTATTAGCTTCTCTATTCATTTCTTGAACTATAAAGTCTAATTTTCTTCCTACAGGCTCACCTAGCTCTAAAGTTTCTGTAAGCTGCACTATATGACTATTTAGTCTGACTATCTCTTCGTCTATAGAAGACTTATCCACAAAAAGTGCAACTTCCATTGCAATTCTTCCTTCATCAATTTCTGAATCTTTCAATAAATCAGATACTCTTTCATGAATTTTATCATTAAATTGACTTGTTATAAGTGGAAATCTCTTTTCTATTTTGTCTAAACATGTCTTTACACTTTTACATCTCATATTTATATTTTCATAAAGCTTTATGCCTTCTCTTTCTCTCATAGAGCATAAAGAATTAATAGCTTCTTTTATAGGTATTTGAAGTTCTTCCCATACTTTATCTATGTCTTCTTCCTTTTGCTTTGAAGTTATTACATCTTGAAATCTTGAAATTAAAGATACTGATATGTCATCTTTAGCATCATACTTATCTTTTATTTGTTTTAAACAACCATAATAACTATCTGCTATAGATTCATTAAAATTTAATTCTACATCATCTTTATCATATGTATTCTTTGTTATATATACATCCACTTTTCCTCTATGTATCTTTTCTTTTATGCAAGATCTCATTTTTTCTTCTAAAGTCATGTATACTTTAGGCATTCTAATGTTTATATCACAATACCTATGATTTACACTTCTCATCTCTACAATAAAACTTCTTTTGTCCGTCTCAACAGTCCCTCTTCCGAAACCTGTCATGCTTTTAATCATACTTTTCATCCTTCCATAAACCGTCAGATATGATAATTATACATAAATTAAATAAGATTTACAACTAAAACAAATTATTAATTATTTAACCCATAAAAGAAATTATATCATAAAATAAGCTTATAAATACACTAAAAATACAATATATAGCATACAAATAAAATATTTATATATTATAATTATTATCTAGTAACGTAATTATAAGTATCATTTTCAAATATTTCTCTTATTTTTTCTATATCATAATTGGTTTTCTTTAAAGCAAGCATAAGCTTTATTCTGGCCTTTTGACCTGGCATGAAGTATCCAAATATAACCCCCATATTTCTAAGACCTTTTCCGCCACCTTTATACCCATAAGTATCTAAAACTCTTCCTTCATAACATCTTGAAACTATAACTACAGCAATTTTAGAATCTATTGCCCTTTTAACTCCTTCAACCATTGTAGGAGGGATATTTCCTCTTCCCATAGCTTCTATAACTATTCCTTTGCTACCTTTATTTATATAAAAATCTATTATGTCAGAATCCATACCAGAAGCACACTTTATAAGTCCTACATTAGTCTCTATATTCTCTGTTTCTAAAAGCTGATTTATAACTTTATTTCTATAAAATATAACCTGATTACTGTCTACTATACCTATTGGTCCAAAAATAGGACTTTTAAAAGTTCCAAGAGATGTTGAGTTTGATTTAGTTACCTCACTTGCACAATTTAGTTCTCCATTTAAACAAACAAGTACTCCTTTTCCTCTAGCTTCTTCTGATATAGCAGTACATATAGATGCAGCTAAATTAGCTGGTCCATCATATCCTAATTCTGAACTACTTCTCATAGCCCCTGTAATTATAACAGGCTTGTCTGATTTAATAGTTAAATCTAACAAATATGCTGTTTCTTCTAAAGAGTCAGTACCATGAGTTACTACTACTCCACATATATCTTCTCTTTTTAATATATTTTTTATATATCTTGACAGTTCCATCATATCATTAGGAGTTATATATGGACTAGGATCATTTGAAAACTCATGGGATTCTATCTTAGCATAGTCTTCTATACCAGTTACCATATTCATTATTTCTTCTCCTTTTAAACTTGGAACTGCAGCTTCAAGTCTAGGATCAACTTTCATTGATATTGTGCCACCATTAAACACAACTGCTACTTTTTTCATACTGTCATTCCCTTCAAAAATAACTTCTTTATCTAATATAACATTATTTAATTGAATCGTAAAATAAAAATCCTATTAGTTTATCTAATAGGATTTTTTACTTATTTTTGTTATTATAATATAATGCAAATTAGTCCACCATTTCCTTCATTTATGATTTTCTGCAAAGTTTTTTGTATCTTACTTTGAACATCTTCTGGCATCTTATAAAGCTTATTTTGTAGCCCCTCTTTTACTAAAACTTCTAGTGATTTTCCAAACATATTACTTTGCCATATTTTTGAAGGATCATTTTCAAATTCTTCTAGTAAAGATTTTAACATTTCTTCACTTTCTCTTTCTGTTCCCATAATTGGTGATACTTCTGTTTGAATATCTGCTCTTATAAAGTGTAGAGAAGGAGCACTAGCTTTTAATTTAACTCCATACCTACTTCCTTGCTTAACTATTTGAGGTTCTTCTAATTTCATTTCACTAAGTTGTGGTGGAACTAAACCATATCCTGTTTCTTTAACATCCTTTAGAGCTTTACAAACTTTGTCATATTCTTTTTTAGCACTATTCATAGTTGCAAATATGTTTAATAAATCATTTTCATTATCAATTTCTTCATCACAAACTTCTCCTAATATTTTATAGAAAAGACCATCTTTAGGTTTTAAATTGACCCTAGCTGTACCTTCTCCCATATTCATTTCACATAGTGAACATGGACCTAGAAAATCAAAGTCATTTATGCTAGTTACTACTTTATTTACATCTCTAACTTTGTATACATCCTTTGACATATCCTTTACTACATTTAAAAAATCCGCTTTTAACCAATGGGAAGGTTTTAATCCTTCTATCCATTTTGGCATATCTATATTTATTTCTTTTACAGGAAATTCTTTAAGTACTCTTTGAAATACATCTGTAATGTCGTCTTCTTTCATATTTAAAACATCAATTATTTGAACAGGAACATCATATTTTTCTTCCATTTCTTTTCTTAATTCTATTGTTTCTGGTTCATAAGGATGAGCTGAATTTAAAACTATTATAAATGGTTTTTTTATAGATTTTAACTCACCTACTACCCTTTCTTCAACCTCTACATAGTCTTGTCTATCTATTCCTGCAACGGAGCCATCTGTACTAACTAAAAGACCTATTGTAGAATGTTCATTTATAACTTTTTTAGTTCCAATTTCTGCAGCTTCTTCAAAAGGTATTTCGTAATCATACCAAGGAGTTGTTACCATCTTAGCCTTACCTTGATCCTCCATATACCCTAATGCACTTTTAACTATATATCCAACACAATCTACCATTCTTACTTTAAACTTTGTTTCATTTTCTAAACTAACTTCAATTGCTTCATTAGGAACAAATTTCGGCTCTGTAGTATGGATAGATTTGCCTGAGGAACTCTGTGGCAATTCATCTTTAGCTCTTTGTTTTTTATAACCATTGTCTATTTTAGGTATAACCATAAGTTCCATGAATCTTTTTATAAAAGTAGATTTCCCTGTTCTAACTGGGCCAACTACCCCTACATATATGTCTCCCTGAGTTCTTTCCGCTATATCTTTGTATATATCAAAATTTTCCAAAGTATACCCCCCATTAATATAATATTGACACTATATATATATTTAATATATATATAACTTATTACTATTTACTGTGCTTTTATAAAACAAATATATATTTAGCCTCATATAATAAATAACTAATAAGTATTCTAGTGTATTTTTAAAACTACTTTTTCCTTAGAACTTACTGATATCAAAACTATAAAAAAAACCTAAGTGATTCTATTTCATAAAATATCCATAACCTCTTTCACTTATTATTTATTTTCATAGGTCTTACAAAAATTTCTTATGTCATTAACAAATTCTATTCTTATTTTTTAAATATATGATTATAATTTATAAATCTTAACTTTAAAGTTAAAATATTTTTCTTTTTTATCTTTTCACTATTAATAAATTTAGATGAGAATGATTGAAAAATTAATAAGATTTATTAACTTTTTCTTTTGATATAAATTAATCTATTTAAAAACATTAATTAAATCTGATACTTATAAATTTATAATATAAAAAAAGAAGGTACTTTAAAGCACCTTCTTTTTTTTATATAAATTATATTAAATTTTATTTTAATTATAAGATTCACTCTTTTTATCTCTAGTCATTAATTCATATACACCATATTTAGCATCCTTTTTCTCAAATAAAACTTTATAAAGTGTATCTGTTATAGGCATTTTAACTCCTAACTTTTCTTTAAGTTCATGAAAAGCCTTACATGCCTTTATACCTTCTACTACCATTCCAATTTCTTCTACTGCTTCTTCTCTAGAATAACCTTTACCTATAAGTATTCCAGCTCTTCTATTTCTACTGTGCATACTAGTACAGGTAACTATTAAATCTCCCATTCCTGTAAGTCCTGAAAATGTTTCTACTTTTCCTCCAAGAGCTTTTCCTATTCTTGTAATTTCAAACATTCCCCTTGTAATAAGGGCAGCTTTAGTATTGTCTCCATAGCCTATACCATCTGACACTCCAGCAGCTAAAGCTATAATATTTTTTACAGCTCCACCTATTTCTACTCCTATTAAATCCTCATTAGTATATACTCTAAATTTATTTGTCATAAATAAATCTTGTATTTTCTTAGCTGAATCACTATCTTTAGAACTAACAACAACTGTAGTAGGAATATCTTTAGCTACTTCTTCTGCATGGCTAGGTCCTGAAAGTACAACTACTTTATTATTTGGCAATTCCTCTTCTATAACCTCTGAAAGTCTTTTTCCTGAATTTTCTTCTATACCTTTAGCTATACTTACTATTATTTGATTAGGTTTTACAAAATCTTTAATCTTTTTAGAAATCTCTCTTATTACATGGGAAGGAACTGATAAAACTATAACTTCACTTTCTTTTATAGAATCTTCAATATTTTCATAAGCTATTACAGATGATGGTATAACTACTCCTTGTAAATATCTTATATTCTCTCTTTTAATATTTATATCATCTACTGTATGCTTTTTTCTATCCCATATATTAACCTTTAATCCTTTTTTAGCTAACATAACTGATAACGCACTACCAAAACTTCCTGCACCTATAAAAGTAATTTGGCCAATCATTTTATTCCTTCCTTTCTCTAAACTCCACTTTTATGCCTGTTCCAGAGAAATCAAAATTTTCTCTTAGTTTATTTTCTAAATACCTCTTATATGAAAAATGTACACAGCCAGTATCATTTACAAATAATATAAAAGTAGGAGCCTTTGTAGCTACTTGAGTTGCATAATAAATCTTAAGTCTTCTTGTTCCCATAACAGGAGGCTCTTTCATCATTATTGCCTTACTTATAACATCATTTAATACACCGGTTTTTATTCTTTTGCTATAGTTTGCATAACATTCTTTGGCTAAACTTAAAACCTTATGTACTCTTTGGCCTGTTTTAGCAGAAATAAATAAGAATTTAGCATAAGGCATAAATGCTAATTTTACTTTTATGTCATTTTTAAATTTATACATTGTTTTATCATCTTTTTCAATTAAATCCCATTTATTAACTATAACTAATATTGCTTTGTTTAAGTCATGAGCATATCCTATTATTTTTTCATCTTGCTCAGATATTCCTTCTTCAGCATCAATCATAAGTATACATACATCTGCTTTTTCTATAGATGCATATGTTCTTATAACGCTATATCTTTCTATTTCTTCTTTTACTTTACTTTTACGTCTAAGTCCTGCAGTATCTATAAGAGTAAATTTACCTTCTTCAGTATCTAAAAAGCTATCTATAGCATCTCTAGTAGTTCCTGGAATATTACTTACTATAACTCTATTTTCCCCTAATAATTTATTTATTAATGAAGATTTTCCTACATTAGGTTTACCTACGAAAGCAATATTTACACGTTCTTCTTTTAAAAGAGCATCTTCATTATCTTTAAAATATTCTACAACCTCATCTAACATATCACCTAAACTTAACCCTTGAGATGCAGATATAGCTATAGGATCTCCAATTCCTAAGTTATAAAATTCATATATATTCTCTTGTAGTGCTACTCTGTCTATTTTATTTACTGCTAAAACTATTGATTTTTTACTTTTTCTAAGCATATGAGCAACTTCTTCATCTGCTGGTGTTATTCCTTCTTTTCCATCTACTATAAATATAATAACATCTGCCATTTCAATTGCTATTTGTGCCTGTCTTCTCATTTGAGATACTATTACATCAGAACTTTCAGGTTCAATACCACCAGTATCTATTATAGTAAAATTATACTTAAGCCAATCAGCTTCTGCATAAATTCTATCTCTTGTTACTCCTGGAGTATCTTCTACTATCGATATTCTTTTTCCTGCTAATTTATTAAATAGTGTAGATTTTCCTACGTTAGGTCTTCCCACTATTGCAACTATAGGTTTTCCCATAATTACTCCTCCTTGCTATGTTTATTTATTAAATCTATTAGATCTTCACCAGTATAATCACAAACCAAAATTTTTCTTTTAAGCCTAATTTCAAGTTCACTTAAAGTTGTATCATCCAAAAATACTTTGAAATCATTATCTGCTAATTCATACCCTTTTCTAAGCATTACATCAGGAATTATAACATACTCTCCAAGCTCTTTATCTTTAGTTTGCTCTATAATATCTATTCCAGTTATAAGTCCAGCTACTGTGATTGTAGTTCCAAAAAAATTATTTAATATTTTTATAGGTTCTATTTTTATATTATTATTAAAATAATTAACTTTTTCACACGCACCCAGTATTTCATTATATGCTGAAGCCCCTGTAATAACCGTGAAGTTACCTCTAGTATTTTTCTTTAAATTTTCTAAACTATTATGTATATTTTCTCTAAAAACCCTTATTACACCTACGCCATCTTCTAACTGATTAAATCCATCGTAAAATCCTGAATCTGGCACATCTCTCTCTGCTATAACATAAAATTCATCTGATAATCTAACAAAAGGTTTCCCTACTTCTTTTAAGAATTTCATCTGATATTCTTTAACCATATCTATTTCTTTTCTTGCAGTCTCTTTATTAAAAAGTTCAAATTGATAAAGACCTTCTCTAAACTTAGTAACACCTATAGGTACTACTGCTAGATTTTCTACATTAGGATAAAATTTATATAAATCTTCTATAGTTCTTTTTAATTCTGCTCCATTATTAAGACCTGGACATAAAACTACTTGACAATTCATCTTTATCCCTGCACTAGCTAGTTTAGTTATTCTTTCATATAAGTTTCCTGCAAATCTATTATTCAAAAGTTTTACTCTAAGTTCTGGATTTGTGGTATGAACTGATATGTTTATAGGGCTTATTTTATACTTTATTATCCTATCTATATCTTCATCACTCATATTAGTTAGCGTTAAAAAATTTCCTTGCAAAAAAGATAATCTTGAATCATCATCTTTAAAATATAAAGTTTTCCTCATGCCTTTTGGAAGTTGGTCTATAAAACAAAATAAACATTTATTACGACAAGTTTGTGGTTTATCTAATATTGCTTCTTTAAATTCTACCCCTAAATCCTCGTCATATTCTTTTTCTATTTCAAGTTCCCATATTTCCCCACTACTCTTTTCTATATCTACTTTAAGATATTCATCGGTTACTAAAAATTTATAGTCTATTATATCCTTTACACTATTATCATTTATAGAAATTAAGTAATCGCCAGGCTCTATATCAAGTTCCTCAGCTATACTACCTCTATGTACTTTTAGTATTTCCTTTTTCATAGTTTCAACTCCACATTTATTATATTTGTCATTAAGTTATATTACATTAATATGAAGATTTAGTCAATGGAAGGGGTTTTATTTAAAACAAAATGAAAACATATATTTATCTAAAGATATTTTTTAAACATCTTTTATTAAATATATGTTTTCATCTTAGATTTTCTTTAATGAGTAAAACCTCAATTTAATTTTACTCATTCATATCTACATGTTCTCCTGTTACTAGATATATAGTCCATTCACAAATATTAGTAACATGATCCCCTATTCTTTCTAAGTATTTACATACAAATAAAAATTGAGTTAATTGATTTATTGTTGTTTTATCTTTTATCATTATTTCTATACAACTTTTAAAAGCTTCTTTATATAAAGCATCTATTTCATCATCTATTGCACAAACTTCATATGCTGCTTTCTTATCTCCATCTACATAAGCATCTAATGCTTCTTTAATCATTTTTTGTACTAGATTTGCCATTTTAGGGATATTAACCAACTTTTTCACATAATTTTCATTTTTTATTCTTATTGATATTTTAGCAATATCTACTGCATGATCTGCCATTCTTTCTAAATCAGTTACTATTTTTAGTGTTGTAAATATAATTCTTAAATCTGTAGCTATTGGCTGTTCTTTTGCTATAAGCATTATACATTTATCTTCTATCTCTTTTTCTAAATCATCTATTATGTTATCTTTTTCTATTACTTTTTTAGCTAAAACTTCATCTTTATCTACTAACGCTTGAACACAAGAATTTAATTGTTTCTCTACTATACTTCCCATTCTAAGCATACTATTATGAAGTTCTACAAGTTCACTATCAAAAGCTTTTCTCATTTTATAAACACCTTCTTCCCTAATTATAATTAAAAAGAATAAAAAATTACACTTAATATTTAAATTATAACCTTTTAAGCTTTACATAGACAAAATTAAGATAATTTTATATGGAATAAGATTTTCTAAATCTTTATATAAGTTTATTTTTTACAAAGATTAGAAAATCTTTTTCCTTTAACCAAATCTTCCTGTTATATAATCTTCTGTTCTTTTATCTTTAGGTTTATAGAATATATCTTCAGTTTTTCCAAACTCAACTACTTCCCCTGTTAAAAAAAATGCTGTATTATCTGATATCCTTCCTGCTTGTTGCATATTATGAGTTACTATTATAACTGTGTATTTTTTATTTAACTCATCCATTAATTCTTCAATTTTAAGAGTAGATATTGGATCTAATGCAGATGTAGGTTCATCCATAAGTAAAACTTCTGGTTCAATAGCAAGTGTTCTAGCTATACATAACCTTTGTTGTTGTCCACCGGACATTCCTAAAGCATTTTTGTTTAATCTATCTTTAACTTCCTCCCAAAGAGCTGCACCTTTTAAACTCTTTTCTACTATTTCGTCTAATTTGTTCTTATTTTTAATTCCATGAATTCTTGGCCCATAAGCTACATTATCATATATAGACATAGGAAAAGGATTTGGATGTTGAAAAACCATTCCTATTTTTTTTCTAAGATCTATTACATCATAATCTTTATATATATCATGACCTTCAAATAAAACTTTTCCATCTATTTTTACAGAATCTATTAAATCATTCATCCTATTTATAGTCCTTAAAAAAGTTGATTTTCCACATCCAGATGGTCCAATTAATGCAGTAACTGCATTTTTTTCTATAGACATGCTTATATCTCTTAAAGCTCTTACCGTCCCATAATATAAATTTAAGTTTTCTGTACTTATTATACTCATATTTTTCCTCCTATTAGCTTCCACTGTACATTTTGTAAACTTTTTTTCCTATAAGTCTTGCTAAAACATTAAATAATAAAACCATTATTATAAGAACTGCAGAAGATCCATTAGCTATCTTAGTAGCATCAGGAATCATTCCCTCTGAATTAACTTTCCATATATATACAGCTAAAGTTTCTGCCGGTCTCATCAAATTAAAAGGAGAAGCTTTAGAAGTAATATTAGCTGTAAAATCCAAAGAAGGAGCACTCATTCCTGCTGTATATAAAAGAGCTGCTGCTTCTCCAAATATTCTACCTGCTGCTAATATAACTCCTGTAATTATCTCTGGTATAGCTGCTGGAATCACCACTCTCTTTATAGTTTGAAATCGTGTTGCACCTAATCCTAAACTAGCTTCTTTAACTCCTTTTGATGAAGCTCTTATGGCATTTTCACAAACTCTTGTAAGTCCTGGTAAATTTATTATAGTTATAGCAAGTGCACCAGAAAGCAAAGTAAATCCCCAATTAGTCATCTTAACAAATATTAAAAACCCGAATAAACCTACTACTATAGAAGGCAATGATGCCATAGTTTCAATACTAGTTCTTACTATATTTAGAAACATTCCTTCTTTTGCATACTCAGCTAAATATATTCCTGCTCCTATACTTAAAGGAATACTTATAGCTAAAGAAATAACAAGCATATAAAACGAATTAAACAGTTGAGGCCCTATTCCTCCCCCTGCTTCTCCTATCTTAGGATCTCCAAATAAAAAGCTGGGACTTAAACTTCCTACTCCTTTGTATAAAATATAACCTATAAGTATAAGAAGTAAAGTTACTACAAAAGCTGATATAATGTACAATATTGTAGTCCAAATCTTATCTATTAACTTTGACATTATGAAGCTTCACCTCTCTTACTTACTACTTTTATTATTGCTATAAATATGAATGACATTATTAAAAGTAAGAATGCCAATGACCAAAGAGCATCATTCCATGGCGTTCCTTCTACTGTATTTGCCATATCCATAGTTATTGCACCAGTTAAAGTTGATGTAGGATTTAATAATTTAGGGAATTTTATAGAATTTCCTATTACCATTTGAACTGCTAGTGCTTCTCCAAAGGCTCTAGCTAATCCAAGTATTATAGCTGTTAATATACCATTTTTAGCTGATGGAACTATAACCTTCACAATAGTTTGCCATCTAGTAGCCCCTAACCCATAAGAAGCACTAACATATGACTTTGGTACATTCTTTATTGCATCGGAAGAAATACTAGCTATAGTTGGCAAAATCATTACGCTTAATACTATTATTCCTGATAATAAACTAAATCCTGTTCCTCCAAATATTTTCTTTACAACTGGTAAAAGTATACTAAGTCCTAACCACCCATAAACAACTGAGGGTATTCCTACAAAGAGTTCCAAAGCTGGTTGTAAAACTTTTTTCCCTAATTTAGGAGATATATGATTCATAAATATAGCTAAAGCTACGCTTATAGGAGCACTTATTATTACTGCCCCTATAGACACAAAGGTTGATCCTGCTATAAATATAAGTGCCCCATACTTAGGTTTATCAGCATCTGGTGCCCATTTCATTGATGTTAAAAATTCTTGAATTGAATAACCAGAAGAAAATAATTTCAATCCTTTTGAAGCAACAAATACTATTATTGATAAAGTAAGTACTACTATTAAAACTCCACATATAGTGGATAAACCTCTTCCTATATATTCATTTTTTAAATTTTGAATGTTAATTTTTTTCTTATCATTCATAGCACTTTTTTTAATTTTAGTTGATTTCATACCTATCTACCTCAAACCCATCAATAAGGTTTAATGCTAAAAGCACTAAACCCTAATTTATATTTTTTTGCTAAATTAACTCATTATACTCATTTTTTATATTTAAATTATTTATTCTAAACTATTAAATATAAAGTTCTTTCAAAAATTTATCTAATACAGTAAGCTAAATTATCCAATGATACTTTATCTTTGAAACTATTAATATAATATTTTGAATAAGTTATTAAGATATAATATATTTTACCTTTACTGAAATTATTGAAATTATCAATCCATCTCACCTATAAATTCTTATTTATCAATCATTAATTAATATCCCTTAATTGTTATCTGTTATTTGCTAATTATTAATTATTATTTAAGATCTCCCATTGGTATATATCCTAGTTTTTCAACTAATGCTTTATTATCATCACTAACCATATAATCTAAGAAAGCTTTAGTTAAACCTTTAGGTTCACCTTTTGTATACATATGTTCATAAGACCAGAATGGATATTTTTTAGCAGTTATATTTTCTTTATTAGCTTCTACTCCATCTACTTTTAAAACTTTAAGATTTTCTTTTTTCTCTTCAGTTATATATGACATAGCTAAGTAACTTATAGCTCCTTTAGTTTGACTTATTGCTTTTTCAACACTTCCACTTGAGTCTTGAGTTGTTCCTAATCCTTCTTTTTCATCTTTACCTTCCATAACTGTGTTTTTAAAAGTAGCTCTTGTTCCTGAAGATTTAGATCTATTTACAACATTTATTTTTTCATCTTGGCCGCCTATATCTTTCCAGTTAGTAACTTTCCCTGTAAATATATCTTGAATTTGTTTTTTAGTTAAATTATCAACTTTTACGTCTTTATTAACTACAACTGCAAATCCTATACCACATACTTTATGATCTACTAATTCTTTAACTTTAGATTCATCTTTTAATTTTTCTTTAGCTTCCACATCAGAGTTTCCTATTTCTACTGCTCCAGAAGAAACTTGTTTAACTCCAGCTCCACTACCTCCACCTTGAACATTTATAGTAGCATCTGGATTTTTTTCTCTAAAGTTTTTAGCCGCTTGTTCAGCTAATGGTTGAAGTGCTGAAGATCCTAAAGAAGTAATTGTCCCACTTATAGCATTCTTATTAGTTTCTTCTTTTTTAGCTTCTTCCTTATTTCCACAGCCTGCAAGTACTCCCATTGTAAGTGTGATTGCTAAAGCAGATACTAATAGTTTAAGTCCTTTTCTTTTCATTAACATAAACCTCCATTCATTTTGACCATATGTAAATAATTTAAGTTCTATTAACATATTAAAACACTTAAGTTAAGTAAAAATTATGCTAGTGTTAATTAAATTTAACATAGCCTAAATATTATTTTATTAAGCTTATTATTAACTTAAGGATTTTCTTTTATTCTGTATAATTTCAATAGATAGCTTTGAATATTTATATAAAAAACTTGTACTTTCCTAAATATAAAAATAAAGAAGTTAAGATAAAATCTTAACTTCTTTATTTTTTATATTTATTTTATTGATAGATAGGTATCCTTATTATAAACTTGCTCCCTTTATTAGGTTCACTTTGTACTTCTATTTTCCCATTTATACTTATTACTATATGTTTTACTATGGCAAGGCCTAGTCCTGTTCCACCTTCTGATCTAGATCTTGCTTTATCTATTCTATAAAATCTTTCAAAAATTCTATCTAAATATTTTTTAGGTATACCAACTCCTGTATCTTCAACTACTAAAACTATATTATTACTAGTGTTATCTAAATTAGTAGTTACAATTACTCTTCCTTCTGGCTCCGTATATTTTATAGCATTATCTATAAGATTTATTACTAATTGTTTATATTTATCTTTATATCCTTTTATATTAGGTAAATCATCTTTATTTAAAAATATAGATATACTCTTATTATCTGCAGATTTTTTAACTAAATACAAAACATCTTCTATTAAATCATTTATATTAAAAGTTTGCATTTCTTCTGTGTTTTTATTTTTTTCTATGTTAGATAAAACAAGTATATCTTGTATTAATCTTGTTAATCTTTCTGCTTCATCATTAATTATCTTTAAAAATTTTTCTCTTGTATCTTTATTTTCAACATATTTTAAAGTTTCAGCAAAACCTTTTATTGAAGTTAAAGGAGTTTTTAGTTCATGAGATACATTTGCAACAAATTGTTCTCTCATCTTTTCAAGCCTTTTTATATCTGTTACATCTTGAACTACAGCCACTTTACCTATTAAATCATACTTACTTACTATATCAGCTGTTTTAACTCTTAAATCTCTTTTATTAGGCCATAATATATTTATTTCTTTATTATCTATATCATCATTTCTAAATATATTTTCAAATTCAAAATCTCTTATTTTATCCATAAGATTTTCACCAATAACATCGCCTTTTATACCAAATAATTTTTTAGCATATGGATTTATCATTATTACTTTAAATTCTTTATCTATAGCTATAACTCCACTATCCATACTTTTTAATATGGCTTCTAATCTATTTTGCTTATCTATAACTTCTCTTAAAGTATTTTCTAATTTATCAGACATATTATTGAAAGTCTTTCCAAGTTCTCCTATTTCATCATCTGATGTTATTGTGACTCTTCTATCAAGCTCTCCTTTTGCCATTCTAGATGTTATAAAATTTAAATATTTTATAGGTTCTACAATAGCATGAGATAATCTTGATGAAAAAAGTATTGAAACCACAAGAGAAAAAATTATTATGTATATATAATATTTAAAATATTCTCCTTCTGAAAAAGATACTTGTTTCATTTTCATAGAAGTTCTTATAATATAAGAATCATCAAATTTTGTAGCATAATATAAGCTATCTGAATATATACTAGCACTATGCCTTATACTATACCCCTGTCCTTTTTGTCTTGCATCAATTACTTCATCTCTTTTATTATGATTATCTAATTTAGATATATCATTTTTAGAATCAGATAAAACTTTTCCCTTTTTATCAACTAAAGTTATTCTTATATCGCTTTCTTTTAAGAGCTTCTTAGAAAAAGATGAAAACTTTTTAATATCCCCTTTCTGCTCTTTGTATATGTTTATAAACATATAGTTTGTATTTTTTAATTCTTTTTTTGCATTTTCAACATATTGATAATTTATTATTATCATAAATAAAGAAGACACAATAGTTAAACTAAGAACTAACACACCTAGCATAGATATCATTATCTTTTTTTTCATACTACTCACCTTTAATTAAAATCATTAGTAAATCTATAACCTATTCCTCTTATAGTTTCTATATATTTTGGATTTTTATCATCATCTTCTATTTTTTTTCTTAAATGTCTTATATGAACATCTACCGTTCTAGTTTCTCCTATATATTCATATCCCCATATTCTATCTAAAAGAAAATCTCTTTTCATAACTTTCCCTTTATTTCTAATTAAAACTTCCAAAAGTTCAAACTCTTTTAAAGTTAAATCTATTTTTTTATCATTTTTACTTAAAAAATGTTTTTCAAAATTTATTTCTATATTACCGAATTTATAAGATTTAGTAACTTCTTGCACTGAAGAGACTCTTCTTAAAACTGCTTTTACTCTTGCAATCATCTCTCTAACTGAAAAGGGTTTTGTTATATAATCATCTGCTCCTAATTCTAATCCTAGTATCTTATCTAATTCTTCACTCTTTGCTGTAATCATTATTATAGGCGTATTAGATATATTACTATCTTTTCTTATCTCTTTACATACTTCATATCCATCCATACCAGGAAGCATTAGATCTAATAATATAAGATTAGGTCTTTCTTCTTTAGCCATTTTTAATCCTTCTAATCCATCATTAGCACATATACATTTATACCCATTTTTTTCTATATTAAATTTCACAAGTTCACAAATATGTTCTTCATCATCAACCATCAATACTTTTTTAACTGACATACTACTCCTCCTACTCACTTATATATACAAAAGAAAACTGTCTCCCTGTATTTTGATCTTTTCTATAAGAATGGAATCTATAATCCTCATTACAATAAGTACACATATTTAAATCTAAAATATTTTCATTACTTACTTTTTTATTTAAAAGCTGTGCAATTATACATTGAGATAAATCTAAATTTCTATTACCATCATCTATTATAAAATCATTATATAAATTATCATTTTTAAACTTACTTATAAGACTTTCGCTAACTTCATAACAACATTTTGATATGTGAGGTCCTATTATTGCTATTATATCTTCTGCTTTAGTATTATATTCTTTGTTTAATCTATCTATTGTATCCATAGTTATATGATTATAAGTACCTCTCCACCCACTGTGAATAGCAGCTATTGCTTTATTTTTTTTATCATACAAAAGAATAGGCACACAATCAGCTGTAAAAATTCCTATAGCTACAGATTTTTTATTACTTATTATAGCATCCCCTTCTAAGTTATCACATATCTGATTTTTATATTCGTAAATATTATTGCTATGTATTTGACTCAAATAACCTACTTTTTCTACTGAAAACCAGTTTTTTAATTTAGCCAAATTGTCTTGTCCTATTTCTGAATTCTTATTAAAATCCAAATTATTTTCTGCCGTTGAAAATATAAAATTAGTTTTATCTAAGGAAACTTTAATAAAAATATTATTACATATATTGATAGTATCTAAATTAAACTTCATAATCTCTATCACCTTTCAAAATTATTTTAACATTAATAAAAATAAAAACACTAGATTATGTTTCTTTTTTTAACTAAGTTAACTTTGTTTTAACATTAAATATATTTAATTTATATTTTACAAAAAACTGGCGTGCTATTATTATACACGTCAGCTTTTATCTTTTCCCATTAAATTTTTGATTTCTTCCATAAAGGTATTTATGTCTTTAAACTGCCTATATACAGAAGCAAATCTAACATAAGAAACCTCATCTATATCTTTTAATACATCCATTATTATTTCCCCTACATACTCTGACCTTACTTCTGTAAGCATTTTATTATTTATTTTTCTTTCAACTTCACTAGCAATAAATTCAATTTGATTTCTTGATACAGGTCTTTTTTGACAAGCTTTAATTAACCCATTAATTATCTTAGTCTTATCAAAATACTCCCTGCTTAAATTTTTCTTTATAACAAGAATAGGTATATTCTCTATTTTCTCATAAGTGGTATATCTTTTATTACATTTTAAACATTCTCTTCTTCTTCTTATGGAAGTTCCATCTTCTGTTGATCTAGAATCAACTACTTTGCTTTCTCCATATGAACAATATGGACATTTCAATTTATCCACACCCTTTTCTTTAGAATAGTCGTATATTCATCATTATATCACATATTCAATTATAAGCTAAGCATATGAAAACAAATAACAAATTAAAGCTGTAATTACCAATTTGTATAAAACTTATATGCTAACTAGTTATTTTATTTAGTAGACTTTAATACTTTATCCTCCATACTACATATCTTCTGTTTTTTGAAAATCTTCTTGTGAATTTACTAGTATTACATCTACTCCTATTTTTTTTATATCACTCCATGGTATATCAATATCTTGGCTTTTCCCAAAGAAAGATACTTTTCTAGAAGGAAGTATTATGGATACTATCTTATAACCATCACAATCTATTTTCAAATCTTTTATGTACCCCATTTTACTTCCAGTATTTATGTCTATAACTTCCATATTCTTTAAACTTCCTATAGAATTCAATTCCATACTTTCCATATGCTACTCCCCCTATTATTAATAATTACTATAAATATATATGATATTTATAATAATTATATGAATGTAAAAATAAACCTCTACAAAATCCAATTAATACTTTATATTATTTATAAATTTATGTATTATAAATATCTTTATACCAAAAAGAAAAAGAACCAATATATTATTTCTATAGAAATATTAGTCTATTAAGAAATATTTATTGGTTCTTTATTTTCTTTACATCTTTTTATAAATGTTTTCTCATATGTCTTAAAGCTGTTTTCTCTAATCTAGATACTTGAGCTTGAGATATTCCAATTTCGTCTGCTACCTCCATTTGAGTTCTTCCATCAAAGAATCTCAAATTAACTATTAGTTTTTCTCTATCATTTAATTTTTTCATTGCTTCTTTTATAGAAATATTTTCTATCCAATCTTGATCTAAATTTTTACTATCACTTATTTGATCCATAACATATATAGCATCTCCACCATCATGATATATAGGTTCAAATAAAGATACAGGATCTTGAATAGCATCTAAAGCAAATACCACTTCTTCTCTAGGTATTTCTAATTCTTTTGATATTTGAGATATTGTAGGTTCTTTGTTATTTTTCTTTACAAGTCTATCTCTTACCTGTAATGATTTATACGCTATGTCTCTTAATGATCTACTTACTCTTATTGAATTATTATCTCTTAAATACCTTCTTATTTCTCCAATAATCATAGGAACTGCATAAGTAGAAAATTTTACATTCTGACTTAAATCAAAGTTGTCGATAGCCTTTATAAGTCCTATACATCCAACTTGAAAAAGGTCATCTACATTTTCACCTCTGTTATTAAATCTTTTAATAACGCTTAACACTAATCTTAGGTTTCCTTTAATAAACTTTTCCCTACATTCATTTTCTCCATTTCTTATTCTAACTAATAATTTTTTCATTTCCTTGTCTTTTAACACTGGTAATTTTGATGTATTTACTCCACATATTTCTACCTTGTTTGTAATCATTATTATCAGCCCCTTTAGAATGATTGCATTTTAATTGTTTCCAAAGGAGGTTTTTTTTATACTAAAGACAAACTATATCATTTTACTTATTTCTTTTTTTAATCTTTTGATTATTCTTTTTTCAAGCCTGGATATATATGATTGAGAGATACCTAACATATCTGCTACTTCCTTTTGAGTTTTTTCTCCCTTACCTGTTAATCCAAATCTAAGCTTTACTATTTCTTTTTCTCTATCATTAAGTTTTTTCATAGCTAAAATGAGTAACTGTTTGTCTACTTCATCTTCTATCAAATTATATACTATATCATTTTCTGTACCTAGTATATCTGATAACAATAGCTCATTTCCATCCCAATCAATATTTAAAGGTTCATAAAAAGATATTTCAGCTTTAACTTTGCTATTTCTTCTTAAATACATTAATATTTCATTTTCTATGCACCTTGAAGCATAAGTTGCTAATTTTATTTTTTTATCTGGTTTAAAAGTATTTACAGCTTTAATAAGTCCTATAGTGCCTACGGATATTAAGTCCTCTATACAAATGCCTGTATTTTCAAATTTTCTTGCAATGTATACTACGAGCCTTAGGTTTCTCTCTATTAAGATAGATCTAATATTTTCATCTCCATCTACAAGTTGCATTACTAAATTTACCTCTTCTTCTTTAGTAAGTGGAGGTGGAAGCGCATCGTTTCCTCCTATGTAGTATACATTTTTAGCCAAAAACTTAAGTTTTATTAATATTCTATTTAATAATATTTTAAAATTTAACATCCCTATACCTCCCTATACAATTCCTCTTGATAATAATGCCTGATAATCTTTTATAGAACTTAACTTTTCCTCGGAAATACCTATTATGGCTTGTTTTTTTTCATCCCCTATATATATACCTTCTGGTTTAAAACCTTTTAAATTTCCACTATGTCCATTTATAACACTATAAGGTATATAAAATTTATCATAGTCATCTAAGTTTATGTTCAAAAATACTTCTCTATCTACTATTATTACTGGAAGATTTGTTGCAGGTTCCCTAAGTTCATTTCCTGTATCTAAAAAAGCTTTTACTTTAGTAATTCTATTATTTAATACTATATTTACATCATATATAAATTGACTTATATCTTTTCTATCTTTTATAAACCATACAACTTTAGATGCTACAATATATAAAATCATCAAAGCCATCAATAATTTCTTATAGGAAAAATTGCCTATAATAATATTAAAAGAACTACTATTGTAACTACATTCCATAAAAATACATATACCAGCAATAATCATTGAATAACATATATATATTGCTGTTGCTTTTAAATTAAAAAATATATTATTTTTTCTAAAAGCTATCCAAACAATAAAAAAAGCTACTAAAATTTTAAATATAATAGAACTAAAAAAATTCAAGCTAGGATAAATAATAACTAAAACATATAAACTTCCTAAAAAAGCAGCTAAAACATAACTTAAAATTTTTTTACTTATCTTTAACGTTTGTGACGTAACAACTAAGAGAAATAAATTCACTATAAAATTTTGAAAAATTAATACATCTAAATATATTACCACCATACCCCCCCTATCATGATAGTAAAACCTTTTCCATTTATTTACTATTATATAACTTATCTATTTAAAATTTTGTCACTTCATATTATAAATTTATACTTTTATACATCAAAATCTATCATTAAATATTAAATTTTAACTTGCATATATATTTTTATGAATAAAACACTATATATACGTAAATTAATATTACTTTTGAAAAAGAAAAACATATATTTCTAGAAAAATCATCACTTCACTAAGAAATATTAATTTATTTTAGAAACTTTATACTTTCATATACAACAAAAAACACCTATAAAAATTTACAGGTGCTTTTTATTGCATATAATAATTTTAAAGATAAAAGGTTATATGGCAAACCTAGCCATATAACCTTTTATCTTCTTTTTCTTCTTAAGAAAGCTGGTATTTCTAAATCATCTTCATTTAATGAATCATATTCTGATGAAGCTGCTGCTTCATCGTGCTTTCTATTTATATCATGTTCTCTATTTAATTCATGTTTTCTATTTAAATCATTTCCATTTACTCTTATGTTATTTGAATTATTATTAACATTACGATTAATATTTACAGAATTTGTGTTTTCTGGTTCTTCCTCTTCTGCTTCAACTTCAAAACCAGTAGCAATTACAGTAATTCTTAACTCGTCTTTTAAGTTTTCATCTATAACAGCACCAAAAATTATATTGGCATCAGGATCAGCAGCTTCCTGTACTATTTCAGCAGCTTCATTTATTTCTAATAATCCTAAATCTCCACCACCTGTTATGTTTAAAAGCACTCCAGTAGCGCCTACTATTGATGTTTCAAGAAGAGGACTTGATATAGCTTGCTTAGCTGCTTCTTGGGCTCTATTATCTCCTGTGCCCCGTCCTACGCCCATATGAGCTAATCCTCTATCTAACATTATAGTTCTGACATCTGCAAAATCCAAGTTAACAAGTCCTGGAATTGTTATAAGGTCAGAAATACCTTGTACACCTTGTCTTAATACATCATCTGCTAATTTAAAAGCTTCCATTAAACTAGTTTTTTTGTCAACTATACTTAATAATCTTTCATTAGGTATAGTAACTAATGTATCAACTCTTTCTTTTAAAGTATTAATTCCCATATCTGCATGTACCATTCTTTTTCTACCTTCAAATGGGAAAGGTTTTGTAACTACTCCTACTGTAAGTATACCCATTGATTTAGCTATTTCAGCAATTACAGGGGCTGCACCTGTTCCTGTTCCACCGCCCATTCCAGCAGTTATGAATACCATATCAGCACCTTTAATAGCTTGAGATATCTCATCTTTGCTTTCTTCAGCAGCTTTCTGTCCTATTTCTGGATTGGCACCAGCACCTAATCCTTTTGTAAGCTTGTCTCCTATTTGTATCTTCTGAGACGCTTGTGAAAGCATTAGAGCTTGTTTATCTGTATTTATAGCAATAAATTCTACATTTTTTAATCCTTCAATAATCATTCTATTTACAGCGTTGTTTCCACCGCCACCACATCCAATTACTTTTATTTGAGCAAATTGCTTTACATCTACATCGAAATCTAGCACAATAATACCTCCTTATCGTTATTCGAAAAATTCTGTTAAAAACTCTTTTATCTTTATTATTGGACCCTTTTGTTTACTTGAAGTTTTCTTAGAAGTTTCTTCACAAGCCACAGCTGCTTCATCTTCTACATTATTGTTACTTTTATTTGCTTTCATTGTGTTTAAAACATCTCTTACTGTTCCTACTGCTGACACATATGCTGGATTTATTGCTCCAACGTAGTCTGGAGTTCCTACTCTAACTGGCTTTTTAAAAACATATTCTCCTAACTCTTCTATACCTTTTATTGTTGCAAGACCTCCTCCTGCTATAACTATACCTGATATTTGGCTATATTGTCCACTTTCTTTTAGATTTTTCATAATAAGTTTTAAAAGTTCTTCTGCTCTTGCTTCAATTACGTCTAAAAGCATAGAAGAGTTTATTTTTATGACATTATTATAACCTAGATTTACTTTTATACTATCTTTTAATTCTAAGTTATCTATCCCTATAATACCATATTTAATCTTCAACTTTTCTGCCTCTGAAAAAGGAAGCTTTAAACATATAGCTATATCATTTGTTATACTATTGCCACCTATATTTATACAAGATGTATAAGATAACTTCTCATCTTTGTATATAGATATATCGATTGAATCTGCTCCTATATTAACCAATGCGCATCCTAAATCCATTTCTTCTTTTTTTAGAACTACTTCAGCATCAGCCATAGGTTGAAATACCATTCCTAGGACTTCATATCCTGCTTTTTCAACAGTTTTAAATAAATTACTAATAACTGTACTTTCGGCTAATATAACATATGAATCTACTTCTAATCTTGAAGCACTCATCCCTACTGGATCTTTTATTTTATCGTATCCATCTATGATATATTGTTTTGGTATAACTCCTATAATCTCTTTATCGGTCGGAACTTTTACGATTTTAGCCGCATTTATAACTCTTTTTACATCTTTTTGAGATATTTCTCTGTCATCTGAGGCTACAGCCACCACTCCCCGGTTAGAAACTAACGTTCCTATTCTAGATGGTAAAGAAATATAAAACCCTAAAACTTGAGTGTCAACCATACCTTCTAATTGCTTTATACAATTTTTTATAGCATTAGCAGTATTGTCCATATCTACTATTACTCCGTTTTTCATGCCACTATAACTTACAGAAGTAATACCTCTTATTTGTAGTTTACCATATTTATCATATTTCCCTGCTGCTGCACATATTTTAGAGGATCCTATATCCACTCCAACTATATATTCATTCATTCGGACTTCCCCCTTTGCATAGAAAACCATCAAAATATATATTCAACAAAAAAGCCTTATTTCCTTTTATTTTAATTAATAATTATAATGATAATTAGAATTTAATTAAATTAATTTTCCATTGCTTACCATAAATTAGAAAAAGAGAAAGTATACCTTTCCCTTTTAGTTTAATTTACTTTTTCTAATTCCTCTATATTCATACTTCTTGTATGAACGGTATGATTCCATTCTTTTTTATTTTTATCCAATATACCTTGTATAGAAATAGGGAACCAGGTTATTGTATATATTGGAAATACTATATAATACAATATAACCTTTAAACTTAATTTTTTTTCAAGTCCCAAGATAAATGGAAAATATAATATTTGCAATAATGAAAGTAATATTACAATTATAGTAACTGCATTAAAATTTATAGTAGAAAGATTAAAGTTTATAGAACTAACTACACTACTAAAATTATTAACTAAAGCAACTGCACCAATTATATATTTTATAAAACCTATTATAACTGACAAACCAATAAATATACTTACTATTGGTTGTATGCTATAAAGTGCGCAATCAAAAGATGTAAAACTAAATTTTGTTACTGCTCTTTTCATAAGCTTAAAAAAGTATCTACTAAATACATCTGCAAAGCCTTGCATCCATCTTTTTCTTTGTCTCCATGATTGTGCTAATTTTAAAGGCTTTTCATCATATATTATTGCATCGTGGGCCCATCCAACTTTATATCCATTTAATACAAGTTTACAAGAGAACTCTAAATCTTCTGTAAGACAAGTAGCTCCCCAACCTAATTCTTTCAATATATCAATACCTATACAAAATCCTGTTCCACCTAATTGACTTGAAAGCCCTAAATTATATCTAGCTAATTGGAACATTCTATTCATAGTCCAAAATGATATTGAATAACTTCCTGTTATCCAGCTATCTAAAGGATTTTTACTATCTAAGTATCCCTGAACTACTTTGTATCCTTGAAGCACTTTTTGGTTCATTTCTTTTAAGAAATCTTTGTGAACTAAATTGTCTGCATCGAAAATAACTACGGAATCATATTTGTTTTCCATTTTATATATTTTACTAAACATCCACTCAAGGGCATACCCTTTGCCTCTTCTCTTTTTGTCACATCTTTCATAAACCAAAGCTCCATTTTTTCTTGCTATCTCTGCTGTTTTATCAGTACAATTATCTGCTATAACAAATATATCATATAATTTTTTATTATAATTTAACATTTTTAAACTATTTATAATATCAGCAATAACTAATTGTTCGTTGTGAGCAGCTACAATAAGCGCAAATTTTGTTTTATCATCATATTTTTTCTTGTCTTTCCTTCTCCATATTCCAAAAAATGATATAAATAATTGATACATTGTAACAAAATATACTATGTAAGTTATTGTTTTGGAACTATAGGTTAATATATCATTTATGATATCCAACAGTATCCCCCCTTGGTTCAAAGTTATTTTAGCATAAATGAAAATTAATTACTATACAATTATGGACAATTATATTAAAATTATTTAAACTTATATGAAAAATCTACATTTATAATAGAATTAATAAGCATTATTATTATAAACAAACTAAATAATTAATAAATACTTAATATAAGTATATTAAATTTATTCTAATGTTATTAATTATATAAAAACTTATTTATATAATAGTCATATTTAGCTTTACTCTATTTTAATATATTATTCAATGTTTCATTTATAAGACTCTTACTATTAATTATAATACATAAAGCAAATAGCTACTAATAGTAAATAACTCCAAATAAATAAAAAGGCCTTTTAAAGCCTTCTTATTTACTATAATCTCCATATTTTAGATATTAATTATTTTCATAATTAATTCTTTATCCATTGCATATGTTAAAGCTGCATCATAAGATATTAAGCCTTGTTTATAAAGTTCTGCTAAAGATATATCCATAGTTTTCATTCCATATTTTGATCCTGTTTGAATAGATGATTCTATCTGATAAGATTTACCTTCTCTTATCATATTTCTTATAGCATTAGTTCCTGTCATTATTTCTAAAGCTGCAATTCTTCCTTTACCATTTGTTTTTGGAATTAACTGCTGACAGACTATTCCTTCAATAACACTAGCTAATTGCATTCTTACTTCCTGTTGTTGATATGGTGGGTATACATTAACAATTCTATCTATAGTTTTTGCAGCTCCTATAGTATGCAATGTAGAAAATACTAAGTGACCTGTTTCCGCTGCTGTAAGAGCTATTGATATAGTATCTAAATCTCTAAGTTCTCCTATTAATATTATATCAGGATCTTCTCTTAATGCTGCTTTTAAAGCATTTTTATAATTTAATGTATCCCTTCCTATTTCTCTTTGATTGATTATTGATTTATTATGTTTATGTAGAAATTCTATAGGATCTTCTAAGGTAATTATATGGCTAGCTTTATTAGCATTTATCTCATTTATCATTGCAGCTAAAGTAGTACTTTTCCCTGCTCCTGTAGATCCTGTTACTAATACAAGTCCTTTCTTTTTATATGTGAGATCCTTTATTACCTCTGGCATTTTTAAATCTTTTAATGTAGGTATTTTTAATGTAACTACTCTTATTGAAATAGCTGTACTTCCTCTTTGCTTAAATATGCTCACTCTAAATCTTCCAAGACCAGGGACTGAATAGGAAGTGTCTATTTCTCCTTTTTTTATGTATTCTCCATATAAATCTCCTAAAAGTTCTTTTGCACAATTTTCTGTTTCTAAAGGAGATATCTTCTCAGCTTCCAAATGAGTTAATTCACCGTTTTTTCTTATTATAGGTGATACTCCTACAGTTAAATGTAAATCTGATGCCTTTTCTTTAATAGTTTTTTCTAGTAATTTTTCTAATAATATCACTGGCATTCTCCTTTCGTCAATCTATCCTTTGTCTTTAATATCTATTATTATCCTATAAATTTAATATTATTATTTTAATCTTTTATTATATAAGTTATAAATAATATATTAATTTAATAAAGCATATTTTTAGATAATCATATAAATTTATTAACACATTGTTTAACAATCCCCTTTATATTTTCGTTCATAAACACTATATTTTTAATCTATTTTACATATTAACTCTAAATAATTTTTTTTTACTAAAATATAATGGTAAAATTAAGAATTAAGAATTAGAATTATATTTATGTAATACATTCTTAATCCTTAATTCTTAATCATAAATCATTTTGCATTTTTTAAATTGCTCCCACAATTAAGCTCTTTATATAACTTCTTCAAAGCCTTTTTTTCTATTCTAGAAACATAAGACCTTGATATATTCAAAATTGCTGCTATCTCTCTTTGAGTTTTAGGTTTCCCATCTTTAAGCCCATATCTCATTTGTATTACTTTTTTTTCTCTTCCTTTAAGAGCTGTATCTATTTTTCCATATAATTTTTTTATTTGTATCTTATTTTCTACTATTTCTATTATAGAATTTTCATCAGTGCTTAATATGTCCATAAGGGATATCTCATTTCCTTCTTTGTCTATACCTATAGGATCTTGAAGATACATTTCTCCTTTAGTTTTCTTATTATTCCTCATAAGCATCAATATTTCATTTTCTATACATTTAGCAGCATAAGTAGCTAATCTAGTTCCTTTAGAATTATCAAAAGAATCTATAGCCTTTATTAATCCAACTGTTCCTATTGATATTAAATCATCAATATCTTTCCCTGGATAAGAATATTTTTTGACTATATGTGCTACTAATCTTAAATTTCTTTCTACTAATATGTTTTTTGCTAAAGGATCTCCTTCTTTTAATTTTTTTAAATAGTACTTTTCTTCTTTTTCATTTAAAGGTTGTGGAAACGAGCTATTACCCGTAACATACCCTGTTAAAAGTATCATACTTCCAATCATATCTAATAAGCATTCTACAAAAAACACAAGTTGTTCCCCCTAATAGTGCTTATTAATATAATATGTAAGCATACAGAAAAAATTGCATGTATAATTATATTTTATAATTTTATTTTAATATTTCACCTTTATTTAACTCTTTAACTATATCGTAAAATATAGGCACTGCAGTATTTCCTGCACTTTCTTTTTCCGAATCTATATTAGGAACAAAAACTACCATAGAATAAGTCTTTCCATTATTTTCGAAAAAACCTATAAACCATCCATCTGATTTAGATTTAATTTTTCCTTTTCCATCTTTTTCTGTTCTTTCTGTGGATCCTGTTTTTCCACCTATTAAAATATTTTTATTATAAGCTAACTTTCCTGTACCTTTTTTAACTACATCTATCATTTGATCTTTAATATTTATAGCATTGTCTTTATCAATAATTTTCTTTTTAATAGTTTTTTCAGTTTGTAAAGTTTTATTATTGTTATCAACGTAAGATTCTAATAAATAGGGTTTTGTATAAACTCCATTATTAACAACTACATTAACCATAGACAAAGCTTCTATAGGAGTCATCCTCATCAATTGTCCAAAAGAAATTAAAGATAATGTTCCATCCTCTAAACTAGGCTTCTTATTGTTTGAGAGTTGAAAACTTCCTTTTTGTTCATAATTCAAGTTCAAAACTTTACCAAACAAATCTTGTCTTTTCATAATATCATCAATATTTCCAAAACCTACTTTTCTACCTATTTGGGAAAATATATCATTGCAAGATACTGTGAAAGCATCTTTATAATTTAGATTCCCATGGCACCCTTCATGGTTTTTTTCAAATTGACCTTTACAATAAAATTTATCATCCTCTGTTATAACATCATTTTCTAAAGCTGCTTCTTCAACTATAACCTTAAAAATAGATCCTGGTGGAAATCCATTTTTACTAGATGCCCCTATAATTACATTTGGAAGGGTTTCATCCTTTTGTGCCATACCACTTATTTTGCCAGTGTCACTTTCCATCAAAGCTACTCCAATTTGAGAATATTTTTTATATTTTTTATTTTCTAAAACCTTTCTTATTTTATCTTGAATATTAGAATCTAAAGTAAGCTTTGGATTAACACTTTTACTTGCTTTTTCTATTTCATTAGACATAATTTGTCCATTTAAATCCTTATTATATACAATTTTATCTATATCATTATCTTTAGTTTTATCATAAATTTTATACTCCAAAGAATCTTTGTTTTTAAAGGTCTTTCCATCCTTTTTATATGGATTTAAAAGCATATTTTCTAATTTCCAATGCTCTTTTCTATTATTATAATCTTTATCTACTACAGAAGTTTTATAAACATAAAAGCCTTTAAGCTTTTTCATTTTCATTAATTTTTCATAAGTATTCTTATCTATTTCATAATACAATTTTCCACTTTTAGTTACATTACTCTCTGCTAAATCATAATCTTTATTATAATTTTTAAGAGTATATAATATGGATAACACTTTTTCTTCTTCTTTTTCATTGTCCTCAAAACTTTGAGGAACTATAACAGCATAATATTTATCTTTATATTTAAGAAGATCTTTACCATTTGTATCTAAGAGCTTAAATTTATTTTCCCATATAGGCTCCTTATATGCATACTGTGCATCAGCCATTACAGCAAACTTATCTCTATCCAAATATTGAAATTTATATATTCTTAATATAAGAACTGAAAAAATCAATATAAATATTATTAGCACCTTATAAATTCTTTTTTTATTCAAATATCTTTTCATAATATAAACCACCTCATCTTAGCTAAAATTATTGCCAAAATTAGGTGGTTTATTCAAAATATCATTTTATTATTCAGATTTATTTAAAAGGTGTTTTATATTAGCAACCATCATATCAATTGCTACTTTGTTATGTCCACCTTCTGGTATTATTATATCTGCATATCTTTTAGATGGTTCTACAAATTGAAGATGCATAGGTCTTACAATATTCAAATATTGGTTTATAACAGAATCTACTGTTCTTCCTCTTTCATTTATATCTCTTAAAATTCTTCTTATTATTCTAACATCCGCATCTGTATCAACATATATTTTTATATCTAAAAGTTCTCTTAATCTTGGATCTTGAAGTATCATTATCCCTTCTACTATTATTATCTCTCTAGGATCCACATTCACAAAATCTTTTTCTCTATTATGCAGTTCAAAATTATATATAGGTTTTTTTACAGCTTTAAAATTTAATAAACTATTTAAATGTTCTATTAATAAATCGTTATCAAATGCATCTGGGTGATCATAATTTTTCTTACTTCTATCTTCTATTGGAACATTACTTTGATCTTTATAATAGGAATCTTGTTGTATCATAGCAATACAATCTTCATCAAACTTATTATATATTTCATTTGCAACAGTACTTTTTCCTGATCCAGTTCCACCAGTTATTCCTATTAAGACTGGTTTTCTCATTAGTCTTTCCCCCTAACCTTTGGTTACTTATTTTTTATTAATATATCATTTTCTTTTAATTCTTTAGATGAATTAAATCTAAATATCATTTGAGCTCTTGGTGCTGATTCTATTTTTTCTCCATCCTTATCAACCATATTTTCTATATTAACATTAAATATTTCAACATCTGGTCTAAGAACTTTAATTTCATCTCCATCATAAACCTTATTCTTTTGTTCTACTTCTACTACATTATTAGTTTTATCAAATGATTTTACTATACCTATAATATCACAATTTCTTATATAAGATGAAGATTCATATATTTGTTTGTTTGGTTCATTAAAATAAAATCCTGTATAAAATTTTCTATGACTTGCCATTTCCAAGCAATCCATCCAGGCTTCATTAAATTTATAATTTGTTGGATCATCAAAATATGCATCTACAGCAGCTCTATAAGCCTTAACTACAGTAGCAACATAAAATGCACTCTTCATTCTTCCTTCTATTTTAAAAGAATCTATACCACTTTTTACAAGGTCTGGTATATACTTTATCATACATAAATCTTTTGAATTCATTATATATGTACCTCTATCATCTTCTAGGATTGGATAGTATTCTTCTTTTCTTTTTTCTTCCATCAAATAATATTTATACCTACAAGGTTGAGCACAGGCTCCTCTATTAGAATCTCTTCCTGTCATGTAATTTGATAAAAGGCATCTTCCAGAATAAGACATACACATAGACCCATGTACAAAAGCTTCAATTTCACAATCTTTTGGTATTTTTTCTTTTATCTCTTTTATTTCATCTAAAGATAATTCTCTAGCAGTAACTACTCTTTTTATGCCTTGTTTATACCAAAACATTATTGACTTCCAATTTACTGTATTAGCTTGTGTACTCAAATGTATTTCTAAATTAGGTGCACATTCTTTACAAGTCATTATTATTCCAGGATCTGATACTATAATAGCGTCCACTTTAAAATCATATAATTTTTTCAAATAATCCTCTAACCCATATAAATCTCCATTATGAGGAAATACATTTACAGTTACATATACCTTTCTTCCTCTTTTATGGGCATACTCTATTCCTTCTTTTAACTCTTCATCAGTAAAGTTATCTGCAAATGCTCTCAAGTTTAACTTACTTCCACCTAAATAAACTGCATCAGCTCCAAAGTTTATAGCTGTCTTTAGCTTTTGCAAATTACCTGCTGGTGCAAGTATCTCTGGCTTTATACTATTCATGTTCTCTCCTCCTCTTAGTCACTGCAATGCCATCCCCCATAGGTATTATTGACGTAGTAAATTTCTTTTCATTACTAATCATATCTATATATTTTCTCATTCTTTTTACTATAGTTATTTTTCTTCTAATTACCAAATCATTAGAAGCTACCATTCCTCTAAATAAAACATTATCCCCTATTATAACTCCATCTTCAGTTAATAAGTTTAAACAATGAGGGAAAAATTCATTATAGTGTCCTTTACCTGCATCCATAAATATCAAATCATACTTTAAATTTTCAACTTCCATAGATTTTAAAATATCAAGGCAATCCCCTTCTAATATTTGAATATCTTTATTAAGTCCACATTTTTCTATATTAGTTTTAGCTATCTTGATCATTTTTTCATCTCGTTCTATAGTTGTTATCTTAGTATTTTCTTGTGATTTTTCATGCATTAATATAGCTGAATAACCGATTGCAGTTCCTAACTCTAATATTTTTTTAGGCTTTATAATATTTATCATTAAATCTAAAAAGTTTGCCACTTCTTTATGTATTATAGGAACAGAATTTTCTTTTGCATATTCTTCTAATTCTTTTAATATTCCACCGTGATCAGCTATTTTTGATCTTATATAACTCTCCATATAATCATAAGCTATTTTACTCATATTTTCCTCCAAATTACTAGTCGTTACATAAGGCTTATTCATATAAACACCTAATTAACATGGTAATATTTTTTAGAATACTTCTTCCTTTAATCTACTAATAATAAAGCTATAAACAAAATTCAAGTAAGTACCTCAAAGAAATTACGTCATATCTTTTACTTGTTATTTATCTTAATAAGCCTAAGTTTATTTTAAATATCTTGAGTTTTTTTCTTCATTTTCAAAAATTCATTATAATCATTTGTAAAAAAATGAGTTCCATCATTTTTAGAAACAAAATAAAGATAATTAGTTTTATCTGGTTTAACAGCAGCTTCTATAGATTTTCTTCCAGGATTACTTATAGGTCCTACAGGCATCCCTTTTTGCAAATATGTATTATATAAGGAATCAACTTTCAAATCTTTATATAACAGTTTATCCTTATGATATCCTAAAGCATATATAACTGTAGCACAAGATTCTAGCTTTATATTTTTATTTAATCTGTTATAAAATACAGATGCAACTTTTCCTCTTTCACTATCTACCCTTGCTTCTTTTTCTACAACTGATGCCATAGTCATTATTTTATCAATATCTTTATTTTCTATCTTTATTTTATTCTTATCTTCTATTTCTTTTCTTACTTCTTCAAATCTATTAAGCATTGTTTTTATTATGTCTTCTCCTTTTTCCCCTTTCATAAATTTATATGTATCAGGAAAAAGAAATCCTTCTAATTGATGTTTTCTTTTGTTATCTTTTTTTATATATGATGGAGCTTTATAAATATCTACACTATGTAAAAATTCTTTTTTATTTATTATATTTAAACTTTCTAGTTTTGAAGCTATTTCCTCTATATTATATCCTTCTGGAATAGTTACATTTACAGTAGACTGTAGTCTTTTTAATCTTAATTTTTCCAAATCATTTTTTCTTTTATAATTTCTAAAACCAATAACTCCTAAAATTAATACTAAAGTTAAAATCAAAAGTGCAAATATATATTTTTTTTTCACACCAATCACCTCTATAGATTTATATATAGATAAACAACCAGCACACTGCGCTCATGCTAGTTGTTTTTAAGCAAAACTATCTATTTTTTCTGTTAGCAGCTTTTCTTCTTAAATCAGAATCTAAGATTTTCTTTCTCATTCTTATATTGTTAGGAGTAATCTCTACTAATTCATCAGAATTTATAAATTCAAGACTTTGTTCCAATGACATTTTAACTACTGGAACTAATTTTAATGATTCATCTGCTCCTGATGATCTTGTATTAGATAAATGTTTCTTTTTACAAACATTAACATCTATATCATTAGCTCTTGAGCATTCTCCTGCTATCATACCTTCATAAACAGGTATTCCAGGTCCTATAAATAGTTTACCTCTTTCTTGAGCATTAAATAATCCATATGTTATAGATTCACCTGGTTCAAATACAACTAAAGATCCTCTTGTTCTTTCTGGTATTTCACCTTTATATTGTGCATATTCTTCAAATACATGGTTCATGATACCATTTCCTTTTGTATCAGTCATAAATTCATTTCTAAATCCTATAAGACCTCTAGCAGGAACTTTAAATTCTAATCTAGTATAACCATTTACAGCAGAAGTCATATTTATCATTTCTGCTTTTCTTGGTCCTAGTTTTTCCATAACTACGCCCATGAATTCTTCTGGAACATCTATAGTTAATATTTCCATCGGCTCCATTTTCTTTCCATTTTCTTCTTTGAATATAACCATAGGTTTTGATACTTGGAATTCATATCCTTCTCTTCTCATGTTTTCTATTAAAACAGAAAGATGAAGTTCTCCTCTTCCACTAACTTTGAAAGAATCTGCAGAATCTGTATCTTCAACTCTTAAACTTACATCAGTTTCTAATTCTTTCATAAGTCTATCTCTTAAATGTCTTGATGTAACATATTTACCATCTTGTCCTGCAAAAGGTGAATTGTTAACCATAAAATACATGCTTAATGTTGGTTCATCTATTTCAACAAATGGTAGTGCTTCTGGATTACTGCTATCTGCAACAGTTTCTCCAATATTTATATCTGGTATACCTGCTATTGCTACTATATCACCAAGTTTAGCTGTTTCTGTTTCTTCTCTAGCTAATCCATTATATACATATAATGAAGATATTTTAACATTTTCTGTTTCTCCATTTTTTCTTATTAAAGCTGCTTGTTGATTCTTTTTTATTTCTCCTCTTTCTATTTTACCTATACCAATTTTACCTACATATTCATTATAATCTACAGTTGTTACTAACATTTGAAGTGGCTCATCTAAGTATCCTTCTGGAGATTTTACATTCTTAATTATAACATCAAATAAATCTTCCATATTGTCTTTTTCATCATCTAACTCTTTTTTAGCAAATCCTTCTTTAGCAGAACAATATACTACTGGGAAGTCTAATTGATCATCATTAGCTCCTAATTCAACAAACAAATCAAAAACTTCATCTAAAACTTCTTCTGGTCTTCCATCTGGTCTATCTATTTTATTTATTACAACTATTGGCTTTAAGTTAAGTTCTAAAGCTTTCTTAGTTACAAATTTTGTTTGAGGCATTGCACCTTCATAAGCATCAACTACTAATAGTACACTATCTACCATTTTAAGTACACGTTCAACTTCTCCACCAAAATCCGCATGTCCTGGAGTATCCACTATATTTATTTTTACACCGTTATAGTTAACAGCTGTATTTTTAGATAGTATAGTTATTCCTCTCTCTTTTTCTATGTCATTAGAATCCATGACTCTTTCTTCTACTTTTTCATTTTCTCTAAACACATGGCTTTGTTTTAAAAGGGCATCTACTAAAGTTGTTTTTCCATGGTCAACATGGGCGATTATTGCCACGTTCCTTATATCATTTCTTACGAATTTTTCCATATTATTGCCTCCAATTATTTAATTAAAAAATTTATATGATTTTATATGATTTCATGATACTTTCCATATAAATAATATTTAAAACTCATTAATAATTACTTAAAAAAATTGGATACCGTCTAGTACCCAATTCAACTCACTTTACTATTTTAATATTATACTCGTAAAAAGTCAACTTATGTAACATATTATTATTGATTTAAATCTAAATCTAATGTTCCATTAAATCATTCTACCCATATTAATATAATTTTAAAACAAGGTATATCTATTATTTAAAAAGATATTCAGTATTTATTTTAATATTACTAGACAAATTAATTTTAAACAATACTATAAATTTATTAAAAAAGAACACTGAAAAAATCAATCAGTGTTCTTTAAATCTAAATTATATTTCCATTATTATAGGTAATATCATTGGTTTTCTTTTTGTTCTTTCATAAAGGAAGCCTCTTAGTACATCCTTTATATTAGACTTAATAGTAGCCCATTCTGTTATATGTTTTTCTTCACATTTTTGAAGAGCTTCTTTAACTAATTCTTTAGCTTCTTCTATTAAATCCTCTGATTGTCTAACATATACAAAACCTCTAGATATTATATCTGGTCCTGCTACTACAGACCCTGAAGCTTTTTCTATTGTAACTACAACTGTAAGTATTCCGTCTTGAGATAAATGCTTTCTATCTCTAAGTACAATATTACCTACATCTCCTACTCCTAATCCATCTACGAAGACTTGACCTGATACAACAGATCCCGCTTTTTTAATACTACTTCTTGTTATTTCAACGACATCTCCTATATCACAAATCATAGCATGATTATGAGGAAGTCCTAATTTCCATGCAAGCTCTACATGTTGCTTTAAATGTCTATATTCACCATGAACTGGCATAAAAAATTTAGGTTTTACTAATGTATGCATAAGTTTAAGTTCTTCCTGACACGCATGGCCAGAAACATGTATATCTGCTAATTTTTCATATATTACCTCTGCACCTTTTTTAAATAATTGGTTTATCACTCTTGATACTAATTTTTCGTTTCCAGGTATTGGACTTGCTGATATAACTACCATATCTCCAGGAATTATATTAACTTTTCTATGTTCTGAAGCAGCCATTCTTGAAAGAGCTGACATCGGCTCTCCTTGACTTCCAGTGGTTGCTATAACAATCTTATTATTTGGATATTTATTTATAGCATCAATGCTTATAAATATATCTTTTTTCTTTGTAGTTATATATCCAAGTTTTATTGCTACTTCAACTATATTCTCCATACTTCTTCCAGAAACAGCTACTTTTCTTCCATATTTTTCAGCAGCTCTAACTATTTGTTGTATTCTATGAACATTTGATGCAAAAGTAGCTACTATAATTCTTCCTTTAGCTCCAGCAAAAATATCTTGAAAGGCTTCTCCAACAGTACTTTCAGACATAGTATATCCTGGTCTCTCAACGTTAGTACTATCTGCCATCATCAAAATTACTCCGCGTTTACCAATCTCACTGAATCTAGCTAAATCTGCTACACATCCATCTATAGGAGTATAATCTATTTTAAAATCTCCTGTATGAAGAATTGCTCCTAAAGGAGTATGAACTGCTATAGCTACAGAATCTGCAATACTATGACTAGTTCTTATAAATTCTACCGAAACATTAGATAGTCTTATTATATCCCTTGGTTTTACTCTATTTAATTTAACTACATCTAACAAATCATGTTCTTTTAATTTAGTCTCTACTATCCCTAATGTAAGTTTAGTACCATATACAGGAACATTTATTTCTTTTAGTACATATGGTAGCGCCCCTATATGGTCTTCATGACCATGAGTTAAAAATATTCCTTTTACTTTATCTCTGTTTTTCTTTAAATAAGTTATATCTGGTATTACAACATCTATTCCTAACATATCTTCATCTGGGAATTTAAGACCACAATCTATAACTACTATATCATTTCTATATTCTATAGCAGTTAAATTTTTACCTATTTCATTTAATCCACCTAGTGGAATAATTTTTATTTTATCCTTTACTTTCTCTTTAACTTTTTCTCTATTTTTATCTTTTACTATAGCTTTACTTTTATCTTTCACTATAGCTTTTTCTCTAACTTTAGCTTTATCTTTTGCTACAGTTTTATTTTTTACCATAGGTCTATTTTTTACCATAGATCTATTTTTTACTATAACTTTTTCTTTTTCATTTTCATTTTTCAATCTCTTCCCTCCTTTTCTTATTAGTATTTTCGTAATAAACCTTATTTTTTCTGGCACTCATCACAGATACCATAGAACTTTAAACTATGGTTTCTTATTTTAAAATTATATTCTTTTTCTATACTGTTTTCTAAGGGCTCTAAAAAATCATCTTTAACTTCTATAACTTTCCCGCACTCACTGCAAATCAAGTGGTGATGTTGATGATTTTCACCCTTACTTACTAGTTCATATCTACTGCATCCATCATCTAAGTCTAATTTATATATAACCCCTAAATCATCTAGGAGCTGAACTGTCCTATATACTGTAGCAAGCCCTATTTCTGGGCATTCTTTCTTTACTAAATCATATAATTCTTCTGTAGTTAGGTGGGTACCTTCATTTTTTATTATCATTTTTATGATAGCTCTCCTTTGAGGAGTAAGCTTATATCCTTTTATCTTTAAATCTTCTTTTAGTTTTTCCAATTCTTCCTGAATGAAATCTACCATATTACTCGCCACCTTCACTACTTTTTATTTTAAGTTTAATACGTAATCAATTGATTGTCAATTGATAAACTTTATTAATTTAAATATTTACATTAATTATTTTCTTGAAATAATAATTCATATGCCTCTGAAACCATAGCAAACTCTTTATCATCATCTACTGGTAAAAGTAGTTCTTCGCCAGAATCGCTACTATCTATTCTTAAAGCTATAGCTTCATCTACATCTTCATCTTTAGGAACTACTATAACATATTCCTTGTTTTCTATATCTAATTTAGTTAAAACTTCAAATTCTGTTTCTTTTCCATTTTCGTCTTTTAGTGTTAATACATTTACATTATTATCCATATCTTATTCTCTCCTTAATCTTCTTTTATATACTATCTAAATATCCTTGAAGTATGTATGTAGCTGCTATTTTATCCACTATTTTTTTTCTTTTTGATCTAGAAAGATCTGCTTCAAGCATTGCTTTAGTAGCTGCTACTGTTGTTAATCTTTCATCCCACATTTTTATAGGAATATTTATATGTTCTTTGATTTTTTCACAAAAATCTATTACTTTCTGACTTTGTGGACCTAAAGTTCCGTTCATGTTTTTAGGAAGACCTGATACTATGGTATCTACTCCATATTTATCACATATTTTTTTTAATTCATCTAAATCAATTTCTTCTTTTTTTCTTCTTATTGTAGTAATACCCTGAGCTGTAAACCCTAATGGATCACTTATTGCTACACCTATAGTTCTATCTCCTATATCCAGTCCTAATATTCTCATTTTTTCTCTCCTAATTTTATAATATAAATACACATTTGATTATTCTTTCCATATTTAAAATAAAAATGCCCTCATAAGGGCATTTTTATTTATAAATCTAATTTATACCTAAATATGATTTTAAAACTTCTTCTAAAATTTCGTCCCTCTCTAGTTTTCTTACTAAAGCTCTAGCACCATTATAATTAGTTATATATGTAGGATCTCCTGAAATCAAATACCCTACTAACTGATTAACTGGATTGTATCCTTTCTTTAATAATGCATCATATACTTTTGTTAATATTTCTTTAGTCAAAATTTGCTTATTTTCTGCTGGTTCAAACTGTATTGTTTCATCTTTACACATTATAATCACCTCACCATACAATCCTATAAAATTATAATATATACTTTTAAACTTTTATAATATTTTATATTTTTAATATATTTATATTATAAATCATATTCAATAAAAAGTATACTATTTAACTAAACTTTCAACAATACTTTCTACAGTATTAAGTGCTTCTTCTATTTTTTCTGGTTTTTTACCACCAGCTTGAGCCATATCTGGTCTTCCACCACCGCCGCCGCCTGCGATAGATGCAACTTCTTTTATAATTTTACCACAATGGATGCCTTTAGATACCGCCTCTTTTGTAGCCATAGCCACAAAATTCACCTTACCATTACATTCGCTACCTAAAACCACTAATCCTTCTCCAATTTTATTTCTTATCTTGTCTCCTAATTCTCTTAATGCATTTCCATCTACATCATTAACTTTTCCAAAAGTTACTTTAATACCTTTTATTTCTTTAGTATTATTTAATATGTCATCTTCTGAACCACTAGCTAATTTTGATTTTAATTCATTTATTATTTTATCTTTTTCTTTTATTTCTGATATTTGATTTTGTAATTTAACTTCAATCTCTCCATCACTACATTTTAATGTATCACTTATATTTTTTATTAAAAGATTTCTTTCTTCTATATACTCTATAGATTTTATTCCTGTAATAGCTTCTATTCTTCTAATTCCTGCAGCAACACCTGTTTCTGAAATTATTTTAAATAGACCTATCTCTCCAGCATTAGCTATATGAGTACCTCCACAAAGTTCTTTGCTAAAATCTCCTACTGATACAACTCTAACTTCGTCCTTATATTTGTTATCAAATAAAGCTATAGCACCTTCTTCTTTAGCTTCATCTACATCCATTACTTTAGTATTTACTTTATTAGCTTTCATAATCTCTTTATTAACTAATATTTCGACTTTTTTTAGTTCTTCTCCATTTAAAGCTTCAAAATGACTAAAATCAAATCTTAATCTTTCCTCGTTAACATATGATCCTGATTGTTTTACATGATCTCCTAAAACAACTTTTAATGCAGCATGTAATATATGAGTTGCTGTATGATTTTTTCCTATAGAATTTCTTCTTTCTTCATCTACTTTTAAAGTCACTTTAGAATCTTTTGAAATAATTCCATCTAATACTTTTACAAAGTGAATTATTTTACCAGAAATATTTTTTTTACAATCTAAAACTTCTAATTTAAATCCTTCACCATATATTACTCCAGTATCACCTACTTGACCTCCCATTTCTGCATAAAATGGTGTCTTTTCTGTTAAGATTACTCCTTCTTCTCCTTTTTTTAAGGTATCTACAAATTTTTCATCTTTTACAATTATACTAACTTTTGAATCCATTTCTAAACTATTATATCCACAAAATTTAGTATTTATATCTAATGATATTTTATCTATAACAGTATCTTCTTTTCCCATATAAGTGGTTTCTTCTCTAGCAGATCTTGCTCTTTCTCTTTGCTTTTTCATTTCTTTATTAAATCCATCTTTATCAACTTTTATACCTTTTTCTTCTAATATCTCTTCTGTAAGCTCAACAGGGAATCCATATGTATCATATAATTTAAATGCATTTTCCCCTGAAAGAATTTTAGATTTTGATTTTTCCATTTCAACTATATAATCATTTAATATTTGCATACCTGCATCTATAGTTTCATCAAATCTTTCTTCTTCTAATTTTATTATTTTTTTAATATAATCTTTTTTCTCCTTTAGTTCTGGATAATTTTCATATGAATTTTCTATAACTGTATCTGTAAGCTCATATAAAAATGATTTGTTCATTCCTAAAGTTTTACCATGTCTTGCAGCTCTTCTTAAAAGTCTTCTAAGAACATATCCTCTACCTTCATTAGATGGTAATATTCCATCACTTATCATAAATGTTATACTTCTTATGTGATCTGTAACTATTCTTAAAGATACATCTTTTCCTTTATCTTTTCCATATTTAGCACCACACATATTACTTACTCTATCTAATATATTCTTTATAGTATCTACTTCAAATATAGTATGTACATCCTGCATTATAGTAGCTATTCTTTCAAGCCCCATTCCTGTATCTATATTAGGATTTTCTAGCTTATTATAATTTCCATTTTCGTCTCTATCAAATTGTGTAAATACCAAATTCCAAAATTCTACTATTTTATCTTCATCACTAGCTTTAATAAAGTCTTCTGAAGACTTTATTTCTCCTGCCCCTCTATCATAGTGCATTTCTGAACAAGGTCCACAAGGTCCTTGACCATGTTCCCAAAAATTATCTTCTTTACCTAATCTAAATATTTTTTTAGGATCTACATCTGTTTTTTTAGTCCATATATCATAAGCTTCATCATCATCTAAATAAATTGTTACAAAAATCTTATCCTTTGGTAATTTTAAAACTTCCGTAATATATTCCCAAGCCCAGGGAATAATTTCTTCTTTAAAATAATCTCCAAAAGAAAAGTTTCCTAACATTTCAAAGAAAGTACCATGTCTTGATGTTTTCCCTACATTTTCTATATCCCCAGTTCTTACACACTTTTGACATGTTGTAACCCTCTTACTTGGCGGAGTTTTAAGCCCTGTAAAATATGGTTTTAAAGGCGCCATACCAGCATTTATCAAAAGTAAACTATTATCATTTTTAGGAACTAAAGAAAAACTTTCTAATCTTAAATGTTTTTTGCTTTCAAAAAATTTCAAATAACTTTCTCTTATTTTATTTAACCCAATCTTTTCCATACGATCCTCTCCCTTATAATAAATATAATTAGACAACAAAAAAACTCTCATTCCATAAAGGGACGAAAGTTTTATTCGCGGTACCACCCTAATTTAAATACAAAAACTGTATTTACTCTTATTACTTTTACAGCTCCTAAATAGCTTCAATACGTCTTCTAAAAAGTTTTCACCACCCACTTTTTCTCTGAATAGAAAACTATATTTACTAATTTTAATCATAGCTCATTGAATATACAATTATGTTCAAATTATAAATAAAAATATCTTTTATGTCAATAATATGCTCTTTTCTCATATATTAAGAAGAAATTTATTTATACTATTATATTTTACACTAGATTATCACTTATTTCATTAACATATAAAAATAAATAATAAGTTAAAATAAATAATAATTCAAATCTTCATAGATTACTTTTATAATAACTCCTACAGGTATTGCTAAAATCATACCAACAAATCCACTTAATTTTCCACCTATAGTTAGCAAAAGTATTACTGTTAAAGGATGCATATCTATGCTTTCTCCCGTAACTTTAGGACAAATTATATTTCCTTCTATTTGTTGAAGTAAATATAATAAAATAAGAGTCCAAAGTGCACTCTTTGGAGATTTAATAAAAGCTATAAAAACAGCTGGAATTGCACCTATTATAGGTCCAAAATAGGGAACAATATTAAAAAAAGCATTAAATAAAGACAAAACTATAGGGAATTCAATTTTTAGCATTATAAGTATTAAAAAAGTTACTATACCTATAAGTGCACATAAAAATATTTGACTTATAATATATTTTTCTAAAATTTTATCTATATCTTTAGCTATATTTTCTGCTATTTTTTTTATTTTTATAGGGAAAATTCTAAAAATATTCCTTTTTATAAATTTTTCATCTGATAAAAAATAATAACATATTATTGGTATAACGGCAAAATCTAATAAGTTACTGCCTAAATTTAATATGTATTCTAAAAATTTAGTTCCAATTTCTAACATAGCACTATTAAATTTTGCACTTATTTTATCTAATAATATATACATAGTCTTATTATTTTTTAGAAACTTTATATGTTTATAAAAACCATCTAAAATATTTTCTATATTTTTTATTGAATTGTTCATTCCTGTAGTTTCTTTAAATATAGATGGTATTATGGATGTTATAACTAAAGTTACAAAAATTATAGAAAATATTATTAACATTAAAGCTGAAACTTTATTATTTATTCCCTTACTTTTTAAAAACTTATGTACAGGTTTTAATATATAATAAAAAATAAAAGATATCAAAATCAAGTTTAATAGTTCTCTTATTATTCTTAATTTAAATATTAAAAATAATAAAAATAAAAGTATAATACCTAAAATAAAATATTTAATGTATTTATAGAATTTATCATTATTTTTTATCAAATTAATCATTTCCTTTAATTTTTTCCTTATTATTTTTAAGAGTTATTTTAAAATCAATATTATTGCATTTATTATTAAAATAAAGTATATTTTCTTCTCCAAAAATTATATCTTCTGATGGTATAATCCTTTTCCCTTGTATAAAATCATTAAAAATACCTGTAGATACTATTATTCCTTTAATATTAAATTTTTTTTCATCTATTATAATGTCATCTAAATATCCTATGTATTTACTTTTCATATCAAATATATCCATATTCTTTATCTTGCTAAATTTTAAAAAAGCTCTACCTTCTTTTTTAAATTTATTTATATCTACTATCATGTTGTCATTAATATAAACTATATCTTTTAAAAGCAAAGAATGATTATTGCAACAAAAACCTTTAGAAATTACTGAAAACCCTTTTAATTCATAATTATTTAAATCTATTAGTATATCCTTTACTGTTCCTATTTTTCTACCTTTTTCAGAAAACACATCCATTAAATAGAAAAATTTACTTCTATACATATAAGTTTCCTCTTTTCTTATGATTTTATAATTAGTCTTTCACAAATTCTTTTAAAAAATTACTTTTCAAATATATATTATTAAACTTATTTTTAAATTCAATATATTTTAAACATAATTTTAAAACAATTAAACTTTTTTAAAAAAATATTGACTTTTCACAATATTTTTAATATTATGAATGTAATGGTTTATATAGTCTATTTTATAACAATATTGGTACGTACATCATTATAACTAACTTCTTATTTTAAAGGGGGAATATATTTATGATAAAAAAATCATCCGCATACAAAAAAGTTGTTTGTTCCATTTCCATGTGTATGCTATTACAAGCTACTGCACCAACTATACCATTTTTAAGAAGTACTGTTTTTGCATCATCACCTATAACAGCTTCATTAGAATCAACTGCTACAAACCACACTACTCCTGCTAATATTTCCTTTCCTGGATCTATTCATCCTGGAGAAGCTAATGCTACAGTTAACGAAAACAATTTTAAACTTTTTAACAAGGCATTAAATGTAGATTTTGTTAAAAACGGTAACAGCTTTAAAATATCATCTATAGAAAACAAATTAACTAAAGAAACTTACAATATCACAATGAATAAATTATTTGATTTAACACTTTCAAATGATACTCATATATCAGCTAGTGATATGACAATTAAAACTCCTCCTAAACTTATTGATCTTACTGCTACTTCAAAGGGAATAAGATTATCTGATAGAGATTTTGGAAAGAAAATAGAAACTGTATTTGAATATAACAAAAATGGAGTTCATTTTGAGTTAACTTGGAATGTTATATTAAGAAATAACTCAAATAATATTAGACAAGAATTTACATACAAAGCTATAGACAATGCTGTAAACATAAAAGATTATAAGTTATTTGATTTAAACATAGAAAATCAAAATTTAACTAAAGTAAATAATGATGATGGATCTCCTGTAACTGCTAATAATATTTTTATGGGTCTTGAATCTCCTTTAGCAAAAATTAATGTACAAGATACTTCCCTTTCTATAAACATAGGCAGCATGAATGAACTTACTACTGATAAAACTAGAACCTTTACAACAGGAATTGGTGTTTCTCCAGAAAATCAAATGAAAAGATCTTTTAGATACTATTTAGAAAGAGAAAGAGTCCATTTTAGAAGGCCTCTACTTATGTATAATTCTTGGTGGACATTTATAAATAATGATTACGATCAAAATCATCCTAATTTAGAGCCTGGTGAAACTGTTCAACCTACTGAACAAGAACTGACAGATTATATAAATATGTATGGAAATAACTTAGGCTCTAGAGGTGTTACAGTTGATTCTTATCAAATAGATGATGGTTGGGATAACATTGATGCTAATCCTGTTTGGAGCTTTAATCATAATTCTCTTCCAAATGAATTTAAAAACCTTAAAGAAACAGCTCACAATCATAATGGTCAATTAGGTGTATGGATGTCTCCTTTTGGTGGGTATTCCGGTCGTAATCATAGAACCGGTGCAAATCCAGAGCTTGGCGCCGTTGGAGGTAAATTTAAGCTTTCTAATGAAAACTATTACAAAGTTTTCAAAGATAGGGTATTTAATATGATGGATGAGCAAGGTGTAACTTCCTTTAAATTTGATGGTGTTGGTGTAGGACTTAGAGTTTCTGGCCCTGGAAATAATCCTGAAACTCTTAAAGAATATGAAAATTTATTAGATCTTCTTATAAAAATGAGAGAACATAAACCAGATGTATTTATATATTGTACTGTTGGTTCCTGGGCATCTCCTTATTGGTTATGGTACTGTGATAGTGTTTGGCGTGACGAAGAAGACCAAGGGATATCCGGTGAAGGCACTGGTAGACAAGAAGAAATAGCAACAGCAGAAGATGGCTATAAATGGGATAAAGTTGGTAATAGATTTAGCGATAGAGAACAATGGATAAATTATAGAGATAACTCTATTCGTATTCATAATGTAAATGAAAACCCTTATATGACTATAAATGAACTTATGACTCATGGTGTTGCATTTTCAGCACATAGTAATTATATTTTCAACAATGATCTTAATAAGCAATATGTTAAAGACTCTTTATTGCATGATATGAAAATGTTATTTGCTCTTGGTGGATCTTTACAAGAACTTCATATTCAAAAAGACCAAGTAGATAGATTAAGTGAAGAAAACCAAAACTTCCTTTGGGACAATCTTGCTAAAAATATAAAATGGTCCCAAGATAACTTTGCCCTACTTTCAGATAACCAATGGGTAGGAGGTTCTCCTAACAAAGGTGAAGTTTATGGATTTGCTTCATGGTCAAAAGAAAAAGTTATACTTTCTTTAAGAAATCCTTCAAACAGCGAAAAAACATTTACAATAGATCCTCAAAAAGTATTTAACATTCCAGAAGGTGAAGGAAAAACTTACTTATTTACAGAAAGAGATGGAATTAAAATACCATTTGAAGTTACCGCCGGTAAACCTGTAAACATAAAATTAAAACCCTTTGATGTTCTAATTTTAGAAGGAAAGCCAGAAGCTGAACCTACTAGAACTTATGAAACTAGCGAAAAAACTGAAACTATTACAGAAGAAGTTATACCTCAAAATACTCTTACAGCGGAAACAACAAGTACTTATAAAACTGATGTTGCCGCAAACTTATTAGATGGAGATACTGAAACTATATGGGAATCAAATTATGATTCACGATTAGGTACTGTTGGACGAATCCCTCAAAGTATTACTATTACTTTAGATACTCCTACTGAAGTTAATAAATTTCAATATGTTCCAAGAAAGCAAGCTCCACAAGCTAATGGCACAATAACTGAATATAGATTAGAAGTAAGCACTGATGGAAGTAATTTTACCCAAGTAAAAACAGGAACTTTAGCTAACGATAATACTGCTAAAAATATAGTTATAGATAACCCTCAAACTATAAAAGCTATTAAATTCACTGGTTTAGATTCAGCGAATTTTTATGGCAGCGATAAATTAGCAAGTGGTGCTGAAATCAACCTTTTCAAAGAAATAAATGAAGAAAGAACTACAACTATTTTGCCTATTGTAGGAGATACGCCTCAAACATATTTACCAGGTGCTATAGAAAAACAGGTTGAAGCTAATAAAGCTAAAATAGCAGAACTACAAAAACTACTAGATGCTGCTAAAGCACAACTTGAATCAGCAACTACAGAATTAGAATCTGCAAAAGAAGAAACTGCTAAATTAAAAGAAGATACAAAGAAACAAATAGATACTTTAACTACACAAACTGAAGAGCTTAGAAATGATTTAGATGAATCAACAAATCAATTAAATGAAGCAAAAGAAGATTTAGCAAATGCTAATAAAGAAATAGAAACTCTTAAAAATACAATTGAAGAGTTAAATAATAGAGTTACAGAAGTAGAAAAACAAACAAATGAAGTTAAAGAAGAAACAGAGAATCAAGGTAATGAAAATGGACAAACTAACCAAGAATCTCAAGTTGAAAATGCTATAAGACTAGGAGGACAAACAAGATTTGATACAGCAACTTCTATAGCAAACAAAATGTATAGCGATAAAGTATCAAACATAGTTGTAACTAACGCCTTTGCATTTGCAGATCAAATAACATCAAGTGTAATTGCAAATAAAAATGATGCCCCTGTTTTATTAGTAGGAACTAACAAAGAAGATAACACAAAAACTTTAGATTATATTAAATCTCATATGACTGAGGACACTAAAGTAACTATCGTTGGTGGTACTGGCGTTGTAACAACTGAAACTGAAGATAGTATTAAATCTTTAGGAATCAAAAATATTGAAAGACTTGCAGGTGATGATAGATATAAATCTAACCTTGAAACTGTTAAAAACTTAAATGTTTCTAAAGGCTCTCCAATAATTGTTGCAAGTGGTACAGGTTTTGCAGATGCTCTTAGCGTAATGAGTATTGCAGGAATGGATAAAACTCCTATAATACTAGCTCCTGAATCTGGCCTTACAAAAGAAGCTAGTGAATATATAAAATCTATAGCTCCTTCTAAAATATTAGCTATAGGTGGCGAAGGTGTTATATCAAATTCAACATTTAATGCCTTAAAAGAATTATCCTCTAGTGTAACAAGACTAGGTGGACAAGATAGATATGAAACAAATCTTCAAGTATTAAACCACTTTAATGTTGAAGGTTCAAAAATTGCTATAGCATCAGGAACTGATTTCCCTGATTCATTAGTTGGAAGTGTATATGCAGCAAAAGAAAAAGCACCTATTATGTTAGTTAAAAATGGTATGAACACTGAAAAACAAAACCAATTAATAGATGCACATAAATATAATAATTTAATTGTATTTGGTGGCGAAGGTGTTGTATCTTCTGACTTATTAAAAAACTTAACTAAATAAAAATTATTTTAATTGTAAAATATATCTTAAAAGCTGTTGATTTTATCAACAGCTTTTATTTACTATAGTTTTAATTATTTATTAATAAAATTTTTTATTTCTAATTAATAATTCCTATTTATTTTTTAATATACTTTAAACTTTAGTTTTTATTTTTAAATTAATTAAACTTTTTTTAAAAATTTTATTGACTTTTCACAATTTTTTTAATATTATTTATGTAATGGTTTATTTACCCGATTTTTTTAAATAATATTGGTACGTACATCATTATAACTTATTTCTTATTTTAAAGGGGGAAAATATTTATGATAAAAAAATCATCAGCATACAAAAAAGTTGTTTGTTCCATTTCCATGTGTATGCTATTACAAGCTGCTGCACCAACTATACCATTTTTAAGAAGTACTGTTTTTGCATCATCACCTATAACGACGTCATTACCATCAACTGCTACAAACCATGCTACTCCATCTAACATTTCCTTTCCAGGATCTGTTCAACCAGGAGAAGCTAATGCTACAGTTAACGAAAACGATTTTAAACTCTTTAACAACGCACTAAATGTAAACTTTGTTAAAGATGGTACAAGTTTTAAAATATCTTCTATAATAAACAAAATAACTAATGAAACTTACAATATCACAATGAATAAATTATTTGATTTAACTCTTTCAAATGATTCTCATATATCTGCTAGTGATATGACAATTAAAACTGCTCCTAAACTTATTAATCTTCCTGCAGCCCCTAAAGGCATAAGATTATCTGATAGAGATGCTGGAAAGAAAATAGAAACTGTATTTGAATACAACAAAAATGGAGTTCATTTTGAATTAACTTGGAATGTTATATTAAGAAATAACTCAAATAACATTAGACAAGAATTTACATACAAAGCTATAGACAATGCTGTAAACATAAAAGATTATAAGTTATTTGATTTAAGTATAGAGAATCAAAATTTAGCTAAAGTAAATAATGATGATGGTTCTCCTGTAACTGCTAAGGATATTTTTATGGGACTTGAATCTCCTTTAGCAAAAATTAATGTACAAGATACTTCTGTTTCTATAAACATAGGAAGTATGAACGAACTTACTCCTGGTAAATCTAGAACATACACAACAGGAATTGGTGTTTCTCCAACTAACCAAGTTAAAAGAGCCTTTAGATACTATTTAGAAAGAGAAAGATTACATTTTAGAAGACCTCTTCTTATGTATAATTCTTGGTGGACATTCCCTATGAATGATTATGATCAAAACCATCCTGAGCTAGGACCAGGTGAAACTGTACAACCTACAGAAGAACAATTAACAGGTTTTATAAATATGTATGGAGAAGCATTAGGTTCTAGAGGGGTTACAGTTGATTCCTACCAAATAGATGACGGTTGGGATAACATTGATGCTAATCCTGTTTGGAGTTTTAATCATAATTCTCTTCCAAATGAATTTAAAAATCTTAAAGAAACAGCAGCTAATCATGATGGTCAATTAGGAGTTTGGATGTCTCCTTTCGGAGGATACTCAGGTAGTGCTAATAGAGCTAATGCCAATCCAGAACTTGGTCCTGTTGGCTATAGATTCAAACTTTCAAACGAAAATTACTATAAAGTATTTAAAGATAGAGTTTTTGATATGATAGATAATCAAGGTGTAACTTCCTTTAAATTTGATGGTGTAGGTAGGGGGCTTCAAAGTTCTGGTCCAGATGCTTCTACATTTAAAGAATATGAAAATCTTTTAACTCTTTTACTTGAAATAAGAGAACATTCTCCTGATGTATTTATATACTGCACCGTTGGTACATGGGCTTCTCCTTATTGGTTATGGTATACAGATTCTATTTGGAGAGACAATGCAGACCAAGGAATATCTGGAGAAGGAACTGGCAATCCAGAAGCTCCTGGAATTCGAGATAGAGAACAATGGATAAACTACAGAGATAATGCTATCCGTCAGCATAATGTAGTTGAAAATCCTTATATGACTATAAATGAACTTATGACTCACGGCGTTACATACTCAACTCATGCAAATTATAAATTTAATAATGATCTTAATCAGCAGTATGTTAAAGATTCTTTATTACATGATATGAAAATGTTATTTGCTCTTGGTGGATCTTTACAAGAACTTCATATCCAAAAAGATCAGATTGATGCTTTAACAGAAGAACATAAAGATTTTATTTGGGATAATCTTGCTAAAAATATAAAATGGTCTCAAGAAAATTTTGCACTACTTTCAGATAACCAATGGGTAGGCGGTTCTCCAGACGCTGGACAAGTTTATGGATTTGCTTCTTGGTCAAAAGAAAAAGCTATACTTTCTTTAAGAAATCCTTCAAACAGTGAAAAAACATTTACAATAGATCCTCAAAAAGTATTTAACATTCCAGAAGGAGAAGCAAAGACTTACTTATTTACAGAAAGAGATGGAATTAAAATACCATTTGAAGTTACAGCTGGTAAGCCTGTAAACATAAAATTAAAACCATTTGATGTTCTAATTTTAGAAGGAAAACCAGAAGCTGAACCTACTAGAACTTATGAAACTAGCGAAAAAACTGAAACTATTACAGAACAAGTTATACCTCAAAACACTCTTACAGCAGAAACAACAAGTACTTATAAAACTGATGTTGCTGCAAACTTATTAGATGGAGATACTAGCACTATATGGGAATCAAATTGGGATTCAAAATTAGGTGCTATTGGAAGACTTCCTCAAAGTATTACTATTACTTTAGATACTCCTACTGAAATTAATAAATTTCAATATGTTCCAAGAACACAAGCTCCACAGGCTAATGGAACAATAACTGAATACAAACTAGAAGTAAGTACTGATGGTACTAATTTTACCCAAGTAAAAACAGGAACTTTAGCTAACGATAACACAGCTAAAAATATAGTTATAGATAACCCTCAAACTATAAAAGCTATCAAATTTACTGGTTTAGATTCAGAAAACCCATGGAGTAGCGATAAATTAGCAAGTGCTTCTGAAATCAACCTTTTTAAAGAAATAAATGAAGAAAGAATTACAACTATTTTGCCTGTTGTAGGAGATAAAGCTCAAACATATTTACCAGGTGTTATGGAAAAACAGGTTGAAGCTAATAAAGCCCAAATAGCAGAACTACAAAAACTATTAGATGCTGCTAAAGCACAACTTGAATCAACAACTACAGAATTAGAATCTGCAAAAGAAGAAACTACTAAATTAAAAGAAGATACAAAGAAACAAGTAGATACTTTAACTACACAAGCTCAAGAGCTTAGAAATGATTTAGCTGAATCAACTAATCAATTAAATGAAGCAAAAGAAGATTTAGCAAATGCTAATAAAGAAATAGAAACTCTTAAAAATACAATTGAAGAGTTAAATAATAGAGTTACAGAAGTAGAAAAACAAACAAATGAAGTTAAAGAAGAAACAGAGAATCAAGGTAATGAAAATGGACAAACTAACCAAGAATCTCAAGTTGAAAATGCTATAAGACTAGGAGGACAAACAAGATTTGATACAGCAACTTCTATAGCAAACAAAATGTATAGCGATAAAGTATCAAACATAGTTGTAACAAATGCCTTTGCATTTGCAGATCAAATAACATCAAGTGTAATTGCAAATAAAAATGATGCCCCTGTTCTATTAGTAGGAACTAACAAAGAAGATAACACTAAAACTTTAGATTATATTAAATCTCACATGAAAGAAGACACTAAAATAACTATCGTTGGTGGTACTGGCGTTGTAACAACTGAAACTGAAGATAGTATTAAAGCTTTAGGAAT
>NZ_BAAACG010000005.1:0-764 GCF_039521385.1 Clostridium oceanicum | reverse complement strand
AGGTTTGTTACCTTAATTACTGGTTGGTTTATAAGAATTCATTCTTATCCTCTGTTTAATTTTCAAAGACCTTGTCACTTCATGCGACTTTTAAAAGTTTATCACATGAAAACCATGTTGTCAACTCTTATTTTAATTTTACTAATAAATTAGAAAAATTAAAATGAACAAATAAATAACAAAATTTATCAGTTCCAAATACAGGTGTTATTTTATCACATATTTTATTATATATATAATTTTATTTACCTTTTAAATGATTTTATATACAATTTATTCAATTATTTTATATTTTTCTCCTATTTTCTTATAATGATACACAAGGTCTAGTTGTTTTGAATATTTTAGTGAATAATCCTTCTAATTATTGAATTTAAACAATTCTTATAGTGAAACTATTAAAATAAAAGTTAGAAAATTTAAATATATAGTTAGAAAATCATCAATAAATAATGGTAATTAAATTAATACTCACTTAAAAAACTTTATTCTATTAAAAAATATTATAATAATATTTGAAAAACTTTTTATAAAAATTTAGAAAAGCATCTTTTTTAATATTAGAACTCAGTTATTTTAATTTTTATAACTACAAAAGTAATCTAAAACTTTATTATATAACAAAAAAGCTTACAGAAAATCTGTAAGCTTTTTTAAATGGTGGAGATAAGGAGACTCGAACTCCTGACCCCCTGCGTGCAAGGCAGGTGCTCTCCCAACTGAGCTATACCCCCAAATGGTGGACCTTCAGGGACTCGAACCCC
>NZ_BAAACG010000004.1:0-29243 GCF_039521385.1 Clostridium oceanicum | reverse complement strand
AATAACATGTTTTAATTTGTTTGTCAACATGTTTTTTATTGACTTATTTGTCAATTTGTTGCCGTCTTCGTGACGACAAGGAATATCTTATCATATTTATTGGCTATTTAAATATAAACTAGTCTTATTATAAGAAATTAAATACTATTTTCGATATATTTCTTCTAATATCTCATAAATATACAAAAGGATACACAAGGGAGCGTATATTCGACATATTATTAAAATAAATAGAGTGCAGCTTACCTACACCCTATCTATCCATACTTTTTTATTATTATCTTACATAAACTAGACATAGAAATACATTTATTCATGCTTTTAGTTCTAAGCATTTTAAAAGCTTCCTCTTCACTTATGTTAAGCTTATTCATAAGTATTCCCTTTGCCTTAGCTATTATCTTTCTTTCTTCTAAGGTATTTTCTAATCTTTCTATCTCTTTAGATAACATACTCATTTTGTATGAATTCATTATAGAAAATTCTACTGTATGATATAGTTGTTGTAAATTTATAGGTTTCATTAAATATGCAAAAACATTCATGTCTTTTAAATTTTTATAAAACGTATCATTAATGTTATTAGTAATAAATATAACTGTAGATATTTTATTGTCTTCAATTATATGCGCAACTTCAAAAGAATTCATTCCTCTTAATCCTGTATCTATTATAACTAAATCTGGCAAGGTACTTCTACAAATCCTTATAGTTTCAGCACCATCTAATGCTTCATATGTTTTGTATCCTCTTTTTTTAAGTAAAGTACATATTTTCTTTCTAGATTCTTCATTACTATCAGAAACTACTATGCTATAACTATTCATGACACCACTCCAAAATCAACTATATCTTTAGTAATATAAAATAAATGACTAATAAGTATGTTAGTCTATTTTATGAATTACCCCTTCTTAGAATAAACTAATAACAAAACTATTAATAGATTCTAGTGATTGTATTTCACAAAATAGACCTCACATATTTTACATATTATTTATTTTAATATAATTTAAACTAGAATTTTCTTAAATATCTTTCTATTTCCCACTTTGATACATATCTTGAATATTCCATCCATTCATATAAAGCAGCATCTTTAAATTTATTATATACGTGACTGCCTATTGCCGCTTTTACTACTTCATCTTTTGATAATTCTTCTATAGCTTCATTTAAGTTAGCAGGTAAACTTTCTATTCCTTTTTCTTTTATTTCAGCATCATTCATTTCATATACATTAGTTTTAACTTGATCTACTGGTTTAGTTTGATTTTTTATTCCTTCTAATCCTGCTTTTAATAATGCAGCTAATGCTAAATATGGATTAGCTGATGGATCTGGATTTCTAAGCTCAACTCTTGTAGATTGACCTCTTTTAGCTGGTATTCTAACTAATGGACTTCTATTACTTGCAGACCAAGCTATAAGAACTGGAGCTTCATATCCTGGAACTAATCTTTTATATGAATTTACTGTAGGATTAGTTAAAGCTGCCATTCCTTTTGCATGCTCTAAAACTCCTCCTAAGAAATAGTATGCTTCTTTAGATAATTCTAATTCTCCATCTTTATCATAAAATGCATTTTTACCATCTAAGCTTGATAGGGAAGCATTTAAATGCATTCCTGATCCGTTTATACCAAACTTAGGTTTAGGCATAAATGTAGCATGAAGACCATGTCTTTGTGCTATAATTCTTACAGCCATTTTAAATGTCATTATGTTATCTGCTGTAGATAGTGCATCTGAGTATTCAAAATCAATTTCATGTTGTCCTGGTGCAACTTCATGATGAGATGCTTCTATTTTAAATCCCATTTCTTTTAATGTTGTAGTAATATCTTTTCTTGCATTTCCACCTAAATCTACTGGCGCAAGATCAAAGTATCCTGCATCATCGTGAGTTTCAAGTGATGGCATTCCTTTTTCATCTGTATTGAATAAGAAGAATTCACATTCTGGTCCTATATTAAGTATATATCCCATTTCTCTAGCTTCTTCTAAAACTTTTTTAAGTACATTTCTAGGACAACCTTCAAAAGGTGTTCCATCTGATTTATATACATCACATATAAGTCTAGCTTCTTTTCCATAAGTAGTCCATGGGAATACTGTAAATGTTGATAGGTCTGGTCTTAAATACATATCTGATTCTTCAATTCTAACAAAACCATCTATAGAAGATCCATCAAACATTATTTCATTATCTAATGCTTTTTCAAGTTGTTCTATAGTTATTGATACATTTTTCATAACTCCCATTATATCTGTAAATTGTAAGTGAATAAATTCAACATCTAATTCCTTAGCTTTTTTTAAAATTTCTTCTCTACTACATTTATTTGACATTAATATCTCTCCTTTGTTTATACTTATTATATTTAAAATAAATTTATATTTATTATTAATAACTTTCTGTTAAATAGCTCTCTCTTAATTCAAAATCTCCATAGCTTTCTAATCCATGCTCTTTTATATCTAGTCCCATATTTTCTTCATCACTAGTTACTCTTAATCCAATTGTAAGATCAATTACTTTAAATAGTACATAGGTAAGACCCATAGTCCATAAAGCTACTGAAAATACCCCTATTATTTGAGTTTTTAATAGAGAAATTCCATATCCATAAATAAGTCCTTCTTTTAAAGAAAATATCCCTACTAATATAGTTCCTACAGAACCACATACTCCATGTACTGCCACCGCTCCAACTGGATCATCTATTTTTAGTACCTTATCTATAAAATCCATTGCATATACTACACAAAATCCTGCTATTATTCCTATTATTGCTGCAGATGAACTACTAACTACATCAGTACCGGCAGTTATTGCAACTAATCCTCCTAAAGCTCCATTTAAAGTTACACCTACATCTGGCTTTCCTTGCTTTACCCATGATATAATCATTGCTACTACAGCTGCTGAAGATCCTGCTAAGTTTGTTGTCATAAAAATATGTGCTATATCATTGAAACTCATAGCAGATAATGTTGAACCTGGGTTAAATCCAAACCATCCAAACCATAGTATAAATACACCTAAAGCTCCTAAAGGTATACTGTGACCTTTTATAGTATTAGATTTACCATTTTCATATTTACCTATACGAGGACCTATAATAAAGGCTCCCATTAAGGCTGCCCATCCTCCTAAAGAATGAACTACTGTAGAACCTGCAAAGTCATGGAATCCTAATTGACTTAGCCAACCATTTCCCCATACCCAATGTCCTACTATTGGATAAACTAATGCACTAATAACAAAACTATATATTAAATAAGATAAAAATTTAGTTCTTTCAGCCATAGCTCCTGATACAATAGTTGCAGCAGTAGCACAAAATACTGTTTGAAATATTAAAAATGCTTCTTTAGGTATAGTTAATCCTAAAGCTTTAAAATTTATATCACCAAAGAAAGCAATTTGACCAATAAATCCATTTGTATCTGTACCAAACATCAACCCAAAACCTAAAACCCAAAACACTAAAGATCCTACTGAAAAATCCATAAGGTTTTTCATTATTATATTGCTAGAGTTTTTAGCCCTAGTAAATCCTGTCTCAACCATTGCAAATCCTGCTTGCATAAAAAATACTAATCCTGTAGCTATCAATACCCATACTGTGTCTATTGCGCTAGAATAATTCATTTTATATCTCCTCCCTATTTTTATACATTTCCCTATGAGTATATCTAGCTTATAATTTTGTATAAAACAAAAAGACGTCAACAAACTCAGGGAAATACATTTCCTAGTTTGAAGACGCCGTTGCCTTCTATTTAAATATTAAATTATGTCCTTTATTTTATCATAATATTTTTTATATTTCAATAATATTTTTATTTAATATTACTAGCAATTATTAACAGTATAAAAAGTTATATGATCTCTCCACTTTCCATCAATAAATAAATATTCTTTATTTATTCCAAGCTCTTTAAAACCGCATTTTAAAAGAACGTGCTTAGATTTTTCATTATCTACTAAAGTAGAAGCTTCTACTCTATGAAGTCCTAATTCTTTAAAACAGTACTCTGTAACTATTTTTACTGCTTCTTTCATATAACCATTTCCTTGGTAATCTTTATCTATAGAATACCCTATTATTGCATTTTTAAATACTCCCATTACTATATTAGAAACTTTAATTTTTCCTATAAATTTATCTTCTTTATATATACCAAGTTCTATACTTTTCCCATTTAAATATTGACTATAAGAATCTATAAGTACTTTTCTTTGAAAATCAAAAGTATAAAACTCCTTTTCTCTTGTAGGTTCAAATTTTTCTAAATGACTTTTATTTCTTATATAATAATCTAATAACTCTTCACAATTAGTAGGGTTTAATACTCTAAGTAAAATATCTTTCCCTTTTAATGTTAAATCTTTATGTATACTCTTTTTTCTAAAGCTATCTATGTCTAATCCAAATAAAAATTCATTACATTCTTTATTAGTTATAACGCCTTCTAAATCAAAACCTAAATCTATAAATGCTTTAAAATTTATATTTTCGCTTGCTATTATATTTATTTTACATATATTTTTTCTAAATAATAATTGAATAAATTCTTTTAATATTTTTTTTAAATACTCTTCACTGTTATCATAGGATTTATAAAAATTTAATCTTAAACTACAAGATTTATACTTTTCTAATATCTCTAAAATAAATATTCTCCCAATATTTATACCAGACTCGTCTCTAATTATATATTCCCTTGATTTACCATTAGCTAGATTTATATCAACACCTAAATTTTTTTTCATAAATAACAGCTCCCAAAATAATAAGTAAAAAATTTATAAGTTTTTGCACTTTAAATTATACCACAACAAAATTTTATTTTGTTTTTATAATATCTTTTATAACCTCTCCTGCTATAATAAGTCCTGCACATGGTGGTACAAAAGATATGCTTGCTGGTACTGGTCTGTTATTGCTATTTAAAACTTTATCTTCTCTTTTTATAGGTTTTTCTTCTGAATACAATACTTTTAAATTTTTAATCTTTCTTTTTCTTAATTCATTTCTCATAACTTTAGCTAAAGGACATACTTTTGTATTATAAATATCTTCAATTTTAAATTTAGTAGGATCTAATTTATTTCCTGTTCCCATACTACTTATTATATTTATCCCATTACTTTTGCACCAAGTTATAACAGATATTTTAGAAGAAACTGTATCTATAGCATCTATTACATAATCTGTATCCTTATCTATTATGTCTTCTATATTTTTTTCTTCTATAAAAGTCTTATAATCTACTACATTACACTTAGGATTTATATCTAATATTCTTTTTTTCATAATTTCAACTTTTACTTTACCTACAGAATTAACATTAGCATGGATTTGTCTATTTATATTAGTTATATCAACAGTATCTTTATCTACTATAGTTATGTTTCCAATTCCTGCTCTTGCTAAAGCTTCTGTTGAAAAACTTCCCACTCCGCCAACTCCAAGGACTACTACTTTGCTTTTTTTAAGCTTTAAAACTGATTCTTCTCCTAGTAAAAGACTTGTTCTTTGTAACCAACTATCCATATCATCTCTCCTTTATAATTAATAAACATACAATTATATTTATTATATATCTCACCGAACAAAAATATAAGCCTCAATAAATACAAAAGTATTCATGGAGGCTTATATCCTTTATACTTAGTTAATAAAAATCCGCTCAATTTAACAAAAGTATAATAAATTGTAAAACAGATTATAAATACAAATAAAACTTTTAAACTAGACAAGTTATATTATTTCCTAAACTAACTCCGTTAATATATACTTGCAAAAGTTTTACAAGAAATTATTTTTATAATTACAATCAATTTATAACCCGAATCATATATAATTATAAAAATTAAGTTCTATAAATTTATAAACTGTTGTTGTCATATTGGTATCAACTTAACTAAATTTATATTAACACAGTAAGTTATTTTTTTCAATATTTGGAAATATTAATCAATTATCTATTATATATCTAAAATCGACTCTGTCTCACTACAATATTTTGTTAATATACATTTTTCTATGTTCCTAGGACACTTTTTACATATACAATTTTCCATATTTTTGTCGCATTTTTTGTTAATAAATTTTATGCATTTATCACAATTAGTTATTTTTAATTTCATAACAAATCTCCTTACTTTATGTCTAATGCTTTTATAATGTTTTTTTGAATTTTATATATTTTTTTATTTTTATAAGTTATGGCATTTTTAGGACACAAATATATACACCTTAAACAGAGCATACACTTGCTATGAAAAACCGCTCTTCCGTTTTCCATAGTTATATTTCCTCTTGGACAGTTTCTAACACACAAACCACATTTATCACAATCATTTTTTGATATCATATTTTTAGATAATTTAGGTAATATTTTAATAAAACCTTTAGATAAAACTTTTGATACACCTAATTTAAAAGAATTAGTATTTTCTATTAACTTCTCTCCTTTTATAAAGCCATCAACTATATTCTTACATTTTACTTCTGCTTCTTTTAAAGTAGAAGTAATATATTCATTTGTAGGTTTTTTTCCCATAGCAAAATAATAATTATTAGTCATCTTTATGCTACTTTGTATAAAAACATCATAACCTTTTTTATTAATTATTCTTGATATATTTTCAGCAGCAGAAGCTTTATTACTACCTTGGGTAGAATAAATTATACATTTTTTATTATTACCCTTAGGTAATTTTTTTAAAAAGTTACTAACAATTCTAGGTTCCATACCTGCATACACAGGGGTACCTATTATTAAAAAATCATATTTATTTATATTTTCTAAATCAAAATCTTCTTTATATTCTATATTAAAAAAATCTATATTGTAATCATTTTCTTTAAAATAGTCACTTATCTTATTTGCAATCCATTTAGTATTACCTGTGCCACTGAAATAACATAATGCTCCATTCATATGTATCCTCCATAGCTATCTAAATTTAAAAGACAGCTTTTTTAAAAAACCGTCTTTTACTATTTTATCACAAAGATATATCTTTTGGAGACAAATATATTACTAAAGGTTAAATAAAAAATTAAAAAGCTTTAAACTAAAGTCTAAAGCCTTAAAATTTATAAATGGTTTTTCCTATAATTAAATCTGTATTTTTTCATAACATCTTTAAATACATATGCTGATGATGGAGGAGTATAAGTTATACAATTTGCTCCAGCTTCTATGGTTTTTATTATAGTATCATCATCTAATCCACCAGTTGCAATTATAGGAATGTTAGGAAATTCTTTTCTGATAGACTTTACTATATTTGAAGTATTTTTACCACCAGATACATTTAGTATAGAAACCCCTGATTCTAATCTAGCCCTTATGTCTTCATGCTGAGATACTACTGTTACCACTATAGGTATATCTATAGTTTCCTTTAATTGTTTTACTACTTCATTTGTTATTGGGCTATTTAAAACTACAGCCATAACACCTTTAAATTCAGCATCTAATGCTAAATTAACAACTCTTTTACCGGAAGTAAGTCCACCACCTACTCCACAAAATACTGGAACATCTGCTGCTGTAACTAAAGCTTGAGTAATTATTGGTTGAGGCGTAAAAGGATACACAGCCATTATAGCGTCTGCATTAGTATTTTTTATAACTGCTACATCTGTGCTGTAAACTAAGGATTTTATAGTCTTTCCAAAAATTCTTATACCACTAGCTTCTTTTATACTTAATGGAACTTCTAAAATCTTATTTCTTAAGACCCCTCTTACTTCTGGTGTAGGTCTAGATGATTGCAAAATTTTATTTTTCATGATTTTATGTTTTCCTCCTTGAAAAAACAGCCTAATATAAAAGTAATATATTTATTCTATATATTAGTATAAAATCCTCTATTTTTTTATACTTTTAAAAACTTTTTTTACTACTCTTTTTCCAATTGCATCTTCTTCCATTTCTCCTATAGCATCCTTTAAAGGAATCCAGCCTATCCATTCAACTTCTGAAGATTTATTAAGAATACCATCTTTATATTTTGCCATAAAAGTTAGCATTATTATATCTTTTTCTTCTAGATATTCACTCCCTAAATATTCTACATCTAAAATATCTATTCCCGCTTCTTCTTTAACTTCTCTATGTACAGACTTTTCAACGCTTTCTCCTGGAGTTACATATCCAGATAACAAAACTTTAGAATTTTTAAATATGTAACTTTGTTTAAGTAGTAATATTTTATCTTCTTTTATAACTGCAACTATAATACAAGGAGTAGGAGTATCAAAATACATAATATCATCATGGTCACAATAAGGTACATTACCTTCGTCAAAACTATATTTTGGTATTAATTTCTTTCCACATAAAGGACAATATTTAAATTTCATAATTATAAGCTCTATTTAAGAGCTCTACCCTCCTATTCTTATGTTATTATAAATCTATCTCAATTTTATTTTTTAGTTCTATATAATCTTCTCCTACATTACAATCATATGCAAATATATCTACTCCATTTTCATAAGCTTTTCTTAATTCATCTCCAAACTTTTTATCCATATCATCATAAGGAGAAAACTTAGATGGTCCATCAAATTGTATAACAAATAAAACTCCTGCTCCATGACCTTCTTTTTTTGCTTCTATAAGCTCTTTTAAATGCTTTCTTCCTCTTTCTGTTGGTGCATCTGGAAACATTGCTATTCCATCTTTTTCAAAAGTTACACCTTTTACTTCTAAATAATAAGAATCATTTTTATCATTTTCTAATTTAAAATCAAATCTACTATTTCTAAAAGTTTTTTCCCTACTTATTTTATTGTATTTTGCTAATTTATCTATTTTAGAATTTAATAAAGCTTCTTCTGTAACTTTATTTGGAATATGTGAATCAATATTTATAAGCATATTTTCTTTGTAAGCTGCTATTAAATCATATCTAGTTTTTCTTAAAGGTCCATTCTCTTCTCTAAGAAATACCTTAGCCATAGGCCTTAATATTTCTTTACATCTTCCTGTATTAGGAACATGAACATTTTCTAATTCATCCTTTATATTAACATAAGCTTCAAATCTATTTGGTCTTTTTATAAATTTTGCACTTATAATATTTTTATCTATTTTCAAAAGATTTATTTATCGAATAATATATTATTCAATAAAATCCTCCTTTCTAAATTTTCTATTTATATATCTTAAATTTGTGAAAAATAATATATATATATTATTAATTATACACATATCCACAGAAGTTATCCACAGGCAAAGTTATTCACTGTTGAAAACTTTATTTTACCTTTACATATTATCACAAGAATAGTTTAAATATAATCAAAAATATTACTCCTGGTATTCCAAAAAAACCAGATATAAGGGCTGTCCATATATTTATTCCTATAAAAAAATTAAAATATGCTCCAACAAAATTAACTACATATAGTAATACAACGCCTAACACGGCATTAACTAAAAGAGTAAATATTATTTTTAATGGAAATACAAAAATCTTAAGTAATATAAACAACAAGAAAATCGCCAATAAAAAATATCCTGCATATTGTAAAGTCAAAATTACATCTCCTTTAACTTATTATTTTAACTTATTATATAATAAAATATATTCTACTATAATAAAAAAAAGTATATTTTCTGTGTATTTTATATAAACTTTATTATATAAATAAAAATACCGTATCTTTTACGGTATTTTTATTTATATATTCAATAATTAGCTTACTTCTACTTTTCTTACGTTATCAGTAACTTCTACTTTAATTCCTTTTGATTTAGCTTCTGATAACAAATAGGTATATTTAGATTTTAAAGCTTCTTCCATATATATAGCATAATCTATAAGCTTAGGATCACTGGCATTTTCAAATACTTCTCTTATATCGCTCAATTCATTTATCACATCGTTTATAGACCTTAGTAAGGTTTGCTTTTCCATGGCATCCAACTTTTTCATATAAAAACCTCCCATTTCATCTGTTATTAAAATAATATCCATGAAATGGGATTAATATTCATATAATAATAATTTATATTTCTATTCTTCCTTCTAAAGCTTTTGCTAAAGTAACTTCATCTGCATATTCTAAATCTCCACCTACAGGAATTCCATGGGCAATTCTTGTAATCTTAACTCCTAAAGGTTTTAATATTTTAGATATATACATAGCTGTAGCTTCTCCTTCTACATTAGGATTTGTAGCTACAATAACTTCTTTTACGCTTCCATTTATTCTTCTTACAAGTTCTCTAAGTTTTATGTCTTCAGGCCCTCTTCCAGCCATTGGTGATATAGTTCCATGAAGCACATGATATACACCATTAAATTCTTTAACCTTTTCCATAGATATAATATCTCTTGGCTCTTCAACAACACATATTATACTCTTATTTCTGTTAGGATTATTACATATAGCACAAGGATCTGTGTCTGTAAAATTTCCACAAACAGAACAATACTTTATAGTGCCTCTAGCTTTTACTAAAGCATGAGCAAATTCTTTTACTTCATCTTGAGGTAAATTTAATACATGCAAAGTAAGTCTTTGTGCTGTTTTATAACCTATACCTGGAAGCTTAGCAAATTCTTCTATAAGTTTTTCTATAGCTACAGGATAAAACTCCAAATTGTTCACCTCTGTTTTTTATAAGGCAGTTAATTAAAACATTCCACCTGGTAAGTTTAATCCACCTGTTAATTTTTGCATTTGATCTGCTGAATCTTTTTCAGCTTTTTTTAGAGCTTCGTTACAAGCACTCATTATTAAATCTTGAAGCATTTCTATATCATCTTCATCTACTACTTCTGGTTTTATTTTTATATCTATTATTTGTTTTTTTCCATTAGCAACTGCTACAACAGCTCCACCACCAACAGTAGCTGAAAATTCTTTTGATTCTAAATCTTGTTGCATTTTTTGCATTTGTTTTTGCATTTGTTGAGCCTGTTTTATTAGATTATTCATGTTTCCTCCACCCATGTTTGGGAATCCACCTTTTGCCATAAATATATCCTCCTTATAAAATTAATTTCAATTATAATTCGATTCTTATTATATCATAATTATAAGCTATTTAAATAATATTATTCTTCATCTATTACTTCAATCATATCATTTCCAAAAGTATCTTTTAACATATCTTCACTACTTTTAGATGAATTAAAATCTTGTTCTACTATATATCTTATTCTTATTCTCTCTTTTAGTACCTTAGAAAAAATCTCTTCTACAATTTTACTGTTTTCAACCTTTTCAAGCCTTTGTTTATTAAAAGCATACTGCTTAGTATACATAAGAGTTATAACTCCATTTTTACATTCATATATTTTAGCAGTAACTAAAGCTGCATATAAAACCATAAGTCTTCTAGCTTTAAATCCTTCTAATATATCGTGCCATACTTTTTTTATCTTATCTAAGGTTAAATTAGAGTTTTCATTGTATTCAATAATTTCTTCTCTTTTTTCTTTTTTATCTTTTGAAATAATATTCCTATTATTTGATTTTGTATTATTTATTCCTTGAACTTTTTTTACCTTATCTTCTTTAGAAGCATTTATAACAAAATCTCCTGATGATAATCTTTCTTCTAATTTATTTAATCTAGATACTATAACTTCTTTTGATGTGTCATACTCTATTTTACACATTTTTATAACAGAAAGTTCCAAATATATTCTACTTTGTTTAACCCATTTAGATTGGTTTTCTGCCTCTTGAAGTATTCTTATATCTCTCATTATCTCTTCTATTCTAATCTTTTGAGCTTGAACTTTAACAAGTTCTATATTTTCAGAAGACATATCTAATATATCTTCTGGATTATTGCTTACTTTAACCATCATAAGGTCTCTCATATGACCTATCATATCTCTTATAAAATTATAAATATCTTTTCCATTTAAAACTACATCATCTATTATTTTCATAGATTCTTCTATATTACGTTCTATTATACTATCTGTAAGTTTTAATAAGTTATCATTAGTAACTAATCCTAAAACATCTATAACTTGATCATATTCTACTTTACCTTCACCTGTTGCTATAACTTGATCTAATATACTTAAGGCATCTCTCATGGCACCATCGCACATTCTAGATATCAAGTTTAAGCTTTTATCATCAGCAAAAATACCTTCACTTGAAACAATATCTCTTAGTCTATTTGATATATCTTCTTGCTTTATCCTTCTAAAATCAAATCTTTGACATCTTGATAGTATTGTAATAGGTAATTTTTGAGGATCTGTTGTAGCTAATATAAATATAACGTTACTTGGAGGTTCTTCTAATGTTTTTAAAAAAGCATTTACTGCTTCTTGAGTTAACATATGAACTTCATCCATTATGTATACTTTATATTTTCCTTCTTGAGGAGGATACTTAACATTTTCTATAATATCTTTTATATCTTCAAGCTTTCTTTTAGATGCAGCATCCATTTCTATTACATCCATAAGTAATCCACTATTTATTTTTTTGCATACATCACATTCATTACAAGGTTCTCCATCTTTAGGATTTAAACAATTTACAGCTTTAGCTAATATTTTAGCTGTAGATGTTTTTCCAGTTCCCCTTGTTCCACAAAATAAATAAGCATGAGCTATTCTATTTTCTCTAACTTGATTTTTGAGTGTTACAGTTATATGCTTTTGTCCTACAACATCATAAAAGTTTTTTGGTCTCCATTCTCTATACAAAGCAGTATAAGCCAAATTCTATCACCTTCTTGAAAGAATTAATTAGGCATATGAAAATAAATACTAATTCAAAGATGCTATGGATATTTTATGAAATACAATAACTTGGGTTCTACTAATAGTTTCATTATTAGTAGGTTTCAAGGAAGATGTAGTTCACAAAATAAACTAGTATACTGACTAGTTATTTATTTGAATGTGCCTTAAATCTATATATTAATTATAACATTATGTAGCTTTTAATTATAAAAATAAAAGGTACTTTATTTAAAGTACCTTTAAAATTTTCTTAAATTATAAACCGTGCACCTTGCTTCGTCAATTAACTTATGAGCGTTACCTGTATAGTTAGCTCAAACCAAGTTGATCCACGTCACACGAAAGTGTTCACTTACCGCTGCTTCCTTCCGGATCTGACGGAGTTTATGAATTTTCGTTGCGTGGGACCCAGTTATCAACACCACTTTTACAGGCCAGACCCCACAAGTTAAAAGCCTAGGCAAGGAATTCAACCCTGCTGTAGCGGATTGCAGGTTACAGGGCACCGCTAACTCCCCATCTAGCACGGAAAGGTTAACTGGCGGAGAGAGGGGGATTCGAACCCCCGATAGAGTTTCCCCTATACACGCTTTCCAGGCGTGCTCCTTAAACCACTCGGACATCTCTCCTCACACAAACAAATAATAAATTATTTTATTTTTTATGTTAACATTAAACATTATACTATGAATTTAAAACAACTTCAATAGCATTATAAATATATTTTAATAGATATAGAAACATATTATTGATAATATTACTTATATTTACATAAAATTCATAAAAAAATGGAAGAGAAAGAGGGATTCGAACCCTCGGTAGAACTAGTAATCCTACACTTGATTTCGAGTCAAGCACTTTAAACCACTCAGACATTTCTCCATATATAGTTTATATTAATTTTTTATAAATATACTTATATATTCTTATATCTAATATTTTTAAAAAAATTCTTTAAAATATCACTACATCCATCATCATACAACCAATTTACATTTAAATAAGTATTTAAATATCTATTATTAACTAAATCAACAACTGTACCACAAGCCCCTGAAGAAGAATCAAATGTTCCTATATATAAATTACTTATTCTTGATTGAACTATTGCACTTGCACACATAGGACAAGGTTCTAAGGTAACATACATACTGCAACCTGTAAGTCTCCAATTTTTTAATTTATCACAAGCTTTTTTTATAGCTAAAATTTCTGCATGAGCTGTAGGATCATTTAAAGTCTCTTTTAAATTAAAGGCTCTAGCTATAATTTTATTTTCTTTAACTATAACAGCTCCTACTGGAACTTCATTCATTTCTAAAGCCTTTTTTGCTTCATCTAAGGCATCTAAAATAAAACTTTTATCCATACTGTACCTCTTAATCTTATTTATTTCTATATAATATTTAAAAATATAAGGTAAATAAAATCATCTATCTTTAATTTACTAAAATAAAACCATGCAACTAAAATGTTACATGGCATTTATTTGGTGCGCACGAGAGGAATCGAACCCCCGGCACGCGGTTTAGGAAACCGCTGCTCTATCCTTCTGAGCTACGAGCGCATAAATAAAATTAATCCTACTTTAAATAGTTTATTATAATTTAATATTTATGTCAATATTTATAAAAGTATAATATATACATATTTAGAAATTTTAATTAATATAATCTAAAAGATATATAAATACATATTATTAAAATAAGTATTAAAAGAGAGGTAAAAATGAATAGGCCTTACGTAAAAAGATTTAAGGAAATACTTAAAACTTTAATTTATTATGGGTTTGGTTATATGGTAGATTCTAAATTTAATAATAAAAAAAAATCTCCTGAAAATTTAAGGAAAGCTTTTGAAAAATTAGGTCCAACCTTTATAAAAATAGGACAAATATTAAGTACTAGACCAGATATATTTCCTAAAAATTATATAAATGAACTTACAAAATTACAAGATAACGTGACTTATGAAAGTTTTAAAAGTGTAAATAATATTTTTATTGAGGAATTTAATAAAAATATTGAGGATGTTTTTATAGAGTTTAATAAAAATCCTATAGCATCTGCATCTATAGCTCAAGTATACGCTGCTAAATTGCCAAATAATATGGATGTTATGGTAAAAATTCAAAGACCAGATATAATAGAAAAAATGAATATCGATCTTTTAATACTAAAAAAAATAATTTCTTTAAAAAAAATAAAAATTTTTGATAGCATAATAAATGGAAAAGAGGCTCTAGATGAAGTATTAGATTCTACTAAATTAGAATTAGACTTTAATAACGAAGTAAAAAATATAGAAAAATTTAAAAGTTTAAATAATCAAAACCAATACATATATGCACCTAAAATAGTTAAAAATTTATGTAGTAAAAAAGTTATAACTATGGAAAAAATAAATGGATTTAAAATAACTAACCTTCCATTACTAAAAAAATATAACTATGATAGAGATACTTTATCTAAACATTTAATTTTATCTTTATTAAAACAAATATTTGAGGATGGTTTTTTCCATGGTGATCCTCATCCTGGAAATTTATTAATCTACAAAAATAAGATTTGCTTTATAGATTTTGGTATAATGGGCAATCTATCTAAAACTTTAAGAAATTATTTAAAAGAATCAGTAATAGCTTTAGCTTATAAAGATACAGATAAATTAGTATCAATCCTTATGTGCATAGGAATACAAAAGGGTATTATAGATAAAGAGGAACTTTCAGAAGATATAGATTACTTATTTGAAATTTATTTTTCTACTCCATTAAAGAATATAAAAATTTCATCAATGTTTCAAGAAGTTTTTAATTGTGCAAATAAAAATAATATTCAACTTCCTAAAGATTTAACTTTACTTATAAGAACATTAATTATATTAGAAGGTGTTGTAGAAAAAATATCTCCTAATATTAAAATGTTAGACTTAGCAATTTTGTATGTTAAATCTAACAATGAATTTGATATATTTAATAATATAGATTTTAAAAAAATATATATAGATTGTTATAGAATGATAAAAGACTATAAAAAAATTCCTAATAAAAAATTAAAATTAATAAACAATGTTTTAAAAGGTAAAAGTAAAATTCAATTTTGTATAAAAGATTCAGATAATATTTTAAATAATTTAAATCAAATGATAAATAGAATAATTGGATGTCTCATTATATGCTCTTTAATAATAGGTTCTTCTTTAATATTAAATATAAATGTTGGACCTAAAATATATAATATACCAACAATAAGTTTAATAGGATATACTGTAAGCTTTATAATAGGATTTCTTCTTATTATATCAACCATAAAATCTACTAAATTATAAAAGTACTAATATTAATCAACATAATCTGCTGATTAATATTAGTACTTATTTTTTTATACCACTTAATATGTATCCTACTAAGTTATCATTTACTTCGTGAATATCTCTATCATCTTCGTTAATAAGCTCATATACAGTAGCTGAACATATAGTTCCAAATATAGTATAAGCCATAAAAGATACTTCTCCATTTTTTATACTACCTTCATCTATAGCTTGACGAAGATATTTTTCTATATAGTTTATATATCCTTTTATAGTGTGTCTAAGCTCTAACTGTCTTAGCTCTTGCCCCCATAATTGACTCATTATGACCTTAAAAAAATCTCTATTTTCATAAACTAAACTAAGCTGAATTTTACATAGAGCTTTAAGTTTTGATAAGGCATCATGTTCATTTTTAGCTATACACTCCATTCTTTCTATTATAATACTTGTTCCTTCTTTTATTATGTATTTAAATATTTCTTCTTTGCTTCTAAAATGATAGTATAACGTTCCTTTAGCTACACCGGCATTAAAAGCTATATCATCCATAGTAGCGCCATTATATCCACTTTTAGAAAATATTTTTATGGCAGAATGAAATATTGCCTTTTTAGTCTTGTTCATTATATCACTCCATACTTTTATCAAAATAAATCAATGAAATCTATTCATTATAATTATACTATTTTAATTACATAAAACAATAGAATATTATAACAATCAGTATAATTAAACTAAATATTCTGTATAATATTGTGTGTTGACATTTTAAAACAATTAAATAATAATTAGCTTAGCTTATCTTTTACAGAAAGAGGTTTTTTAATGATAAAATATTATAATAGAAAATCTAAAAAATATGAAATAGAAAAAGTTGCTGGAGAAAAATATTTAAATTGGATATACTCTTCTCCTATAGGTATGAACTTATTAGAATTATTTATAAAGAAAAAATTATTCTCAAGTATTTACGGAAAATACTGTGATTCAAAAATTAGTAAGAAAAAAATAAACAGCTTTATAAAAGATTTTAATATAGATATGAAAATATGTAGTTCATCATTAAATGACTTTAATAATTTTAACGACTTTTTTACTAGAAAATTAAAAAAAGATTCAAGACCTATGACTAAAGATAAAAATATATTGATATCTCCTGGCGATGGTAAACTTTTAGCTTATGAAAATATAAATTTAAATAAAGTTTCAAATATAAAGGGAATAAATTATAGCTTTTATGAATTAATTAAAGACAATAAACTTGCAGACAAGTATTCTAATGGAACTTGTTTAATATTAAGACTTTGTCCTACAGATTATCATAGATTTCATTTTATAGACCATGGTATATGTAGTAATACTAAAAAAATTAAAGGTGATTATTATTCTGTAAATCCTCTAGCATTAGTAAAAGTACCTCAATTATTTTGTAAAAATAAAAGAGAATATTCTATATTTCACTCTGAAAACTTTGGAAACATACTTTTTATGGAAGTTGGTGCTACTTGTGTAGGATCTATAATACAAACTTATACTCCAAATGAAAAAGTATCAAAAGGAGAAGAAAAAGGCTACTTTAAATTTGGTGGCTCTACTGTAATACTATTTTTTGAAAAAGAAAAAATAAAAATAGATAAAGATATAATAAAACAAAGTGAATCAGGACATGAGACTCAAGTTTTTATGGGAGAATCTATTGGTTTTAAAATAAAATAACAAATAAAATTAGAGGTAATTTAACCTCTCTTTTTTTATAAAAATAATATTAATAAAAAATAAAACCGTTAGAATCTTAAGATTCAAACGGTTTTTGGTGCATCGGAGAGGATTCGAACCCCCGGCAAACTGGTTCGTAGCCAGCTACTCTATCCAACTGAGCTACCGATGCATAAGCTTTTAACATTATTATTTTAACATAAATACCACTATAAATCAATTTCTATTTCATTTATTTTTTCCATGTACTCTTTTCTTATAATACCCATTATAACTAAATTGCTATATTTACCATGATTAAAAATTCTATGTCTTTTTTCTCCTTCTTTTATAAATCCACATTCTTTATAGCAATTAATAGCTCTAAAATTAAAATCACTTACTTCAAGCTCTACTCTTTCAGCTCCTCTATTCATAAATAAAAATTCTAATAATGTATTTATAGACTCTTTACCATATCCTTTATTCCAAAATTCTCTTCCTATAGTTATTCCAATGTCATATACATCACAACAACTTTCAACTTGTTCATAAGTTATATATCCTACTATAGAATTTTTTTTATTTAATATAGTCAAATATCTTTTATTTAAACTTAATAAATTATTCCAGTTTTCTATAAACCATTCTTTACTAGGTATTATTATAAAATTACAATCATATTTTCTTAATTCCTGATCTGATAAAAATTCATAAATAGTATTTATATCTTTTTTTTCCATAGACTTTAAGAGTATATTTTTACCTTTTAACATGATATCAAACCTTCTTAACGTGGTTATAATAACATTATATATTTAAAAGGAAATTTTTTCAAACATACTATTATATAACTATAAGGAGGATTTGTACGTTCACCTTAAGTTTTTAATATATGTAAAGTTTAGATACCTTTATAAAAGAAAGTTCACTATTTTTATTAGGTTTATTAAAATTAAAATCTTATATTAATTTCTGCTTTTAAAATCATAAGGTTTAAAAAATATCTTCTTCCGGTCCTTTTCCTCTATAAATCTTATTTGTAATATATATTTATATATAAAAAAAGCATCTAACTTTGTTAGATGCTTTGGCGGAGAAGGCGGGATTTGAACCCGCGCGCCGGTTACCCGACCTACACCCTTAGCAGGGGCGCCTCTTTAGCCACTTGAGTACTTCTCCATGCCTTTTTTAAATTATTTATATATATAAAAATGGCGGAGAGATAGGGATTCGAACCCTAGGTACGGTTCCCCGTACGCCGGTTTTCAAGACCGGTGCCTTAAACCAACTCGACCATCTCTCCACATATTTTTTAAGTTTTATTGCTGAACACATATAATATTATAACAGCGGTATTTATATATGTCAACACTTTTTTTATTAAAAATATTTTTTATAATATAGAGCTATAAATTAACTAAAAAACTATAATTTATATATTAAAAAAACACCTAACTTTGTTAGATGCTTTGGCGGAGAAGGCGGGATTTGAACCCGCGCGCCGGTTACCCGACCTACACCCTTAGCAGGGGCGCCTCTTTAGCCACTTGAGTACTTCTCCATGCCCTTTTTTATATTATATATAAATGGCGGAGAGATAGGGATTCGAACCCTAGGTACGGTTCCCCGTACGCCGGTTTTCAAGACCGGTGCCTTAAACCAACTCGACCATCTCTCCACATATTTAATTTATATCTTAACACGAGTAATATTATATCAATTATATTTATATATGTCAATATTTACTGTATAAAATTATACTATACTAATATATATTTCTAAAAAACTATATTAATAGTAACTTACCATAATTAAGTTAATTAAATATAAAAAAATAGAACCAATGAATTTCACATTGGTTCTTTATTTTCTATTATTTTATTGCTTCTTTTCCACCCATATATGGTTTTAAAGCTTCTGGTATTGTAACAGAACCATCAGCATTTTGATAATTTTCAAGTATAGCTGCTACAGTTCTTCCTATAGCTACTCCTGAACCATTTAATGTATGGATATATTGAGGCTTAGACTTAGCATCTTCTTTATATCTTATATTAGCTCTTCTTGCTTGGAAATCTTCAAAGTTACTACAGCTTGATATTTCAACATATCTATCATAACTTGGCATCCACACTTCTATATCATATTTTAAAGCTGCAGTAAAACCTAAATCACCTTTACATATTCTAACAACTCTATATGGAAGTCCTAATCCTTTTAACACGTTTTCTGCATCATTAGTTAATTTTTCTAATTCATCATAAGAATCTTCTGGTTTTGTAAACTTAACAAGTTCTACTTTATTAAATTGATGTTGTCTTACAAGACCTCTTGTATCTCTTCCTGCAGATCCAGCTTCTGATCTAAAACATGCACTATATGCTGCATATTTTATAGGTAAATCTTCAGCTTTTAATATTTCGTTTCTATAAAAATTAGTTACTGGAACTTCTGCTGTAGGAATTAAAAAGTAATCATTATTTGATACTTTAAAAGCATCTTCTTCAAATTTAGGTAATTGACCTGTACCTATCATACTAGTTCTATTTACCATGTAAGGAGGTAGTATTTCTGTATACCCATGTTTTTCTGTATGAGTATCTAAAAAATAGCTTATTACAGCTCTTTCTAATCTTGCTCCTAATCCTTTATAAAAAGTAAATCTAGATCCTGTAACTTTACCTGCTCTTTCAAAATCAAGTATACCTAAATCTGTTCCTATATCCCAATGAGCTTTAGCATCAAAATCAAACTTTGTTTTATCAGCCCAATGTCTAATTTCAACATTGTCTTCATCTGTTTCTCCATCTGGTACTTGTGGATTTGGTATATTAGGTATTCTAAGCATTATGTATTCTATTTTCTCACTTATTTCAGATAGATTTAAATCAAATCCTTTTATTTCTTCTGAAAGTTTTTTCATTTCAGCTTTTATTGGTTCTATATCTTCACCTTGTTTTTTTAATTTAGGTATTTCTGATGAAACTTTATTTCTTCTTCCTTTTAAAGCCTCAACCTCTACTAAAATATTTCTTCTTTTCTCGTCTAAAGATATAACCTCATCTATTACAGATACGTCAAACTTTTCCCCTCTATTGTTTAGTATTTCTTTGATTTCTTCTTTGTTATTTCTAATCCTTTTTAAATCTAACATCTTTTTTCATTTACCGATAAATATATCGATAAACTTCCTCCTCTCATTATTTTATATAAAAAAAGAGCCCTCTCTCCCTAAAGGGACGAAAGACTCCGCGTTACCACCCTAGTTGATTATTATATAATAATCCACTCTTTATTTTAACGGAATAACCGTATTACTCATCGTAATCCCTCCGAGGTGGATTCACAACATATACCTATTAGCTTACACCAACCGCTAACTCTCTTTTAAATATATATAGCTACTATTCCTCATCAACAGTTTTTAACCTATATTAAATTTATAAAATTCACTAAAATTATACAAATAGTAAATGAATATGTCAATACTATTTTTATATATTGTTATTATTATTAACTTTTATTTATGTTTTTAGTACATATTATATCTATTCCTGTATTTAATATATTTTTACATATTACATCGCCAATTTTAATAGGTACTCCTACATATACTCTACTTAAGGCTTTAGAACAATCTATCCATAATCTTTTTTCCATAGGTTTATTGCTTTTTACTGGTACTACATTATATTTTCCACCTTTAACTCTTACAAGGCTTGTAAATATACCTTTATTACTATTATTATTGTATGATTTTGCAGAATCTATACCTATGTTACACTGATTTCCTTTAATTTTATCATATTTTTTATCCTCTAAAGTTATTATACACCTTTTATTACACCTATCACATATAAATTCTTTAATCAATTTTTTAATCCTCCTACATAGTATCAAACTCTTTAATTCTACATGGCATAACATTTGACTTTTTAGAATCTTTTACTATGTCTGTCATTAATTTATCTGTTTCCCTTGCTAATATATAGGCTAATTTATTTAAACAGTATCCTCCTTTGCATCTTCCAAAAGCAGCTCCTGTTCTTCTTTTAATTCCTTCTATAGTTCTTGCACCTAAAGGTCTTCTTATAGAATCAACTATTTCCCCTTCCGTTATTTTATTACACATACAAACTATTTTTCCATATCTTTTGTCCATATCTATAATTTTTTTAACTTCATCCTGGGGAAGTTCTCTTATTTTATAATACTCTCTTCTTTTATCTATAAAATTTTTCTTTAAAACACAATTAATATTATTAACTACTGTTTCGCAAATCATTTGTGAAACATAGGGAGTCATAGAGACTTGTCCATAATGATTTATAACTACATTTACATAGCCTCTATCTATTAAACTATCGTCAATTACAACTAAATCGTCATAATAAGGAAAATTATAAAAAGTATTTATATCTACTTCTTTTATATTATTAAATAATAAACTAGAGTATTTTAAAGTATCACTATATCCTATATTTTTATAAGAATCTACTGCAAGTACAGTATTTCCTTCAACAGTTGGTACCTTTAGAATTCTTTTTATAGCATCATTATAGTTAAATTTTTGTATTATATTATTACATTTATTCATAGACTCATCTTCTAAAAGAAAATAATTTATATTACTTCCCTTTCTGCTATCTATACTATCTTTATTAGCATTAGTTCCTCCATCAGGAGTAGTATTTAAAACTATGTTACATGTAAATTTATTTTTATTTGTAATTACTCTATATCCTTTAGATAATTTTTGTATATCTAATACTACTTCTTCTAGTTTAAAATTAACTCCATTATCAAAAGCAATTTCAGCATAAGCTATTGCTAAATCAAAAGGTGCAATAGATGCAGTATTTTTAGAATATATAGCTTTTTTTACATCTATATTTAAATTAGGTTCTACTTTATATATTTCATTTTTATCTAATAATTCTATATTATTTATTCCTCTTTTTTTAGCTTTTTCATACATACTTTCTATTTCTAATACTTCTTCATCTGTTTTAGCAATAATTAAAGATCCTGTTTTCTTAAAAGGTATATGGAATTTTTCACATATATTTGACATCATTTTATTGCCTTCGTTTTCTAATTTAGCTGCTAAATCATCTTTGCACTCTACTCCATCATATACTATAGAAGAGTTTATAAAAGCAACATCATCTGCTACATCATAATCTTTTTCAATCAAAGCTATATTTAAACTATATTTAGATAATTCGTAGGCTGTAGCACAACCTACCATTCCTCCGCCTAATATTATTACATCATAATCCATGAATATCAGCCTTTCAAAACTTTATTTAATAATGTATAAATATTAATGATTTATTTGGTATCTTGTTATATAACCATTTTGCATCTTCTACAGATACTCTAATACATCCATGAGATGCTGGAAATCCTAATTTATTTTTTTCTTCTTCTATTATATTACCACTTTTATCTACAGGTATAGAATGTATTAAATAGTTAGCAAAAAATTTAATATAATATCTTCCACCTTGATTATATTTATTACTATAAAAATATTTACCTCTATTAGTAATATAAAACATTCCTAGGGGAGTCTCTGTATCTGAATCTCCTAAAATTCCTGTAGAACATTTTATATCTCTTATTTTTTTATCTTTTTTATACACTAAAATTTTTTGTTTTATTAAATCTACATCTACTTTATATTCTGTATTTTTATATAAAAATCCTTTTAAATTATCTTTGTTTTTTTTAATCCATCCTTTTCTTCCTATAGTACTTTCTTCACAGTATAAATATCCATTTTTTTCTCTATAAGCAACTATTACGCTATTTTTAGGTAAACTATATTCTACTTTACTTTCTTTATCAGGTTTTTCATATACATTTACATTACTTTTGTCTATATAATATGTTTTCTTAAAACAAGTGTTTGAAGAAAATACTGCCATATCATTTTTTGTATTACTTTTACCTTTATTTTTAGTATCACTTTTAATAGATTCATTCTTAGTTTTTTTAACATTTTCTTTATTTTCAACTTTATTTACCCTATTTTTATTAATAAATATAGGAGTAAAAATAAATACAAAAATTAATATGATAGTAACAAATATTGTCTTTTTTTTCATTTTATCACCCCATCAATAAATACTTACTATCCATATTATTTCCATATTATAGTATGTTTAAACATAAAAAATGCACTTATTAAAAAGTGCATTTTATTTTTAATTTATTTTAAATCATTTAATAATTTTCCAAGTTCATTTATATTTTTACCATATTCAGTCCAATCACCTTTTTTCTGAGCTTCCACTGCTTTATTATAATAATCCTTAGCTTTACTTATATCAGCAGTTTTAGGTGATGTATCTTTTTTATCATCTTTACTAATTACAGTATCTTTTTTATCTTTATAATCAAATATATTTTGAATACCTTCTTCTATAGTATTGGCTAATATTAGCTTATCTCCATAGGACATTATAATTCTTTTCATCTCAGGAATACTATTTTTACCACTAGCTCTTAAATATAAAGGCTCAATATATAATAGAGAATTTTTTATAGGAAGTATTACAGTATCTCCATACTGAACTTGAGATCCTTCCTTATTCCATAAAGATAACTCTTTAGATATAGTAGTATCTTGATTTATTTTTTGTTTAAATAAATAAGGACTATATATAGTTTTATCTGCTGGTAATTTATAAACTATTTTTTTACCATAGTTATCTCCATCCATTCTAGTTGCAAATAAAGCTATCATGTTATCTTTTTTCATTACATTAAAGTAATTTAAAAGTATCATCTCTTCTTTTTCTTGACCTGGAAGTTTAGTTATCATATAAGGAGCATCACTTTCATCTTTTTCTCCTTCTACTTTCTTTTTATTTCTTGAAACTTCCCATAGATCTTCACCATTATAAAATACTCCTGGATCTTTAACATGATATTTACCTAAAACTTTACTTTGTATATTAAATAAATCTTTAGGATATTTTATATGCTCTCTTAATTCTTTAGGCATTTCATTTATATTTTTAAATAATCCATCAAAAATTTTATTATAACTTTTTATTATAGGATCATTGTTATTCATCATATAAAAATCTGTTTTACCATTAGTAGAATCAATTACAACTTTAGCAGAATTTCTTATATAGTTTATATTGTCATAAGGCTCTGAATAAGGATATCTATCTGTATTTGTATATCCATCTAATATCCAATAAATTTTTCCTTTATTTATAACCATATAAGGGTCACCATCATATTTTAAAAATGGTGCTATTTTTTTGGCTCTTTCTACTATATTTCTATTTATTAATATTTTACTATCACTTTTTATATCTTTAGATAGTATAAAATTTATTTCTTTTTTATTTATAGCAAATAAAAGTTTATTTCCAAAGGTCATATTTATTCCTGCATCACCAGCATATTTATTTGTTTTATTAGAATCTCCTTTTGGATAGTCAAACTCGCTTATTTTAGTATTTACTACAGCATAATCATTTGTTTTTTCTCCAAAGTATATTCTAGGATCAGTAAATGGAATCTTAGTTTTATTATTAGGTGGTATATCCTTTATAACAAAATCTGGTTGACCTTCACTAGTTACAGAATTAACTTTATTCATAACTGCACCATAACCATGAGTATAAATAAGATGTCTATTTTGCCAAGTATTAGGATTTAAAGCTTCTGTATCTATTTCTCTAGCAGCTACAAAAACTTGATTATATTTATCTTTTATATTATATCTATCTATGTCTGCATCATGGAAATTGTAATAATATCTTATAATCTGAACTTGATTGTAAAATTCTAATGTAGGTTTAAAAGAATTAATAATTATATTGTCTATACTTTCCTTATTATCTCTTATATCCTTTTTAGTTAAATCATTTTTAACTTCAAAAGGAACAGTTTCTGTTTTATCAATATCAAAAGCTTTTCTAGTTAAATCTATATTATTTTTTATATAAGGTTGCTCTAGTGTTTTTTCATTAGACTTTACTACAAAGTTTTGAACTATCCCAGCTGAAACACCATTTATAATTATTAAAGCTATAATAGCAATTACAGAAATTATTATAGGTTTAAATTTTTCTTTTAAAACACTTAAAAATATAACAACTGAAGATATTGCAGCCGCTACACTTATAATTCTATAAAATATTAAACTAACATGTATATCTGTATAACTAGCTCCAAAAACAACTCCATTAGGGCTATACACTAAATTCCAACTTTTAATTAAATATCCTATAGCAATAAAAATCATTATTAAAAAAGACAATACAGCTAATTGTTTTCCTGCAAATTTCTTTATATTGTTATCTGTAAATTTTATCTCCCTTATATTTTCTTTAAAATCTTTACCATATTCTATTTTATCCTTTAAATTTACTAAGAAATAAAATACAAAAGTTATAATAACCAAAAATCCAAGTAAAAGCATTATAACTCTATAAGTTGATTCTATAAGCGGTAATTTAAAAACATAAAAAGATACATCCTTTGAAAATGTAGGATCTTTTATATTAAAATCAACAGAATTTGTAAACTGAAGTATCCTATACCAATAGGTTGAAGCAAAAGTATAAGATATAAAGAAAGATATTATAACATCCATTATATAAAAAATTCTTTTACCAATCTTTCTTTTACTTTCCTCTATATTTATTAAATTATTTTTCTTTATATTATTTTTTAAGCTTCTATAATAAAGCCAAATAGATATAAAACTTATTATGAATATAGGAATTATCATAATTAAAATAGCTTTTATCTTAGTAAAATATACACTTAAATATCCTACTTCTTTAAACCATTTTATATTTACTATAAAATCTACTATTCCACTTAAAAAAGCTAAAATAATTATTGCAAATATTATAATAAATCCTAATAGATTTTTCTTTTTCACTATACTACCTCCTATTTTTATTTAAAATACGGCCTAAAACAGAATACTTTGTTTCTATAGCACCTTTAGGACATAACTCCTGACAACAAAAACATCTTATACAATTTTTCATATCCCATTTAGGTATATACTTATCTTTATATTTTACCATCTTTATAACTTTAGGCTTTTCAGGACATACATTTAAACATCTTTCACAGCCTATACACTTATCCTTTATAACAACAGGATCTGGTGCTATAATATCTCTTAGAAAATTTGTAACTGTAGGGTTTATAAAATAAAAACTTCCTCCTTTTCTACATTTCTCAAAATCTTTTACAGCCATATTTTCTATTTTTTCGCCTAACACATTTATGTCTTTTTCTAATACATCATCCCATTTATTTTCATAAGCCTCTTTTAGAAATGGTATTTCAAGAGGATCGTCATACCCTATAAGCTTAACTGCAGTTGAATCTACAGCAGTTAAACTCTCTCCCATAATTATAGAGTTTAAATTATAAGGAGTACCACTTTTAGGTCCATTGCCTTCCATAGCTACTATTCCATCTAAAATAGCAAAATCAGTATGTAATATCTTATTTAAATCTAAAAGCATTTTACAAAAATTATTAGCATTAGGCATTCTGGTATGCCACTGTGCTTTTAAAGTTCCTGGAACACATCCAAATTGATTTTTAATAGCACCTGTATAATATGCCATAGCATGAGTTTTTAATTTAGGTAAAGTTATTAGTACATCACTTTCATAGGCAGCTTTAGCTAAAGTCCATGATCTACAAAGTATAGATTCATCACTTTTAACATGAACTGATTTTGTAAAATTATCAAATTTTACATCATACTTATTAGCTACTTTTAAAAGTCCAGCATTTTCAGCAACCTTTTTAGAATCTCCAAAACCTGGTGAATCTCCAAAGGTTATATCCTTTGAATAATCTTTAAGCACTCTTATAACAGCTTCAAAAAAAGCATAGTGAGTTATAACTGGAGAACCTGCTTTTTCTACAGAAAGCATATTAGGTTTTAATAAAACTTTACTATTATATGGTATAAGTTTTTTTAAAAACTCCTCTCCTCCGAGTAATTCAAATCCTTCTCTTATTTTATTTTCTATTTTTAAAACATTATAATCTGAACATTTTAATAATACAATATCTCTCATAATCTATCCTTTATCTAATATATTAAATATTTTTTATTTTTAAGTTCTGATAATATGTTATCCATAATTTCATCATTATCAGCACATATAGTATGTAAATGTATACCTCCTGTAAGTACTAAAAGAGGTTCTCCTTTTCCTTTATTTATTTTTTTCATAAAATTATGAACATCATATAATGATTTTATCATAATCATTGCTTTAATTTCACCATATACTGAATGTTCAACTACAACATCTTTTACTATTCCTCCAAATTTTATAACTGTTTCTAATTCATCTTGTATATCTTCTACATTATGAGATACAGCTATTATTTTAGTAATTAAATTTTCTTGATTTTTAGTTACTAAATATCCTTCAGGAGTAGCAATTATCTTTTTACCTTCTGCTCTAAGAAGAGCTATATCTTTTACAATTACTTGTCTAGTAACACCTAGTTTTTCTGCTAATTCTTGACCTTTAATTGGATTGGAACTATTTATAAGCAAATTTTTTATGTTATTTCTTCTTTCTTTCGCTTTCAAAATTACATCCTCCTTTGTTATTAATTTTTGTCATCACAAAACATTAATATTCTTAGTTCATCATCTATATTTATATTTCTACTATGGTGATTTTTTATAAGATTTAAAAAATTATCATCATATCCGTTATTTTTCAAAATATTATAGGCTTTTTCAGCATGATTATAATATATATCTATCTTTTTTATATTTGAAAATTTTTTAATCTTTCCATTAGATAAGCTATCTAGTATAACTAATAGTGATCTATCAATTATATTTAATTTACACAAACCTTTACCTACATCATGAAGTAATGCTACTTTTACTAATCTATGTGTAATATCTAAATCTTTATTTTCTTTTCTACAGATTTTAAATACATCATAGGCTACTCTAATAGAATGTTTTTTATCAGCATTAGATAAACTATTAAAAATATTTATTTCATTTTTATCTAAGTACTTTTTAGTAAAATCTATATCCTCTTTTTTAACTTTATCTGTAGCAAAAAGATAAAACTGTTTTATTCTGTTTATACTCATATATATTCTCTCTTTCATTTATGTATCCTTCTTGATATTGTAATATATATATATTATGTTTGCAAAATTAGCTTATTTTATTATAAAAAGATTAATAATTAAAATAAAAATATAGTACTTAGAAAAGATTTATACTTTAACTAACTACTACATTATAATAATAACATATTAAAAATAAAATAAAAAAAGCTCACAGAAAATCTGTAAGCTTTAAATCTATGGTGGAGATAAGGAGATTCGAACTCCTGACCCCCTGCTTGCAAGGCAGGTGCTCTCCCAACTGAGCTATACCCCCAAATGGTGGACCTTCAGGGACTCGAACCCC